>WQWA01000020.1 GCA_009785505.1 Bacteroidales bacterium
ACACTATCCGTATCCACATTTGTGTGCAATGGAATACTCCGTGCTATACGTGAAAAAATAACCAACTAAAGTTAAATCTTCAATCTAAAATATCAAACTCTAAAAACTAAACCCGTTTCAAAAACAGAATGACCCTTTTCAAAATCGGACTGCAAAATTACAAAAAAAAAATGACATAAACAAATTTTTTTTACAAAAAAGTGAAAAAAGTTTTTTAACGACTTACTTTTTTAGGTTAATTCCTTTTTCAAATATGCAATTGCATCGGCAAAACCGCTGATTTTTTTTCCGCTTGCTACAGCTGAAAACGGCTGCCCTCCACCACTTCCGTCTATAAATTTTGCGGCTTCCTTGATGAGGTTGCCGGCATTGCGTCCTGCCTTTACAAGGTCATCGCCAAGTGTTAGAGTGATCGATGAACGGTCATTTTGCACGTTTTTAGCTATGAATACCAAATTCGGAACCTCTTTTCTCAAATCAACTGCCAAGCCTTTAACGATTTCGGGCAAAATACCCTCCTCGCTATCCGGTATTTCAATCAACTGAATGCCATTGATCGTTTGAGCACGAGACAACAACATTTTTTTCAAGTTCTGTTTGCGTTGCTCCATAAAATCGCCAACTTGTTTTTTCAATTCCTCGTTGTCTTCAATGGTTTTTACTATCGCCTGTTTCAGATTCGACGATTTAAATAGCTCCTGCAGCTCTCTGAGCGAATCCTGCAAAGCAAACCAATAATTTTCAACCTCTTTTGCAGTAATGGCTTCGATTCGACGGACGCCGGCAGCGATTGCCGATTCCGAAATTATTTTGAAAAATCCGAGTTGTCCGGAATTCAAAACGTGTGTACCTCCGCACAATTCCGCCGATTCACCCAATTCAATTACACGCACATCGTCGCCATATTTTTCGCCGAACAACATCAGTGCACCTTTCTGCAAAGCCTCTTCAACAGGGACATTCCGAGATTCAACCAACGGTAGACATTTTCGAATTTCCGCATTCATCATCTTTTCCACTTGGCGAATTTCTTCATCGGTTACCTTTTGAAAGTGCGAAAAATCGAAACGCAAACTTTCCGGACGAACCGCCGAACCTTTTTGTTCCACGTGTGTACCAAGAACTTTACGTAAAGCATGATGCAATAAATGTGCTGCGGAATGATTACAAGTCGTTGCCAAACGTGCTTCTTGGTCAATTTGTGCAATGAATGTTTCCTCAAGGTTTTTTGGCAATTCCGAACATAAATGCACAGTTAAATTGTTTTCCTTTTTGGTGTCGAAAATTGCAGTTTTGTTATTTTCAGAGTCAACCAGAACGCCTCTATCCCCTACTTGTCCGCCGCTTTCGGCATAAAACGGCGTTTGATCTAAAACCAACTGAAAAAACGTTTTGTTTTTTGCGGAAACTTTGCGATATTTCAGAATTCTTGCTTCGCAAGAAAATTCGTCATAGCCTACAAAATTTGTTTCTTCGCCCGAATGAACTGCAATCCAGTCGTCGGTTTCAACAGCTCCGGCTGCTCTTGAGCGTTCTTTTTGTTGATTGAGTTCTTTTTCGAAATCCTCATAACTCACGGTCAAGCCGTTTTCTTTCAAAATCAAGTCCGTTAAATCGAATGGAAACCCGAATGTGTCGTACAATACAAAAGCATCGTGTCCGGAAATACGGGCGGGCGCTTCGACAAGCTCAGCGACCGATGTTGCAGTGGCTGGACGCTGAGGCTCTCGAAGCGTCAAGGCCTTCACTTTCGCCATAATTTGGTCGAGCAAGCGGATACCGGATTCCAAAGTTTTCAAGAATGAATTTTCTTCCTCAGCAATTACTTTCGTGATCAACTCTTGTTGGGATTTGAGTTCTTTGAATTGCTCGCCCATTTCCTGCGACAAAATCGGCACCAATTTACACATAAACGGCTCTCTGAAATTCAGAAATGTATAACCGTAACGCACGGCACGACGCAGGATTCGACGAATCACATAGCCGGCTTTGTTGTTCGACGGCAGTTGTCCGTCGGCAATCGCAAAACTCACCGCACGCAAGTGATCTGCAATTACACGCATGGCAATGTCTTGCTTCAAGTCTTTTCCGTAAGTTTGGTTGCAAAGTTTGGCCAAATGCTGAATGATCGGCTGAAAAACGTCCGTATCATAATTCGATTGTTTGCCTTGAACAACCATACACAAACGTTCGAAGCCCATACCCGTATCCACATGTTTTGCAGGCAGCTCAACCAACGAACCGTTTGCCATACGGTTGAATTGCATAAACACCAAATTCCAAACTTCAATCACTTGCGGATGATCTTGGTTGACCAAATCACGACCGGAAATTTTAGATTTTTCTTCCGCAGAGCGAATATCCACATGGATTTCCGAACAAGGTCCGCACGGACCGGTGTCGCCCATTTCCCAAAAATTATCTTTTTTATTTCCGAATAAAATTTGGTCTTCGTTCACAATTTTTTTCCACAAATGATAGGCTTCCATATCTTTGGTGGTGCCGTCTTTTTCGTCGCCTTCAAAAACGGTTACATACAAATTTTCTTTGGGGATTTTGTAAACTTCCGTCAACAACTCCCATGCATATTCGATGGCCTCTTTTTTGAAATAATCGCCAAACGACCAATTGCCAAGCATTTCGAACATAGTATGATGGTAGGTATCGTGTCCGACTTCTTCCAAATCGTTGTGTTTTCCGGATACGCGCAAACATTTTTGTGTATCAGCAATACGTGGATATTTTATAGGCGAGTGCCCAATAAAAATGTCTTTGAATTGATTCATTCCTGCGTTGGTAAACATCAACGTAGGATCGTTTTTAATCACCATTGGAGCGGAATCCACGATGTGGTGCTGTTTGTTTGCAAAGAAATCTAAGAATGTTTTTCGAATTTGTGCTGATGTCATGATTTTTTTCTTTGAAATAAGGTGCGAAGATACGAAAAAATTGAGAATTATTTGGTTTTTATTTTCTACTTTTTGTTGAATTTACCACAGCCACCAACAATCAATCCTTCTCGGGCGAATGTCAAAAAGGGTAGTAAGTCTTAGACCTGTAAAAAGCGTGTTAAAAAAACCAGATTGTACGTCATGATGAAGAAAGACCGCTATTTTAGGAGTATATTCGCTTGTAGGTGAATTGTTTATTATCAAGTCATTATTTGACCTCGAAACAGGCGAAAATCCATAGTCTAAAAACACGGATAAGCGCATTCTTGTAGATCTGGGGGTTCGGGAGTTTCCTGTAGAAAAAACATACCCAACCTCTACAGAGCCGATAAATAGTGTATTCATTTTCAGTGAACTATTGTGTGAGCGTTGGTTTATTCTCAAGCCATGACTGGGCATATCGCTGAGTATGCCGTCGTGGTCATCGCCGATGATGTTGTCGTAACGCGCTCGTTTGGTAACATCGCTGCTTGCTCTTTCTGCTCCGTCAATATTGAATTTGACTTTCCCGCCAACCAGAAAATAAAAGTTATTTTGAAACTGCGTTCCAAGCATCAATGTCGGCCCTATGTTTACCAGCTGCTGACGCGAGCTTATATTCTCAAAAGAGAATAGGCCGTCAAAGGCTCTTCCCTCCGTATCAATCATCGGTACAATATGAAGCGTATCGTTTCGGCGCATCACAGAATTGTAAAGAGATAATTCAAACCCCGTCTGCAGCAAGAAACCGCTGCGTGCTCTGTACTCGTATCCGATACCGATGGCACCTCCTAATCCGCCAATTGCTCGAGTTGCAGGCGAATGATTCATGATACTGCTGTACCCGGCATTTGTCCAGAGAGCAATGGAATTGCTGCTGCTATTACGACCATGTTGGCTAAACACCGGTTGCACTGATATCAACAACAGTGTAAAAATCAAAAACAATATTTTCACTATACTTTTCATTATCTAACAATAATTCGTTCTCTCACCATATTTTCACCCGTTTTGCTCCATATGGTCAGCACATAGGCTCCGGCAAAATTAGGTGCGGCAATGTTGTTTGCTCCCTCTACGACTGCTCGTCGGGAAATTCTACGTCCTGTCAAGTCATGGATCTCCACATATCCTGCCGTAGGCATCGAAATGTCAAAAATTTGGCTTGCATTTACAACAGTCGGAAATTCGGCTCCGATTGGACGCCATACCGGTATTATTGGGCAGGTATATACAGCAACGCTTTCTGCACAGCGAATAAAACTCACCTTGTACTCTGCATTGATATCAAGCGTTTGGAGAGTACCGGCATAAAAATATGAGCCGGTTGCACCCGGAATCGGCAAATCGTTTCTGTGCCATTGAAAACTCGATAAGCGACAACCCTCCTCTATCGGAATGCTGTTTGACAACGCAAGCACATTATTCCACATTTGAATAATGACTGAAGAGTTGTAACGAATTGAAACCTCAAAATCAAGTACCATATCTCTATACAAATCCCTTTCGAGTATCAACGTGCCGCGATATGTGTCCGGACGAACGCCGACAGGCAGAGGAATGTCTATAGAAAATGCATTAACCGGTTCTCTGATAATATCATTAAAACCTGCAGCACGAGCTTTTTCGTCAAAGTGAACAGATTGATAGTGGGGAGAATCGGAAGAAACTACATAAGACAGATTGAAGTCGGCATCATCACGGCATATCATTACCGGTATCGGGTTCAACTCGGCTACAAGTACAGGGGTTACTGTTAAATATAGATGCACAATACTATCGCAACCCTGCATGGTTTGTCTATTGAAAACAACAGTACCACTCTGCGTTCCGGGCAAGAAAGTCGTGTCATGCCAATCAAAAGGCAACTCGTAGCTGTAAATGGCAAGCTCTTCAATCAAGATGACTGCAGGAACACCATGTATTTCTATTTCAACTGTATCTATTCCGCAGGCGCTTCTAATCTCAGCATAATAATTTGTAATGCCCGGTGTTATGGTAATGCTGTCGCTGATAGGATTCAAGTTTAGGTCGTACCACCATGTAATCCTGTCTCTACTCACATTGGTATTCAAAAAGTCGGTAAGTGAAAGCCGACAATTTAATGTGGCATCAACAGGCTCTGTGGGAGTTGTCATCCAGGCAGGCATCTCAACCCGCACATGTACTATTTCGGTAGCAAAAATTTCTGTTTGGCCCGGACACATGTATTGACGCCTACCGAATATCAAATACTCTGTATCTACAAGAGGGCTTACAATTGCGTTGCTTACCTGCCATTGAGCTGTTCCGGCAATATTTTCTACCCTTTCCAGTGTTCTCAAATCAATAGATTCTCCGAAGCAAATAACAGTATCTACAGCAAGGCGGTTATCAATAACATTCACTTTGAAAGCAAACTCCACACCAAAAAGTGTTCCGGTATAAATTGTTGTTTCTTGTGGTGATACCCTAAAGTACGCATTGTTTTCTCTTTCCGGATGGGATATTGTATACGTGCGAGTGCTCGGATCGTATTGAAAATTGGAGCTTGCAAGCGGTGCGTTTACAGCAGGATTCCAAACGACCGGTAGTTCCGGATTATCCCAAACAACTTCTAGGGGTTGTCCCATGTTTGTCCATAGACCCAAATATGCGTTTTCGCCCTGGCAAATAGTGATTTCAACCACTGTAGCCGGTTGGTTCCTGCTATTCCGGCAGGTTCTATCAGATATAGGGCTGCACCACATACCGCTCAACCAGCTACGGTCTATCTCAGCATTATTGGTTCCTCCAAAGTATTCAATAATTAGGCAAGTGCCTACTGTCAGCTGAAAATTAAGAGTTTGCGGAGTTCCGTTCAAATCAGTATAAGTAATGGTAATATCGTAAGTCAATGTCTCCGGCGCATCGCCATCGAATACAACCTCCCATCGGGCATCTGCAGTTCTTGTGGGGATATATTCACCGGGAGTAGTTTGGTTGGTAAATTCAACATTGAAATTTACCCCCGGAAAGCAAGCTGTATTGACGATATCAAAATACCCTATTGCACCGAAAAAACCACACCAAGCATTCATTCGAGGTGCTATATCTTCAAATAGCTCAATAGTTCTTCTTCGAGTGTGAGTAATGGTAGTACCACAGATTTTATTAAGAATATCCACTTCAATGGTGAATGCATTAGTATAATTTCCTCCAAAAAATAGCGCAATGCCCTGTGTGTAATTATCCGGATTATCCCAGACTACCCTATAGTCGGTTACTCTGTATAAGTCGTTTTCTGCATTTGGCATTTCATGAAAAATAACGTTTGAAGAAGCATCTGGCCCCACGTGTAAAGGAACCCAGGTAAGCTCTGCTAAATTGGATACATTAACCGGGTCGATACAGTAAAAAACAGTTGTACGCGAGTCCCTAAAGACAAGATCCCACCCAGAAAATATGGGATCAAAATTCGGATCAACCGTAAGAACCTCAACTTCGGCTCTTGCAAGAACTGGACAGTGCTCATTTGTAGCCACGAGCGCATACGTAGCACGTGGTTCTGTTGCCGTGACAGTTAAGTTATGCGTGTAGAATCTGTCTCCGGTTTCTATATGCAGCCAGTAGATCGTGTCGTAGTTGGCGGCGCTTACTCGTAATATTTCCACAGATGAGTTAAGACATACAATGTCTGTACCACTCCGCGAAATACTTACCGTTGGTCTCTGCCGCACATCAATGGTCAGAGTTCGAGTGAAAACATTAGACGGATTGGCTATTTGCCGATATTCTAATGTATAAACAGTTGTGGTGGTTGGGCTGACAGTGGTACTGCTTATGTTTCGCCACCCGACTATTTCCCATCCTACCGCTACGGAAACATTGTCATTTTGGAAACCAAGCAAATCGAAACTATGCCCCTCACAAATTGTAAATTCATTAAAGGCAAACACGACTTGCGCACGCAGCGACGAAAAACTGCACAACAGAAATAGAGTTGTGATAAAAGTAATAGTTAGTTTCATAGGTCAGATTATTTTATCCTAAATTTTGTCCTTTAAGCCCATTTCGTTAAAAATAGAGGAAAAAGATACAAAAACGGCGACAATGCCGCCGTTTTTCTAATATTACCACACCCAAAGATCTTCTTCTATATTCAGCAACTCGATTTCAATTCGTCTGGATTCTTCCAAAAGCTGACGTCCGGAAAGAAACTCAGTAAGCTCTCGACCTTGCGGATTATCAATTTTTGTGATAAAGCTATGGAAAAAGCGCTGCCACGCGAATACATCGTCGTAAGACAGACGTGCTGCAGAATTGTGTCGATTGAATGCATCTGTGTTAACAAACACTGGTCTGCTCTCTGCATAATGGAGCCAAAACAAAGTCTGAATCCCCATAAAATCACCGGATTCTGCGTGATATCGTCGAACAACCGGAGCAAGCCCTATAATACGATTATCACGAACGCTGCGTTGGCGATCAATAAACCAATCCTCTTTCAAACGAAGCATCATCACGTCTCCCGTTCTAAATGCCGTTGTATCGGAACGTAGAATCATTTGTCCGGGATTATCTAAGTCATCCACGTACCTTGTCTCAACATGCGTGTGCTGTGCCATAAATTCCTCAAAAGTCAGTGGCCGGGTAAAGTCGTCGGTGATCGGATCGAAAGCTCTGAGCTCTCCTGATTCAAATCCTTGCATAACCATACTCATAAAGCTTATACGGTCTCGAGTAGGATTAACCGGAAAGTAAAAGAATTGGTTGAATGGCTGGCGAAAATCAATCATCCGCCACAAACGATGTCTGATATAGATATCCGCTTCACGAACCCACACAAACGGACGCGGCTCTCTTCCAATATGGTTTTCTCTGATATAGAAGCGATCAGACGGAGGCTCCATGCCAATAGCTTGTGCTTGTACACGCTCTGCAGCGAATAACGCAAAAAGAACGATACTTAAAACGGCTAATTTTTTCATGATATATCGGTTTTTATTATCTGATTATTAATGAAAATGGACGAGTAGCTTCGGGACCTGTCGGCATTTGAACGTTTATATTATCGAAGTTGAATCTCTGTCCCGGTCTCGCATTTCGCATTTGAGTTATCATTGCATCTGTAAATCTGTTGTTTGTAGATCTCAATTCTACGAAACTTCCAGCTACTGTTGTTGACATTGTAAACGAGTTTACCTGCACTGCCAATTCGAAATCAAAGCCCGGCATTCTTGCGACTAATCCTCCTGCACCTGCCAAAACGCTTGCAGCAACATGTGTATCTCGATCGCCAAGACCTGCCACTACAACCACGGGATCCGGCACACGTCTTACACGATATCTGAATTCTCCTACGTTTCTGGTTCCTCCATCATTCGTTCTTGCCGAAACTGTTATGACTGCCTCACCCGGTGTTGTTGCACGGACGATATAGCGGTTTCCGCCTCCCGGAATCGGAGTAATGGTAGCCCCTGCACCGGAAATGCTTACACGAACATTACCGGGATCAACGCCCGAAACTGCCGCAGTGATAGGATTGTCAACACCGATGTAGAACACATTCATTGCCTCTGCCGAAACGGATGCTGCGGGAGCTGCTACGACATACTCTGTTCGGAATGGAAGTCTATCGCCGTCGAAATCAATCCAGCCCGAGACAGGGAAGACACCTTCACTTGTGGCTGGAACACTAAAACGAACAACGCCGTCTCTACTTTCAATATTTCGACCGTTAATGTTTGCCATAACTCTTTGTCTACCATCCCATGCAACCATAAACACTTCTGCCTCAAAAGTTTCTCCAAGTGCCACAAATGTTGACCTAGGAACGATTCTCGCTTGTACATTGTCAAAAGTCAAATCGCCGTCAGATACCATACGAAACAGCTCGTTTACAACTTCAAGTTCAAAATTCAGTGCATTGTTTTTCAACTGATTCAAAATTGTAATTGCTGCAACGATAACTACTCCATCAAAATTTGCCCTTTCCCATGGAATTATCATACCATTTGCATCACGAAACGGGCCTTCTGTGTCGAACGGCTGCATTATATTATCTTGATTGCTTTCCGGCAAAAGATTAAGCATGTTTATAACATGCTGCTCAATTTCATTTCTAAGTTTCAGACCTCTTCCATCATTAATAAAAAGTCGAGTTGGGGTACTATAATCATCTTGGCGTCTGATAGCACGTGGATTAAGTGTATCTGCAACTTCCGGAGGTACTCTCTCAGCCATAACAACAAGGTCTCTTCTTGCAAGTCTAATATGCTCACGAAGTTCAGCTGTAAGTCTTTGTGCCTCTTGTGCCTTATCAAAATTTTCTTGAAATCTGTCTCTATCTTCTGCCAAAGCCCTTTCGAACATCATGTGTGTAGACACAACGTTATCGCGAAGATTTTCATTGGTTCTTTCCATGCTTTCATTCACAATCACGAAAGATCTCAAAACTTCCGTTGATACGTTCAATGCAACCATTGTGATAAAGACCAAATACATCAAGCTAACGAGCTTTTGTCTTGGGGTTTGTTTGCCACCGGCCATAATCTTATCCCTTCATTTTAGTTGTTAAACTTTACTTTTATTAACTGTCTTTGCCGATGCTTTTGAACGCACTAAGCATGCCTCCATAAACTTTATTCAACGAATTAACTTTCTCTGATAAGCTGTTCATTTCTGCAACGGATTTTGCTGAACTTTCTAAAGTTCCCGCCAAAGCTTCGGCAATTCGGCTCATGTCCTGTTGAGCTTTCATAGTAACCTCCATTTGGCGTGATGAAGCTTCAATTTGTTGTGTGTAAATGCTGTTTAAACGTCCTAAACTTTCGGTTAGTTTGTCCAACTCACCTGCATAGTTTGCGTTTACGCCCACTATGTCTGCAGAAGCATTCAAATTTTGTGCCGTTGTGTTGAGCTTGGTCAGACCATCTTTTAGACTACTCAATAGATTGGCGTCAATATTTGCAGAATGAAGCATTTGATCCAATTTCTCAGTAAGTAAGGGCTGTTCTACGCCGCTAAAGCTTCTAGGTGCTGCAACTCTGGCTGCACCTGCTGCCGCCGCTCCTTCTCCGCCGCCAAGTTCCGGATACACCAGCGACCAGTCCACTTCTTCGTGAAGCGGCTCGAAAGCAGACATAAAGAAAATAAATGCTTCCACACCTAATCCTGCAATAAGCATAATGTTTGCTCCCGGAAAGTGATTGATCTTGAACATTGCACCTAAGAGTACAATTGCAGCACCAATACCATACGTTTTAGACATGAACTGTCTGAAGCCGTGGCTTCTTACCATTCTACCAAACCAGCCTTGTTTTTTACCTTTATTTGTTCCCATTTTGTTTTTGTTGATTTTAGTTATCTATTCATTTTTTATTATCTTCTGTGAACGTTCGACGTAATACGTCTGTTATTGCCTCTATCCGAACTCATGCTCGTCATCACAGTACGGAATCCGATATAAGACTTCGCAGTGTCTTGATATTCGAAATGGCGTGCATAAACCTTTGTGTTTTCAGCAAAATCTTTCCACGAACCACCTCTGATCACCTTGCGTCTCATAGCAGGGCCGCAATCCGGAGTTGCATTCCATTCGAAAACAGGATTGAAATCACTCAGCCCAAGAGGAGAGTCTTGCCAAGCATCTATACACCATTCGGCAACATTGCCCATCATATCGAACAAGCCGAAGTCGTTTGGAGGGAAATGCCCGACAATCATTGGACCGAGGCCGCCGTCAAGCGTATACATACCGCGTTGAGGTTTAAAGTTTCCAAGAAAACATCCCTGCATATTCAATGCGTACGGGCCGCCCCACGGAAATGGGTTGAACTCTAATCCGCCTCGAGCGGCAAACTCCCATTCTGCTTCGGTAGGCAGACGGTAATGCTCAATCATCGGCAAACCTCTTCGTGCCAGTTCGGCATGGTGCATCTGAGTCCTCCATGCAGCAAATGCTCGGGCTTGGTGCCAATTTACACCTACAACCGGATAGTGGTCGAACATCGGACTGCTGAAGTACGAACGAACCATAGGATCGTTATACGCAAAAGCAAAGTCCACAAGCCATGCAAGTGTATCAGGATACACATTCACAACCTCTCTTCGCACAAATCCTGCACGGCTTCTGGTAGATGCCGGACGCGTTTGAAACATACCCATGTGAATGCCTTCGAATCGTCTGTCTATCTCTCCTTCCGATCTTTGGGCAGCAGCCCGATAATCGAACGTGGTAAACTCAAAGTTAAGCAGTCGTACGTCAATCTCTCTGCGACGATGAAAGCGCTCCTCGTGCGGCACGTACAGTAGTTGAACTGCTTCTTCCATCTCAGGGGTCCATCTTCTCGGACGTGCATTCCAGTTGAGCCTGGAAACACCACTAAAATAATCATCCTCCAGGTGATCTTCTATCAGAAACGTACCAGGATCAACCTCAGAAAGAAATCGGCGCCTTATGGAATCTACTACCCAGTCGACAAACTGACGATATTGGTTGTTGGTAATTTCCGTTTCGTCCATGTAAAAGGCTGAAATACTAACTACTCTTGGACTGTGAGTGAAAGAGAACGTTGGGTCATCGCTACCAACACCCATGGTAAAAAAACCAGCCGGAATATAAACCATTCCATGTGGTATTGGAACCGCAGTTCGGTTGCGATTAGGAGAGCCGGTCAACTGTCCGTGCCCTGTGTTTCTTTGACAACCTATCATCGTTAACACAAGAATCAGGACGATTAACTTACTAACATGTTGTTTCACGATTTTCATATTGACATTTTTTTATTTTCGGTTTGGTTACTTATTTTGACTATAAGGGTTATAGAAATCTTGAATTTCTGTGGCTCTGCGGGATTCTATCTGCAGTTAGATTGAACGAATAACGAACAAAAATCTCAAAACCTCCACCAATACTTGAAGCTCTTGACATCCAATTTGTTGCTATATCGTAGGCTACCCCTATTTGTAAGGGAAGTTGTTGTAAATGCAGTCCGCCCAACAGTACAATCGCATCGCCCCATCGGTAAGAAATTCCGCCCCAGTACTGCCTATTAAACATACCAATCAATGATAAATCTATCTGCATGGTTGTGAAATCGGTCTTAATAAGCGTTGATGGCACAAAGTTCATTCTCGGAAACATATCCAACGTAAAATTGTAATTTCCGGAAAGGTTTAATACTCGCCTTTGTCTGTAAATATCATGGCTCCCTCCACGACCATCGAAACGCGGTTGGTTGATATGTCCGAGTGAGATGCCGATTTCGTATTGATCTGTAACACTATAAAACAGTCCCAAGCCAACATCAAACAAAAAACCGGATACGTCTTCTAAGTTTTCTAGAACTTGATCTCCTTGCTCACGAGGATTCCAATTTGCACGAAGCCCCATATTGTTCATTCCGAGATGAATACCCATACCTAAAGTGCCGCTCAAAAAGGGAATCTGATAGTTATAAGCTAATTGTATAGTTGTAGAATTGAAAAAACCGATACGGTCGTTTGTAATGTTCAATCCTACGCCGCTGTTGATTATTCTTAACGGAGCATCAATAGAAACGATCGTTGTTTGCGGGGAACCTTCCATGCCATACCACTGCTGGCGGTGGATACCGCTGGCTACAATACTATTTGTGAATCCTGCACTCGCCGGGTTGAACATCTGGTTGTTAAACATATAATGCGAAATCTGCGGTGCTTGCTGTCCATGCAGACCCATCAAAACGATAAACTGCACGAAAACAAACAAACTATATCTTACAACGCTCATTTCGCGGTTTCATACTATATTCAGTCTGCAAAGATATGAAAAAAAAATCAATTTACCAAATTTTTTTGTATCTTTGCAAAAAAAAATCAAGAAAAAGATGACAGACTACGATTTGAAGTACAAAGTTGCCGACATTGGTTTGGCGGAATTTGGGCGTAAAGAAATTGCGATAGCAGAAAAAGAAATGCCCGGTTTGATGAGTTTACGTGCTAAATACGGCAAAGAAAAGCCCTTGAAAGACGTTCGGATTATGGGTTCTTTACACATGACCATTCAAACAGCTGTATTGATTGAAACTTTGGTTGAACTGGGTGCAGACGTGCGGTGGTGCAGCTGCAATATCTTTTCGACGCAAGATCATGCCGCTGCTGCCGTTGCCGCTGCGGGTGTTCCGGTGTTTGCTTGGAAAGGCGAAACTTTGGAAGAATATTGGTGGTGCACCAATCAAGCATTAGCATTTCCCGGCGGAAAAGGTCCGCAGCTGATTGTTGACGATGGCGGCGATGCAACGCTTTTTATCCATAAAGGTTATGCTGCCGAAAAAGATGCAAAAATTTTGAATTATACGCCAAGCAGTAAGGAAGAAGGAGTGATTTTGGACAGCTTGAAAGCCATTCTAAAAGAAGATAATCAACGTTGGCATCGCACGGTTTCCGAATGGAAGGGCGTTTCAGAAGAAACTACGACCGGTGTTCATCGTTTGTATCAAATGTTGGAAAAAGGCGAATTGCTGATTCCTGCGGTAAACGTAAATGATTCCGTAACAAAGTCAAAATTCGATAATCTTTACGGTTGTCAAGAATCTTTGGCAGACGGAATTAAGCGTGCAACAGATGTCATGATTGCCGGAAAAGTAGTTGTAGTACTTGGTTTCGGAGATGTGGGTAAAGGTTGTGCACGCTCGATGCGTGGTTATGGCGCACGTGTGATTGTAACGGAAATTGATCCGATTTGTGCGTTGCAGGCTGCAATGGAAGGTTTTGAAGTGGCGACAATCGAAGATGTTTTACATGAAGGAAATATCTACGTTACAACAACCGGAAACAAAGATGTGATCACCGTTGAACACATGAAAAAAATGAAGGACGACTCTATCGTTTGCAATATCGGGCATTTTGACAATGAAATTCAAGTGGAGCAATTAGACGTATTTCCGGGTATTCAAAAGGTAAATATCAAGCCTCAGGTAGATAAGTATATTTTCCCCGACGGACACTGTATTTTCCTCTTGGCAGAAGGACGCTTAGTGAATTTGGGTTGTGCTACGGGGCATCCGAGTTTTGTGATGAGTAATTCGTTTACCAATCAGACTTTAGCGCAGTTAGATTTGTGGAAAAACAAAGATGTTTACGAAATCGGCGTATATCGTTTGTCGAAAAAATTAGACGAAGAGGTTGCTCGTTTGCATTTAGACAGAATCGGTGTAAAACTTACCAAGCTCACAGTCGAGCAAGCCGATTATATCGGCGTTCCGGTTGAAGGTCCTTACAAGGCGGAGCATTATAGGTATTAAAATTGACACTGTCTCAAAAATTTGCGATAGCGTCATTGCGAACGTAGTGAAGCAATCTATAGATTTAGGTTGCTTCAGCACTTTGTGCCTCGCAATGACGTTATTATTGAGCTTCGCAAATTTACCGGATTCGACTCGTCAAAGGATGTTTTAATCCGCTGTGTCCGGCTAATCTAATGCGTACGCTGCCGACTCTTATGGGTGACTGAACTTGCAAAGGTATGCGGTTTAGATCATCGGAGATCCAAATGTAAAATCTCGAACCATCTTGAAAAGTTTCATCTCCGGAAGTTACAAGCATAACAGAAAATTTGAATGTGTTGAAACGTCCTACTCCTGGGATATTCAACACTTCTCGACCAAGAAATGTGTAACTGGTTTGTCTTATCGAATTTCTAAGAACCATATTCAACGGTACCGGTACTCCAACTCTGAGCGTAGCCGGATCTGTATTGCGTAAGCGATAAAAAAGCGAAACAGCATCTACACAATCTTCTGTAATCGGCATGGTTTTGTAGGAATTTTCGGCATGACGGTTTAGGTTTCGCCAACTTGTATTCACAACCATACTATCCCAATCAAATTTGAAATCTGCATTGAAATGCCGGTTTCCTTGACGCGTACGTTCGGAATACGTTAGAGGCCGCAAAGTTTCGGCATCCATAACAATCGTATAAGTGTCGTTCACATCAAAAAACCAACGAAAAAACGAGCGGCTCCGTCCGCGTCCCACAATTGTGAAAAGACCTTGCTGTTCTAAAACCGACAAAGTAATATCTCCAACTACCGTATTAGGCCACATCCTCGCACGATAGCTCACTGTAAATTCCAGCCTTTCTCCGTCTCCAAAAGCCAAAACAGGGCGCTCGGCCTGCAATTTTATCGGAGCAGAGAACAACAGTATTATTAGAATAGTTAGACTGCGTTTCACCGCACAAAGATACAAAAAAAAACGAAACATTAATGTTTCGTTTTTTGAGTTGCGAGAACGAGATTTGAACTCGTGACCTCCGGGTTATGAATCCGACGCTCTAACCGACTGAGCTACCTCGCAATTTTGAAATTTCGGACTGCAAAATTACGATTTTTTTTTGAAATAGCCAAATTTTTGTTAGTTTTTTATGAATTTTTGTGTGAAAATTTGATTTTCTGCAAAAACTCTTAATATGTAAATCCCTGCTGGAAGCGCACTTACATCAATGCCTTGATTGTTTTGGACAATTGGTAAATGACGAACGATTCTACCTTGCAAATCCAAAATCTGTCCCCGCATGCGATAATCTTTTTCAAATTCGATGAATAACCAATCGTCAACAGGGTTTGGAAATATTCGTAGAGACGCAATGCATTGCGTCTCTACTACAGGGCGTTCGATATTTGTAGGCGGAAATTCAGAAATTCCGAAAAAAATCGTTAACCCGCCGCGGTGATTTCCAACGACCATATCCAAAATTCCGTCACCATTCAAATCAGCGACAGCAACAGCTGTAAACGAACCTTCGCACAGCGTTTCCACGCGGTCATTCAACAAAAAACTTATATCGTCCATGCGCTGAAACGTGCCGTGTAAATTTCCGTCAATATCCGTAAAATGCAAAATTTTCCCTTCTCTATTACCGCTAAACAGGTGCGTGTTTCCGTTGACATCTCTGAAAAAATGAGGTGTACTGTGCCCTTCGTTAAACCGTTCGCCGGATACATCTACTCGTCCCAAACTGTCCGTAACAAGTTTGAATAGTATGGGATTTTCATGAGTTCCGACATTTTGAAAATAGACAATGCTACTCTTGTTACGAGTGTTGCCAAACCCCACGCCCCAAATGGTGTTTTGACTGCCAACAACCAAATCCAAGCGTCCGTCTCCGTTGAAATCGAAAAGTTGTGGTGCCAAAAACCTACCCATATCAGGTGGGCTAAGCCTACCTACACTGTCATTTCCCCAGAAAACATCTTCCAAGATATTTGAATTGACCAACTCAAAATGCGGAGGAAAAACACCGGCAGTATCATGATAGATATTTCGATAATGAAGTATTTTGCCACACGCCGTACCAATCAATAAATCTAAGTGTCCGTCGTTATCAATATCTCCAAAGGTTGGAACTGCACCTGCAATATTGAGCGGAGGCGTTAATTTCAGCGGGTAAACTTGAAATGCCGGCTCTGTTTTTGTTCCGATATTTCGCAGCAATACCAAATCCGCAACAAATCGAGATACCCAACCATCTACCAGTGCATGCCAAGAGGAATCAATAACTCCGTGGTTTCCAATTACAATATCCAGCCGTCCATTTCCGTCAATATCAACAAACGTGGGAAAAGAACCGATTCCGAAGTCCAGCATATCCTCTTGCAAAAAACGCTCGGTTATTAAATGGAAATTGCCATCTTCGGAAAGTGAATAAACCCAAATCGAAGCATACCCTTCAGTTGAAAATTCTCTTTCAGTGAACGGCGAAAAAACCAATGATTTGGCACCACTAGTGTCTATATGAATCGTCGAAGCAGTCGGTGTATTGAATATCCTGACGGGTGTATTTTTCCTCGGGAAGATAGGTCCGGTATTCTTCGGAAATGCCGGGTCATAATCTGTAATTATCGCATCGGTTCGTGAGCCTTCATTGAACAAAGCCGTGATGGTTGGATAACCACCATCTGCCAATAACAAATCGTACAAGGTGTCATTGCTAAAACGGAATGCAAAAATTGTAGAGCCTTCGCCATGTAGAGGCGTAATAGGAATGTAGTGACTTGCGACTTGCGAAGGGATATGGTTGCTGTTTGATTGCCGGTTGTTATCTGTGCAAGTATTCAGAATAATTTCGTTGGAAGCATCGCCCTCTCGAAAACAGCCCCACATCCGATCTGCCAAAACAAAGTCAAACGTATCTGTACGTCCGAAATTTTCAACACTACGATTTTTATAAAAGTACAGCGTTGTTCCTGCGCCTATTCCACCAAAGACCAACATATCCAAATCGCCATCGCCGTCAACATCCACAAAATGCGGACGAGAAAGAGTCGAAAAAGACAAAGGTAAAGAAATCGGAGGTGAGGGAGGAAAAAGATCTATTTCTGCGTACACTCTTTCAAGATAACGTTCAAATCGGATGTTCGGTTTTTGGCTCACATTTTTGTATATCCTAACACCACCAAGTCCATTAGACATGATTAAGTCCGGCAATCCATCGCCGTTAAAATCTACGAGCTGAAACCACATGATTCTATTAGCTAATCCCGGCGCAATTCTCGGAAAATATCTTTCAAATTCCGGTGCATAACGATAGATGTTCAAACCGTTTTTACCGGGACCCATATTCAGAAAAGTAAATATCCTTTCAGCGTGTTGATCGTACACAACCAAATCTAATCTTCCATCAAAATTCAAGTCAATTTCGCCTATAATAACTGCGTTCAAACCACCAAACCACGGCTCTTTTATGCGATTTCCGAAAGAATCATTGACCGGAATGTCAAATCTTTTTTCAAAATAAAAGGATTGTGCCGACAGGACAGACGGTATCAAGCACAAAAACAGTATTTTCAAAAAAAATAGGCGTTTCATTCCACAAAGATACAAAAAAAAATGAAATTCAGAACGAACAAGTGTAAAATTCTCTAATTCATTCGAGAAACCTTATCAACGCCCTCAATTTTTCGAAGACCATCGATAAGCACATTGAGACTGTCAACATTTGAAATATAAAGCATAATAGTTCCTTCAAACACACCTTCGGCAGCATTCAAGTTGATGGATTTTATGTTCAAGTCCATTTCTCGCGAAATCACACGGCTAATCTCTCGCCAGATACCTTTTCTGTCAAAACCGCTTAGTCTTATGCCAACCAAAAATGTTACTTGTTCGTTTTCTCTCCATTTTGTTTTTACGATGCGGTCGCCGTATTTCGACATCAATTCAGTAGCATTCGGACAGTTAATACGATGTATTTGAATCACATTATTCGGCATCAAAATTCCAATCACATCATCCCCCGGAATAGGGTTGCAACACGTCGAAATTTCGTAAGCGATATTTTGCTTGTCTTTTCCAAGCATCAAGGATTCCGGCTTATCTTTCACTTGTTGCTGAATAGCGTCATGAATCGTAAGCGGATCAACTTTTTCTTTTATTCCGAATAACGCACCAAACCAATTCGGCTTTTTTTTCTGCTTTTCAAAAATTGCCAAAACATCTTCTTTTCTTAATCGCTCCGTAGCGATGCGGTAGTAGAGGTCTGCCTTATTTAGCAGTGTTTTATCTAAAATCAGCGACATTTCATCTGTACCCAACGGTCGTTTTATCTCTTTGAGATAGTCTCTCAGAAGTTGAGCACCTTGATTTTTATAGCGGCTTTTTTCTTCCTTTAGATAATTTTTGATATGTGTTTTAGCACGTTCGGTAACAACAAAATCAAGCCATTCTTCGGTTGGTTTTTGCCGTTTTGATGTGATGATTTCAACTTGGTTTCCGCTGGTCAGAACCTCTTGAATAGGTACCAATTTATGATTAACTTTTGCCCCAATCGCTGTTTCGCCGAGTTCGGAATGAATGTTGTACGCAAAATCCAGTATGGTAGATCCGGCAGGCATCGTTTTTAAATCGCCTTTCCGCGTGTAAACAACGATTTCTTCGTCCAATAAATTTCGTCGAAATTCGTTTAGGAAATCCAATGCCTCTTTCGAATCACTGGCGAGCATCTCACGGATTTTGTTTAGCCAAATATCCAATCCGCTTTCTTGATTTGCGAAAGCCTCATCTTGCTTGTATTTCCAATGTGCGGCATATCCCTTTTCGGCAATTTCTTCCATGCGTGTAGAACGAATCTGCACTTCAATCCATTGTCCGGTGTTCGACATAACGGTTGTGTGCAAAGCTTCATATCCATTGCTTTTCGGTGTCGATATCCAATCTCGCAAACGTTCGGGATTGGGTCGATAAATATCTGTCAGAATGGAATAAATTGCCCAGCAATCTGCTTTTTCACGATCATACGGCGAATCAACGATAATCCGAATTGCAAACAAATCATATATCTCTTCAAACGGCACGCGTTTGATTTTCATTTTATGCCAAATTGAATAAACGGATTTTACTCGACCTGAAATATGGCAATTAAGCGAAGTTTCGGATAATCTTTTTTCAATAGGCTCAATAAATTCTTTAACAGCACATTCTCGTTCGGAAGCCGTGCGTTGAAGCTTTGTTGAAATCTCCTTGTACATGTCGGGCTCGGTGTACTTCATCGCCAAATCTTCAAGTTCGCTCTTAATGGCATAAAGTCCCAAACGGTGCGCCAAAGGTGCATATAGATAAGTCGTTTCGGATGCGATTTTCAATTGTTTGTCGTGCGGCATGGAGTCCAACGTCCGCATGTTGTGCAAACGATCTGCAAGTTTTATCAAAATCACACGAACATCGTCCGACAGCGTGAGCAACATTTTTTTGTAGTTTTCCGCTTGAATCGAAAGAGCCCCTTGATCGAAGATTTCGTCGATTTTTGTGAGTCCGTCAATGATTTTCGCAACTGTCGGCGAAAACATAGCCTTAATATCTTCAAGCGTAACAAACTCGGAGTCCTCAACCACATCATGAATAAGCGCACAAGCCGCAGATGTAGGTCCCAATCCAATATCGTTAACTACAATAAAAGCCACATCTAACGGGTGATAAATGTATGGCTCTCCGCTTTTTCGACGCATATCGGAATGTGATCTAATCGCTAACTTGAGCGCCTTGCGAAGCATCTGTTTTTCATACTCTTTCAACGGCACTTTAAACGCCGCTAAAAGATCATGATACCGTTTGAGAACTTCTCTTCTTTCTTGGTCTTGGTTTATCATGCCTATTCATTCGATACGATTTGCAAAGATAGTAATTTTTTCGTATCTTTGCAAAAAAATTTGAATACTAACTAAAAAATATAAACTATGAAAAAAGTCGTTTTACTTCGCCACGGCGAAAGCACATGGAACAAAGAAAATCGCTTTACAGGTTGGACGGATGTGGATTTGAATTCCACAGGTATTGAGGAAGCTCACGAAGCCGCAAAATTGATGATGGACGCCGATCTCTGCTTCGGAATGGCATTTACATCGTATTTGAAACGTGCAATCAAAACCTTGAACGTGGTTTTGGAAGATATGGATTTGCTATACATTCCTGTTGAAAAATCTTGGCGCTTGAACGAAAAGCATTATGGTATGCTTCAAGGCTTGAATAAAGCCGAAACAGTTGAAAAATATGGCGAAGAACAGGTTTTGATTTGGCGCCGCAGTTATGATGTTGCACCCAACGAAATTCCGGAAAACGACGAGCGCAACACACGCAAAGATCCAAAATATGCCGATATTGACCCAAAATTAGTTCCACTGACCGAGTCGCTGAAAAATTGCGTAGAACGTGCAGTTCCATACTGGAATGATCATATTGTCCCCGCGTTGAAGAAACACGACCAAATCATTGTTACTGCACACGGAAACAGTTTACGTGGTATCATCAAATATCTAAAAAATATCTCCGATTCAGAAATTGCAAGCCTAAATCTACCTACGGCAATGCCTTATGTTTTCGAATTTGACGATAACATGAATTTGATAAATGATTACTTTTTAGGTGATCCGGATGATTTGGCAAAACGTATGGAGGCCGTGGCTAATCAAGGAAAAGCGAAGTAGTATGCTAAGAACACACACCTGCGGAGAATTAAATATCAATAACGTTGGACAGCCCGTAACGCTTTGCGGTTGGTTGCAGCGTTCGCGCGACTTGGGCGGAATGACGTTTATCGACTTGCGTGATCGCTACGGCATTACGCAGTTGGCGTTCAACATGGACACCAACGCCGAACTCTGCGAAAAAGCTCGTAAACTCGGACGCGAATATGTGCTGCAAATAACCGGAAAAGTCGTTGAAAGAAGTAATAAAAATTCAAAAATTCCAACGGGAGATATTGAGATTCTTGTTGAAAAAATTGAAGTTCTGAACGAATCGAAAACTCCGCCGTTCACCATCGAAGACCAATCGGATGGCGGCGATGAACTTCGCATGAAATATCGTTATCTTGATCTTCGTCGAACACCTGTTTATAACAATATCTTGCTTCGACACAAAATGGCGATTGAAACACGAAACTACTTGAACGGTTTGGATTTTGTTGAGGTCGAAACGCCGTTTTTGATTAAATCTACACCCGAAGGTGCGCGTGATTTTGTAGTGCCATCGCGCATGAATGAAGGCGAATTTTACGCTCTTCCACAATCGCCGCAAACGTTTAAGCAATTGTTGATGGTTTCCGGCTACGACCGCTATTTTCAAATTGTACGCTGTTTCAGAGACGAGGATTTGCGTGCTGACCGCCAGCCGGAATTTACGCAAATCGACTGCGAAATGTCGTTCGTAACGCAAGACGATGTTTTGAATACGTTTGAAGCATTGACCAAACATCTGTTCAAGGTTGTGAAAAACGTTGATGTTTCTACGTTTCCACGAATGACTTATGCAGATGCCATGACCTATTATGGCTGTGACAAACCGGACACACGCTTTGAAATGAAATTCGTTGAACTGAATGATGTCGCAAAAGGCAAGGATTTCAAAGTGTTTGACGATGCCGAATTAGTTGTAGGAATTTGTGCAGATGGTTGTTCAGAGTACACTCGCAAACAGCTGGACGAGCTGACAGATTTCGTAAAGCGCCCGCAAATCGGGGCAACGGGACTGGTTCATATCAAATTTAATTTGGACGGAACGGTAAAATCTTCGGTGGATAAATTTTTCATTGAAGCCGATCTGAAAGCTATTGGCGAAAAATTCAACGCTAAAGCCGGTGATTTGATTTTGATTATGGCAGGCGTTCGTGAAAAAGCCCAAAAACAGCTTTCCGAACTTCGTTTGGAAATGGGCGAACGCTTGGAATTACGCAGTCCGGAGGTGTTTTCACCTCTTTGGGTAGTCGATTTTCCACTGTTGGAATATGATGAAGATTCGCAACGATTTTTCGCCAAACATCATCCGTTTACATCGCCGAAAATGGAAGATATTGAATTGATGGAAACCGATCCGGGTGCGGTACGTGCTATTGCTCACGATTTGGTCATCAACGGTGTAGAAGTTGCCGGTGGTTCGATAAGAATTTTCAATCGAGACTTACAAAACAAAATGTTCAAACTTTTGGGATTTTCGGAAGAAGAAGCTAAAAAACAATTTGGCTTTCTGTTAGATGCGTTTGAATACGGTGCTCCTCCGCATGGAGGCATAGCGTTCGGCTTCGACCGTCTTTGTTCGCTATTTGGAGGATCGGAATCAATCCGAGACTATATCGCTTTTCCGAAAAACAACGCCGGACGCGATGTGATGCTTGATGCTCCGTCAAGCATCAGTACCGAGCAGTTAGAGGAATTGCAATTGGTTTTGAAAAAATAATTTAGATCGTCATTCCCGCCTTCGCGGGAATCCCCTTGCTCATTTCAAGAATTTTTCGTATCTTTGTATTGGTGAAAAATATCTTGCTGATACTGTTTATTCTGATTTCGGTTCGGATACAAGCTCAATCCGCTGTGTTGTCGACGGGTTCGTGGCATCGTATTACTGTTTCCGAGAATGGGATTTACAGAATTCGATACGATGATTTACTGAGTAGAGGTATTTTGCAAGCACCTGTTCCCTCATCACAAATTGCTTTGTTTGGAGGACCAAATGGAGCGATTCCAATAGAAAATATCCCAAGCGAAACTTTCGACCTGCAAGAAATTGCAATTTTTGTGAGGAATAATAATGGCAATGGAATGTTCGGACCGGGCGACTACATCTTATTTTACGGACAGTCGCCACACACTTGGACTTGGAATACCACACACCACAGGCAAGGTCATCACAATCACACCAATGTTTTTACCGATGTGATGGTGTATTTTTTGACAACGGATTTTTCCGGAAACGGGAAACGCATCGAAAACAAACCAGCTGTTGACGGAACTCCGAACGTAACTATTACCAACTTTCGAGATTTTTTTCGTCACGAAAGAGATGAGGCTAATCCGTTCAGATCAAGTCAAGAATGGTTCGGCGAACGAATGGATCAAATTGCACGAAATCTGAATATAGAACTGCATTTGCCGGGTTTGATAACCGACTCGCTCGTTAATATCCGAACTCGTGTTGTGGTTAATGAGCCGGCAATGGCTGTAATGTCGTCAAATAGCAATCATAGTCGCAGAGACACATTATCAGTAACCACAGCCAGGCCCAGCGGTCACTTTATGATGGAAGCTATTCGCGATTTCTCTTGGAATCTCACGTCCGAAAGACCTCGCATTTCGTTTGAATACATAAGGCTTTCAAACAATCCGAGTTGGATGCATCTGGACTATATAATTTTTCATTATCGGCGAAGCTTGTCGCTCGGACATACAAACCGACCTTTACAGTTTCGATTTACAGACCAAGCATCCGGAATTGGCAGTTTTATAGTTAGTTCGGCGGATCAAAGCACGCAAGTTTGGGACATTTCCAGTCCGTTGAGTCCAAAAAAAATCAATCAAACAACTTCAGGAAACACGTTTGCATTTTCTGCATTTCTTTCCGATACGCTCGAATTTATAGGATTCTCAAACAATCACATCCATACAATAACTCAATTTGAAGTTGTTCCAAATCAAAACTTTCATGCTGAAACCGGTGTTGAGTATGTGATGGTTGTCCACCCGAATTTTCGCGAGGAAGCCGAGCGTTTGGCGGAATTTCATCGCAATAGAGGCTTGAATGTTTTGCTTATTTCTCCACAGGAAGTGTTTAACGAATTCTCCTACGGGCGACAAGATCCAATGGCAATTCGACGAATGATGAGGCATTTCAGAAACAAGGCATTGGCTAAAAATTCAGACGTTCTACCCCGATATTTACTGCTTTTCGGATCGCCGTCTTACGATTATCGAAATCGAACGAGCGGAGGAAATTTTGTATTAAATTATCAATTTCCTACAGGATTGGTCGAAGGTCAAAGTTTTGCAAGCGACGGCTTCTTCGGCTTTTTGGGAAACGGAGAAACCGGATTTAGAAACACAGACAGTTTGAGAATCGGAATAGGCCGCTTTCCTGCACGAACGATTGAACAAGCCCGAACATTAGTGAACAAAACCATTGATTACGCAACGCCTCAATTACGCAATTTCGGCGATTGGCGAAATGTGGTTGCAAATTTAGCCGATGACGGCGTAACTGAACCTTTTGTTCAAACCTTCGAAGCCATGCCTCATCCATATGCATCGGGTTCTAACCGTGCTAATTATTTTGAAACAGATTTCAACACAAGATTCAGAGAAATCAATGTCGAAAAAATCTACATCGATGCATTTCCGCAGGTAGCCACACCTAGCGGAGCCCGCTTTCCTGCTGCGAAAGAAGCGTTGCGGCAGCGTATCGAACGAGGTATGTTGATTCTGAATTACCAAGGACACAGTGGTCCGGTTACCTTGGCTGATGAAGATATCATGAATGTTGCGGATATTCAAAATTTCTCAAATATCGACCGACTTTTTGTGTTTTTTACAGCATCCTGTAATTTTGCACAATACGACGATCCGAATTTGATTTCAGGCGGCGAATGGTCTGTGTTATCGCCAAGAGGCGGTGCTGTTGCACATATCGGAGCTACACGAGTAGCTTACACGCACCCAAACGATGAATTTCACGGTGTGTGGAATCGTTTTGTTTTGCAACGACGTGAAGATGGAAGTGCCCGCAGCTTGGGCGAAACCATGAAATTATCCAAAAACAGAATGCAAAACACACCCAACATAAGACAGTTTGTTTTGCTTGGAGATCCCGCAATTTCATTGGCTTTACCGAAGCATAGAATTATCACGGATTCAATTAATGGAAATTCCATAAAAGACGGAGCAGACACCATAAGAGCCTTAGATCGTACGAGTATTTCCGGAAGAATTGTGGATTTCGATAGTACTTTTTTAGAAAATTTTAACGGAGAAATCACGATTACGGTATTTGATAAACCTACGCGGACACAAACCTTAGGACACAACAACAGTACAGCACACGGACGAAATCCGGTGATTCCCTTTTACGTTCAAAACAACATTTTGTACAGAGGTCGAGTGCCTGTGATTAATGGTGAGTTTAGAGTTGAATTTTGGACACCAAAAAACATTAATTTCACGTATGGCTTCGGAAAAATCAGTTATTACGCCTTTTGCAGAGAGAGTTTATTTGATGCTGCGGGTGTTTTCAACGATGTAATCATCGGCGGATTTGGCGAAAATTTCGACTTGGTTGCCGAACCGCCAATCTTAGAGTTATTTCTGAACGATGAGAATTTCCGAAGCGGAAATATCAGTTGTCCAAACCCGATTTTGTTCGCAAATATTACCGACCAATACGGCATTAGTCATTCCGGTGCAGGAATCGGGCACAACATTACCTTGATCATCAACGATGATTTCAGAAATCAAATTTGGTTGAACGATTTTTTTGAATATCTTCCGGACAGTGGTGATGGTAAAGTGCACGGCAGACTTGAATTTCCGATGTTTGACTTATCGCCCGGACGATACCATTTGAGACTGAGAGTTTCGAACGTTTTCAACGTTTCGGCAGATACAACCTTGGAATTTGTTGTTGTTGGCTCGGAAAACCAAATTATCGGCACGCTTTACAACTATCCGAATCCGATTAGAGATTTTACGCAGTTTTATTTCACGCATAATGCTCCGAGAAGGGTCACGCATTGGGAAATCGATTTTTTTGATATGTCCGGACGTTGGGTAACCCGAATAAATCCCAGAATTCCACCTCAAGAGTCCCCAAGTGCAAATGGCTTTGCAATAATTACAGAAAAGTTGGATTTAGGAAATTCTCTCGGGCAAGGCATGTATCTTTACAGACTTCGAGTTGTTTTTGAAGATGGTAGTACGGCATACAGAACCGAGAAATTAGTTGTTGGAAAATAAATAAATTTGCGTTATTCACATTTTTTTCGTACCTTTGTACCTTAAATCCAAAATTATGCCTTTTCTCGTACTCTTTGTACTTTAAAAATTCGAAATTATGCCTTTTTGGTTGAGAAAAATTGCAATTGTTCTTATTTTGCTTTTGATCGGAGGAAATCTTTTGGCTCAAATAGGGATTGATCCGGGTGATGATGGTCGGATAAGATTAAGTGGTGGAAATATCATCACTGCTGTGCCTTTTCTGTTGATTTCGCCGGATGCTCGAGCCAGCGGTATGGGTGATGCCGGTGTTGCTTCTTCGCCTGATGTAAATTCGCAGCACTGGAATCCCGCAAAGTTTGCATTTATTAATGATGATTTCGGAATTTCGTTAACATATACGCCTTGGTTGCGAATGTTGGTTCGAGATATGAATTTGCTGTATCTTGCAGGGTATTATCGTCTGGACAACAATTGGGTAGTTGGAGCTTCAATGCGTTATTTTTCTTTGGGAGAAGTGACATTTCGAACCGGCCCCCTTGATCCGGGAATTATTCACCGCCCTCACGAATATGCATTTGATATAAGCCTCTCACGAAGGTTGACCGAGCATTTTTCACTCGCCGTTTCCGGACGCTATATTCGTTCTGATTTAACAAGTGGTTTTACAGATCCTACTTCAACCAGCAGGACGAGAGCGGCGAACTCCGGAGCGGTTGATGTTTCGATGTTTTACACGAGAGACATCGTACGAGGCCGCGAACCCAGTTCATTTGCTCTCGGTTTGAATATCTCGAACATTGGAGCCAAAATCTCCTATTCGGAAGCGATGGAGAGAGATTTTTTACCTGCAAATTTGCGGTTAGGTGGATCTTACACTAGACAAATAGACCGATACAATGAGATTACAGTCATGATGGATTTTAATAAATTGCTTGTCCCTACACCACTTGCTCCCGGCGATAGTATTAGTCAAAATCCTAGAGAATTAGGCGTTATTGAAAGCATATTCAATTCTCTTCATGTCGCACCGGGCGGATTTCGTGAAAAAATGCAAGAAATCAAAATCAGTTTCGGCATAGAATATACTTACAATCAGATATTTTCTGTTCGAGCCGGGTATTTTCACGAGCATAGAAACAAAGGCGGGCGTCAATATTTCACTGTCGGTGCGGGTTTGCGGTTTAATGTTTTTGAAATCGATTTTGCTTATCTCCTGCCTCGTGCCAATAATATAGCTTCTGCTGTAAATCCACTCAGAAACACCATGCGGTTCTCGTTGCGATTCAATTTTGCGGAACATCTACGCAGGCAAAACGCATAAACAAATGAAAATCCGCATTGGACAAGGCTATGATGTACATCGTTTGGTTGAAGGACGAAAACTTGTTCTTGGCGGTATTGAAATTCCACACACCAAAGGAAGTTTAGCCCATTCGGATGGAGACGTGTTGATACACGCCATTTGCGATGCTTTACTTGGCGCGGCAAATCTGCGAGACATCGGCTTCCACTTCTCGGATAAAGACGAAGCATATAAAGGTATTGACAGCAAAATTCTTCTGGAAAATGTTGTTGCAAAACTTCACGAAAAAGGCTATAGCATTGGAAATATCGACAGCACGATTGTGTTACAGAAACCAAAAATTTCCGAGTATATTCCGGAAATGAAGTCCACGTTGGCAAACATTTTGAAGATTGGCGAGGATTGTATTTCCATAAAAGCCACAACCACTGAAAAAATGGGATTTGAAGGGTGTGAAGAAGGCGTTTCTGCACAGGCTGTTGTGTTGTTAAGATAAAAAAAATCAAGATTTTCGCAAGATTTTTGATTTTTTTCGTATCTTTGCGAAACCTTAGCGCTACTCATTAACTACTAACCATTAACTATCATGAAAAAAATCTTAAAAATTACAGCAATTTCAGCAATTTTGCTGATGTTTATAGGAAGTTTGACCTCCTGCAGTGGCAAAGAAGAACGATTGCCACCCGAACAGATTGCCTCTAATTTGGCACAAAAAGGAAGCATTGACCCCAAGCATCTTATTGGAGAATGGGATATCGTCAGGTTTGCGAATACGATAGATGGAAATAACATTTCGATCGGATCTGCTATCTCCATTAATGCTAATCTTACCATAGCCGTTCCTGTAAGCTTATACTACGGATGCAGTACTAAAAAAATAGATTTTATGTGGTTTTTGTCTACCACTGCCGGTAAGATAAATTTTTGTTGCTCTCTATTAGGTAATTTGATTGACATTACTCGAGGTCCAGGTTCAATGGTTTTCGTAATGCCTCCACATGAAACATACGATATTGAGTTTGCCATAGCAAATGCACGCAGTTTTGTCATTAAAAATAATGAATTGATGATATATTTTAGGGGCGATGAGAAGCTCTGGAAAGACTATTTTGCAATAAAAGAACCCAAAAATTTATTAATCCTAAAAAGGCGTGAGCCATGAAAAAAAATATTTTAATTTCGATTTTGATTGCTTATTTGTGTTTAGCAATCCAACCTATGTTCGCCCAAATCAACGAAGGCGGAACCCCAATAAGTTTTTCTTTGGATATTGATACAAGGCGAGGCGGAATACCGCTTTTAGAAATGCCTACAGTAGATGCTATGACACTACTTGCGGAAGATGAAATTGCAAGAATGGAAAACGGTCCAAGCCCCCTATTTCGATTTGGCTATACAATAAATGTTGATATTGATCTAAAACAAGTCGGCACAAAAAAGGAGTTAGCTGATGGTGGAAATCTGTGGCTGTTGAAAATACGTAGTGTTGATGCTTATTCTATCAATTTGATTTTCGATCGTTTTCATTTGGCAGAGGGTTCAAGGTTTTTTATTTACAATGAAGATAGAACGATGGTACTCGGAGTATTTACACCGGAAGTCAGTAATAATTCATACAATGTATTTGCCACAGAACTGGTACAGGGAAATACCATTGTTTTGGAATACTACGAGCCGGCAGGTTCCAGTGGTGGAATTATCAATATCAGTCAAGTCATACATGCTTATATCAATACGTTTAGTGCTGGTTTTGGTCTTTCTGCAGACTGTAATATTGATGTGATGTGTGCTCTTGGAAACAATTGGAGAAACCAACAAAGATCTGTATGTTTGATAATAGTGGGAAACAGTTTTGGCTCTGGCGCTCTTGTGAACAATACAAATCAAGACCTTACACCATACATTTTGACAGCACGACACAACTTTTTCACAAACAACCATAGTGGAGATACCCCAAGTACAAGTAGAAATCCGGCAACAGCTGTTTTTAGATTTCTGTATTGGAGGCCCAGTTGCGATTCTGGAAATCCGATTAATTATCAAAGCATTACAGGAGCAACACTGCTTGCACACCACACTCCTACTGATATGGCGTTATTACGGTTAAATACAATACCTCCATTTTCTTGGAATTTGTATTATGCAGGGTGGGACAGAACCTCAACGCCCGCACAAACCACTACGCTAATTCACCATCCTCGAAGCGATGTTATGAAAATCAGCCATGATAGGGATCCTTCAGAAAAAGTTAATGTGCGGGTTGGAGAAATTTATTATGATGTTTGGGCTGTAAATTTTAATGAGGGGACTGTCCAATCTGGTTCCTCAGGTGCACCTTTGTTCAATCAAGCACACAGAATAGTAGGTCAGCAGACAGCATCGTATTGTGGAAATGATAACGATTGTGCTTGTGATGATCGGAGGAGCTATTCTGGCCGGTTTTATCTTTCCTGGACAGGTGGTGGAACAGACAACACACGTTTAAGCAATTGGCTTGCTCCCGGATTAGGAGACGATGCCCCTTTTACACTTGATGGAAGGAGAGCACCCTACATCTCCGGTCATGCCGCCATCCCCACAAACGGAGTTTGCACACCGGAATTTACTGCGAGAAATCTCCCTCAAGGTGTCGCCCCCGAAAGCATGAGCTGGAGCCACGGCACTGGACTCCGATTAGTCTCTTCTAATGGAGCAACTGCTAGATTTGAACGCACAACAAACTTGCTTAATGCTGATCGCTATGCCAATGTTAACTTTCATTTCCATTTAGATGAACAACCGTTCACCATTTCCAAAACCATCCGTGTTCACAGCCATCCACACACCTTAGAAGTTGTTGATGCAAGAACGCACAACGCTCTTGCTCGTCCGGAGGCTGGTATTTCGTATTATTTTCGAGGGGTCCGCTCTTCGGGGAGCCCTAACAGTCCGGCTCACATGTATCAGTTTTCGTTACAAATTCCAAATCTTAACCAGTGCTGTAATCTACCACTGTTGGAGTTCGGCACCAATATCTTTGGCGGTAATCCAACTACTCAAGCCAACCCGATTGTTATCCCTTGTGAAGGTGCTTTTACTTTGACATTACGCTCAAATGATGGTTGTGGTGTTGTTACCAGTTCGCAAAAATTTACTGCCACGAGCTCCTTAGGAGGTCCCCAGCCGCCTATAGATGTGTGTAGATGTCGATGCAACGACCCTATTCCTATCATCGGCACTAGAACCATTTGTGCCACAGGCACCTTTGCATTAGCCGACCCCAGCCGACGAGCCAATTGGATTATTCCTGCCGGTTTCACAGCTATCACGCCAACAACAAACACCAATTCCGTAACAATCAGAGCAACGAGTTTTAATGGTCAGACCGGAATCCTCACGGCGAATGTCATTAATGGAGTTCCTTCCGGCACAACCGTTCAGGCATGCGTGCTTTTCATATCCGGCAACCCTTCTATCTGTGGTAGTACGGTTTTCACATTGAGCAACACTAACCATCAAGCTTCTTGGAGGCTTGAGCAGGTACAAAGCAACGCTTTTGTCATTACGCATTCCAATGCTGCATCTGCTTGGATTAGTGCTTTTGGTCTTAACGGATCAACCGGAGTACTCATCGCAAGAGTTGACGAAGTAGATGTAAGGCTTCACATAGAGACTTTTTGTGCTCCTCATTTTTGCCCATGCCCACCTTGGGGACCATGTCAATGTGATCAGCCTCCCTGTCCATTCTGCGGGGGAATGGGTTGCAATTGGTGTATGGTTTTCCGTGCCCATCCAAATCCGGTTGACGATATCCTAACCATCGACCTCATGCAAGGAGAACCCGATACTTTCAGAACACTAAGTACTTTGGAAACAGTTTTTAATATCCGTCTACTCAACTCCCACGGTGTCGTAGTCCGCCAACAGCGAACACAAGCGAACACCATTCAATTCAATGTATCTAATCTGCCCGAAGGCACGTATTATCTACATATCGAACATAACGGAGAAATTCAAAAACACCAAATCATCATAAATCGAAATTAAAAATTCATAATTCAAAAAAAAATCGTATCTTTGCATGGGCAAAATTATGATTTGCCGAACGATAAACTGTACTAAAATCAAAATAACTATGAAAAAAATCCTAATCACAATCGCATGCTTGGCTTTTTTGGCCGGTTGCGGAAACAGACAGCCTATGCAAGGACTCGACCTCTCTAATCTGGACAAAAGTATATGTCCTACCTATGATTTTTACCAATTCGCAACAGGCGGATGGCAAGCTGCAAATCCAATTCCTGACGATTTAGCACGCTTTGGGACATTCGACAAATTGCGTCGTGAAACTCAAATCGTTGTTCTAAACATGATTGAAGAACTGAGCCAACAAAGAAATCCACAAGGATCGAATGCACAAAGAATCGGCGATCTTTTTGCTTTAGGCATGGACACTGCCCGCCTAAACAGAGAAGGTATTACACCTATTCTTGACGATCTTGCTACAATTCAAGCGTTATCCACGCTCGACGATGTAGTCCGTTACATTAAATCACAGCATCAGCAAGGATTTATGCCATTTTTCGGACTTTTTGCAGCAGCAGATTTAGATAACAGCAGAATGAACATCGCTCACATTTCTCAACCGGGTTTAGGTATGGGCGACCGTGACCTCTATCTTCAAGATGACGAGCGTTCGATAAGACTTCGTGAGGCTTACAGAACATTTCTTACAACAACCTTTGAATTGGCCGGTTTCACTAACGAACAAGCTCTTCAAATGACAGAAGATGTGATGCACATAGAAACCGCAATCGCAAGAGTTACTATGCCGCGTATCGAACTTCGCGACCCACGCAATACATTCAACAAAATGACCGTTGCAGACCTTCAAAGAATGACTCCGGTTATCAATTGGAGAGAATATTTCGATATGCTTGGTCTTACATGTGTCGAAGAACTCAACGTAAGAAATCCGATCTTTTTCAGAAACTTAACGAATCTTTTAAGAAACAACTCGATGGACCAATTGAGAAGCTACCTAACGTTTAATCTCCTCAGATCAGCCGGACCATTTTTGTCAACGAATTTCGGTGAAGCAAGTTTCGAGTATTTCGGAAGAGCATTAAGCGGAACTGAAGCACAAGAAGAACGCTGGAAAACAGTTGTAAGTACATTAGATGGTGTTCTTGGCGAAGCTGTTGGAAAAAAATACGTGGCACGATATTTTCCTCCAATTGCAAGACAGCGTATGGAAGAATTGGTGCAAAATCTTTTATTGGCAATGGCCGACCGTATTGATGGTTTGGAGTGGATGAGTGATGAAACCAAAGAACAAGCTCACTTAAAATTAAGTACGATGCGAGTTTTAGTCGGGTATCCTAAAGAGTGGATGGATTATTCTGAGTTTGTTGTCAATGCTGCAGATTCGTATCTTGCAAACATGAGACGCGGAAGAAGATTTCATCACAACCGAATGCTCGCCGACATCAACAGCCCGGTTGATCTGGATAGATTGCTAATGAATCCGCATACGGTTAATGCTTATTACATGCCAACGACAAACACAATCGGTTTCCCCGCCGGGATTTTACAGCCACCGTTTTTCTTTATGCACGGCGACGATGCATTAAATTATGGTGCGATCGGTATGGTTATTGGTCACGAGATCACGCACGGTTTCGATGATCAAGGCCGCAGATATGATAAGCTCGGAAACCTTATGGATTGGTGGACAGCGGAAGACGAGAGACGTTTCAGCGAGCGTACTCAAATTTTGGTGGATTTTTTCAATGCAATTGAAGTTGCACCGGGCGTATTCGCAAATGGTGTGCTTACACTTGGCGAAAATATCTCTGATAACGGAGGTTTGGCAATTGCATATTCAGCATTCCAAAGAACCGAACAATATAGATTAGGACAAGAGCTTCAAGGCTTCACACCTTCGCAACGCTTTTTCATTGCATACGCGACTGTTTGGGCAGGAAATATCCGCGAAAGAGAAATCTTGCGTCAAACACAAACGGGCGTTCACTCGTTGCCAAGATGGCGTGTAAATGGAGCGGTTCCACATTCTGATGCATTCCACAATGCATTCAATACCCAGCCGGGCGACGGTATGTGGCTGGCACCTGAAAATCGTGCGAGAATCTGGTAGTTGGGTGTTTCCAACGCATAACAAAACCCACCATTATCGGTGGGTTTTTTGTTTGCAGTTTGCTTTTTTCAAAAATTTGTTGTACCTTTGTGGCAGTCAGGTGTGACCTAGCCAAAGAAATTGCTTATGAAAACAAACACTTTCAAAACAACGGCAAAATTAGAGAACTTAGCGTTGATTTTGCCACAATCGAGTACAACGGTAATTTGATAGTTAGTTACTCGCAAATTGCCGGTTATTATTATATCAAACAAGACGCGATTAGTGTAGGAACAGAACTCACAAAGATTGATGATGTTTTTAATTTTATAAATTTGCTTGGACTTGAAGTCACACATATCCAAAGTGCACGCTATGTGTCATTTATGCCACAAGACTCCGCTAATTTGAAGCACATTAGAAGCAGCTTGCTTGCAAGACCATATGTGGACAATGGCTTTGGTGTTGCCGCTCATTTGGACTGGCATCCCACCGGAATTACTTTTTTTGTGCCGTTATTGAATATGCACAACAGAAATTATCAGCAAGACTGGATTGAAACAATTTAAAATCCTACGGATTACACCTGTCGCGGTGCTGTTTTTTCTATTGATATTGCTGCCCTATGGGCAATGCCGAACAGGGATACGTTTGCCGATAATGAGAAACGGTTTCTTTAGCCCGTCGTTGCGAGCCATAGGCGAAGCAATCTAATGGATTGCTTCGGTCGTTCTGCCCTCGCAATGACGTATTCTTCCGGCGGGGACGTCCGCGCCGGCACGTTTAAACGATTTTATTTATCGCCGTAATGTCCGTATGCGTTCACAACATCAACCGTAACGACTTCTTCGAAAATTTCATAAACCAAACGATGTTTCTCGGTAATTTGTCTTGACCAAGTTTCGACCGATTTATATCTTAGCGGTTCAGGCTTTCCTGTACCTTTTCTTGGGTGTAGCTTTAACTCGTCGAGCAACCTGCCAAGCCTTTTTATAGCTTGCTTATCTCCTGATTTTTTTAGCCTCTCAATGTCCTTATCAGCTTTGTTGTCAAATTTCAATTCGTACACTAGTCAAGATCTTCATCCGTTAATCCTAAGTAACTTTTAATGTCCTCACTTGTTCGAAGAGTGGCAACAATAGGGTTTTTACCTTCTTTTCTGTCTTTGTCTCTTTGTAACAATTCTTCCACATTTCTTGGATTATCCCAATAAGGATCTTTGCTCGGGCTGATGCTTTTGAGCTCTTCTACAGTCCACCCAAACCGTTCACTAAGTGCAGTCCAAGCACAAGCCTTTTGTGGCTTTACTGTAATTTGAAAGACTACACTACCACGCTTAACGGCAAGATTTTCCCTTTTTGCTAAATTGAAATAATGTGCAGGGTTTAATAAAAATTCCCGCGAACTAATTGTTGTCATGACTGTGAAAATTTTCCATACTTGTGTTTTGCAAAGTTACGAAAAAAAAACGAATTGACAAAATTATCTCAAAACTTCATGCCGGCACAGCTACCCATTCATAATTCTATAACTATTATGATGCAGAAACATCCCTCGATAGTGTTCTTTACGTTCGGGAGCAGCACGAAGAAAATTGGCTTTATTTCTGCGATTAACAATAGTGTGATACGGATAAACCACCACACCTAAAAATGGAATACCCTTTGTGTAATGCTGCAAATGAAATTTCTTCGGATGCAAATTCAACTCCAATTTTTCTTGCAGAAAACTATCTATTTCTTTGCGAAGATAGCGGTAATATTCGGGGTCTTCGGATGAGGACAAAATATAAAAATCATCAACATAACGCCCGTAATACTTGATTTTAAGTTTATGTTTGACAAAATTGTCAAAATCGCTCATATAAACATTACTGAACAACTGCGATGTAAGATTTCCTATCGGCAATCCGCAATCTGGTCGTGCATGAAACAAACTTTTACTATTTGGCAACCCATTCCACGTATGTTTTGGCGTATTGAAGCGGCAATCTACAGTTGGGTCGTTAAAAATCGTTTTTCGAATCAGATATTTGACCAAATCTATCGGAATATTTTGCCAATGCGGATGAGGTTTTTCAAAATGCCGTTCGAGTTGCCGATACAAAATTTTTCGATTCATCCGCATGAAATAACCCTCAATGTCCATTTTCATGGCATAGCAGGGTTTAGTGTGATTTTCGCTGCAGCTGCGAACGTAATGCTCCAATCTGCGAATGCCATACAATGTTCCTTTTCCGACTCTGCACGAATAGCAATCGTTAATGAAGCGCCCGTCAAGCACAGGATTTAAATGATTAAAAATCCAATGATGCACTACCCTGTCCCGAAAATTAGCTGCAAATACTTCGCGTTTGACCGGCTCTTCTACAATAAACGCAATGCTATGCAAAGGTTCGTACGTGCGTGTGCGAATGGCATCATAAAGTTCGTGAATATTTTTCTCCAAATTAAATTCAAAATCTAACTGGTTAATGGTGTTTCGCTTACGCTTTCTTGCGCAATAATAGGCATGATAGAGGTCTGCGAGTAGGTTGGTACCGACTTTGGTAGTAGGGATTTGTTCCATGCGTGAAACTGTTTGCGAATACTTTCTATGCTTGACGAAACATCAATATGACGTTCCGTATTATGGCATTTATTGTCGTAAGATATACGGAGCAAAAAACGTAAACTCTCCACTATTTCATCAATTTTGAAAGCCAAAAGTTGTTCCTCGTAAAGAGCATCTAGTTTATGTTCTTTCGATTTACTCGCTGTTTGACTTTTGTTTTTTTCTTTTTCCTTTAAAAGGCGATAGATGAGCCTGTTGAGCTCCAAGCCTTCCGACATGATTTTTTCGCCCAGCACATATTTCACATCTCGTTGAAAATGTCGGGTTATATTCAATAATTTGTCAAATAAATCGTAAGTAACTTTGAATATCGGCAACTCTCCGTAGTATGGTGTTATTTTTTCCGCAGCCTGCTCCCGTTTCAAATTTTGAGCCTGTTTCCATTCCTCAAAGCCTTCTACTGCAGGTATTTGATTGATAATTACACAGGTTTCGGTATGCATTAACACCACAGCACCTGCAACTTCGGGAAGTTTATCCAAAATCTTTTCTTGCAAAGAGGTTTCCGGAAAACCAACATAATAAATTTCTTGTTTGGCTGATTTTACATAACCGCCGTTTACTTTAATATCTGTCCAAAAATGTCGTGTGAGCAGATAAGCACTTTGTTCATGGGCACGCCAAAATTTCCCGTTTTTAACCAAAGTTATTCGGTTTGAGTGTGCGTTTTCGTAGTCGAAAATTTCTTTTTTTGTGTTCATACTTTTAGAGGTAAAAGACGGTGGGCGGTGTTTTATGATGTCCGCCCCTGCGGTCTAATTAAAGTTCCTGAAAGAAAGGCACTAACGGACGCACCGGACTGCAAAGCCGTTATTCTTATTGTTCCAATTCTGCGGGTTCACGTTGCTCGCGTTGAAGTTCAGGACGAAAGCATTCGTCGCACTCTGCTCGGTAGAAGACCAGTAGATCGACTGAGCATTCGTGGGATTGGTCGCCCAACCGGTAAAGCGAGAACCGCCCCAATTTTGTAGTAACCACTAAATTTGTGTGAACACTCATCATTTAGAGCGAACGCATCTTTTACGACTGGCTCGCAGGTTGAAGGCTAAAGGCTAAAG
>WQWA01000021.1 GCA_009785505.1 Bacteroidales bacterium
ATCAGCGGAAATGGACCGCCTAAACGGAAAATCCCAACAAACGGATCATACCGACATATGATAAATCCGCTGTGAGTTATGGCAAACAACACCGCAAAACCCAAGTAAATCCAAGGAAAAACGCTTAAAACACCTGTAACTGTTTTCGAGAGCTGATAATTTTTGATATTCACAATTTCCTGCAATGCACCGAGCGGACAAACGCCTGCACAAAACACTCTTCCGAAAAATAAGGTAAACACAATCGGCAAGATAAAAAGCAACAGCACAAATAGAGGAATCTCTACTCCACCGACCAAAGACACCGCCACGTTTTGCAAAGAACCTACGCTACAAATACAACCGTATCTAAAGAATCCAAAGTAAGCAATCGAAATTATGGACGTTACGATAACAGGCCAACGGATTTGTTTTTTGATGACCGCCCACGCAACAAAGCCCATTAAAGCCACAAGCAAAAAGATGTCTATGTACGACCACAGCGCTTCGTTTGGTGTGAAAAAATATTGTTCTGGAAAAACATATCCGGACTGAAAGTCGGGTTGAGGAAAACGATTCGCAAATACTACCGTGGATATGAAACTCAAAATTGTAGTGAAAATTATGTTTTTTTTCATCTTTTGCTTCTAATTTCTTGCAAAGGTACGATTTTTTTCGTATATTTGCAAAAAAAAACCTAATTTATGAAAAAGATTTCTGTTGTTTTAATTATCGCCATGGTGACGTTTTCGCCTATTTTTTCAAACAGTAACACTTGGGCAACAGCCCTTGGCAACGCTTCCTTTGCAACTGATAGCACTTGGACAATTTCCAGTGGTGCAATAACTCAGACTTGGTCTGATGTAGTGCAAACGGATATGTGTAGCAACAAAACCGAGTTTAGAGGTGCTGATGTGGGCACTTCAACGTTGAGAATCGACTGCCGTTCTAATCCGACGCGAAAAGGCGATTTTTTTTCTTGGCAAGCTGTGTATGAGTTGAGAGATCAACTTTGTCCTGCACCTTGGCGAGTTCCAACGAAGCAAGATTTTTTAAATTTGGATATCGCTTTGGGCGGAAATGCTACAGAGCGTTGGCAAGAAACGGTCAATGGCTATTCTTGGGAAGATCAACTTAATATTTGGTATATTAATCGTTGGGGTGGTGATGTCGGAGGGCTTTGCAATCAGCATGGAACGGTACTTGGCGTTGGCTTTTGGGGTGAATACTGGTCTCAAACCTCAGCAAGTTCAGATTTTGGATTCAGTTTGTTTTTTGAGATTGCCGGTACAATCAATCCTCAAAACTGGAATCTTAAAGATCACGGACTTAGACTGCGTTGCATCCGATAGAATTTTTTGATTAAAAAATGATGATTGAAAAAATAATCGACCTTTCCGGTTTTCCCTTGTTAGACTTATTTGGGGTACAGGAAAAGAATCTCAAATTTATTCGTCAGATTTTTCCGAAAGTGAAGATTTTAGTTCGTGGAACGACCTTGAAATTTACGGGAAACTCTGAAGAAATCGAATTTTTTGAGGAAAAATTCAACCATATTTTACAGCATTTTGAAACGTATAATCGTTTGAGCGAAAACGACATCATTCAAATTGTGGATTCCGACAGCAATTTCAAACTTTCGGAGCATGCTACGGATAAAAATGTTTTGCTTCACGGACGCAATGGGAAACAAATAAAACCATTGACCGCAAATCAAAAGAAGTTGGTCAAAGCCTGCGAAGAAAACGATATGGTTTTCGCTGTTGGTCCTGCCGGTTCGGGAAAAACCTATACGGCTGTTGCAATGGCTGTGAAAGCCCTAAAAAACAAGGAGGTCAAGCGCATTGTTTTGACGCGTCCTGCGGTTGAAGCCGGCGAAAATTTGGGATTTTTGCCCGGCGATTTAAAAGATAAATTAGATCCGTATCTGCAACCGCTTTATGATGCACTTCGTGATATGCTTCCGCAACAAAAATTGATTGATTATTTGGAAGATTATACGATTGAAATCGCACCTTTGGCGTTTATGCGCGGACGTACATTAGACCAAGCATTCGTAATTTTAGACGAAGCCCAAAATGCCACCGAAATGCAGATGAAAATGTTTCTCACACGCATGGGAAAGTCAGCGAAATTCATAGTTACCGGTGATATCACGCAAATTGATTTGCCCAGAAACCAATCGTCCGGACTTCTACATGCCTTGAAAATTCTCAAAAATGTGAAAGGGTTGGGTATTGTTCAACTTACGGAAAAGGATGTTGTTCGACATCGTTTGGTGACGGAAATTTTAAAGGCTTATTCTGCTTAATTTGTCGGACAAAGGAAAATAGGTATGCAAAATTCGGAAAGTGTTCCACCTTCTCTCTACTCTGTACCATTTTTTTTTATTTTCCAACTACGTTCAGAAAGTTCTATTATTGAATCAGGATGGTTTATTTTTCGTCGTCATTCGTATATAGGCTTAAAGGACAAAAAGGAGGCTGTTTTGAGTTTAAGGTTTATTTATAAATGTTGTGTTCATTAGCTATTTAGGCGTAAAAATGATTAAAAAAAACACCATTTTTTTAATCATTTTTTTGAATTTTAGCAAAGACCTGTGTTATCAACACTTTCCGACGATTGTAGCCTCCTTTTTGTCCTTTAAGCCTAATTTGCACAAATTTTTTAGATTGTATTGCACAAGGTACGAAAAACTTTTGAATACCGCAAAAAGTTATCAACAAAAATAGAATTTATCAATAATTTTTATACGAAAATCTGATTTTTTGCGTTATATATGGTAGAAGCGTATTAAAAACTCAAAAATTATGAACAGACTTGATATTCCACAAGGACAAACACGAGAGGAAATTCAACAACGTAGACAGTTTATCAAAAATTTTTATGCGAATTGGACTGCTGTCAATCCTACAAAGCACATTTACAACATTGCATTGAAAGATTTTATAAACGTCAGATTTTTGTCAATGGACGAAACGGCTGAACAAGCAGGATATACCTATAAGTCCACATTGGCAATAACTTACTTGACCGAAATATTAGAGAAAGCAACTATCGTGGAGCGTGTAAAACCCAAGCCAAATAATCAAAATCAAAAACGGTTCTCCGAAATAATCATTATGCAGTATAACAAACCGACATTCGGAAAAATAAAGTTAGTTGTTGGCGTATTGAGAGGTAGTCGGCAAAATATTCAATATTGCATAACCGCAATAGAAAACGACCAACAACCCTCCTCATCCCGGAAATAGTTATCGGTCGTAGCCTTTCGCTTTGCAAAGTTACAACTTTTTTTTGAATTGACCAAGTTTTTTGCTAAAATACTTAAGCATCAATCTTCGCATACCGAGCATTCTGCTCAATAAATTCACGACGTGGCGGAACCTCGTCACCCATTAGCATTGAAAAAATACGATCGGCTTCGGAGGCGTTGTCGATGGTTACTTTTCGCAAGGTGCGTGTTTCGGGATTCATCGTTGTGCTCCAAAGTTGCTCGGCATTCATTTCACCCAAACCTTTGTAACGCTGGATATGTACGCCTTTGTCGCTTCCGCTTCCAAATTCGGCAACGGTTTCCAAACGCTCGTCTTCATTCCAACAATAACGCTCTTGTCTGCCTTTTTTGACCAAATAGAGCGGGGGAGTAGCGATATAGACATAACCTTGCTCAACAAGCTCACGCATATAGCGGAAAAAGAACGTCAAAATCAGCGTGGCAATGTGACTTCCGTCCACGTCGGCATCGGTCATGATGATGACTTTGTGATAACGGAGTTTTTCCATATTTAAGGCTTTGCTGTCTTCTTCCGTTCCAATGGTAACGCCGAGAGCGGTGTAGATATTTTTGATTTCTTCGTTTTCAAAAACTTTGTGCGTCATCGCTTTTTCTACATTGAGAATTTTTCCTCGAAGTGGCATAATCGCTTGTGTTTTACGGTCTCTGCCTTGTTTGGCAGTTCCACCTGCGGAGTCACCCTCGACTAAATATACTTCGCAAACTGCGGGGTCTTTTTCGGAGCAATCCGCTAGTTTTCCGGGCAATCCTGCTCCACCCATCACGGTTTTGCGCTGTACCATTTCGCGGGCTTTTCGTGCGGCGTGGCGCGCTGTTGCGGCCAAAATCACTTTATTCACGATAAGTTTCGCCTCTTTCGGATTTTCTTCCAAATAGTAGTTCAGCATTTCGCTCACGGCTTGATCTACACAACCCATAACCTCGTTGTTTCCGAGTTTGGTTTTGGTTTGGCCTTCGAATTGGGGTTCAGCAACTTTTACGGAGATAATGGCTGTCAAGCCTTCACGAAAGTCGTCACCCGAAATTTCGAATTTGATTTTGTCTAAAAGCCCGGATTTCTCGGCGTAAGTTTTTAAGGTACGTGTTAATCCTCTGCGGAAACCTGCCAAGTGTGTACCACCTTCATGTGTGTTGATATTATTGACATACGAATGCACATTTTCGTTGAACGAAGTGTTGTATTGCAATGCTAATTCAACAGGAATACCGTTTTTCTCGCCTTCGATATGCACAGGTTCGGGCATCAATTTTTCACGAGTCGCATCTAAATAATCAATAAAATCTTTCAGTCCATTTTCAGAATAAAAGGTTTCGGTACGGAAACTTCCGTCTTCCGAAACATCACGTTGGTCAGTAATTGTAAGTGTAACACCTTTATTCAGATATGCCAATTCTTTCAGACGAGCAGAAAGTGTGTCGTATTTGTAAGTTGTTGTCGAAAAAATCGTGGCATCCGGCTTAAAGGTTACCATTGTACCGGTCTTGTCGGATTCGCCGATTATTTTCACATCATACTGAGGAATACCGATTTTGTATTCTTGAATGAAATGTTTTCCTTCACGAAATACATCTACTTTCAAATCGGCCGAAAGTGCGTTTACACAAGACACTCCTACGCCGTGCAAACCGCCTGAAACCTTGTACGTTCCTTTGTCAAATTTACCTCCGGCATGCAACACCGTCATAACTACCTCTAACGCTGAACGACCTTCTTTTTCATGTATTCCCGTAGGAATTCCACGTCCGTTATCCAAAACACAAATGGAATTATCTTCCAAAATGGTTACATCTATTCTTGTACAAAAGCCTGCCAAAGCTTCGTCAATCGAATTATCCACAACTTCATACACCAAATGATGAAGTCCGCGCTCGTTAATATCTCCAATGTACATCGCAGGACGCAATCGTACGGCTTCCAAGCCTTCCAAAACCTGAATGTTGTCTGCTGTGTAATCTCCGTTTCCGTTCTTTGCAACTTTGTTTTCTAATTCACTCATAATCAATATCTATGTTTTCGTTGATAAAGTATGCAAAGATACGAAAAATTATTGGATTTTACAAGTGAAAAAATATGATTTTTTTTCGTATCTTTGCAAAAAAACAAATTCTTATGAAAATCAAAAAAATCCTATTGCCTATCGCCTTTTTATTGCTAACCCTTCAACTCTCTGCGTGGGGGGGCTTGGCACACAACACTATTGCTCACATTGCTCAGCAGAATCTTACTCCGGAAGCAGAAGCCGAAGTTGCAAGACTTCTGAACGGAAGAACCATGGTGTATTATGCCATGTGGATGGACAATGCCAGAAGCCTTCCTGAGTTCGATTTTATGAGAACATGGCATTGGGCAAATGTAGACTCGGGCTTTACTTACGAAACAATGCCCCAATATCCGTCAGGAGATGTAATCACGGCAACCGAATTAGCCATTCATAAATTAACATCAGCCGCTTATTGCGATTCAACCAAAAGAGTCTTTCTGAAAATTTTGATTCATACCATCGGCGAAATTCATTGCCCGATGCACGCCGGACGCTCAACAGATCGTGGCGGAAACGACCACCCTATAATTTGGTTTGGACAGCCATCCAATTTGCATCGCTTGTGGGACGGCCAAATTTTAGACCGTGCAAGGAGTTGGAGTTATACCGAATGGGCTCGCAATTTGACCGCACATGTCACTGTTTCTGATATCGCTGAAATGCAACGAGGTACTCCAAGAGATTGGTTTGGTGAAACTGTTGTTTTTGCACATTATATTTACAAACATACTCCGCAAAACGAAAACTTGAGTTTCAGCTACATTCACGGAATGAGGATAATAGACGGACAGCGCCGAACGTTTTTGAGTGTTGCTGAACAACAATTGACAGCCGGAGGATACCGCTTGGCGTATGTGCTTAATACGATGTTTTATTAATCGTAAAACCGCCATAAAACACCAAACGAAAACGTGCGATAGGGTAGCGGATAGCCGTTGGTCATCACGTAGTTGTGACCCCATAAATTTCCTCCGAGGTTACTCATTTTGAAGAACACATTGGCACGTGCTATGCGCAGATTCAAAAATGCGTCAGCGAACGTAAATCCGCCTGTTTGAAGTTGTTGTTGATCGTAAAACATTCCTAATGCGGGATTGAAAAATCTTGAGTGAAACGGTGTGTTGTAAAAGGCTTCAAAACCAACTTGCATTGGTGTTGTACCGAGCAAAACAAAGTCGAGATACAATGCACTTCGTGTTGAAAATGCCGGAAATTGCATGATTGTGTTTGATGTATTATGTTGATACACCAAACGGGTGTCTAATGCGAGAATTCTCCAAAATCGAAATGTTCGTTCTAAAGATGTTTTGAAAATCGAAAAAGTTTCGTTGGTTTGTGCAAAATTTGTAGGAGTGAGATAGATGAAGTTGTTGAATGTCGCGATTTCACTTCTCAAGCGGAATCCTCGCCAACGTGCGCCGGCAGCGAAATGTAGCGTTTGTGGATTTTTGAACGAATTATCCCACTGAAAACTGTTGCTGGTATAAAATTGCTGAAACGGACGAGGCAAAACATCTGTAAAATTTGCTTCGGCAAAAAAACCGTCATCCGACCTCATTCTGTTGAAAAAATAATCAAATCTTGCATTGGCGGAAATGCCTGTAAAAGTCCTTAAATCTCGAGTAGCTAATCTCGTTTGATATTTTATTCCTGCACTCAAAAAATATCGATTTTGAAAGTTCAAGCGCAATCTGGCGAACGGATAAAGATAGCTAAACTCACGATTGAAGTCTCTGAAGTACTGAACAGTATCGGCCTCTGTTGTGTCAAAAGCAATGTATCCGGTTCGAACTCTTGCCAAATCCATGGTTGCGCCAAAACTCAAATTGATAAATTGAGAATTCTGAAACGAAGTTACATCGCCGATATTCCACGAAAGGGTATTACGAATCAATTCTACAAATGTGGAATCTCGTGTTTGAGTGGAATCTCTGAAAATAGCAGGATAATTCTCCGGATTCAACTGCCGATCGTTGAATATCGTGTGGAACCGTTTTACTTCAAGTGAATGCGAAAGAGAGCCGAAATTTATACGTGAATTATCAATACCGTTTGATGCGGAACAACTCTCATTTCTATTGCCATTTTCAGGCCCATTATCACATTTACATTCATCTTCACAATCGCACACATCTTTAGTTTCAACTCCATTTCCATTTCTGATTTCGTTTTGCCTTCTGTTTCGGCTCATACCGAAATGATAGGATTGTCGGAGGTAGAAACTATTTTCTCGCCAAACATTTTCTGCTTGTTGAAGTCGAATCGGGACAATTCGTTTGTTGCTGAAATCTGCAGCCGAATCAAGGCGCATTGTAATTCCTCCGTTCTCATTGGATTGAAAATGGTTGAAAAAATATCCTGCTACAACCCGATATCGTTGATTTTCGGAAATAAAATTCGAAAACACACGGATATTGTTGTGCCGCGTAAACGAACGATTGTAAAGTCCGGGTGCCATAATGATGTTGTATTCTGCACCAACATTCAAACCTCGCAGAACATTTTGCGTAAAAAGCATTCGAAAATTTTGTTTGCGTTGGCCACCCTGCACATAATACAGTTCTACGTAAGGAATCGTGTTTTGATAAAACTTCGTGTTGAAAGGCGTATAGCGAAACAACTCAAACGGACTTCTTCCGTACGAAAACAAAATATCGTTCCTAAAAGAAAACTCCAAGTCGTCAGAAATCAGCCCCAGATTTCCACGATCAGCACGAAAAGCGTTGTTTCTCATAATCGGATCATAGCGGTGAAAAAGCGATTTGACGGTATCTATAAAACGAAGGTGCGGGCGTCCGACATTGAGCGGATTTTCGTAGAAAAAATAAACGATTCCTCTATTCGCAGAACCGCCTTCTCGTCTTGCTATTTCTCGTCTTTCAGGTTCAGGAGGCAGATTGGTTGTGTCTGTCGGTTCAGAATATTCGAATTGTCCAAAAGCCACATTGGATAAGCACAATGCAGAGATCAAAATCAGATATTTTGGACAATACTTCATTTTGTGTTTTGGGATTTCACTCAGCGTTTAGCTGAAATCGAATATACTTGATTTTTTTGCCCATTTCGAGCCATATTTTTTCGTAGTATGTCTGAATTTCTTTGACTTCCAAATGCGGACTCCCTTCTTTGTACAAATCGTCGGAATGCAGAAGCAGTTTGTGTTTTCCGTTGGGAATAACTTCGTTCAGCGTATATTCGTAGAGCATCGTGTCATCGGTTTTGAGATGAATGATTCCGTCGGGGACAAGCATTCTTTTGTAAAGATCCAAAAATCGCTGGCAAGTCAGACGTTTGTTTTCTTTTTTAGGCTGGGGATCAGGAAATGTGATCCAAATCTCGCGGACTTCGCTGGGTGCAAAAAAGAGGTTGATGTTGTTGATCCGTGTTCGCAAAAAAGCCACATTTTTCAGATTTTTTTCATCGCATCTTTTCAGCCCCCGCCAAATTCGAGCACCTTTAATATCTACACCGATGAAATTTTTCTCCGGATATTTTTCACCCAAACCCACCGTATATTCACCTTTTCCGCAACCTAATTCCAAAACAATCGGATTCGTGTTTTTGAAAAAGCCTGTCTGCCACGTACCTCTCAACGGAAATCCGTGAGCAGAAACATCCTCGTAGTGCGGTTGAAAAAAGTTGGAAAACGTTTTGTTTTCCTCAAACTTCGCTAATTTTCCTTTTCCCATTATCTCTCTAAAATCCAGGCAGTTCGAATAGGTGTGGTTGAACGGACACGATTCATGAATTCAACGGCCTCAGCTCTAGTTTTGAAACTACCCAAAGCAACTCGATGCCGCTGTATGTCACCACAAAAAATCAGTTCGGCATTGTAGCCTTGACTTCTCATTCGTGCGAGAAAAGCTTCAGCATTGGCTCTATCACAAAAAGAACCGCCGATAACGGCATATCGCAATTGTGCAATTTGCATACCCAAATCTTCAGTCGAAATTTCATCGTCAATTTCGGCAACGGTGGCAGGACCAATTACAATAGGCTGTGCGGGTCTGCTCTGAAAAATATCTAACCCGCCCAAAATAATGAATGCACCAATCAAGACAACCACAATTGCTCCAATAATTGACCAAAGAACTGCACGATTCATGGGTTGTCCTTCTTTTTCTGAAATCGTTTTTTCAGTTGCTTTTTTTGTTTGTTCAGATTCCTTAACTTTAGGAATTTCATCACCCAATCCGTATCTATCCGAAGCTTCTTGCGGGGAGTTTTGGTCGGTAGCAGGCACGAAAATCACTTTATCTTTTTTGATTTCAAAAGTACCTAATTCAGGAATGAAGGCAATTTTGTCATTTTTCAAATCATTCAAAATTCCGGAGACCCATTGCTCAATAATTTCAACGGCTTCGTTTTCGGTCAAATTTTCTTCGTAGCCGAAAAAATTCACGAAGGCATTGCTTCTCGGTGCTTTTTCCACAAACAAAATTACCGAATGACCCTCCGGAAGAGGATTTCCGGTCTCATCGGCTGTCGTTTTGAAAAATATACCCAATCCGGGAATTGCGGCTTCATCCTGTTGCTCGTTGAAGAATTTCTTCAAGTTGTAAACGATATTACTCATAGCCTTTCGTTTTTTGTGTTATCAATTAAAAAAGTCCGTTGATTTGTGCATCTATTTTTTCGATGACCTGTCCTAAGTCTTCTTTATTATCCGAAAAATTCAATTCTTTTACGTCAATCACTAAAAGTTTGCCTTTGTAATTTTCGATCCACGACTCGTAACGTTCGTTCAGGGCGCTCAGATAATCCAAGCGGATGGAATTTTCGTAGTCGCGTCCGCGTTTTTGAATTTGCTCAACCAATTTGGGGACATCAGCTTTCAAATAAATCAACAAGTCCGGCATTTGAATAAACGAATTCATCAATTCAAACAATGACGAATAGTTTTCAAAATCACGAAGCGTCATCAGCCCCATAGCGTGCAGATTTGGCGCAAAAATGTATGCATCTTCGTAAATCGTACGGTCTTGAATCACATTTTTGTTGCTTTTACGGATTTCAATCACTTGACGAAAGCGGCTATTCAAAAAATACACTTGCAGATTGAACGACCAACGTCGCATATCTTCGTAAAAACTACTTAGATAGGGATTTGTTTCCACATCTTCGTAGTGTGCTTTCCACTTGTAATGTTTGGCGAGCAAGCCCGTCAGAGTTGTCTTGCCGGAACCGATATTTCCTGCAACAGCGATATGCATGTGTTCAATAGTTTAAGGTTATACAAGGTATTCAATCCACAAAGATACAAAAAAAAAATGAAACAGCAAGAAAAAAGCCAAAATTCCAATTTTTTTTGTAATTTTGCAAAAATTATGAGAAAACCTCTTCAATGAATTTCGATCAACTTTTCTTTTTTTACGCAAACGAGCCGATTGAACATATCGAATTGCTTCCCAAGTCGGGAGGCTCTTATCGAAAATATTATCGTATAAAAGGCAAAACCAAATGCTGTTTGGGCGTAGAAAATCCCGATCGAAAAGAAAATTCAGCATTCATTGATTACACGCGTCAATTTGAAAAACTAGGATTGAATGTTCCAAAAATTTTGGCAGAAAATATAGACGAAAATCAATATTTGATTGAAGATTTGGGTGATGAAACCTTATATTCATATCTCGTAAAATACAGAATTGGCAGGGATTTCGACGAGCATTTGATTGAAACTTACAAATCTGTTATCAGGCATTTGCTGAAATTTCAGATTGAAGCCGGAAAAAAATTCGATTATACGCACGCCTACCCGAAAGCGGAATTCGACAAAGAGTCCATGCTTTGGGATTTGAATTATTTCAAGTATCATTTTCTGAAATTGGCAAAAATTCCATTCGACGAATATGGGCTGGAAAAAGATTTTCATGCGTTCGCAAACTTCCTGTTGACAGAGCCTTCGGAGTATTTTATGTGTCGAGATTTTCAGTCGAGAAATATTATGTTGCATAACGAAGAAATGTATTTTATCGATTATCAAGGTGGTCGAAAAGGCGCATTGCAGTACGATTTGGCGTCGTTGCTTTATCAAGCGAAAGCGGATATTCCACACAACATCCGAGAACAACTTTTGAGATTTTATATTGCTGAACTCCGCAATTACCAAGATGTTGACGAGATTTTATTTAAAAAACAGTACTACGGACTTGTATTTATCCGCATGTTGCAAACACTTGGAGCGTACGGATTTCGCGGGTTTTATGAGAAGAAAGACCACTTTCTGAAAAGTATTCCATTTGCAGTAGATAATCTCGAATATCTTTTCGAAAGATTTGAGTTTCTTACAGAAACACCTGTTTTGAGAGATGTGATTACAAAAATTATCAACAATCAAAATTTGCGTCATCAAAAGAAATTGTCCTCGAACAATTTGATGATAACCATCAATAGTTTTTCGTTCAAAAAAGGAAGCTATCCCGAAGATTTGTCGGGAAACGGCGGCGGATTTGTCTTTGATTGCCGAGGATTGCCCAATCCCGGGCGCTATGAGGCATACAAAGCCTTAAACGGAAAAGACGAACCCGTAAAAAAATATTTGGAGCAACATTCCGAAGTAGCTGATTTTATTGATAATTGCTACAATGTAGTAGTCGATTCAATTCAAAATTATATCGCTCGGGATTTCCGAAATTTGCAAATTAATTTCGGCTGTACGGGCGGACAGCATCGTTCGGTTTATTGTGTAGAAAAATTTTCGAAAAAAATTTTACAAAACTTTGATATGCAGATCATTGTAAATCATAGAGAACAAAAATAAAAAAAAAATGCAAAAAATAGTTCCGTATGTGAAAAATTATTTGTAACTTTGTGCTTGCATTTTGTCAAACAAAACAAACCATCTTGCGTTATGAAACTAAGAACCATTTTCCAAATTCTATTAGGTATCGGCACTATTATTTTGTCTTACTTTATCTTCGAAAGTATTATGAAACCTCAGCGTTTCGAAAACTTAAGATCAGCTAGAGAAGCTGTAGTTGTTGAGCGTCTAAGAGATATTCGCACGACTCAGTTGGCGTTTAGAAATGTTCACGGACATTTTGCAGAAACTATGGACACTTTGATTCATTTTTTGGAAGAAGGCAAGATGCCCATCGTAAGAAGAATCGGATATGTTCCCGATACGCTCACGGAAGCAGAGGCATTGAGAATGGGTATCATCACTCGTGACACCATTTTTGAGTATGCGTATGAGGCATTGTTTCCGGATAGAAATCGAGCAACACATTTGCCGAGCCTTAGATATATTCCATTTACAAATCGCACTCGAGAATTTACTGTTGAAGCTGGATTTATTACACGTCACGAGATTCAAATACCGGTTGTAGAAGTTACCGCTCCTCTGCTGTACTATATGACAGAGCCCGAATTCCAGCAGCTTGCGATTAATGCCGTCAAACGGGCACAAGACATAGGTCGTTTTCCGGGTAGAAGGTTCGGCTCTATGACCGATCCTATAACCGAAGGAAATTGGGAGTAACATCTCTTATGCCTCACAGACTTGATATTAATATCGAACCTGCACAAACGACGCTTATTCCCAAGAAGATTTTTGATCCGGAGTTGGAGCACGCTGTTGCAGAGTTGAATTTCGGATTTGATGCAAAATCTCAGGTTGTTTTATCCGAAATCAGCAACGACATTGTCTTTTTGTCGGTTGTTGATAAGAAAGTGTACGACAGAGCTGTATGTATGTTCCCCAACGGAAAATTTTTCAGCACATATCGTTTGCTTTTTCAAGGATTTAAAAAATTAACTCATGCCGACAGGCGCAGCAAACATCAAGTCTTTGTAAACACCACGCCAGACTCGTTTGACTTATTTGTTTTTGAAAAAAATCAAGGGCTGATTTTTGCAAATACGTTCGCCTATCAGTCGTCGAATGATTTTTTGTATTACTTTCTTCATGCTGTCAATCGATTAAAAATCGATACAGGTGGCTTAACCTTGAAAGTAAGCGGTTTTTCTGATAATTCAGAAAAATTGACATCTGTTTTGGAGCCATATTTTTTGTCAATTGTTGAGTTATCCGGCAACGAAAATCCGCTGAATCTACGCATGTGCATTCAGCACGGACTTTCGTTGATAAACCCTGCCTTATGCGAATAATCCGTGGTGTTCTGAAAGGACGGCGAATTCAAGCACCGAGCAATCTTCCGGTAAGACCTACTACAGATTTTGCCAAGGAAAGTTTGTTTAATGTCTTGAACAATCGCATTGATTTTGAAGAGCTGAATGTATTGGATTTATTCGCCGGAATCGGCGGTATTTCTTTTGAATTTGCCTCACGTGGGGCAAGTGTTTTGGCTGTAGAAAACAATCCGAAATGTGCCGATTTCATCAAGCAAACGGCGGAAAAACTACAAATTGAAAACGTTCGTGTGATGCAAACCGATGTATTTGCCTATTTAGCAAAAACAAAACAAACCTTCGACTTGATTTTCGCCGATCCGCCATACGATTTGCCAACGATAGATTTATTGCCGACCTTGATTTTCGAATATGAATTGTTAAATCCAGACGGTATTTTTATTTTAGAACACTCCGAAGGACATGACTATTCTACTCTTCCGCAATTTTCAGAACTGCGAAAATATGGGAAAGTTCACTTTTCGTTTTTCAAAAATTTAACTTAGAGATGTTAATTTTAGTCTTTACAATTCAACAATAATTTTTATTACTAAATAAAATTAATGCCCTGAAAGGGCAGGATACATCAGCACAGGGCAACGCCCTGTGATAAAATCCCACCCCCTCTCCTCTCAAGCCCTGTAAGGGCGTAATAAAATGGCTCAAATTCAACACATAGGGCGTTGCCCTATGCTAATGATAACAAGGCTTTCAGCCTTAACTTACCAACCAAACCATCCCCATTTATCGATAAAATCGTTGGAAAATGGCAATTCCATTTTTTCTCGTTCCGGATGTAGCCCATCGTAACTAAGGCGTATGCTCTTCCATCTATCTTCCTTAAAAATGATATACGCCTTTTTATGAATATCTGCTTTCTCTAACTCTTTTCTAAATTGGTTATCCTCTTCTAATGTGGAGCAAATAGACTTTGCTATTGCATTAATCTTACCGACAGTGAGGCTAACACCAAAGACACTTATTTTTAAATCGCCAAACGCTTTTTTGAGATCTTCAAGAGGTATATTGTTTATCTTATATCCAAGAAATAAGGTTAGATAAAATGCTTGTTCAACTGTTAAATTTCCACGCAGATACTCATATTGAATATAGTATAAATAATATTTCGGCTCTTGGCTCAAATCGAAGATGTGTTTTGTAAGCTTATCTTCAAGCGGTTCGAACGGAGATAACTCTTTGTTATTTATTTCATTTCTTATTTGCTTGAAAATATTATCACCGCCCTCATCATGTATCTTTTCAAATATCATCTTTGCTTTTTCACTTACAGTCAAATTCTCAATCAAATAATTGGCTTCTTCTTCATATTTTTTAATCAAGTAGTCAATAATAAAATTAGCCTCATCTCTACGTTTTGCAATATTTGCTTCCCCTCGAAAAGAATTTTTAAATGCAAATGCGTTCCACAACTCTTGACCCTTTTTATGGGTTGTTTTGTAATATTCTTGAATATGGAAATAATCAGAAAACTGTGAAATACCGTTATCAAGATCAATCTCGCATCCTAAAACTAACAACTCAATTCCTTTTTCTTCAATAAAACCATTGAGCACTATCTCAGAAAATTTATAGTCGGAAGATTTCTTAAACAATTCTGTCGCTTTTTCGTTTTCTTTGCTCAGCAAATACAAATGTCCTAAATAGTAGTAGTCTTCATTGGACTTTTCGTTTTTATTTTCTAATTGGTAAATACAATTTTCTAAAATGGTTTGCCTTTCGTAATGCCCAATCTCTTCTGCGGTCAAAGCGTAGTAATACAAATCTTGTGCTGACAGGGGGTGGATACCATCATCTAATTCTTCATCATAAATACAAAACGACTGTATGTTGCCACCCAAATAATAGTACAAAAGGGCTTTTGCACTTAACAATTCTCTGTTTTTTAATTTTCCTGTGTCTTCCCAATGCTTAAGTAATAAATTGAAATCTTCTACTTCAGTACAGGCCGATTGAAAATGAAAATAGGATGAAATATTCAGATCAAACTGTTCGAATGTGTATATAATATTCTGTGGATATGCCTCTAATCTTTTCAGCGAATGATAAATATGTTGTGTGTGTTTTTGTTTTTGTTTTATGGATAAATAAAGACAAGTGTGCCAATCTGTAATGGCATCGCCATAGTTGTGTAGCACGTATTTTGTTAAACCACGATTGTAGTATGCAGTTGCATAACTTGGGTCAATTTCAATAGCTTTATTGTGGTCTTCGATTGCTTCGCCATGCCTAGACAGTTCGTTTTTTGCGACACCACGATTGTCGTATGCAATTGCAGAATTTGGGTCAATCTCAATAGCTTTGTCGTAGTCTTCTATTGCTTCGTCATACCTGGACAATTCGGCTTTTGCCATGCCACGATTGTTGTACGCGTCTGCATAACTTGGATTAATTACAATCGCTTTGCTGTGGTCTTTTATTGCTTCGTCATACCTGGACAATTTGACTTTTGCTAGACCACGACTATAGTATGCGTCTGCATAATTTGGATTAATTACAATCGCTTTGCTGAAGTCTTCTATTGTTTCGTCATACCTGAGCAACTCGGCTTTTGTCCTGCCACGATTATAGTATGAAGTTGCAAAATTTGGGTCAATCTCAATAGCTTTGTCGAAGTCTTTTATTGCTTCGTCATACCTGGACAATATGGCTTTTTCCACGCCACGATTGTTGTATGCCATTACATAATTTGGGTCAATTTCAATAGTTCTGCTGAAGTCTTCTATTGCTTCATGATGTTTGGACAATTTGGCTTTTGTCCAAGCACGATTATAGTATGAAGTTGCAAAATTTGGGTCAATCTCAATAGCTTTGTCGAGGTCTTCTATTGCTTCGTCATGCCTAAACAACTCGTTTTTTGCTATACTACGATTATAGTATGCAATTGCAAAATTTGGGTCAATCTCAATAGCTTTGTCGAAGTCTTCCATTGCTTCGTCATAATTGAATAATCTGATTTTTGCTACACCACGACTGTTATATATTTCTGCATTGTAAGGATTAGTCTTAATGACTTCGTCTAAGTTTTTGTTGTATTTTGGCATATTGATATTTTTTTTACTTTTTTGCTATCTATTCGGTTTTCTCGCAACAAAGATACATAAAATTCCTGAATTTATCGGCATAAATCCATTAGGCAATCTATTAACAATGATTTTACTGCCAAATAAATTCAACAGCAAAATTACTGTTATTTTTCGTCAAAATATTTGTTATCACATTCAGACAAAAAAATGACGCAGGGAGGAAACCCAACGTCATTCTCAATTCTTAACTTTTTATTTCAATTAAAAGTAAAACGCCCGATTTTGTACAATTCTGGCACTGCTCTCCTTCGCACTACGCACTCTTTCTAACATTCCTCTTTCAAACATGAACTGGAGTTGCATCCTCATAAATTCAACATCTTCCAAAGGTGCAATAGGCGTGAATTGCAACGGTTTAGCAACAAATACACCCGAACGCCCTCTTATCGGATTTGACAGGCGGTTTTCCGCAGTTCCGAAAATGGTTCCGATAAGTTCCGGCTCAAAGCCCCTTGTACCCACACTGTAACCGGTAAAAGTAACCATATCAACGGTTTCCACGTCGGCGCTGATTGCTTCAAGAGCGGATATTGATCGGTTTGTGCTGAGCGCGCGATTCATTCTTTCGATTAGTTTTTGGGCTTTTACCTCATTACGAACCGCGAATTGAACTTCGGGAACTTCTTGGATTTCAGCCAATGTCGGGTAGCCTTGTTCGCGGATTTGACGAAGTGCGGCAATCACATATCTATTCTCGAATTCGAAAATTTCTCGGGCAACATCGCCAGCTCTTGTTCTTCTATCGTAAGCCCAGCGAACGATGTTGCGGGCATTCGGCAAGCCGGGCAGCATGCCATCCATTTCCATAACAAATTCCGCACGGCGGATATGAAGACCTTCTTCTCTTGCAATTTGTTCAAGTGAAGCCAAGTCACGGCTTCTGGCGAAAACCCGACTGACTTCGGCGTAAACTGCTCTGTTTGTTGCTTCGCTTGGATCGATCGGAACGAAAACAAAGGCAGCCATTGCTTTTCGAACAGGTGTTGATCGTCCTGTAATATGAATCACGTGAAATCCGAACACGGTTTCCACAACAACAATATCTCCGACTCTTCCGTTAACAACTGCCTCGTTGAACGGTGCTACCATTTGGCCATCAAAAAACCAGCCCAAATCTCCACCGACTTCCGCAGAACCGTCTTCCGAATTTTCAAAGGCGATTTCCGCAAACCGCGTTCGATCCCTCAAAACCTCTCTTCTCAAGCTATCTGCAATACTTTCCGCTTCTGCTCTCGTACGAATTTGACCTTGATTTGCGGCAGAACCTCTGTATGTAATCAAAATGTGACTTGCTCTCACCGAATCCGGACGATAGGCGAAATCAATAAGTTTTGCCATTTCGTATTGATTACGACGAATTTCCGGAGCAAAAAACGTGCCTCTCGGCGAGTTGAAAAGCAACGAATCCCAAGGATGCGGAAACGCTTGCCTGTTCAAAAAAACACTGTCAAAACGTTGTGTTGACACGGCATTGATAAAACTCGGCAGGTCTTCTTCAACCTTAAATTCTTCGAACAGTTCGTTGGCATGTTGCGAAAGAGCGAGCATATCCGCTTCGGTAGGAAGAACGTCAAACACGATAAAATCTATAGAACGCATAGTTTCCGGACGATAGAACAAAGATCTGTTGTTGTTGAAATGTCGTCTAAAATCCGCATCAGTAAGAGTCACGTCCGAATCGGGAATTTCGGCATAATTCAAAGCCGCAACAGTTACCGAAGCCGAGGAATTGGCTTTTTGGTACATATAATTCGCAAAAAACGTCGGCACAAAGTGAGCATTTAAAACAAGGGCATAGTACTTATTTCTCAAACGATCCTCTCTGATTAGAATCTCTAAATCGCGGAACTGCCGTTGCATTTCGATAGGCATTTGATGAAAATTATTAATAAGCATCATCACTTGCTGGCGGTTGAATATACCGGTTGCAGGCTCTGAAAACGTATTAAAAACAAGACGGTGAATGAATTGACCGTAGAACATATCGTTCATTTCTCTGTTAGTTACGGTTATACCCAATCTTTCGATAGAACGTGCCAAAAGGATTTCACCGACCATTGTCTCCCAAACATGTTCACGCACCATGTGCAAATCTTCTTGCGAAAGCGGTATACCGCCTTGCTGAAGCTGAAAATTATCTGAAACTTGTCTGACGCGTTCGTCAAACTGCTGAATTTGGATTTCTTGTCCGTTAATTACTGCAAACTTCGGAATCCGTCTTCCGGGAGTGTCTCCCAAAAAAGCGTCTTGCGAAACAAGTGCTACGATTGCTAGAACAATCGCAACGGCTATCCAGGCTGAATGTTTTCTGATTTTACCGATTACTGCCATATTTTTTCTTTGCTTTTCGTGATTTTTATACAAATTAAGTCTGCAAAGATACGAATTATTTTTGAAATAGGCAAATGTTTTGTTTATTTGCGGTAAATTTTGTAAAATGGAAAATATTTTGTAACTTTGCCAAATGAAATTCAAAGAAATCATACAACCGATTGAGCCTGCTTTCCAAAAATTCAAACAAGAATTTTCGAATGCAACAACTTCTGATATACCCCTGCTGAACGACGTCTTCAATCATATTCGAAATGCACAAGGCAAACAAATTCGACCTGTTTTAATTTTATTGGCTGCCGAAATCTGCGGAGGTATCACGCCGAAATCTTATCGGGCGGCGGTTTCGATGGAGGTGCTTCACTTGGGAACGTTATTGCACGATGATGTTGTCGATCAATCCGAAATGCGTCGAAATCAACAGTCGGTCAATGCAAAATGGGATAATAAAACGGCTATTTTGGTAGGCGACTACCTTTTTTCGGAAACATTGAAAACAATTACTACGCATAAAGATTATGAGGTGCTGAGCATTGTGAACGAAGCTGTTAGGGCAATTTGCGAGGGTGAACTTATTCAAATGCAGAATATCGCAAATGCTGATATTTCCGAAGATATTTACTACGATATTATCAGCAAAAAAACCGCGTCTGCATTTGCCGCAGCATGTGCTTGCGGGGCTTTTTCGGCAGATGCAGAGGAAAAAAATATTTCAATGTTTCGACAGATCGGCTGGCATCTCGGTATGGCATTTCAAATCAAAGACGATCTGCTTGATTTGTTGCCCAACGCGGAAACAGGAAAGCCCAAAGGCAACGACATACACGAACAAAAATTTACACTGCCGCTTATTCATTTTTTGAAAACAGCATCCGAAATTGATAAAAAATCTGCTTTAGACACAGTTCAAAATCATTATGAAAGCATGGATAAAATTCAACATTTGTCCGGGCAGATTTTGGATAGTGAAAGTTTGATTTATACCGAATCTAAAATTGCCGAACATATTGAAAAGGCTGATAATTTACTAAATTCTTTTCCCAATGGCACCGGAAAGGCTGTTTTCCAAAATCTTGTGAATTTTATCGCTAATAGGAACCACTAAAATTGTAAAACTATGGCAAAAACATCTAAAAAGCCAAAGATTTTCGTGCTCGACACCAATGTTATTTTGCACGATTATAACTGTATTCACAATTTCCAAGATAACGATATTGTGTTGCCGATTGTGGTTCTTGAAGAGTTGGATAATTTCAAGAAAGGCAATGAACAAATCAACTACAATGCCCGTGCATTCATTCGCACGATTGATGAATTGTCCGGCGACAAACTGTTTAACGGTGGAATTTCTTTGGGAAAGGGTTTGGGCACCCTTCGTGTTGCACTCGGCCAGCCATTTCCGGATGAAATTTTGAAGTCGTTTTACGATGATGTACCTGATCACCGCATTTTGGCGATTGCTTATCACGAAGCTCAGCAAAATCCCGGACGTTATGTGGCACTGGTCAGCAAAGACGTGAACCTGCGGGTTAAAGCAAAATCTTTGGGCATTGCGGCCGAAGATTATCTCAATGACAAGGTGCAGGATATGGAGAGTCTGGACTTGAAGGCAGGTGCTGTAACCGTTGAAGTTTCCGACGATGGCGTACTTAATCAATTTTATGCTGATGGAAGAATTTCTTCGAAAGTTTTGAAAAATGCAACACCGGCTGCCAATCAGTTTTTTATTCTGAAATACGGAAACAGCAGTGCTTTGGCAAGATATGAGAAAAATACAGACTATTTTGTCCGCGTTGAGAAGCAGCGTTGCTATGGTATTGAGCCCCGAAACTCCGAACAAACATTTGCATTTGATGCTCTGCTCAATCCTAACGTGCAATTGGTTTCCCTTACGGGAATGGCAGGTACAGGGAAAACCTTATTGGCGGTGGCTGCAGCGCTTCAACAAGAAGCAGATTTCAATCAAATTTTGCTGGCACGTCCTGTGATTCCCTTGCAAAATCAAGAAATCGGCTTTTTGCCGGGCGAAATCAAAGATAAAATCGGACCGTATATGCTGCCGCTTTTCGACAATATCGCATTTATTAAAAGTCGTTGCAAGCCAAACTCGAAAGAACACTTTAAAATTGACGAATTGCTGCGTACGGAAAAAATGAATATCTCGCCTTTGGCTTACATTCGCGGACGTAGTTTGAGTGATACATTTTTCATTATTGACGAAGCACAGAACCTCACGCCTCATGAAATCAAGACCATCATTACACGTGCCGGAGAAAACACAAAAATTGTGCTGACGGGAGATATTTTCCAAATCGACTCGCCTTACTTGGATCAGCGTTCGAACGGCATCACCTACATGACCGACAAAATGCACGGACAAGAATTATTTGCCCACGTTAATTTGGTGAAGGGCGAACGAAGTCCGTTGGCAGAATTAGCCGGAAATATCTTATGATTGTAGAAATAGAGCAACATTCGGGATTTTGTTTCGGTGTGGTTTCCGCCATTCAGCGTGCCGAAAAAGAGCTGGAAAATGACAAAGCTTTGTACTGCTTGGGCGATATTGTTCACAACAGTGCGGAGGTAGAACGGCTGGCCAAATGCGGGCTCCACGTGATTTCACATGAGAAATTTGCAAAGTTATCGAACTGTAAAGTCTTGATTCGGGCTCACGGAGAACCCCCGGAAACGTATGCCATTGCAGAGAAACAAAACATCACGCTTATAGATGCAACTTGCCCGATTGTGCTCAAATTACAGCAACGTATTCGAGAAGGTTATCAAGACATGCAAAAAATAGGCGGGCAAGTGGTAATTTTTGGAAAACCCGGACACGCCGAAGTCGCAGGATTAGAAGGGCAAACCAAGCACAACGCTATCATTATTGATAACGATTCAGATTTGGAGAATATTGATTTTTCAAAACCTATCCGGTTGTATTCGCAAACCACAAAAAGTAAAGAAGGTTACGAAAAATTGCAAAAAAACATTCAAGAAAAACTCCCGAAAAGCGCCGATTTTATAGCTTTCGACACCGTTTGCAAACAAGTGGTAAACCGTGCAAAAGAGCTGTATGATTTTTGCAAAAAATACCAACTCATTTTGTTTGTTTGCGGGAAAAACAGTTCGAATGGACAATATTTATTCAACCTCTGCAAGCAAGCCAATCCGAATACACAGTTTATTTCCGATGCTTCCGAATTGAAGCCAGAATGGCTTGAATCTATTGATTCCGTAGGAATTTGCGGAGCGACATCCACCCCGATGTGGCTAATGGAACAGGTTTCAGAAAATGTAATCGCTATCGCTCAATAATATTTTCAAGTTCTCTCAAAAGCGCTCCTGAACCAAACCCAAGTCCGCGTACCAAAATTGTTCCATCGGGACTAATGATGTACTTTGTAGGAAAAGTCACCACACCATATTCCGCACTAACCATCGACGACTCGTCAAAAACGTTTGCCCATGGCAATTCGAGACGCTGAACAGTTTCACGCCAAGTATCGACCGACCTTTCACGAGATGCTACACCAACAAATTCAACCACATCTTTGTACGTTTCATAAATTTCCTTCAATCTGGGTTTACCTCTCATACAAGGCGGGCACCAAGTTCCCCAAAAAATTAAAACTACATATCTGCCTCGAAGCGATGAAAGTGTAAACGGATTTCCATACACATCACTCAACGTAAAATCAGGAGCTTGACTGCCAACAACAACACTTCTTATGGCTTCCCTTATGATTATTGACCTTTTGAAACTTTCTATTTGCGCGTTGAGCAGATTGCTGAATATAGAGTTGCGAGCAGTTTCTTCGAGTATATGGTAATATGGAACGATGCTATCCGGTGGAAGTCGGTCGTTCAGTCCTCTTCCAATATTTATTTGAGGGAGCATATGAGCGACAATAAATGCAGAAAGAGGATTGTCCGGATTCGTTCTTATGAAGTTGTCGAGCAGTTCTAAATTTGCATTATTTCGTTCTTCACGCTGTGCTAAACCAAGGTTCATGTTTTCTATATTTCCATCTTCGACCATGGCTTGAAAGAGGGCAAATTCCTCTCTACTTTCGTGTTTATGAATTTCGAACAGTTGATTTTGGAGTGATGCGAAATCACGATTTAGCCTTGATGCGGAACGACCAAGTCTTGAATCGGAAATCGTAACATTGCTCAAACCTTCCGAAATAGAATTAACACGACCTGTAATTTTTATGCGATTCCCCTGTTCAACAACGAACCATAAGCCACTATTATGAGGTATAAAATGTTTGTCATCTTCAAACAATTCCCGAAAAAAAAGATACATTAAATACGTGCCGTCATCGGGAAGAATAAGTTTGAAACGTCCGCCACGGATCTCTACAATTTCGTTTAAATCAAAACCCATCGAGCCAAGACGATTAACCCCATCAAGCCCCCCGGCCCGCCTTCTTGAACCTTCGCCGAAATCATCCAAAAATGTTCCCGATATAAATAATTCTCCATCGGGAAGTCCTGCGATATGCCCTGTAATAGTCGTAGGGCGCTCCCTAGAAGTCCAAAATAGTACAACCACCAAAATAGACATCGCATAAAAAGAAAATCCTAGCGATTTTTTGAGCAGAGCGAGCAGTTTATTATCTGCACGTCTTGCCTCATTGAGTCCTTGTGGAACTTCCGGAATAATATCTTCAGGTTTCATGGTACAAAGGTACAACTAATTTTTTAGTTATGCAACTAAATTTTTAGTTATATGACTAATTTTTTAGTTGTATGTGATTTTTATGTTTGATTCTCATCGATTTAGTGTTGTCCTCACCCTTGTTTATTGTGCCCGTCATTCCGAGCGAAGCCACGAAGTGGCGAAGTCGAGGAATCCCCTTGCTATTTGCAAAAAAAAATCGTATCTTTGCACCCAAATGCACTTAAAATCTCTCAACATAACGAATTTCAAAAACTATCCGGAACTTGCTCTGGAGTTTTCGCCAAACATCAATTGTTTTGCAGGAAACAATGGGGTTGGAAAGACCAATTTATTGGATGCGATTCATTATTTGTCGTTTTGTAAGAGTTTTGTGCAAAGTGCAGATATGCAAAATATTCGGCACAACGAAGATTTTTTCGCCATTCATGGAACTTTTGAAAAAAACGGTCAAGCCGAAGTGGTTTCTTGTATTCAAAAACGCGGATCGCGAAAGATCATGCGATTGAATAAAAAGGATTATGAACGATTTTCGGATCATATTGGGCTGTTTCCGGTGGTGATGATTTCACCTTACGACAGCAGTTTAATCGATGATGGGAGCGATGTGCGTAGAAAATTTATGGACATCGTGATTTCACAATTTGATAAATTTTATTTGGAACATCTGATTGCTTACAATCAAACGCTTGAACAGCGAAATAAATTTTTGAAATCCGAGCAGTTCGATGAAACACTTTGCGATGTTTTTGATCAAAAATTAATTCAACACGGTTCAAAAATTTTTGAATCTCGCAAAAAATTTCTTGATCAATTTTCAACGATATTTCAACAGTATTTTAACACGCTTTCCAAAGGCTCCGAATGTGTTGAAATTCGCTATAATTCACAGTTGCAAGATAGCTTGTCATTTGCTGAACAACTTCAGAGTTCTCGCCAAAAAGATCGAATGCTGCAATTCACTTCGGTCGGAATTCACAAAGACGATTTGGTATTGCTGATTAACGATTTTGCGATAAAGAAGTTTGGTTCGCAGGGACAGCAGAAATCGTTTACACTTGCGATGCGGTTGGCTCAATTGGAATTTACCAAGCAGCAAAACGGTTGTTTTCCGATTTTGCTTTTAGATGATATTTTTGACAAGTTGGATAAATCCCGCATTCTCCGATTGCTGGAATTAGTGGGTCATAACGATTTTGGACAAGTGTTTATTACCGACACAGATGCTCGCCGTTTGGAGAGTTTTTTGAACGAACAATATATCAGTTTCAAACTTTTTGAGATTTCAGAAAACACGATTATAAGCCATGTCGAATCCGACGCCGATAACCGAATTAATTAAGGCATTTGCCAGAATTTACAACAAACAGCATGTACTTGACGAAGTGCATGCTGTAAGCATTTGGAAGTCGCTGATGTCTCCCGAAATTTTGGCGCAAACGTTGAAAATCGAGATGAAAAACGGTATTTTGTTTGTAAAAGTAAATTCGCCTTCGCTTAAAAACAATCTGCGTTTACAGTCCGACGAATTTCGTCGAAAAATAAACGCAGAGTTTTCGCAGGAAGTTGTTAAAACTATAGCTATTCTTTAGCCGTCGTCATGTCGAGCGACCCTGAGCGTAGTCGAAGGGGAGTCGAGACATCCCCTTACTATTAAACCGTTTCGATTGCTTCAATAATCAACGCAATCGCTTCGCGGAGCTGTTCTTCGGTGATAACCAACGGTGGAGCAAAACGAATGATGTGTCCGTGAGTTGGTTTTGCCAAAACGCCTAAATCACGCATCTTCATGCACACATCCCAAGCTTCTTTGCCTGCCATCGGCTTGATTACAACGGCATTCAAAAGTCCTCTTCCACGAATTAATTCGATACGATCGGATTTGCATTTTGCCATTTCCTCACGGAAAATTTGTCCAAGTGTTTCGGCTTTTTCGGCAAGTTTTTCGTCTTTTACAACATCTAATGCGGCCATAGCAACTTTACCGGCAAGTGGGAATCCACCGAATGTTGAACCGTGTTCTCCCGGTTTGATGTTGAGCATAATTTCATCATCACACAATACTGCAGATACAGGAATTACGCCACCCGAAAGAGCTTTGCCCAAAACTAATACATCCGGACGCACACCTTCGTGATCGCAAGCCAAAAGTTTTCCGGTGCGTGCAATGCCGGTTTGTACCTCGTCAGCAATAAACAATACGTTGTGTTTTTTGCACAAATCGTAGCATGCCGTCAAATAGCCTTCATCAGGAACAAAAACGCCGGCTTCGCCTTGAATCGGCTCGACCAAAAATGCGGCGATACGCTTGCCTTCTTTGTTTAAAATGTCTTCCAATGCTTTTGTATCGTTGTACGGAATGCGTCTAAAACCGGGCGTTAGCGGGCCATAGTTTGCGTAAGAGTCAGGATCGTTCGACATTGAAACAATTGCCAAGGTACGTCCATGGAAATTTCCTTCGCAACAAACAATCAATACATCATCATTCGGGATATTTTTGTTTACAACACCCCAGCGACGAGCCAATTTTAGTGCAGTTTCAACGGCTTCCGCACCGGTATTCATCGGGAGCATTCGGCTGTAACCAAAATATTCGGTCATGTATTTTTCGTAGCCTCCTAAAGTTTCGTTGTAAAATGCACGAGACACGAGCGTAAGCGTTTTCGCCTGCTCGCACAAAGCATTCACAATTTTCGGATGGCAATGTCCTTGATTGACGGCAGAATAAGCCGACAAAAAGTCATAGTAACGCTTTCCTTCGACGTCCCAAAGAAAAGGCCCTTCGCCTTTGCTCAAAACGACAGGTAGAGGATGGTAATTGTGAGCACCGTAATGCTCTTCCATTGCGATAAGTTGTTCTGTTTTTGTCATGGTATTTTGTTTTAGTTTTAACTTACGTTGAAATTGCTCACGCTCGAGAAATAAGTAAACTTATTTTTGCTCGCTTAATCGCAATTTTCTGCAAATGTACGATTTTTTTTTGAAATAGACAAAAACGATAATTTTTTTTGTATCCTTGGCAAAAAAAACTCTGTATGTTCTCAGTCAGAAATGCCTTTCATACTAAGGTTAATCCGCCGTCTTGGAATATCAACATCTAATACTTTGACCAAAACGTTTTGTTGCAAGCGAACAACTTCATTGGGATTGGAAATATAACGATCTGCCAGTTGGCTAACGTGTACCAATCCGTCCTGATGTACGCCAATATCTACAAAAGCACCGAAAGCAGTGATGTTTGTAACAATTCCCGGAAGGGTCATACCTGCAACCAAGTCTTCAATTTTATTGATGTTTTTATTAAATTCGAATACTTCAAACTTTGTGCGAGGATCTCTGCCCGGCTTTTCCAATTCTTTCATAATGTCTTCCAAAGTTGGCAACCCGCAGTCGGGCGTAACAAATTCTTTGATGTTGACTTTATCTCGGCACTCTTTTTTTTCTAACAGTTCGGGGACGGAACAGCCGACGCGTTTAGCCATTTGCTCTACTAATTTGTAACGCTCGGGATGCACAGCACTTTGATCCAATGGATTTTTTGCATTTCTAATCCGTAAAAAACCGGCACACAGTTCAAAAACTTTTTCTCCCAAACGAGGCACTTTTTTCAGTTGAGTGCGTGATCCGAATTCGCCGTTTTCACTGCGATAATCCACGATATTTTGTGCTAACACAGGGCCAATCCCGGAAACATAAGTCAACAATTCTTTACTGGCTGTGTTAAGTTCAACGCCGACATTATTCACACAGCTAACGACCGTATCCGTCAACGCTTCCTGCAATTTGGATTGATTAACATCATGCTGATATTGTCCGACACCGATTGATTTCGGATCAATTTTTACCAGTTCCGACAGCGGATCCATCAATCGTCGTCCGATAGAAACTGCCCCTCGAACCGTTACATCATAATTTGGAAATTCTTTGCGAGCCACGTCCGAAGCGGAATAGATTGATGCTCCACTTTCATTGACCATCACAATAATCGGAGCGTTTTTGAAATGTGCACGGCGAACAAAGGCTTCTGTTTCGCGTCCTGCCGTGCCGTTTCCGATGGCGATAGCCTCTATTTTGTAAGCTTCCGTCAGGTGTTCGATTTTGTTTATGGCTTGGTGTTCTCCACCTGAAGAAGTAAACGGATGTATGGTTTCATTGTGCAATAATTGTCCTTGCTTGTCCAAACATACAACCTTGCAACCCGTTCTAAATCCGGGGTCTATCGCCAATACGGTTTTTTGCCCCAATGGAGAGGCCAGTAGCAGTTGACGCAAGTTTTCTGTGAAAACTTTGATGGCTTCTTCGTCGGCTTTTTCTTTTAGAATTGCTAGTATTTCTGTTTCCATAGAGGGCGACAGCAAACGTTTGTAACCGTCTGCGATGGCTGATTTCACTTGTCTTGATGCATCGTTGTTACCTTTTATGAATAATTTCTCCAACGATTCGATAGCCGATTCATTACTTTCCGGTTCTACTTTTATTTTCAAAAAACCTTCGTCTTCGCCACGCAACATTGCCAAAATACGATGTGAAGGTGCTTTCATTGCAGGTTCGTTCCAATCAAACCACGATTGATATTTTTTGCCTTCCTCTTCCTTGTTTTTTGCAACCTTTGAACTTAAAAATGCCGTTCTTTTGTACAAGTTTCGCATACGGTTACGGGCAAAAGCATCTTCGTTAACCCATTCTGCAATAATATCACGTGCTCCGGCTAACGCTTCGTTTTCATCAAGAACACCTTTCTCCTCGCTGATATATTTTTCAGCTTCGGTTTCAATATCAAAATTATTTTGCTGAAAGATTTTTTTTGCCAAAGGTTCCAATCCTTTAGCAACAGCAACGGTTGCACGTGTTTTTCGTTTGGGCTTATAAGGCAAATATAAATCCTCTAATTCGGACAAAATTTCTACGTCCATAATTTTCTTTTCCAACTCCGGTGTGAGTTTGCCCTGTTCGGAAATGGATTGCAAAATAACGTCCCGACGCTTATCCAATTCTTTTAATTGGCTTAATTTATCACGAATCGCCAAGATTTGCACTTCGTCCAAACTACCCGTTGCTTCTTTTCTATAACGAGCAATAAACGGCACCGTTGCACCATTTTCTAGTAGTTCTACGGTTTTTTCTACTTGACGAGTGTTGATATTTAGGACTTGGGATATTTTTTGGTTGTAGCTCATTTTCTGCAAAAATACAAAAAAAAATCAATATGAGCAATTTTTCACACCAAAACCTTAATTCGTTTTTCTCGAATTGATGATTGCATCTTTCACACCACGCTCGCCCCAAGTATTTTAGCCATCAAAGGTACCAGATTTAAAATACCTGTGGTTGAAGATAGCGATGTCCTACTTACCGGCTTAGATGTAGAAGCGTATGGGGCAGATCTTTTTATGATTGTTAGCGATTCCAAGTTTTCTCCGAAATACAAAAAAGGTGATATGATCGCTTGTAAAATAGTGGGCAGATTAGATATAAATACAAATTTCCAATCTTCTTTCTCTGCTGTAAAATGATAGAAATATCAAAACTCAAAATAATGTTGAGATTTTCATAAAAAAATCGTACCTTTGCAGGGCGGTGTCTAATGCCCAAACAGAAAATTTGAAATAACTATGTCCACAAAATTCTTCACAAACGAAAACAAGAACACCTTACTCAACAAGATTAAAGGCGTTTTTGAACATAAAAACATTCATTTTTTTGATGCTCTTGTGGGCTACTTTCGGGCATCTGGGTATTTCAACGTGCGACCATTCGTTGAAGACGCTACTGAAATCCGCATTTTAGTTGGAATCAACATTGATGAAATGGTTTACGATGCCAACAACAAGGGTTTGTTATTTGCCGGAAACGAGGATGACAGCGTTGATACCTATATCGACAATCTCAAAAAAGATATTCAATCCGCCAAATATGACAAAACCGTTGAAGACGGAATGTTGCAGTTTATTCGGGATTTGATAGAAGAAAAAGTCAAAATCAAAGTCTATCCGAAGCAAAATCTACACGCCAAAATTTATATTTTTAGAGAAGAATACAAGCACGCTCACGGCTACGGTTCTGTTATTACCGGGTCAAGCAATTTGACCGATAGCGGACTGCAACACAATTTCGAATTTAACGTGGAACTGCGAGACGATGCCGACATTGATTTTGCCCTCGAAACCTTTGAGCAACTTTGGAAACAAAGCGTTGAAATCGGAAAAAAATTTATCGAAAAACTAAAAACAGAAACCTATCTCAACGATACATTCACGCCCTTCGAAATCTACTACAAATTTTTGATTGAATACTTTGGAAAAAGCGTTGAGTATGACCCTAATTCTTTGCGTGATATGCCAAAGGAGTACAAAAAACTGCAATATCAAGCTGATGCCGTAAACGATGGCTATGCAAAATTGGAAAAACACAACGGCTTTTTTCTTTCTGACGTAGTTGGATTGGGTAAAACAGTCGTGTCGGCACAAATCGCCAAAAACTTTTTCTATCACAACGGATTCCCCGATTATCTTTCAAGAACGCTCGTAATTTGTCCGCCTGCGTTGAAAGAAAATTGGAGGGAAACATTTGATAATTTTAGCATAAGCGATTACAAAATTGAAAGCATCGGTAGTTTACATAAAATTCGCAATGCAAAAAAAATCGATTTGATAATCGTTGACGAAGCCCACAAGTTCCGCAACGATTCGGCAGAAATGTACAACGCTTTGCAAAAACTGTGTAAAACGCCAACTCGCAACGGCACACAAAAAAAGGTTATGCTTGTGTCGGCAACTCCGCTCAACAACCGTCCCGAAGACATCGCAAATCAAGTATATTTGTTTCAAGATAAAAAGGATTCAACGCTCGAAATTAGCAATCTGCAACACTTCTTTGCCCCAAAGGTTCAACGCTACAAAGATCTGAAAAAAGAAACCGATGTCAAAAAGATGGCAAAGGATGTGAAAGAACTCTATGATGAAATTCGCCAAATAGTTATTGAGCCATTGACCGTTCGCAGAACTCGCACCGACCTCTTGGAAAACGAGGCGTACAAAAAGGATTTGAAGGAACAGGGCATCGCGTTTCCGGTAGTCAAACAACCCGAAAAAATCTTGTACCAGTTAGACAGCAAATTGGAAACGTTGTACGATAACACGCTCAAAACCCTAGCCGAAGAACTGACCTACTACCGCTATCAAGCCATAAAATTTCTCATTCCGGAAAAGAAAAACAAGTATAAAAATGCCGAACTGGCTTCACAGCAGTTGAAGTACATTATGAAGACTTTGCTTGTGAAACGGCTCGATAGTAGTTTTTACGCGTTCCGAAAATCGCTCGAACGCTTTGCACAAGCAACGGCAAATATGGTCAAAATGTTTGACAACAACCGTATCTTTATCGCAAAGAATTTCGATGTAAACAAATACATTGAAGAAAACAGAGAGGAAGAGCTTTTTCAACATTTGATTGATTTGAAAGATACCGATCCAACCATTGAAATCTGCACCGCAAGTGACTTCGAAGATGGTTTTGTAGAGGGGCTGAAAGCGGATTTTGACATCTTACAAAACCTTGTCAATGAATGGGAAAAAGTAGATACAGACCCAAAATTAGATGTTTTTAAGGAGTATCTGAAAACAACGCTTTTATCTGCCAAAATCAACAAAGAAGGCAAGTTGGTTGTGTTTTCCGAATCGCAAGAAACGACCGATTATCTCGACAAAGAGTTGAAAAAAGCAGGTTTTGACAAACTTTTGGTATGCAGTAGTAAAAACCGAAAAGATGTGTTTCCGCTTATTCGTGAAAACTTTGATGCAAACATTGCCAAAGTCGAACAAAAAGACGACTACGATATTGTAATCTCCACCGAAGTGTTGGCAGAAGGTGTGAATATGCACCGTGCCAACGTGATCGTAAACTATGACACACCTTGGAACTCTACACGACTAATGCAACGCATCGGGCGTGTAAATCGTATCGGTAGCACAGCAAAAGAGATTTATATTTTCAATTTCTTTCCAACAGCAAAGGTAGAAGAAGACATCGAATTGAAGAAAAAGGCAATTCTCAAACTGCAAGCGTTTCATAGTGCTTTGGGCGAAGATAGCCAAATCTATTCTGAAGAAGAAATTGTAGAAAGTTTTGGTCTTTTTGACAAATTGGCAAAAGAAGAAAAAGACGAAAAACTAAAAATTCTGCTCGACTTACGCAAGTTCAAAGACGAAAATCCGGAGCTGTTTAAGAAAATCAAAAATATGACACTTCGGGCAAGAACTGCTCGAGAAAATTCCGACTTGCAAAACAGCACCATTATTTTTATTCGCAACGAAAAACGCAACTCATTTCTATTGGTTAAAGATGATGCAAAGCCACAAGAATTAACATTTTTACAGGCAGAGGAAATCTATCGTGCCAACAAAGCCGAAAAATCCGTACCGCTGACCGACAGCCACCACACGCAAGTAGAAAAAGCAATCGCACATTTCAAACAGCAGTTAGCAGAGGAAAAACAATCCGCACGTTCGGTGGTTATCACGCACAGTCCTGCGGAAAAACAAGCGAATAGTTATCTTGATGCAATCATGAAATTACCGTTCGTTGATAGTCACGAGCAAGAATTGTTATGCTTGGCAAAAGAGGCGATAAACTTGGGCAAACTCCAAAAACTGCCCAAAGAAATCAGCAAGTTTTACAAAAACTTGAAAAAAGCATCAATTCCACCCGCCAAGCAACTCGAAACCGTAATCAAAATTATCAAAAATTACCCTCTGCACGACAGCGACGCTTCGACAGGTTCAGCGACCGACGACGCCAACGCAACCGAAAACATCAAAGATAATAAAAATTTTGCCCCAAAAATCATCATTAGCGAAAGTTTTAGATAACAAACAACCCTATGACACAAACCAATCTCAAATTGCCTTATAGTCGTCAAAATTGGCACACTTGGCTTAGCGATATTTTCGCCCAACAAATGGAATTTGAAACGCAAGCCGAAAAGGTAGATATTGACAAAGAAAATATCAAATCCATTCATCGTTTTGCGACTGTGAAACTTGCTGATGGAAAGAATTTGGCGGTGTTGGACATCGAAACACAAGCCGGAGTACAAATTGCTCGCAATCGAGTGGGTTTGCGAAATTTGGTTGAAAAATTTATTGACCATTCTCGCTATCACGGCATTTTGGCATTTTATCACAGCGACGCTTCGACAGGCTCAGCGTCCGGCGAATATAGACTTTCGTTTATTAGTAGTGAGCCAACGATAAAAGAAGACGGAAGTTTTGAGATGCAAAGCACCGCACCCAAACGATTTTCGTACGTGCTTGGCGAAAATGAAAAAACAAAAACACCTGCCGAACGCCTAAAAACCATTGCCGACAAGCGAGGAGCAGCGACATTAGACGATGTTAAAAATGCGTTTTCGGTTGAAACACTCACGAAAGAATTTTACAAAGAACTTTCGGATTGGTATTTTTGGGCATTGCAAAATGTTGAATTTCCCAATGATTTGGAGCAAGACAAAGAAATCAATAATTCTACCGCTGTTATTCGCTTAATCACTCGTTTGATTTTTGTATGGTTTTTGAAACAGAAGAAACTGATTAAGGACGAACTTTTTGAGATATCTGAACTTGCCGAAATCTTGAATTACAAAGACAAAACCGGAAGTACCTATTACAAGGCAATTTTGCAAAACTTATTCTTTGCAACGCTCAATACCGAAATGAGCGACAAGCAGCGAAAATTTGTTAATCGGCAAAGCGGAGTACAAGGTTTTTACCGCTACGAGCGTTTTTTCAAAAACAAAGAACGTTTCCTCGAATTCACAAAAGATACGCCATTTCTCAATGGAGGACTGTTTGAAAATCTCGATAAAAACATTGGCGAAGAAAGCGAAATTCGTATTGATTGTTTTTCAAACAGAATTGACAAGGAACAACTTTTGAAAGTGCCGGATTTTCTGTTTTTCAGCGAAGAACAGCAGATTGATTTGAATAAAATTTATGACACCAAAAACAAAACTTACAAGGTGCGAGGGTTGATAGATATTTTGAAAAGCTACCATTTTACGATTGAAGAAAACACGCCCACCGATATAGAGGTTGCTCTCGACCCCGAACTTTTGGGAAAAGTTTTTGAAAATCTTTTGGCAAGTTTTAATCCCGAAACACAAACCACCGCTCGCAAGCAAACCGGCTCGTTTTACACACCACGAGAGATTGTGGATTATATGGTGCAGGAAAGTTTGAAGGCATATTTGTTGTCTGAACAAGATTCGCCGGATTACAAAACGATTGTTGACGAACTATTTTCTGACAATCTCGAAACTCCGAAAAACCCTGGTAATTCCGTTGTTCAGACGATTATTCAAAAACTGAACGATGTGAAAATCCTCGACCCTGCTTGCGGTTCGGGGGCATTCCCAATGGGAATTTTGCAAAAAATGGTGTCAATATTACAAAAACTAGATCCACAAAACAAACTTTGGAAACAGCGACAATTAGACATTGTAAGCAAAATAGAAGACACACAAGCACGCCATATCGCCATTGAAAACATCGAAGAAGCATTTGGAGAAAACGAACTCGACTATGGACGAAAATTGTTTTTGATTGAAAACTGCATTTTCGGTATAGATATTCAGTCAATCGCTGTGCAGATTTCAAAGTTGCGATTTTTTATTTCGTTGATATGTGACCAAACGCTCAAACCCGAAAAGCCGAATCTCGGCATACGTCCTTTGCCAAATCTTGAAACCAAGTTTGTTTCGGCAAATACGCTGATAGGTTTGTCTAATGAGAATATGATAAAACCGCTTACTGTATATCCATTGGAAGAAAAATTGAAAGATGCACGCCACCGACATTTTTCGGCACGAACACCTGAGAGAAAAAAGAAATGGAGAGATATAGATCAAGAATTACGTCAAAAAATTAGTATCATTCTTGAAGAAGCAGGATATTCGCCGATTTCTGCGAAACAGTTGGCGGATTGGAATCCATACGATCAAAATGCATCTTCGTCATTTTTTGATACTGAATGGATGTTTGGGTTGAGCAACGGTTTTGATATTGTGATTGGAAATCCACCGTACGTGCAACTACAAAACAATAGTGGCGAATTGGCTGAAAAATATTCTTACAGTAAAGCTGAACAAAAAATAAAAAAACGAGAAAGCATTTACAAAACGTTTGCTCGTACCGGAGATATTTATTGTCTTTTTTACGAACGTGGATATCAACTTTTGAGATCAAAAGGGCATCTTTCTTTTATCACATCTAACAAATGGATGCGAGCCGGCTATGGTGAAAGCACACGAAAATTTTTATCTGAAAATACCAATCCCGAATTATTGATAGATTTTGCAGGTGTGAAAGTTTTTGAATCGGCAACGGTAGATACGAATATTTTAATGTTTTCAAAGGATAAAAACCGACAACAAACGCAAGCCTGTGTTGTAAAAAAAGAAGGTATAAAAGATTTGAGCGTTTTTATTAGACAAAATGCCGTCGCTTGCAATTTTGGAACAGAAAGCTGGGTGGTACTTTCGCCAATTGAACAACAGAT
>WQWA01000022.1 GCA_009785505.1 Bacteroidales bacterium
CGGCACGGTTACTTGGGGAACTACTACCAACATAGATATTGAAGAAGGTACAACGACCGTTCGTGGTACAGAAGGCAGACCTTCGCAAACTTGGTCAGGTGCTGTATTTGCTGCGGGTTGTGCGAAAACAGCCTTTAATGGCGGAACACTCGGCAACAACAATGCAGACTGTCGTCAATCCTTGCATAGTGTAAACAATCGTGGCGTCAGCCGAACGGGTGACTTTTTCTCTTGGTGCGCTGTTACGCGTTTTGCTGATGTGCTCTGTCCTGCTCCTTGGCGTGTTCCGACTACTGAAGACTTTGCAATTCTACATCAAAATTTAGGGTTTGATCTTCCTGCTGTGAACAGTGCCACCGCTGTAGCTATAGCAACTTCCGGAACTTATGCGCCTAATAATACTCAACAAGGCAGTACAGCTAACACTACAAATCCTGCTTCTGTCGGTGGAATTTGGGGCGGTGCCCGGTTTACGGGCTGGTCAGGGACTCTCACGCATGTGGGTTCGCACTACTGGTCGTCTACCGAGGTCTCCGCTACGTATGCCCGGTACCTGAGCTTCACTACGCCGCTTGTGTGGCCTCAGATCGACGGCAATAAGAGTTACGGGTTCGCCCTCCGCTGTGTCCGCGATACGGTATTTCCACCGCTTCCGACAGGCTGTAATGATGCCATGCCGGGTTTTGGCCCGGGCTTAGGTACCGTGACTTGGGGCAGCACAACAAACACAAACATCGAGGATAGCATCACAATTATCCCGGGTGACGGCGTAAGACCTGCGCAAGTTTGGTCTGGTGCTGTTTTTGCTGCGAATTGTGCGAAAGGAAGCACTACCGGTGGTGATCAGTTCAATGGTGGAACTGCCGGTAATTTTAATGCTGATTGCCGTCAGTCTCACTTAAGTGCTAGTGGTGGTCGTTCTTCGGCTGTTTCCGGTGACTTCTTTTCTTGGTGTGCTGTGATGCGTTTTGCCGGCGACCTTTGTCCTTATCCTTGGCGTGTTCCGACACAACAGGATTTCATCGACTTAGATATGAATATGGGAGGAACAGGCTTAAGTAGAAGTGGAGCAGCCGGAACGATAAACGGTATTACCATTCAAACTCAAATTTCAACCTGGTATACTTCTGGCAACGGTACTCCTTCTCTACCTGAAATTGGTGGTCTTTGGGGTGGTGCTCGGTGGACGGGCCATGCCGGCAGTCTTGTTAATAATACGCAATCATATTATTGGTCATCTACCGAGGCTTCACCAACGGCAGCTTACAACCTGGATTTTATGCCAGATGCAATAGGTTTGCAGACGGCAGCTGGTAAAAGCTTTGGTAGGGTACTCCGCTGTGTCCGTGATGCAGAACTTACCTCAGATTCTCTTTTAACTATCAATTGCCTTCCGGGCGCACCTCACTTCAATACTAATGGAGCACTTGGCGAAATCAGATGGGGCGGAAACACCAATATCGAAGATACAACTTGGGTTATTGTTGCTCAAGATGGACTTTCCGGACAAGTTTGGTCGGATGCGGTGACTGTGGAAAATTGTGATAAAACTGATTTTAGCACGGGAACAACTCCGTTTGAAAGCGCGAACCGTTTCCATGCAGATTGTCGTAATTCTGATGACAATGCTAATTTCAATGGACATTTTTTTTCTTGGTGTTTTGTAAAACGCTATGCAGAGCAACTTTGCCCTGCGCCATGGCGTGTGCCGACACGAGAAGATTTTATGGCTTTGGATAGTGCTTTGGGCGGAACAGGCTTAAATGGTCAGCTCGGCACTAATATCATTGGTGTTCGTGGTTATACCGGTGACGATCTTTCGCCGACCGGTGGTATTTGGGGCGGTTCTCGCTTTACGAGTTCGACAGGAGGTGTTACGAATAATTCGTTCTATTGGTCCTCCACCAATAATGGTGATGCATGGGCATCCAACCTGCAACTTGCTGCAGGGTCTGTATGGCCTCAAAGTACCAGTGGTAAACAAAACGGCTTTGCTTTACGTTGCGTTCGTGCAGCAGAACAATGCGAGCTTCTAATTCCTATAGTGAGAAGAGACACAATCGGCTTAAACGTTAATCATACATTTTCGCCGCTGCGTCCCGGCGGTGTAGCTTGGACTTGGCGCATTGGCACTATAACGCTTAACATGCAAACAGTCGGGGTTAGCTTCCCAACCTCGGGAAATCATCTCGCAACCGTTACACAGACCATGCCAAACGGCTGTGAGGTAGTAGATACTATCCACGTATTCGTAACTCTTCCGACCGGTTGCAACGATGCCATGCCGGGCTTTGGTCCAAGTTTAGGTACTGTTACTTACGGAAATACTACAAATACCGATATCGAAACGGGTGCAATACGCATTCCTGCAGCTTATGGAGCACCTGGCACAGTTTGGTCTAGTGTAGTTATGGCTTCGAACTGTAATAAAGGAACGTTTAACGGAGGAGTTTCCGGTAATTTCAACGCAGACTGCCGCGATGGCGTTCATTTCTCGTGGTGTGCCATAACTCGCTTCGGAGAAACACTTTGCCCATATCCATGGCGTGTTGCAACGATGCAGGATTTTGTTAATTTGGATATCGCGCTCGGCGGAACAGGTCTAAACCGCAGCATTCCGGGTACTTTCCCGCCTCCTTCCGATCCGGTGTTTGAAAGATACCTTTCAGTTTGGGGTACTGTTTTAGTGCCGGGCTCCAATGAAGAAATGGTAACTTATTGGTCGCAAACAGAAGTTAATCCAGATCAAGGAAACGCGTTGTGGATGGAATATTCGTGGGATCACAATGCGTTTGCGATTCACCCGAGATCTTCCCGTTGGAAATCTGATGGACACCTCGTCCGCTGTGTCCGCGATTGGACTATTACAGATACACTAATCTCCGTCAACTGCGATCCGGGAGCACCAAACTCAGGTGAATTCGGAACCGTAGCTTGGGGTGGAAATGCAGATGTCGAAACACTAACCTGGCAGGTTGGTGCGCAAGTTTGGTCGGATGCCGTTACGGTGAGTAACTGTAATAAGACAGATTTTGATGGCGGATCAGATCCCGGTTTTGCAACAGATTGTAGAAATAGCGATGGCAATGTTAATTTCCATGGTCATTACTTTTCATGGTGCTTTGTGATACGTTATGCAGATTTGCTTTGTCCTGCTCCTTGGCGTGTGCCAACAACGACTGACTTTGAGAATTTGCATTTAGGTCTTGGATACGCATCCCTTGGAGACGAGGTTGTACAACCGAACACGTACATGGTTTCGGATTCAGAACCTTTCATCGGTAATAATCTCCGTGGTGGTATTTGGGGTGGTTCTCACTTTACCGGGAGCATTGACGGAAACACTGGAAATTTCGCTCATCTGACTACTGCTTCGTTTTACTGGGCATCCACAGAGATAGATCCGACGACTGCATTCTTTAGAGGAATTGCATCCACTATCTCTCCATTTAGTATGGGCTGGAGCAAGGCTGACGGCATGGCGTTGCGTTGCGTCCGCGACATTGTCTGTTCCGTTGACTTAGGTACCGGTTTTACAACTGCAAGAAGTGTTCGTCAAGGTGATTGTGCCGGTTTTCCTGCTCTTACTGTAACTGCGATTCCTGCGGCCGGTGCTGCTTTCCAGTGGTATTCCAACACAAGTGCGAGTAATACCGGAGGTACTGCTATTGCCGGCGCTACCGGTTCTTCGTTCATCCCTCCGAGGACTACTGTTGGTGATGCATGGTATTACGTAGTTGTAACTTTCCCTATATGTGGCGATGTTGCAAGTGCGGTTAGTGGAATGCACACTGTTTTGCCGTTGCCTGCGGATGATCCTGCCTCTGTAGGTTGCAACCTGAATTTACCGGGTTGGGGTTCCAATACGCTCACTGCAAGTTTTGCTACAGACAGCACTTGGACTGTTTCCGGTAGTGGAATTACGCAGGAATGGTCTGATGTTGTTGTTGCAACTCAATGTGCGTCTAGAACGACAATTGCCGGTGGAAGCGCTGGTAATTTCAATGCAGATTGTCGCAACGCTGCCAATTCCGGAGCTAATAACTTTCATGGTCATTACTTCACTTGGTGTGCTGTTGTTCGTTTTGCAGATCAGCTTTGTCCGCCTTCTCAAGGTTGGCGTGTTCCGACTTGTGCTGATTTTGTGGATTTGGATATTGCTCTTGGTGGAACGGGTTTAAATCGTAATGTCGGAGAAAATACTGCTACCGGTGCTACTACTTTAGGTTATATGGGTACTACTGCTGTTAATTCTCCGAATAGCACTTGGGGCGGTTCTCGCTTTACCGGTTGGTCGGGCAGTCCCACGGATGCTTGGTCGTTCTACTGGTCTTCTACCGAGCAGAGTGCGACGAATGCTTTCTTCCTGGACTTCGCCGCGAGCGTCGTGGGCCCGCAGGGTGCGAACGTTAAGACTCTCGGCTTTGCAGTCCGGTGCGTCCGTTAGTTCGCTTCAGGAACTTTCTTGATTCCTCGAATTTTGGTTGTTCCCTCACGCCTGCGTTAGCGGGCGTGAAGTGGCTCTAAAAAAAATCGCGAAGCGATTTTTTGGCAAAAGGTAAACGGCAAATGGTAAAAGGTAGGACGTAGGTCGTTGAGCGTAGTCGAAACGCCGAAGCAGCCTTTCGCCCTTCGCCTACGAGCGTAGCGAGTTGCTGCCGCCGGCGCAGATGTCCACGTCCGTGCCCCCGTAGGGATGCAAAAATGAATTAATTATTATTGCATTACATCCTAACTTAATGACATTGAACTCGCGCCGGCAGAAGAAATTAAATTTCCAATCGCATACAACGGATAAACTTTGATTTTATCGTATTGCGCAAAATTTTCAAGCGAGGTGCGAATGCCGTACTCCGATTGTTTTTCTTCCAAAAATATATTCATGCTTTGCATCTTGCCGCTTGTTCCCGATTTTACTTCGATAGGAATGATCTTTTCGCTCTTTTGAATAACATAATCAACTTCGGCACTACTTTGCGATTTTTCTCTTGCCCAATAGTGGAGTTGTTTTTGTTCGTAGCATGAAGCAGATTTTAAAAGCTCCAAACCTACAAATTGTTCGGCAATAAATCCCCTGTTTACAAGCGAGAAGTCGCTACTGAAAAGTATGTCTGAAAGTTCCAACCCCAATAATCGTTGAAAAATACCCGTATCAAGTAGCAGAAATTTTTGTTTTCTATAATTTGCTTGTGCTCCAAGTGGAATGCCGTTTGCCGAAGTGTGTACTACCGAAATAACTAACCCCGCATTTTCCAACAATCCAATACTTTCCTTTATTTGCCGTGCATTATACGATTCTATTTTGGAATACATGAATTTACTGCCGGCTTGTTCCACAACCGCCTGAAATGCTCTTGCGATTCGTAACTCCGGAACTCTTTTTTTATATTTGGAAAAGTCTGATTTTAAGGAGTCCATCAAAACATTCAATTTTTTTTGTGTCGCAAGCATATCCCGGTTCTTCACATATTCCGAAACCACAGCCGGCATCCCTCCAACAACAAGAAATTTTTTTAGTAGTTCCAGTGCCATGTTGTGAAAAGTCGGAAACAATGGTTTTTCCGGTGAGGATCTGCATATTTCTTCCCACAAACGCTCTTCGCCGCAAGCCAACATAAATTCTTGAAATGAAAAGGGATACATATACATAGACGAAATTCGTCCAACACCAAACGATGGCAAGTCTTCCAAAGCAAATTCAAGTAGTGAACCGGCAGCGACAACGTGCAATTCGGGATAATCTTCGTAGAAATAACGCAATGCTGTGATAGCGCGGGGACATTCCTGTATTTCATCAAAAAACAACAGTGTTTTATTTGGAATAATAGGCTTTTTATATAGAATCGAGATTTGATTGCAAATGTCCTTAACATCAAGATTTCCTCCAAAATGGTTGTGAACGACCGCGTCCTTTTCGAAATTGATTTCTATAAAATGCTCAAAATTTTCGGCTAATTTTTTAACAGAAGATGATTTTCCGATCTGTCTTGCACCTCGAAGTAAAAGCGTTCTTCGGTCTTCTTCTTTGCTCCATTTCAGCAAATCGCTGTCTATTAGTCTTTTCAGGTACATTTTGCGTGTTTTTAAGGGCAAGCTTGGTTAGTTTTTGCTCATTTTTAAGGGCGAAAGTCGGCAAAATTTGCAGTTTTTTCAGGGCAAAGTTACGATTTTTTTTTGAAATGACCAAATTTTTTGAAAGTTTTCTTCACTCACAAGTTTTCCTTCTTCGTGAATACGAACGCATTGTTCAGCAAAAAGAAAATCGTCTATTCTTTCCAAAACTTTTTGTGAAATGCTCCCCATTTGAATACCGTCTCTCTCGGCTGATTCTTGGTAGAATTTAGCCTGTGCAGCATTCTGCGGATAAATTAAAATCGGGTTCATTTCTTTCGTTTTTTTGTGTTTACGAAAGACCCGCGCCCAATGTCATTAAGTTAAGCCATAAACAAATGCATAATTTTCTTCCGAATTCTCGCCGGAATAGGTAAGTTTGAAACGACAGGTTCGCCAATTAATTCACGGATTACAACCGATGCACAATGTGCTCCGAAAATCGGCGGCATATACGAAATTGTTCCGACAGTCGTTTTTTTATTTACCTCATTTTCGCAAAATACAACCGAATTCTCCCGCACTTTTTCTGTAGAAAAAACAGCGTGAAAACCGCTATAAATGTCAAATTTACGAAGCCGCTTGCGCAAAGCCTCTGCCAATCGGCATTGATAAGTTTGTGCAATATCTGCGATTTGAACTTGCGTCGGATCGGCTTTCCCACCGGCACCCATGGAACTGACTAACCGCAATTTCAAATTTAGAGAATGTACGATTAAATAGGTTTTTGGGGAAAACGTATCAATCGCATCTACGACAAAATCATAGTTTGCAAGTTGCAAAATATCAAGCAATCTTTGGTCTCTCGCATACTCTGAAATGACGCGCAGTTTTAAATTCGGATTGATGTCTAATAAGCGTTCTGCCATGACTTCGGCTTTCAAAAGTCCTTGATTACTGACCAATGCAGGCAGTTGTCGATTGCGGTTCGTTTCGTTTACAACATCGCCGTCGACAATAGTCAATTCGCCAATTCCTGCTCTACATAAGTGTTCGCAGGCTGCAGAACCTACGCCGCCCAAACCCATCACCAACACATGAGAAGTATGCAGTTTGGCAACATTCTTCTCGCCCAAAAGCAACTCTGTTCTTGCCTCCCAATTCATTTTTTGTTACTGCGAAATTCCTAATTGCCTAAACAAACTATCGTCTTGAATAACTTTCAAAGCACGTTGATAGGCGTGATCCATCGAACGGGTGGTTTGGAAAAAATATCGCACACCGTAAAGATTTCGTGCCAAAAGCGCCTTCAGGTTTAACAGGATAAATTCGTCGGAAGATTCCTGCAAGCGACGTTGGTTGGCATCTTCGGCTTCAGCTAAATTCATCAAAAATTCTCTCATTTGTTCCTCCGACCAAAGTATCTTTTCAACAAAATCACGATACGTTTCGCTCTCTTCAATCGGAACATCTCGTCTCATTTCTGCAAGCATTTGAGTCAAAAAACTATTTGCCATCGGCATACGGATGCGGTTGCGTTTGACACCTGCATTTTCTGCAAATCGCTCAAACTTCTCGGCAAATTCTCCATGAACTTGGAAATTGTTGTAAAAATCTTCAAAAGTAGGATATGTTTCCAACAAATTTTGACGTTCTCTATCCAAGTATGCCATTATGAAATTGTTGAGAGTTCCGGTTCTGCGAAGATCTACAAAAAAGTCTGAAACCCGGTTTGTATCAATAGGCGTAAAAATATCAGGGATAATTCCACCGCCGCCATAAACCACACGTCCGCCTGATGTGAAAAATCTAAGTGAATCAGGTAGCATGGTTGAATCGGGATGAACGAGCTCGCCACGTGTAAAACGATTCATTAAATCCTCAAAATATTGCTCGAAACCATCGTTGAATGGTTTTTGAATGCTTCTTCCCGATGGTGTATAATATCTCGCAATAGTCAGCCTAATTTCAGAACTATCGCCCGGCACAACAAACGGACGCTGCACTAGACCTTTTCCAAACGTACGGCGTCCTACAATAATGCCGCGATCGTGGTCCTGAATGGCTCCGGCAACAATTTCACTGGCAGATGCAGAACGCTCATCAACAAGCACGACAAGCCTTCCGGTTCTGAACATACCACCACGTGTTGACATATTGTTTTGACGAGGTTGATTAGCACCTTCCATATAAACAATCAACAAATTTCCTTCCAAAAATTCATTCGCCATTTCAATGGCTTGATCCATGAAACCGCCCGAATTTCCTCGTAAATCGAGAATGATATTTTCTGCACCTTGTTGAGTTAAACTTTGCAAAGCGGATCTAAACTCGGCAGCAGTTCTTTGCGAAAAACGATCAACACTGATATAACCGGTGTTCTCATTTTCCATAAAAAATACTTCTACGGTGTGAATAGGAATTCGATCGCGAACAATTCTAAAGTCTCTAACTTCGCCGTTTCGAAAAATTCCAACCGTTACAACTGTACCTCTTGGACCTCTCAAATTGCTGAATATAAAATCGTTTCTTGCGCTATCGCCGGTTGCATTCATCCCGTCAATCGTTACGATTCGGTCTCCGGCTTGAATACCAAGCCTTTCGGAAGGTCCGCCACTAAGGGCTTCCATAACTAAAACTGTGTCGTTAAAAATTTGAAAGGACACACCAATTCCATAAAAAGCGCCTTGCAATGCTTCGTTTGCACGTTGTACATCGCGAGCAGGGATGAACTGTGAATGTGGGTCTAAATGCCTCAGCATCTCAATAGTCCCCCTTTCAACAAGAGGCACCAATTCTACTTGATCCACATATCTTAAATGAATGAGATTTAAAAGAAAATCACTGTTTGTTCTCGCTGTTCGCAAATCATTGTTGTTTCGCGAAAACGTAGGAAGCGAAAGCAAAATAGCAACAATAATTAAAAATATTTTTTTCATTTTGGAAGAGAATTTGTTTACAAAGGTACGATTTTTTTTGGAAATAGGCAAATCTCTTTTCCATTTTCATTTTTTTTCGTATCTTTGCACCTTAAAAGTAGCAAAATGGCAATTTACAACGAATATAAACAACTCAGTCTAACTCGCATTGGAGAAGAAGTCTTGAAATTTTGGGAAGAGCAAAGCATCTTTCATAAAAGTCTGGAAACCCGCAAAGACAGCACGCCATTTGTGTTTTACGAAGGTCCGCCGTCTGCAAACGGTGTTCCGGGAATTCACCACGTGATGGCTCGTGCGATTAAAGATGTTTTTTGTCGTTACAAAACATTAAAAGGTTTTCATGTGACGCGAAAAGCGGGCTGGGACACACACGGATTGCCTGTAGAACTTGCCGTTGAGAAAAAATTAGGTATCACGAAAGAAGACATCGGAAAAGCAATCTCAATTGAAGATTACAACAAAGAATGTCGCACCGAAGTGATGAAGTACACAGGTCTTTGGGAAGAATTAACCCAAAAAATGGGCTATTGGGTGGATATGTCCGACCCTTACGTGACTTACGAGAATAAGTATATCGAAACAATTTGGTGGCTGTTGAACGAACTTTACAAAAAAGATTTGCTCTACAAAGGTTACACCATTCAGCCATATTCGCCTGCAGCCGGAACGGGTTTGAGTACACACGAACTCAATCAGCCCGGTTGCTATCGAAGTGTGAAGGATACAACGCTTGTTGCGCAATTCAAAGTTGTGCGCAACAACGAAAGCGAAAAACTTTTTTCCGATGTTTTCGGCGACTTGTTTTTCTTGGCATGGACAACCACACCTTGGACTTTGCCCTCGAACACTGCTCTTTGCGTTGGAAAAAACATTTCTTACGCAATGATTAAAACCTTTAATCCCTACACCTTTGAGCCAATCACGGTTATTCTCGGAAAAGAAACCGTTGCAAAATATTTTAATCCTGAAAATTTAGTTGAAAATTCTGCTGCGTTAATCCTTCCGGAAGATAAGAAAAATCTGCCGTATCAATTGGTTTGCGAAGTGAAAGGGAGCGATTTGGAAGGCTGTCGTTACGAACAATTATTGCCTTATGCACAACCTGAAGAAGGTGATGCTTTCCGCGTGATTACGGGCGATTTCGTTACAACGGAAGACGGAACGGGAATCGTTCACATTGCGCCAAGTTTTGGTGCCGACGACTTCCGAGTTGCCAAACAAAACGGAATTGGTGCGTTGACGATGGTTGATAAAACAGGGCGTTTCGTAGCCGAAATGGGCGAATTTGCAGGACGTTTTGTGAAACCGGAATATGACGCTTCGACAGGCTCAGCGTCCGGCTCAGCGAATTCGGTTGATGTTGATATTGTTGTGAAATTAAAACACGAAAACAGAGCCTTCAAATCCGAAAAATACGAACACTCGTATCCGCATTGCTGGCGTACGGACAAGCCGATTTTGTACTATCCGCTGGATTCGTGGTTTATCAAAACAACTGCGTTCAAAGAGCGTATGATTGAGCTCAACAAAACCATTCATTGGAAGCCGGAAGCCACAGGAACGGGGCGTTTTGGAAATTGGCTCGAAAATTTAGTGGACTGGAATTTATCACGCAGCCGCTACTGGGGCGTGCCTTTGCCGATTTGGACAACGGAAGATAAAATGGAGCAAATCTGCATCGGATCGGTTGAACAATTACAACAAGAAATCGAGAAATCTATCAAGGCGGGATTTATCAAAGCCTCGCCGTTAAAGGATTTTAAAGCAAACGATTTTTCAAAAGAAAACTATGACACGTTCGATTTGCACCGTCCGTATGTGGATGAAATAATTTTGGTTTCGCCAAGCGGACAAAAAATGTTCAGAGAAGCGGATTTGATTGATGTTTGGTTTGATTCCGGTGCGATGCCTTATGCACAATATCACTACCCGTTTGAAACGGATTTGAAAGGTGTATATCCTGCGGATTTCATTGCAGAAGGTGTTGATCAAACACGCGGTTGGTTTTTCACGCTTCATGCGATTGCAACGATGCTGTTTGATTCGGTGGCGTACAAAGCCGTTGTGTCAAATGGCTTAGTGTTGGACAAAGCAGGAAACAAAATGTCGAAACGCTTGAACAATGCTGTTGATCCGTTTGAAACTATTGCCAAATACGGTCCCGATGCCACACGTTGGTACATGATTACAAACGCTCAACCTTGGGACAATCTTAAATTCGACATCGAAGGCATTCCTGAGGTGCAACGTAAGTTTTTCGGAACACTTTACAACACGTATAGTTTTTTTGCTTTGTACGCAAACATTGATAAATTTGAGTATAAAGAAGCCGATATTGCGATAGAAAAACGTCCTGAAATCGATCGTTGGATTTTGTCGGAATTGAACACATTAATAAAGTATGTTGACGAATGTTATGCTGACTACGAGCCAACTAAGGCAGGGCGGGCGATTCAGGATTTTGTAGATGCGCATTTGAGCAATTGGTATGTGCGTTTGTGCCGCCGTCGTTTCTGGAAAGGGGAGTACTCCGATGATAAAATTTCGGCGTATCAAACGCTTTACACGTGTTTGAATGTGATTGCAAAACTAATGTCGCCGATTGCGCCGTTTTTCGCCGAAAGATTGTACTTGGATTTGAACCATGCAACGAAAAAAGAGCCGTTCAAGTCGGTACATTTAACGGATTTTCCAGCCTACAACGAAAAATTTGTAGATAAGAACCTGGAAGAACGTATGCAGTTGGCACAACAAATTTCGTCAATGGCTTTGTCGTTGCGTAAACGCTCGAATGTCCGTGTACGCCAGCCGTTACAAAAGATTTTGATTCCGGTTGTCAACAAGCATTTGCAAACGCAAATCGAAGATATTTCGCACTTGATTTTATCCGAAGTTAATATCAAAAACATTGAATTTCTTACGGAAACGGGCTTTTTAACAAAAAAAATCAAAGCTAATTTCAAACAACTCGGCCCAAAATACAGCACGCTGATGAAACCGATCTCTGCCGCAATTGCGGCATTCACGCAAAGTGATATTCAAAAAATGGAGGCTGACGGAAACTATATGTTGACGATTGAAAATCAGCCTGTCGAAATTTTGATTTCCGATGTGGATATCATTACCGAAGATATTCCGGGCTGGGTGGTTGCGAACGAAGGTACTTTGACCGTTGCATTAGATGTTACAATCTCCGATGAACTTAGAGAAGAGGGCATTTCAAGAGAATTGGTCAACCGTATTCAGACGATCAGAAAAGAGCAAAATTTTGGAGTTACCGACAAAATAAAACTCATTGTTGAAAAAAATAATGAAATAAATTTGGCAATTCAGAATAATTTTGCGTATATTTGCACCGAGACTTTGGCAGAGTCGTTGGATTTGGTTGACAAAATCAACCATCCGAATGTTCACGAGATAGAACTGACAGAAAATCTGAAAACTCGCGTCGTTGTTGAGAAAATATAAAAAACAGGTACAGATACGATTAATCGTATCTCAACAAAAAAGAAAGGAACAGAGCCATGGCAAAAACAGAAAAAACCAAATATTCCGACAAGGAATTGCAGGAATTCAAGAAAATTATTCTCGCGAAATTGGAAAAAGCCCGCGAAGACCTAAAGATACTGACGGAAGCCTATGTCAATAATGGCGAAAACGATATTAACGATACTTCGCCGACGTTCAAGGTATTGGAAGAAGGCTACCAGGTGATGTCGAAAGAGGAAAATGCACGTTTAGCAGCTCGTCAGCAAAAGTTTATCGCATCGCTTGAGGGTGCGTTGATCCGCATTGAAAACAAAACGTACGGTGTCTGCCGAGAAACCGGCAAATTGATTGCTAAAGAACGCTTGCGTTTGGTTCCTCATGCTACGCTGAGTATTGATGCCAAATTACAGCAAAACAAGCCGAAATCAGCATTTCAAAAAACCGAAGAGTGAAAAAAAAATATTTGCCGCTTGTAATTATAGGTGTGGTATTATTGCTTGATCAGACTCTAAAGTTTTGGGTCAAAACCAACATGCTCCTTGGTCAGGAATTCGTGATCTTCAGCTGGTTCAGAATCTTTTTTTTGGAAAACGATGGTATGGCGTTCGGTTTAACGTTTGGCGGAGCTCATGGGAAATTGATTTTGTCGCTTTTGCGGATTGTTGTTGTAATCGGAATTATTTGGTGGATTTATGATTTGATTCGTAAAAATGAGAGTAGGTGGGTGATTGCGGCGATTTCGCTGGTTGCTGCGGGAGCGCTTGGAAACATTATAGACGGTACTTTTTATGGTCTGCTTTTTAGTGAAAGCGGTGTTTATGGATGGATAGGTGCGGAAGTTGCACAGTTTTTGCCTGAAACAGGTGGTTATGCGGCTTTTTTGCATGGAAATGTTGTTGATATGTTTTATTTTCCGTTGTTTGAAGCGACATGGCCTCAATGGTTTCCATGGGTTGGAGGTCGAGATTTTATATTTTTCAGCCCTGTGTTCAATATCGCTGATTCGGCAATATTCTGTGGTGTTGTGCTGTTTTTTATCACGCAGATTCGTCAAGGTAAAGTTGAAATTATTCCCTCTAAAGAGAAAAAAGCAGCCATAGAGGCAAACTTATGATTTCGTTTCCAAATGCCAAAATTAATCTTGGACTTTTCATTACGGAAAAACGTCCGGATGGGTTTCATAATATTGAAACAATTTTGTTTCCGATTCCGTTGTATGATGCGTTGGAATGTGTTGAAATGGGTGACCTCGTAGAGACGCGCGGCCGTGCGTCTCTACATACCCACGGCATTCACATCAATGGGGAACCCGCCGAAAATCTGGTCTACAAAGCCTACGAATTATTGAAAAATGATTTCGATCTGCAGAATATCCGCATTGATTTGTTGAAAAAAATCCCATTTGGTGCAGGTTTGGGTGGAGGCTCCGCAGATGCTGCATTTATGTTGAGACTGTTGAATGAAAAATTTTTGTTGAATATTTCTGATGAGAAGTTGGAAGATTATGCCCGTGAAATCGGAAGCGATTGTGCCTTTTTTGTGAAAAACAAATCGGTTTTTGCTTATGAAAAAGGCGATAGATTTGAGCCGATAAATTTAAATTTGCCGGGTTATCAACTTGTACTGATTTGTCCTCCAATCCACGTAAGTACGAAGACTGCTTATCAAAACATTGTTCCGAAATGTGCAAGTTTTGATTTGCGAAAACTCCCGGAAATTCAGGTGAACGAATGGAAAGTAGTATTACAAAATGATTTCGAACCTTCCATTTTTGCACAACATCCGATATTATCCGATATCAAGCAAAATCTATACGATTTAGGTGCGGAATACGCTTCAATGTCCGGTAGCGGATCGGCGATTTTTGGCTTGTTCGGTAAAGAAAAAAGATTTGAAAAAAAAGAAAGACCGAAAAATCATTTTGATTATCAGTCTTTCATTTTGTGATGGTGGCATCGGTCGGAATCGAACCAACGACACAAGGATTTTCAGTCCTCTGCTCTACCAACTGAGCTACGACGCCATCCGTTTAGGGGTGCAAAGTTACAAAAAAAAAATGAAACAACCAAATTTTTACAAATATTTTTGTATCTTTGCAAAACTTTTTATGACAAACCTAACCATAGACATCGGAAACACTCTAACTAAATTCGCTGTTTTTGAAAACGACGAGATGCTGATTTTTCAGAGTGTGGAAAGTTTGGAAGCTAAACATATTTTGGAAATTCTAAAACAATTTTCTTTAGACGGATACATTGTTTCATCGGTTGCAAAAACGCCTGACTTTTTACACGAACTATTAAAGGATGTAAGATGCATTAAATTTAATTATCAAACACCAATTCCAATTGTCAATAAGTATGAAACGCCGGAGACACTGGGCTTAGACCGTTTAGCACTGGCTGTTGCAGCGGCAAAACATGCTCCGCAAACCGATGTTTTGGTAATTTCTGCCGGAACTTGCATCACCTACGATTTTATTACATCAAAGAACGAATACATCGGAGGTGCTATTTCTCCGGGACTGCGGATGCGTGCACGTGCGATGCATGAATTTACCGAGCGATTACCTTTGGTCGATCTGCCCACGGAGATAGGGTATTGCGGCGTAAATTCAATATCTGCGATTCAATCAGGAATACTCAAGGGTGTACAAGATGAAATTGAGGCGAAAATTACGTTTTTTAAGAAAAAAAATCTAGCCGGAAGAATTTTTTTGACAGGTGGCGACCAAAAATATTTGGTAAATTCAATAAAAAGTCGTACATTTGCAGTTTCTAATATGGTATTAATCGGACTTAATGAAATTCTACAGCATAACATCAGGAAATCTTAAACCCCTACTCACGCTTCTATTTTCCGTCTTTTTGACGGGTATTTTTCAAGCACAAAATCAATCCATTTCACCGTACTCAAGGTTTGGAGTAGGAGACTTGCAACCCATTCAAACACCAAGGCATGTGGCTATGGGCGGATTGTCGATAGGATTGGTATCACCACTGGATTTGACAACCCAAAACCCGGCATCATTTATCAACTTGGATTCGCTGATGGTGAATTTTGAAGTAACCATGCATGCGATACATTCAAGATTACAGGAAACAGTCAACGGAGAAACTACATCTGCAAACACAAATCGTGCATCGTTAGGACAAGTTTCATTTGCTTTTCCAATCACCAACTGGCTCAGGTCAGGCTTTGGATTAACTCCAGGGTCCAATATGAGTTACAACGTGCGTCGCGATTTTGGAGCAGGAGATACTATTATTGGAGAACGAATACTGAACCACACAGGAGATGGCGGACTGAGCCAGCTGTTTTTGGGGATTGCAGTGGGAACAAGTCGAATATCGGTTGGTGCAAATTTGAACTATCAGTTTGGGTCATTTGCTCGCAACGCTTATATGTTTTTTTTGGATACTATTTTACTAATCCCAACAGCAACAGAACGATTAAGCGAAGTTGATGCGTCAGGCTTTTTCGTTGACTTGGGGCTTCAATTCAGACAACCGCTGTCGGATCGATACCAATTTGGTCTCGGCTTTACCTATAGACCGAGATACAGCCTAAATGCAAGCAAAGATTTGTTGGAACTTTCAACCGTTCGGCAGGTTGGTGTTGTAGACACAATTCATGCCGAAATCTCCACAAAAGGAACATTGCGAATGCCGGAAATGTACAGAGTTGGATTGTCGCTCGAAAGATTAGGCCGTTGGGTAATTGCGGCTGAATACTCGCTTGTTGATTTTCGCAATTACCGGGAGTTTGGACGTCAAGATCCCAATTTGTCGGTTTCACAAATGTTTCGTATGGGGATGGAGTTTAAAGGACGTCGTTTCGACAACCGCTTCATGAATCGCATGACTTATCGCTTCGGCTTTCACCACGGAACAAGTTATGTTGCTTTCCAAGAGCAGACACTCATCCAACAAGGTATCAGTTTTGGTTTTGGGGTGCCCATCACTCGTAGAGGAGGTTTCACTGCCGGTTGGGCAATGTTAGATGTTGCCGTAGAACTTGGACGAAAAGGAAACGTGAATAATCCCGGACAAATTCAAGAAAATTACGGACGTATAGTAGTCGGAATATCAGCATTTGACCGATGGTTCATACGTGGAAGATTCGATTAAACATTAAACTATATTAACTCCAAAGTGTCAAACTCAAAAAGAAAAATTTTTACGATGAAGATGAAAACGATTAAACCCATCATTTTATTGCTTTTTGCTCTAAGCAGCATGAGTGCTTCAGCTCAAAGATTTGGTCAAACTGAGCAAGATAGTATTGCTTGTGTTCGAAATATATCTTTATATTCGGAATTTTTCAGGCAGCAAGATTTTGCAAGTGCTTTTGAGCCTTGGTATCAAGTTTTTAGAATTTGTCCGGCAAACCACCTCAATACGTTTATCCGCGGGCGTCAGATTGTTATGCAGAGAATTGCGCAAGAAAGAGATGCTGAGAAACGTGAAAAATACATTGACTTGCTACTCGAAGTGTGGGACAAACGCATCCGGTACTTTCCACAAGGGCAGGGACGTTGTAAAGGTTTTCTTTTAAGTCGTAAGGCTAACGACCTCAGAACACTTCGCCCTCAACAAGTCAATGAAGCCTTTGAAATGGTGTATCGGGCTGTTGTGGAACTGGGTGTTGGAAACGACCATGTTGCGCCACTTCTTCTTTTCCAATATGCTGTAGAAAGTCAAAGAAGTGGAAATATCGATATAGAAAGAGTCGTTGATGTTTACGAAATTTCGGCTTCTTATTTGGAAAGAATTCTCAGAGAACAACCGGGCGACACAAATATCATAAATGCGCTCGCAAGTTTAGATGCCGCATTTGAACCGCTTGCAACGTGCGATGTAATGATTCCAATTTTTGAAAGACGATGGGAAGAAAACAAAAGCGATATCGCATTTTTGCAAAATGTTACTCGTGTTTTGGATAATGCAAACTGTACCGATGCTGAACTGTTCTTTACTGCCACACGGGCATTGCATGCGCTGGACCCAAGTCCGAGATCCGCTTTCCTAATAGCACGAATGCTTGCTGCGCAGCAAGACTGGGCAAGAGTTATATCGTATTTAGCTACTCATGCTGATGGTCTAGAAACTGATCGCCAGCGAGTTCAAGCATTTTTACTGCTTACACAAGCTTTCTCACAAGAACGTAGATACCGCGAAGGACGTGCGACCGCATTGAGAGCATTGGAAATTGATCCTACAGAAGGTATGGCACATATGCTCATCGGTATGATGTACGCTCAAACTGCAAGAGATTGCGGCGGCGATGATGCGATTTCGAGAGGAGCAGTGTATTGGGTAGTTGTAGACAGGCTTGAAAGAGCAAGAAGCCTTAACCCGAACTTACCTCGAATTAGTGAACATATTGCGGCATTCAGACAACATTTTCCTTCCGGAGATGATTTGTTTTTCCAAGGCATAACAGAGGGAAGTACTTGGCGTGTAGAATGCTGGATTCAAGAAACTACAATTGTTCGCTCACGTCCGTAAAATGGTGTGAAAGTACGAAAAAGTATGAAAGGTAGAAAGAAAACTCTCACACTTTCAAACTGCGTAAAGAAATGAAAAAAATCCTAATAGTAACAATTTCCGTTGTGTTGGCAGTAAGTTGCAGCCGACAAGGAGAACCGTTTTTCTTGGATGAAAATACTCCCCACCAAACGATGAGAAATGCAACGATCATGCACACGGACTCAGGACGAGTGCAGATGGTTACGTGGGGTGAAGAAATTTGGAATTTTGATGATGAAGATCAAACGCAGGAGTTTCCGCGAAGCGTCAAAGCTACGTTTTACGACGTAGATGGCACTATAACTACAATTGTCACAGCCGATGAAGGCACTAATTGGCAAGGGAGGCAACTGATGCATCTTCGGGGAAATGTAATTATTCGAGATCTTAGAGATTATTCAAGAACATATACCGAGAGCTTTTTCTGGGATCAAGAAGCCGGTGAAGTTTATTCCGATGTCCCTTTTGTACGATTATTCGAAGACGGCTCACGACAAAGCGGGTCAAGCTTTAGAGCGGACGAACAAATGATTTATTGGCAAGTTACGGATAGTCGTTGGACGCACGTTTTAAACTAATCTGATGGACTTACTGCTGATTATTGCTGTTGTTCTAGTGTTCTCGGGGTTTTTCTCCGGAATTGAAATTGCCTTTGTAAGCACCAACAAACTGAAAATAGAGGTAGACAAAAACAATCGCGTATTTTCAGCACGCTTGCTGTCGCATTTTATAAAAATGCCTTCGAGGTTCATTGTATTTGTACTTTTAGGAAATAATATCACGCTAGTTATTTATGGTATATTTGCTGCCAAGCTTTTAGACCCGTGGATTGAATCGTGGCTTCCCGAAGTACTAAATACGCAGTTTGTTTTGCTAATTATTCAAACGATTATTGCGACGACCGTTGTCTTGGTGTTTGCCGAATTTCTGCCAAAAACGTTGTTTCGGATGAATTCCAACAGAGTTTTATCCGTATTTTCAATTCCGATTTGGCTGATTTATATTTTGCTCTATCCTGCGGTGTATCTGTTTATGGGCTTGAGCAATATGCTTCTCAAACGTTTTTTTAAATATAAAACTGCGGAAGTTAAAGAAGTCAAATTTTCGCCGGTTGATATTGATTATTACATTCAGGAATTCAGCAATGTACCGAAAGAGGAAAACGAAATCAGCCAGGAAATTCAAATGGTGCAAAACGTTATGGATTTGCAACATGCCAAAGTACGCGAATGTATGGTTCCACGTAAGGAAATCGTAGCGATTGATGTAAACTCTTCACTTACGGAATTACAACAAAAATTCACAGAAACAGGCTTGTCGAGAATTTTGATTTACAAAAGTTCGGTTGACGATATTATCGGCTATGTCCACGCGTTTGATTTGTTCAAAAAACCGAAAAGTATTCGCGACATTCTTCGCAAAATAGAGGTAGTCCCCGAAACGATGCTTGGAAATAAATTGATGAAAGAGATGATTGACAAAAAGCGTAGTATTACAGTGGTTGTAGACGAATTTGGCGGTACCTCCGGTGTGATTACGCTGGAAGATTTAACGGAAGAAATTTTTGGAGAAATCGAAGACGAATTTGATGTGGACGATTCGCTCGAACGGCAAATCGATGATAAGCGTTATGTGTTTTCGGCACGCTCGGAAATCGATAACTTGAACCGCGATTTTGACTTGAATCTTCCCGAATCAGACGAGTACGAAACTTTGGCGGGTCTGATTATGAATTATCATGAAAATATTCCGCAAAAAGGCGAAGAAATCCGCATCAACGATAAATTTGTTTTCCGCATTCTACAAGCCTCCGACGCAAAAATTGAAAAGGTAATGTTGACTATTATCGACGATAAGTAAGCGTAAGGGCGACCCTAGCGGTCGTCCTACAAAACGACAAACACAGAATATGAACCCCACGCTAATTCTCTCCATAATTGCCGCATATATTCTGCTTTTATTCGGAATTGCCCACCTTACAACTCGAAAAGTCGATAGCCAGTCCTTCTACAACGGAAATCGCCGTTCTCCTTGGTATATCATCGCATTTGGAATGTTGGCTACTTCTATTTCCGGCATAACATTTGTGTCGGTTCCCGGAATGGTCATGAACAGCGGATTTGCTTACATGCAGATGGTGTTTGGATTTATATTCGGCTACATTGCAGTTGCTGCAATCCTGCTGCCGCTTTATTACAAGTTGAATTTGACGACGATTTACACCTATCTCAAAGGTCGTTTCGGTATGCAATCCTATAAAACAGGCGCATCGTTTTTCTTGCTTTCGCGAACGCTGGGTTCTGCACTCCGCCTGTTTATTGTAGCAATTGTTTTGCAAACAGCCGTTTTTGACTCGTGGAATATTCCGTTTATTGCCACGGTGTCAATCACAATGCTGCTGATTTTTCTTTACACCCGAAAAGGCGGTATAAAGACCGTGATTTGGACAGACGTCATTCAAGGTATCGTTTTTTTCGGAGCAATAGTTTTGTGCCTTATTCATATAAAAAATGTGCTGGATTTGGATTTTATGGGAATGGTGAGAACTATTGCTGATAGTGGTATAGCAACAACCTGCGGCGACAAAACGTTATCCACAATTTATGTCGGCGAAGCTGCACATCCCCGCTTTTTTTGGAAACAATTTTTGGCAGGTATTTTTACGGTTATTGTGATGACGGGTTTGGATCAAGACCAAATGCAGAAAAATTTGGCGTGTAGGTCGTTGAAAGATGCACAAAAAAATATGCTCACCTACGGTGTAATGTTTGTTCCTGTAAACCTACTGTTTCTCTCGCTTGGTGTGCTTTTGGTTGTGTTTGCACAACAAGTAGGGCTGAACCCGTTTGCCCTCAGTCCCGACGAATTATTTCCGACATTAGCAACGCAGGCTGATCCGGCTACCGGTGAACTTTATCTCGGTACGTTTGTGGCTATTTTGTTTATTCTCGGAATTATTGCGGCGGCGTATTCCAGTGCAGATTCTGCAGTTACAGCACTAACTACATCGTTTACGGTTGATATTTTAGGTGTAAAAAATGATGATCCGAAATTGATGAAAAAACGCACGATAGTTCACATCGGGGTTTCACTCGTTTTGATTTTTGTTATCGTGTTTTTTAGATATCTCAGCAATGATAGCGTGATAAATGCTGTTTATGCCATTGCCGGTTACACATATGGTCCTTTGTTAGGGCTTTTTACCTTTGGATTATTCACAAAATATGCCGTGAAAGATCGCTACGTTCTTATTGTTGCGGTCCTTTCGCCGATTTTGAGTTATATTTTGAATACGTATGTTCACAATTTTGGTTTTGCGATTTTAATTGTAAATGGAGCATTGTGTTTCATTGGACTTTGGTTGATTAGAGATAAGAAAACACAAAAACTTGTGATTTCATAATTTTTTTAATACCTTTGCAAAAGTTATCAACAAAATGGTGAATTATTAACAATTCATATACGAAAATCGACTTTTTTGCGTTATATAGGGTAGAAACCAAAATCTAAACTATGGAAACTACCATTCAAACGCAAATCATTTTGCCGATTTTTCAGAAAATCCACGAAATCAGAGGACAAAAGGTTATTCTCGATTTCGACCTTGCAGAACTCTACGATGTTGAAACAAGAGTTCTCAATCAAGCAACTAAGCGAAACATAGCCCGATTCCCATCGGATTTTATGTTTCAATTGACTAAGATAGAGTGGGTTGCAATTCAAAGATCACAATTTGTGATCTTTAATCCACAAAATTCAGAAATTCAGAAGAATCAAAGACCGCAAGGTTTGTCTACAGAACAGAAATCTATTGAAGATGAGGACGATAGCGTTTTGAGATCACAAATTGTGATCTCAAAACAGCAAATTGCTGAAAACGAAGATGGTAGGGGTGGGTATAGATATTTACCTTATGCTTTCACCGAGCAAGGCATCGCAATGCTATCCTCTGTATTGCGAAGCGAGCGAGCAATTGAGGTAAATATCGCAATAATGCGTGTTTTTGTGGAAATGCGTAAACTTTTTCTAAATCACCAAGAATTATTGATTAAAGTTGGTGAGTTGGCTGAAAAAGTAGGTGAGCACGACCAGTACATCAAAACATTGTACGAATACCTGAAATCTTATGATGAGGAGCAAAAACGCCGTTTGGAATGGGAAAATCGAAAACCGATTGGGTTTGTGTAGAATGGTTTCTGCAACCTTCATGCACTGCCCGTTAGGGCATTCAGATCAATAGAAAAACCGTTATCCACCTAACGTGTAGCCCGGAGGGCTTCCACAATTTATTCATTTTTTGATGTGAGTGCCCAACGGGGAAAACCGAAAGCCGAAATGGTTTCCTGCTGAAAGAACAAGAGAGGAACCGATTCGTTCAGCATTTAGTCTGCCGATAAGATTTATTTTTCGGGACTGACAGTAGAAATTTTCAATTTTCAATTAAATTTCGTATCTTTGCACCAAATTTTTTTAGATGGCGAAGAAAGCAGACAGCAAAAAAAAGCAAGTAGAATTAGACGAAAATAACGAGCAAATCGCAGATACTTTGGAAAATACAGCCCGAAAAGAGGAAAAATCCCGAATGATCAGCCTCTCGAATATGTATCAATCGTGGTTTTTGGATTATGCGTCGTACGTGATTTTGGAGCGTGCCGTTCCGGAAATACAGGATGGATTGAAACCTGTACAGCGCCGTATTTTGCATTCAATGAAAGAGTTGGATGACGGGCGTTACAACAAAGTTGCCAACATCATCGGAAACACGATGAAATATCATCCGCACGGCGATGCCTCAATCGGCGATGCGTTGGTGCAACTCGGACAGAAGGATTATTTAATTGACTGCCAAGGAAATTGGGGAAATATCTTGACCGGTGATAGCGCCGCAGCACCGCGTTATATTGAAGCACGATTGTCGAAATTCGCTTCAGACGTGGTTTTCAACCCAAAAACAACACATTGGAAATCGTCGTATGACGGACGAAACAAAGAGCCGATTACTCTGCCTGTAAAATTTCCTTTGCTGCTTGCACAAGGCGTTGAGGGTATTGCTGTTGGTTTGGCATCGAAAATTTTACCGCATAATTTCAACGAGCTGATTGATGCTTCGATAAAAGTCTTGAAAAATCAGCGTTTTGAACTTTTTCCGGACTTCCAAACGGGTGGTTTAGTTGATGTTGAGAACTACAACGACGGTTTGCGGGGCGGAAAAATCAGGGTTCGTGCGAAAATTTCGCAAGTTGATAAAAAAACCTTGCTAATTTCAGAAATCCCTTTTGCAACAACGACTTCCTCGTTAATTGATTCCATTCTGAAAGCCCGTGAAAGGGGCAAAATCAAAATTCGGAAAATTGACGACAATACTTCGGAAAATGTAGAAATTTTAATCCATTTAGAAGCAAATGTTTCACCCGATACCGCGATTGATGCACTGTATGCGTTTACCGATTGCGAATATTCGATTTCGCCGAATGCTTGCATAATTGAGGACGAAAAGCCTATTTTCATAGGTGTTACGGAAATTTTGAAGCGTTCCACCGAACACACGATGGGGCTTTTAAAACGTGAACTCGAAATTCGATTGAACGAACTAAACGATGATTGGCACTACACTTCGTTGGAAAAAATCTTTTTCGAAAAACGTATCTATCGTGAGTTAGAGAACGATGTGAAAACTTGGGAGCACTTGCTGAATGATATCGAAGAAGCGTTCAAGCCGTACACAAAGAAACTCAAGCGTGAAATTACACGTGACGATATTTTGAAGTTGACCGAAAAACCGGTGCGTAAAATATCCAAATTTGATGTCAAAAAAGCCGACCAGCACATCAAAAACTTGGAGCTGGAAATGGACGAAGTGAAAAATCACTTGAAACATTTGATAGATTACACGATTAACTATTTCCAACAAATCAAGAAAAAATACGGCAAAAATTGGGAGCGTAAAACCGAAATTCGAAATTTTGAAACGATCGAACGCACTGTGGTTGCTGCTGCAAACGTGAAACTATACGTGAATCGTGAAGAAGGCTTTGTCGGCACATCGCTGAAAAAAGACGAATTTGTTTGCGATTGCTCGGATTTGGACGATGTTATTGTATTCCGCGAGGACGGCTCGTTTATGGTGGCTAAGGTTGCTGAAAAAGTGTTTTTTGGAAAAGATATTATCCATGTAGATGTGTTCCGAAAAAACGATGATCGCACGGTTTACAACATGGTTTATCAAGACGGAAAATATGGCTTTGCGTACATCAAACGTTTTAATATCGGTGGTATTACACGTGAAAAAGTGTATGATTTGACCAAAGGTACAAAAGATAGCAAGGTGCTTTATTTTACGGCAAATCCAAATGGTGAAGCCGAGAAAATTCGTGTGTTTTTGAAAAATAAACCAGGTTTGAGGCGTCTGGTTTTTGATTTTGATTTCAAAGAATTGGCGGTAAAAGGACGCTCCTCAATGGGCAATATCTTATCCCGAAATTTGGTCAAAAAAATCGTTTTGGAAAACGAAGGACATTCAACGTTGAGTGCTCGAAAACTCTGGTTTGACGAGAGTATCAGACGACTCAATGCCGACGAACGCGGGCAATATCTGGGCGAATTTAAAGCACAAGATAAAATTCTGGAATTAACGCAAGACGGCTATTATCGTTTGTTGAATTTCGATTTGGGCACGCATTTCGACGAGGATTTAATTCACATCGAAAAATTTAACCCGAAAAAACCAATAACAGCGGTTTATTTCGACGGCGAAATTCAAAAATTCTATCTCAAACGCTTCACAGTTGAAGAAACCGACAAACGAACGCTGTTTATCGACGAACACCCCGAATCGTATTTGCTCACAATTAATGCAGATTGGCACCCGATGCTCGAATTGGAATTCGACAAAAAGGCCAACAAACGAGACCTCGAGGACGAAGTTGTAGATTGTGTGGGATTTATCGGCGAAAAAAGCCACAAAGCCAAAGGCAAACGCTTGTCGAATCATGCCATAAAATCCGTGAACTGGTTGGAATCTCAACTGCATGAAAACGATGAAATCCCTGAGCAATCCTCAGAAATTGAAATGAAATTAGATTCCGAATTGGGCGTAGAATATGACGGGAATATGGTACAAGGAGAATTGTTTTAGTTTTTTTTCATATCTTTGCAGGAATGTTCACACACATCAATATCAATGAAAGAATTAAATAGTTGTCTAGGAGTCATTGGGCTAGTATTGCTTTTCCTCGCAAGAGGATTCCTCGACTTCACACACTTCGTGTGCTTCGCTCGGAATGACGGGCATCTTTTTCCCCTTTCTTTTCCACATATCGCCGTCATGTCGAGCCGCAGGCGAGATATCTCCTTGCTATTCTCAATTAAATTTCGTATCTTTGCAATGCCAAGTTTTGAAAACAAAAAACGACTTGAAGTTATGATTACAAAAACTCAACTTAGAACTGTATCGGACAAACTTCCGGAAACGTTTACGATTGACGATGTTATTGATCGTTTGATTTTTATTGAGAAAGTTCAAGTAGGGCTTGAACAGTCTGAAAAAAATATTGTTAACACAAAAGTCGAAGCAGAAGAAAAATTATCAAAATGGTTAAGATAGTTTGGACGGATAAAGCCATTGACGATTTAGACGACATTGGACATTATATTGATATTGATTCCGAAAAATATGCTAAGATTGTTGTTAGTCGGCTGTTTAAGGCAGTAGATATTTTAGAGCGCCACCCACAAATTGGTCGTATGGTTCCCGAATTTAGTAGCGAGAATATTCGAGAACTAATCAATGGAAATTACAGAATTGTTTACACCATAAAAAATCAGTTTCAAATAGATATTTTAACAATACATCATTCAGCAAGATTGCTTGATGAAACTTCAACTAAATAAAGCATGCTTTTAGAATCCGAAAAAAAATTAGATTTCAACGATGTATTAATCCGTCCGAAACGCTCTACGCTTGAAAGCCGTAAGCAAATGGTTTTGGAACGAAAATTCAAAACCAAATGGGCTCAGCGTGAATTCACGTGCGTGCCGATTGTTTGCGCAAACATGGCAACCGGTACGTTTCGTATGGCGGAAGTGTTTTGCGAATACAAAATGTTGGTTGCTATTCACAAATTCCATACGAAAGAAGATTGGTTGAATGCCTCAAAAGACGCTATTTCCGCATCAATTTTCACGATTGGAATGTCGGATAGCGAATATGAAAATTTCAAAGATATTCGTGATGCGTTGTTCAATGCAAAAAAGATTGACAATCCTGACGACTTATTTTTGTGCGTAGATATTGCCAACGGCTATACACAGCGATTTTCTTCATTTATTCACAAAATCCGTGAAGAAAATCCAGGAATTGTAATGATTGCCGGAAACGTTGCAACAGCAGAAATGGTGCAGGAATTAATAATCGCAGGAGCAGATTTTGTAAAAATCGGTATTGGACCGGGAAGTCAATGTACCACGAGATTGAAGGCAGGCGTAGGCTATCCGCAGATTTCCGCTTCGTTGGAATGTGCCGATGCGGCACATGGCTTGAATGGCGGAATTATTTTAGACGGTGGTGTTCGTTCGCCCGGCGATGCGGCAAAAGCATTTATTGCAAACGCAGATATGATTATGATTGGCGGTATGTTTGCAGGAACAGACGAGCAGGAAGGCGAACTCATTACACGCCGTTTTCTGACTAACGAATTGGACGAAAATAATCAGCAGATTGTTGATGAAAAGCAATACAAATTATTCTTTGGAATGTCGTCGGAATATGCACAAGAAAAATTTATGTCGGGCGGCATGAAAAATTATCGTACAAGCGAAGGTCGAAAAGAGGAAATCCCTTACAAAGGTTCTGTTCGACCGATAATTGACGATTTACTGGGCGGTTTGCGTTCGGCAGGAACGTACATTGGAGCATCAAGCGTTAAAACGTTCGGAAAGTGTGGAACGCTGATCCGTGTGGGACGACAGCACGACAGGTTTTAATTTTGTATCTACCTAAAGGGATTCTGGAACGCCGGATTTGTAATAAACGAAGTATCCGTCAGCGTTTGCAAAAACAGTATTAATTGGCGTCTTTCTCTGTCGGTAAGTTGTACACCGCCTTGATGAACAAATTTCATATTCGGATCAACGGTTGGCGACCATTTCAAACTGTCGCTGTAAAAATCAACGACTTCTTCGAGTGTTGCAAACCGTCCATCGTGCATATAAGGCGCGGTTAGAGCAATGTTGCGAAGTGTAGGAATTCTATACCTGCCTCTATCTTGCGGATTTCCCGTGAAGGAATATCTATCATGACGGTGTACAAAATTTTCGTCTTCCAACGCATTATTTGCAAAGCCACCTGTTGTAAATAGCGGATTTCCAAAACCGCCATGACAGTGGAAACAATCGGCTCTTTCGGATTCAAACATCAGCCAGCCTGCAAAGGCAGAATCGCATAACATCTCTTTGCCGAGGCGAAAACGATCGAACTGCGAATCTGCAGAAATCAGCGTGCGGACAAATTGTGCAATGGCTTTGCCAATACGTTCAATCGTTACTTCCGGTGTTCCGAAAGCGGCTTCAAATAGGGGAGGATACATCGGTATGTTAGCAATGGCATTCACACTTGCTTCGATTGTTCCATGAATTTCGTGAGGAAGAGCAATCATCAGCCATGCAAATGATTCGAGATTTCTGAAATGAAACGGTTCTTGTGCAGGAATACTAACGCCATACTCCGGAATTTCAAGCCCTAAATTCGTATTTGATGGATGAACCATACCGCTCCACGTGTATCCCTCGTGTTGAAACACCAAATTTATCAGAGGTAGCATTGCAGTTGGTGCTTCTACTCCGGTCAGTCCGACCACTTTACGATTTTCATTCAGTACATCCATTCCACTTTCAAACGAATATCTAGGGTTATGGCACGTAAAACAGCTCATCCCGCTACCCGGTATATTGGGATCAAATCGTCCCGACAAACGTGGTTCAAAAAATAGGTATCGACCGAGCCTGATACCTTCATAAGTCATCGGATTGTACGAAGGAATGTTCAAGTTCGTTGGAAAGCCCGGCGGAATCTGAATAGTGAAAGGCGTCGGCCCCATAGGTATTGGCGGATTTCTTTCACAAGCACACAAAACCAAGAGCACAGAGATAAGTGCGAGGTTCAAAACAGATATTTTTAAACGCTGTTTCATGTGTTTTTTTGCAAATATACGATTTTCTTCGTACATTTGCAAATTTTTTGTCAAAATTGCTTTACGACTTCAACTGATAAATGCTCGGAATATTCCGTCCAAATCCATCGTAATCCAAACCATAGCCAACCACAAATTCGTTTGGAACAGACTTAGCAACATATTTGATTGGAACGCCCTTTGTATATTTATCCGGCTTGAAAAGCAATGTGCAGATTTCTAACGAAGCAGGTTTTTGTTTCAACAAATCGTTGTACAATCCTTCGATCGTAATGCCGGTATCCACGATATCTTCAAGGAGTATGACGTGTTTGCTTTCCACAGATTCTGTCAAGCCGAATAATTCTTTGATTATTCCGGTTGTTTCCGTTCCATCGTACGACGACAATTTTACAAAACTAATTTGACATTTTAAGTCGATTCGCTTCATTAAATCCGATGCGAACATGAAAACGCCGTTCAAAACACCTACAAAAAGAATTTCCTTGCCTTTATAGTCGGAATTAATTTTTTGAGCTACATCGCTAATTAGCTTTTGTAATTCGGTTTCGTTGATGTAAGGAACGAATGCGAGATCTTTGATTTGAATTTCAGACATGGTAATAAAATTTTATGACCCCAAAGTCGCCACCATTACGGCTTTGATCGTGTGCAGGCGGTTTTCCGATTCATCGAATACGATTGACATCGGCGATTCGAACACATCTTCGGTAACTTCCATCGCATCGAGTTTGAATTTTTTGTAAATGTCGCGTCCAACTTCGGTTTCGAGGTTGTGGAATGCCGGTAGACAGTGCATAAATTTCACATTCGGATTGCCCGTTGCTTTCACAACTTTCATATTTACTTGATACGGCTTGAGCAATTTGATACGATCTGCCCAAACGGCTTCAGGTTCTCCCATAGATACCCAAACATCGGTATAAAGGAAATCAACACCTTTTACGCCTTCTTCAACTTTTTCTGTAAATGTGATTTTTGCACCGGTTTCTTTGGCGATTTTTTTACACTCTTTCACCAACCATTCTTCGGGCCAGCACTTTTTCGGTGCTACAGCACGGAAATCCATACCCATTTTAGCGGCACCCACCATAAGCGAATTACCCATATTGTTACGAGCATCGCCCAAATAAGCGAATTTCACTTGATGTAGAGGCTTGTCAGAGTGTTCTTGCATCGTCAAAAAGTCTGCCAAAATTTGAGTAGGGTGGAACTCGTTGGTCAAGCCGTTCCATACAGGTACACCGGCATACTGTCCTAATGTTTCCACAATCTCTTGTCCGTAACCACGATATTCGATACCGTCGTACATGCGCCCGAGTACACGAGCCGTGTCTTTCATAGATTCTTTTTTACCCATTTGCGAGCCGGAAGGGCCCAGATAAGTGACGTGTGCACCTTGATCCAAAGCGGCAACTTCAAACGCACAACGTGTACGTGTAGAATCTTTTTCGAAAAGCAATACGATGTTTTTACCTTTAAGGCGCTGCTGCTCGGTTCCGGCGTATTTTGCCTTTTTCAAATCTGCAGAAAGATCGAGTAAAAATTTAATTTCTTGTGGTGTAAAATCCAACAACTTGAGGAAATTACGGTTTCTTAGGTTGAATGCCATAGCTTGTAATAGTTTTTTGTTTTTAAATTTCAGTGCAAAGTTACGAAAAAAAAATGAAAAACTAATAAAAAAAAACTTGCAAGTTACATATATTTTTCGTAACTTTGCAGACCTTGTTTGTGAGAAACGACAAGTGTTAATTTACAACTATTTAGAACGAGAAGAATGTTAGAAAACGAAAAAATTATTAACGTTAGTATTGAAGACCAAATGAAATCAGCATACATAGATTATTCTATGTCTGTGATTGTATCGCGTGCACTTCCTGATGTGAGAGACGGTTTAAAGCCTGTGCACCGCCGTATTTTGTTTGCAATGAATGAAATGGGCATAGGGTCGGGTAGTGGACATAAAAAATCAGCAAGAATCGTAGGAGAGGTGTTAGGTAAGTATCACCCACACGGAGATTCGTCGGTATATGATGCTATGGTGCGTATGGCACAAGATTGGTCGCTCAGATATCCATTTGTTGACGGGCAGGGAAATTTTGGCTCTATGGACCAAGATTCGCCGGCTGCTATGCGCTATACGGAAGCACGCATGAAAAAGATCGCTGAAGCGATGATGGAAGATATCGACAAAGAAACTGTGGATTTCCAACTTAACTTTGACGATAGCTTGCAAGAGCCAACCGTTTTGCCTGCAAAAGTTCCCGGTCTTTTGATTAACGGAAGCGCAGGAATCGCTGTGGGTATGGCAACAAATATGGCGCCTCACAACTTAACGGAGGTTCTTGATGGAATTATTTCATATATTGATAATAAGGATATTACCATAGATGAATTAATGCGATACGTTAAGGCTCCTGATTTTCCAACGGGTGGTATTATTTACGGTTATGAGGGTGTAAAAGAAGCCTATCATACGGGCAGAGGGCGTGTAATTATGCGTGCTGATGCGACTATCGAACCGAACGAAAGAGGAAATCACGATCAAATTATCATAACTTCAATACCTTATCAAGTCAATAAAGCCACTTTACAGGAAAAAATTGCCGAATTAGTCGAAGAAAAAATCATTGAAGGTATTTCGGAAGTCCGTGATGAATCTACAAAGGATGTGCGTGTTGTTATTGAATTGAAGCGTGATGCCGTAGCCAATGTGGTTTTGAATAAATTGTATCAATATACACAACTTCAAACCTCGTTCAGTATCAACAACATTGCCTTGGTTAAAGGACGTCCGATGCTGTTGAATTTGAAAGATTTGATTAAATATTTTGTAGAGCATCGTCACGAAATTGTTGTCCGCCGAACGGAATTTGAACTCCGAAAAGCCGAAGAACGTGCACATATTTTGGAGGGCCTGCTCAAAGCATTAGATATAATTGATGAAATTATCGCCTTAATTCGTGCTTCGGAGACTGTTCAAGATGCCGTTCAGGGCTTGATTTCCAAATGGGATTTCACCGAAATTCAAGCGAAAGCGATTGTCGAAATGCGTTTACGCCAATTAGCCGGGTTAGAACGCAAAAGACTTCAAGCCGAATACGATGAATTGATGCAATTTATCGCCCGTTGCAAGGAAATTTTGGCTAACGAAAGCATTCGTATGCAAATCATTAAGGACGAGATGTTGGATATGAAAGCCAAATTTGGCGACGAACGTCGTTGCAGAATTGAATACTCCGCTTCTGATTTCCGTATTGAAGATATGATTGCCGACGAAGATGTGGTGATTACCATTTCTCACATGGGCTATATCAAACGTACGTTATTGAGTGAATATCAGGTTCAAAACAGAGGTGGAAAAGGAGCAAAAGGCAGCGATGTTAGAGACAAAGACTTTGTAGAGCACTTATTTGTGGCATCCATGCACAATTACATGCTTCTTTTCACGGAAAAAGGCAAGTGCTTTTGGATGCGCGTGTTCGATATTCCGGAAGGCACACGCCAGTCGAAAGGTCGTGCCATTCAGAACATGATTAATATTGAACCGGATGATAAAGTTCGTGCGTATCTCAATGTAAAAGACCTTAAAAACGAAGATTACCTCAAGGAAAACTTCATTATGCTCTGCACACGCAACGGTATTATCAAGAAGACGTCTTTGGAGGCTTATTCTCGCCCACGTCAAAACGGTATTATTGCATTGAATATCCGCGAAGGAGATCAGTTACTTGAAGCAAAACTTACAAACGGCACAAACGAAGTCATGCTGGCTCTGCGTTGCGGAAAGGCAATTCGTTTCAACGAAGCGAAAATTCGTCCGATGGGCAGGGGAGCGTCAGGCGTGAAAGGCGTTACACTTCAAGGCGAAAAGGATGAGGTGGTTGGAATGATTTGTGTGGATAGTAAAGATTATGACATCCTGGTTGTTTCGGAAAAAGGCTATGGAAAACGCTCTGATTTAGACGATTATCGCGAAACTAATCGAGGAGGAAAAGGCGTAAAAACTATCAGCATAACCGATAAAACCGGCGATTTGATAGCCGTTAAAAATGTAAAAGATACCGACGACTTAATGATTATCAAGAAATCAGGTGTCATTTTACGAATGGCCGTAAAAGATTTACGTGTTGTCGGACGAAATACACAAGGTGTCAAACTCATCAATCTAAAAGGTTCTGATGCAATCGCTTCTGTAACGCAAGTTCCTGCCGAAGATGACGATCATTTAGACGAAAACGGGGAGACCATCAACAAGGTTGATTAAACTTTTTCGTATCAAAATAGTCAAACTAACAAAGAAACAACAACTAACAATAAATTAAAAAATACCATCCCATGAAAAAATTACATGTATTTTTAGCACTTTTGCTAATGGCGACAACAGTTTTCTCACAAACTAGAAATTTACGAAATGCCGACCGAGAACTTAATCGTGACAGACTTGATAGAGCAGTCGAATCTATCAGATTGGCTATGAAAGAGCCTGAAAACCAGGTTAATTTTAACGCATGGTTTACTCAGGCAAAGATTTTTACTGCAGTTGCAAACAGCCATAGTCCTGAAATTAGAGCTTTGGAACCCAATGCAGTAAACATCGCCTTTGAATCCTTTCAAAGAGTTTTTGAAATGGATCAAAGGGATCCTCTTATAACCATCGCTCTTTATTCCGCAAGTCTTGGCAATCTGGTTTCTGCCGCTTACAATAAGGGTGCTGAGCTTTTCTCAGCAAGCGATTTTACAGGAGCTATGAGAGCTTTCCAGGTCAGTGTCAATGCAAGTGCTCTTATAGACGTAGTTGATACCACCGCAATATTCAATGTTGCACTTTGCGCGACTAATGCAGGAGATGTGGCTACAGCAAAAGAATTTTTCCAAAAATTGGTTGATATGAGAGCTAACCTACCTGCTGCATACACGTCATTGGCCGTAATTTTCAGAGATAAAAATGATACTGTTAGCGCTGGAAGATATGCTGATTTAGCAGCAGAATTATTTCCAAATGATTATAGTGCCATGATTAATGCGGCGAGCATTCATTTGATGCTTGGAAATTATGAGCGTGCGTCGCAGATCTTAGCTATTATGTCTGAAGAGTTCAGCGATAATGCTCTTGTGTTCTTTGCAAAGGGGGTTGCATTTGATCAAATTGGCATGACGGAGGAAGCAGAACAGTCTTATCTAAGAGCCATTGAACTAAACCCCGACCTTTTTGAAGCTATTTTTAATCTGGCGGCACATTACGTAACACGAGGAATGGTCATTAGAGCAGAGGCTAATGAAGTTCCGATGAATGAGCAAAGGAGATACGACGAATTGACCGAGTTGGCAAATGAGACGTTTAGAAAAGCAATTCCAATGTTGGAGAAAGCGTCTGAAATGGATCCGGGAAATATTCCTGTAATGTCAGCGTTGAGAGATATCTACGTGCATTTACGTATGATGGATAGAGCCACTGAAATTACTGCACAGATTGAAGCATTGCAGGGTAGATAAGTATATCATTGATTTATCAGGAGGCGAAACAATCATGTTTCGCCTTTTTCTTACAAAGTCATATTTAACATAATATAAA
>WQWA01000023.1 GCA_009785505.1 Bacteroidales bacterium
ATTAAGCACGGTTAAAAATGCCGACAACATTGTGGTTTTGGAAAAAGGAAAAATCGTAGAACAGGGAACACACAAAGAACTTACAAAACTTAAAGGACAGTATTTTGAATTGGTCAAAAATCAACTGGAAATGGGAAGCTGAATCTACTAAAAGCAAATAGTTAAAAAAAAATTTGGTTTTTTCAAAAAAAAGTAGTATCTTTGCAGTCCGATTTTGGAAAAACCAAATCAGGAAATGTTCAAAAACCCTATGCCCCGTTCGTCTAGAGGCCTAGGACATCAGGTTTTCATCCTGAAGATCAGGGGTTCGAATCCCCTACGGGGTACTTATTTAGTGTGAAAGTGGAAGGTTAGAAAGTTTATAAAGAGGCTTCGCCATACTGCAAACAGTTTTAACTTTACAACTTTACAAACTTTATGAACTTTATAAACTGAAAGAATATGGCAAACCATAAATCAGCAAAAAAACGCATCCGCAGTAATGCAAGAAAAAGACTCTCCAATCGTTTGCACGCAAAAACCATGCGTAACTCGTTGAGAGATTTCCGTGCATTGACAGAAAAATCTGCAATGATTGAGACAATGCCTTCGGTCATTGAAAAAATCGACAAATTAGCGAAAAAAGGTGTTATTCACAAAAACAAGGCGTCTAATTTGAAGTCGAAGTTGATGAAAAAAACCAATACTGCAGCGTAATTTTTTTGGTTGCATCAAAAAAAAAACGGAACGTCCTGCGTTCCGTTTTTTTTGTAGAGGGGCAGGCGTGAAACCTGCCCCTTACATTTTTATTTTGCCCCCATGAATGGATAAGTAAAGTCCACCGGCGGAACAAGGGTTTCCTTGATCGTTCGCGGACTCGTCCAGCGAATCAAGTTGAGGTAAGACCCCGCTTTGTCGTTGGTTCCCGAAGCACGTGCACCTCCGAAAGGTTGCTGCCCAACAACTGCACCGGTACATTTATCATTGATATAGTAATTTCCGGCGGCATAACGAAGTTTTTCGTCTGCAATTAGAATTGCTTGGCGGTCTTGTGCAAAAATCGAACCGGTCAAAGCATACGGGGAAGTTGCATCACACAAATCCAACGTCTTTTTGAAATCTGCATTTTTGTAAACGTAAATCGTCAAAATCGGTCCAAAGATTTCTTCTTCCATGGATTTGTATTTTGGATTCGTCGTCAAAATCACGGTAGGTTCGACAAAATAGCCTTTTTTCTTGTCGCCTTTTCCTCCGATAATGATTTGTGCATCTTTCGCTTTTTTTGCGTGCTCGATATATTTCATACAATTATCGAATGAGGCCTCGTCAATCACGGCGTTCACGAGATTTGAAAAGTCGGAAACATCGCCCATTTTTACGGTTTTCATCATTTTTTCCAAGCGGGTTTTCACTTCTTTCCAAAGGCTTTCGGGAATATAGGCACGCGAAGCTGCCGAACATTTCTGACCTTGATATTCGAATGCGCCACGCAGCAAAGCCACGCAAAGCGCCTGAACATCGGCAGATTCATGAGCAAAGATAAAATCTTTTCCACCGGTTTCACCGACAATTTTCGGATAGGACTTATATTTCGGCAAATTTTTCCCAATTTTTTCCCAAACACTATTGAATACGGCATTTCCACCTGTGAAATGGAATCCTCCAAAATCTTTGTGTTCGGTACAAACCGTACCAATCAAATTTCCGGAACCCGGTATAAAATTGATTACGCCGGCAGGCAGCCCCGCTTCTTCAAAGATTTTCATCAAAATGTAATTCGAGTAGAGCGAAGTCGTTGAAGGTTTCCAAATACAAACGTTGCCCATCAAAGCCGGTGCAAGGTTGAGATTTCCTGCGATAGCCGTGAAGTTAAACGGTGTTACCGACAAAATAAACCCTTCCAACGGGCGATATTCTAGACGATTCAGCATCAAATCGTCGTGAATAGGTTGATTGCGATAAATTTCCTGTGCAAAATGCACATTGAAACGCAAAAAGTCTATCAATTCGCAAGGCGTGTCAATCTCTGCTTGGTACGGATTTTTACTTTGCCCGAGCATAGTCGCAGCATTCACAATGTAGCGATATTTCGTTGCCAGCAAATCTGCGATTTTCAGCATGATTGAAGCACGATCAACAAATGGCATTTCACCCCATGCTTTCTTGGCTTTCATGGCGGCGTCGATAGCCATTTTCACTTCTTTTTCGGTACATTGGTGGTAGGTTGCCAACACATGTTTGTGGTTGTGCGGCATGACCACTTTCCCTATTTTTCCGGTACGGACTTCTTTCCCCCCGATAATCATCGGAATTTCGATTTGTTTTGAAGATAACTCTTTAAGTGCATCTTTCAAAGCCTTTCGTTCGGGCGTGCCCGGAGCATACGATTTAATCGGCTCATTTTTGGGCAACGGATAGTTAAAAATTGCGTTGTTCATAGGTTTATGGTTTTAGTTTTTAATTAACTTTGAAAGTCGTATCACCGGTTGCAAAAAACTTGCAAATCTGATTGGCTGCTGCCAAGCCTGCGTTGATGTTGGCTTCGGCAGTTTCCGCACCCATTTTCTTTGGTGTAGCGAAAACACGAGTACCGAATTTTTCGTTCAACTCAGCTTGGTTGCCGGCTTCCATGTCGGTTGCATATTTCAAGTCGGTACGTTCTGTGAAAATTTTCACCAATTCTTCTTCGTGGATCACCTCTTTACGAGCGGTATTGACCAAACATCCTCCTTTCGGCATTTTGCCAAGCAAGTCGTAACCGATAGATTTTTTGGTTTTTTCGTTCGCCGGAATATGCAGCGAAATGTAGTGGCACGTGCTGTATAACTCTTCAACAGAATTTACAACTTTCACGCCGTCGGCTTCAATAACTTTTGCGTCAACAAACGGATCAAGAGCATATACGTCCATATCAAAAGCCTTGCCAAGTTTGGCAACGATTTTTCCGATGTTTCCGTAAGCGTGGATGCCCAATTTTTTGCCTTTCAATTCACTCCCAGTTCCCGGATGAAAACTGTTACGAGCCATGTAAATCATCATGCCAAGCGCCAATTCGGCAACGGCATTCGAGTTTTGACCCGGCGTGTTCATACACACAATATTTTTTTCCGTACACGCTGCAAGGTCGAGGTTATCAAATCCCGCGCCTGCACGCACAACGATTTTCAAGTTTTTCGCAGCATTCACAACGGCTGCATCAACTTTATCCGAACGCACGATAAGTGCATCCGCATCTTCTACGGCTTTGTGAAATTCGGAAACATCCGTATATTTTTCACACAATGCCAATTCATGGCCTGCTTTTTCTACAATTTCTCTGATTCCGTCAACCGCTGCTTTGGCGAACGGTTTATCGGTAGCGACTAATATTTTCATGTTTGTTTTTTTGATTTGTTTGTAGGGGCGAGGCATGCCTCGCCCCTACGGATATTATCCATTCATTTTTTCAAATTCCTGCATGCAAGCCACAAGTGCTTTCACGCTTTCGATCGGGCAAGCATTGTAAATAGAGGCACGGAAGCCACCAACAGAACGATGTCCTTTAATGCCAACCATTCCACGTTCTTTCGCAAATGCCATAAATGCATCTTCTTTGTCTTCGTGACCTTTGTTCATTACAAAACAAACATTCATCAACGAGCGGTCTTCTTTTTCCGCAGTGCCTACAAACATTGGATTGCGGTCGATTTCGTCGTACAACAAAGCAGCCTTTTCAACATTGCGTTTGTACATACCTTCAACGCCGCCGTTGGCTTTCACCCACTTCAAAGTTTCGTACATCGTGTAAATCGGAAGTACAGGAGGCGTGTTGAACATCGAATTATTGTTCGGTGCTTCTTTATCATAATGCGTGCGGTAGTCAATCATTGTCGGCAACGAACCTTTTTCTTTTTTCAAAATATCTTCACGAACAATTACAAACGTAACACCTGCCGGACCTACGTTTTTCTGGGCTCCGCCATAAATCAGCGCATACTTTGAAACATCCACCGGACGGCTCATAATATCTGACGACATATCTGCAACCAAGTTAATCGGGGAATCCAAATCTACGTGAATTTCCGTACCATAAATCGTGTTGTTGGTTGTAATGTGGAAATAATCCGCATCCGTAGGAATGGTGTACCCTTTCGGAATATAGTTGAAGTTTTTGTCTTTTGAAGAAGCCACAACTTCAACAGTACCGAGATTAGTGAGTTTTTGGGCTTCCTCAGCGGCTTTCTTTGCCCAAACGCCCGTTACCAAATAAGCAGATTTTTTGCTCATCAAGTTCATCGGAACACTGTAGAATTGCGTGCTTGCACCGCCACCCAAAAAAAGTATGCGATAATTATCCGGAATGTTCAAAAGGTCACGCCAAAGTTGTTCAGTTTCTGCCATAACTTTTTCCCAGCCCGGCGTGCGGTGAGAGATTTCCAAAAGACCAATGCCTGTTCCGGCAAAGTCGCGAATTGCGTTGATTGTTGCTTCGATTGCCTCTTTCGGCAATACGACAGGTCCTGCGTTGAAATTGTGTTTCATGTTTTTGTGTATTTTTGTTGTTAAGTTAAATTCTTGGATTTTGCAAAGTTAAGCAAAGTTTTTGACTTTGCCAAATATTTTTCGAGAAATATTTTTTACTCAAGATTTACACCACCACATTCACGATTTTTTTCGGAACGACAATCACTTTTTTCGGTGCATTTCCGGCTAACCATTTTTGTGTATCGGCGTGTGCCAATACGCTTTTTTCGATTTCCGAATTGGGCGTATCTATTGGTAGTTCGAGCATGAAGCGAGTTTTTCCGTTGAACGAAATAGGATACGTAAACGTGTTTTCAAGCACATATTTTTCCTCAAACTTTGGGTATTTTGCTGTGGAAATACTTGTGGTATGCCCCATTTTTGACCACAATTCCTCTGCAATGTGCGGTGCATAAGATGACAATAAAATTGCAAACGGCTCTAAAATCGCACGTTTGTCGCATCTCCATTCCGACAATTGGTTTATAGCAATCATAAACGCAGAAACCGCAGTATTAAAGGAAAAACGCTCGGTATCGTCCTCAATTTTACGAATGGTTTTATGCAAAACTTTCAAGCCTCTTTCTGTTGGAGGTTCGTCCGAAAGGAAGAATTTGCCGTCATTCTGATCATATTGATGATACATACGCCATACTTTCTTCAAAAAACGAAAAACGCCTTCAATGCCTTGTATATCCCAAGGTTTGGATTGCTCCAATGGCCCTAAAAACATTTCATACATACGCAACGTATCTGCTCCGTATTTTTCAACCAAGTCATCGGGATTTTGTACGTTGTGAAAGGATTTTGACATTTTTTCAATTTCGTGTCCGCATACGTATTTTCCGTCCTCCAAAATAAATTCGGCATTGTTAAAATCAGGCATCCACTGTTTAAATCTTTCGACATCCAAAATATCATTCTCCACAATACTGATATCTACATGAAGCGGTTGAACTTCGTAATTGGAGCGGAGATTGTAAGACACAAATTTATTTGTACTAACAATGCGATACACAAAATTTGAGCGTCCTTGAATCATGCCTTGATTGATAAGTTTTTGGAAAGGCTCGTCAGTCTTGGCAATTCCGATGTCATACAAAAACTTATTCCAAAAACGTGAATAAATCAAATGTCCTGTGGCATGCTCTGTTCCGCCGATATACAAATCTACGGTTTTCCAATAATCGACGGCTTCCTCGCTAACCAAGCCTTTCGAATTATGCGGATCCATGTAACGCAAATAATATGCTGATGAGCCTGCAAAGCCCGGCATGGTTGAAGTTTCGAGCGGATAGCCTTTGTATGTCCAATTTTCCGCACGTGCCAATGGCGGTTCGCCGGTTTCTGTCGGCAGATATTTATCCACTGGGGGAAGTTCCAACGGCAAATCTTTTTCGTCCATAGCATACGGCATTCCGTCTTTGTAGTAAATCGGGAAAGGCTCGCCCCAGTAACGTTGACGACTAAACGTTGCATCACGCAAACGGTAATTTATTTTACCTTTTCCGATGTTTAATTCTTCGGCTTTTTTCACAACGGCATCAATGGCATCTTTCACATTCATACCGTTGATAAAATCGGAATTTATCATTGTGCCGTCTTTGGCTTCAAAGGCTTCTTCGAAAATATCACCACCGGCAACCACTTGAATAATTGGCAAATTGAAATGTTTTGCAAATTTATAATCTCGGCTGTCGTGGGCAGGAACAGCCATAATAGCACCGGTTCCATAGCCTGCCAGCACATAATCTGCGATCCAAATTGGGATTTGCTGTTTGGTAAACGGATTAATCGCATAACTGCCCGTGAACACACCGGTAATTTTGTTTACTTCCGTCTGACGTTCGCGTTCTGAACGGTTTTTAGCCCATTTCACGTAATCTTCAACGGCTTGTTTTTGTTCGGGAGTTGTTAATGTTTCGATCAGTTCGTGTTCGGGGCAAAGTACCATGAATGTTGAACCGAAAATTGTGTCGGGTCGGGTGGTGAAAATTTGTATCGGTTGTAGAGACGTACGGCCGTGCGTCTCTACGGGAAATGCCATTTCACACCCCATAGATTTTCCAATCCAATTTCGCTGGATATCCTTTATGGAATCCGTCCAATCAATGGTTTCCAATCCTTGTAAAAGCCTTTCAGCGTACGCTGACACGCGAAGTGCCCATTGCAACATCGGCTTTCGCTCCACAGGATAACCGCCACGTTCGGAAAGTCCGTTCACTACTTCATCATTTGCCAAAACTGTGCCTAATTTCGGACACCAATTCACGGTAGTCACCGACAAATAAGCCAACCGGTAGTTCGTCAAAATTTCTTGTTGCTCTTTTTCGGATTTAGATTTCCACTCTTCGGCTGTGAATACAGGCGTTTCCGACTGTGCGGCTCTAACTTTGCGATTACCTTGTTCGTTGAAAATTTCTATCAATAGCGAAATCGGGCGTGCGGCATTCGCACGAATGCAGTACCAATGCTCAAAAAGTTGTATAAATGTCCATTGTGTCCAGTGATAATAATTTGATTCGGAAGTTATGATTTCTCGATCTGAATCAAAGGAAAATCCCAATTTATCTAACTGTTCACGATATCTTTCGATATTTTTTTTAGTGGTAGTTTCCGGATGTTGTCCGGTTTGAATGGCGTATTGTTCGGCAGGCAAACCATAAGCATCGTAACCCATCGGATGCAGCACATTAAAACCTTTCAAACGCTTGTATCTCGAATAAATATCACTCGCAATATAGCCGAGCGGATGCCCTACGTGCAAGCCTGCTCCCGAAGGATAAGGGAACATGTCCAGCACATAATATTTCGGTTTTTGATGGTCAATTTCAGCCTTGAATGTTTTGTGTTCTTTCCAATATTTTTGCCATTTGGCTTCGATTTCTTTGAAGTTATAGTCCATTGTTTTTATGTTTCAAATTTAAGTGCAAAGATACAATTTTTTTTTGATAGTTACAACGTAACTTTTGCCACCGGACTAAACCGAAATTTTGCTCCGTCAGAAAGGCGGATACACGTGTAATTTTTCCGCAAACGTTCGCCTTTTTCAAATAATTCGCCGTTGTATTTGAAACGTGCTTTTGGTGGAAGTTGCTCCACTGTCAATTCGTTTTCAGGGCGTTTTCTCGTATTATAACGCTCCAAAACACGCATCAATCGAGGGTCTGTAGCGGTTGATGCAGGCATTTTTATCATGTAATTTTGCAACGCCGAACTAATGTCTTCCGGGAAAATTTCTAATTGTATGAAACGTCGAAGCTGTTGTCGAAATGCGGTTTTCCACTCATTGCCATGCGATTGTGCACGAGGACCATGCTCTACAAACACCAATAAATGGGCATATTCATGCAAAAAAGTCATCAAAAACGCATATTTATTCAGGTCGCCATTGACGGTTATTTTATGAAACTCACCGTTTTTTTGCGGAGCGCGATAATCGCCAAACACTCGACTTCTCGGAGCCATCAAACCCAGATGAATCGGATATTTTTGAAGCAAAATAACCACCTCATCAAGCGATTTTTCAGGAAGAAACGGCGTTAAATTTGTACGTAAATCATAAAGTTTTTTCATGTCTATCTACGTCGCCTATTGTGGACATTGCTTACCGGATTCCCATGTCGATCCACCCTCGGACAATCACAATTCGCTACTCTCCTATTGTTCTGCATCGTGGGATGTTGACCTCTCGCCGGTGCATTTCTTTGTGAAGCACAAGACGTAGTTGTTGTGAAAAATAACGACAAAGCAAGTAAAATTAACAGATATTTTAAGAGTCGGCGCATCACAATTTTAGATTTTTGATTGCCTTTTCAGCAAAAAGTCGTGTTTCTTTATCGGTTTCGGTTAGGGTTTCCAACATGATATTTTTTTCGAAAGGTATTGTTTTTAGACAGGTTTCGATAAGGTCGGACATTTGTAAAAAACCTATTTTGTCTTGCAAAAATGCTTGAACAGCAATCTCGTTGGAAGCATTCAAAATGCAGGGTGCATTTCCGCCCATGCGTCCGGAATCATAGGCTAATTGAAGGTTTCGGAATGTGGACATATCCGGTTTTTCAAAGGTTAATTGCCCCATTTCGGTAAAATCAAATCTCGGATAAGCCGTTGGTAGTCGCTCGGGATATGCCATGGCGTACTGTATGGGCAATTTCATGTCAGGCAATCCCAACTGTGCTTTTATTGAGCCATCGGCAAATTGGACAGCTGAATGTATAATGGATTGCGGATGAACAACCACTTCGATTTGATCAAAATCCACATCAAACAACCACTTGGCTTCAATCACTTCAAGTCCTTTATTCATCAATGTTGCAGAATCTATCGTGATTTTTTGTCCCATCGTCCATGTGGGATGTTTTAAAGCTTCATTTTTGGTGATTTTTTGCAATTCCGAGATTTTTTTTCCTCGAAACGGACCGCCGGAACTGGTTAAAATCAATTTTTCAATCGCATTGTCATACTCGCCGGTCAAACATTGAAAAATCGCCGAATGTTCGGAATCTACAGGGATTATCGGCACTTTGTTTTCGAGTGTTAATGCTGAAATCAATTCACCGGCTACAACCAACGTTTCTTTGTTTGCCAAAGCAATCGGTTTTTTTGCCTTGACAGCATGAATCGTCGGAAGTAAACCCGCAGAGCCAACTATAGCCGTTAGCACCATATCAACGGTGTGCATCTCAACAACTTCACACATTGCTTTTGCACCTGCAAAAACTTTGATATCGTGAGGGTCTAAAACATTTTTTACACCTTTGTAAAACGCTTCGTTACCGATAACTACAGCATTCGGATTGTATTGAATGGCTTGTTTTACCAAGAGTTCCCACTGGTTTTGAGCAGTCAAAACTTCCACTTCAAAACGTTCCGATTGCTCAGAAATTACTTCCAAAGCCTGCGTACCGATTGAACCGGTAGAACCTAATATGGCGATGCGTTTTTTGTTCATAGAATTGATGAGGGTATATCCATTCAATTTGCAAAATTACGAAAAATTATGAAAAATACAAATTTTTCATAAAAAGAATCAGTATTGATGCAACCCCTGCCAGGATTCCGGAAAGAGCCCTACCCCAAACCAACACAGTTGCAAAAGAAGGTAAGCCACAACTATCAATACAGCTAAGGTTTTATGGCGATCTTTGTAAAAATATCTGAAATGTAATGCGCCCAAAAATGCAATCCATGCGATTGCCGCTAAATTTTCTTTTAAACTAAACGCCCAAAAACCACCCCAAGCCTCTTTTGCCCACAAAGAGCCAAAAAGTAAGCCGATTCCCATCGACATCGTGCCAAAAATCAATAAGAAATCCGTTGCCGATTGAATAAATTGTTTTTGTTTCTGTGTAAAAAGCCTGTAAATACTCAGCAAACAAGCGATAGACAATGCGGCGTAAGCAAACATATACACCGCAATATGAGGGACAAACCACCAACTTCGTAAAGCAGGAATTAATTTTTTTCCTTCAAACAAATATCCCCAAAACGGTATAAGGCAGAATCCTACTCCTGCAACCAACACAATCCATGCAATAGTTGAATTTTCAGCAAATCGCAGTCTCCAGATGTACAAAAATAATCCGACCAAAAGCATGATAATCGCCACATACTTGGCATAAACCCAAGGATCATAAACCACCAATAAAATCACATATTCCGGATTCGGATTTCTTCGATCGTAACTCGACAAATAAATGTCGTAACCCATAAATCGTGCAGGGTGGTTCACGCGGATAAGAGTCCGTTGATGTGTTTCGTTATAGATAAGAACAATATCCGCACTGTAAGATTTAGGCTGCCCGTTGGCGTGAGATTTGGCTTCAAAATTTTTAAATAGAATTCGAAACGGCAGGTGATAAAATTCTTGATTGTCGCTTATAGCTATGTGTTCCGGCAATCCTGTAAATGCTCTGACATTTAATCTTTGATGTTCAAAACTTCCTAAACCTGCAAATAGCAAAGTCAGAAACAGCCCTACGTGAGTGAACCAAAATGCTACGCTTTTACGCAAAATCAATGTCGTAATTTTTTTCATCACTTTTGCAAAGATACGATTTTTTTTGTATCTTTGCAGAAAAAATACGACTATGTTTACAGGAATTGTTGAAAAAACCGCAAAAGTTGTGGGCATTGAAAAAGAACAAACCAATGTTCATTTTACCCTCGAAACACCCATCGCAAAAGAGTTGAAAGTTGACCAAAGTATGTCGCACGACGGCTGTTGTCTTACCGTTGTAAAAGTGGATCACGACAAAAATCAGTATGTCGTAACTGCCATGCAAGAAACTTTAAACTGCACAAATCTCAGCACTTGGGAAGTCGGCACTGAAGTCAACCTCGAACGCTCGATGCTTTTGGGCGGACGTTTCGACGGACACGTTGTACAAGGACATGTTGATCAAGTTGCCGTTTGCGACAGAGTTGAAGCTTTAGACGGAAGTTGGAAGTTCTATTTTACTTACGATGTGAAAAAAGATTTCTTCACGGTTGACAAAGGCTCAATTTCCGTGAATGGCGTGAGTTTGACCGTAGTTGATTCCGAGCCCGGAATGTTTTCGGTTGCAATTATTCCCTACACTTACGAAGTGACCAATTTTCACAATTTCAAAAAAGGAACTGTTGTGAATATTGAGTTCGATGTGTTTGGGAAGTACGTCGCTCGCCTGTTTGACGAATATATCAAACAGAAAGGGTTGTAATATTGTAGGGGCGAGGCATGCCTCGCCCCTACAAATTAAACTGCCGTTACAAAAATCTTGTTATTTTCGATTTTCACGACTTTTACCGGCGTTTTTTGATCGGTGAAGCCGTCTAAGGAGTGCACCTCAACAATTTCTCCATCGAAAGTGGCTTGTCCTACGGGAACCAAGCGTGACACGGCTATCCCTTCGTGTCCGACATTCACTTTGTGTTTATTAACAACGTTTACTCTGCCTTCGAGTTCGTCCTTAAGCATCATTTTCTTCCATGATTTTGTCCTAACAAACCAAATCACAAAAACCGAACAAATTGCCAAAACAGAAAGCAAGGAAATCCAACCTGCGACCGGCCCGAAAACAAGAAACATTCGAACAATTCCGATAACCAAGCAAGTTATACCGCCAATTCCAAGTACGGATGTACCCGGAAACACGAATAAATCTAACAGAATCAGCAGAAATCCTGCAATAATCAAAAACAATACCCAAGAGAAAATTATTTCCATAACTATTTTATTTTATTGTATACTCATTGAAACACGTTGATTACCTCTATATCCCGACACAAAACACTCAAAGCCGAGAGCCTGAATCCGCCTGCGAATCGCATCTGCCTCTTCAAAAGTTGTAAATGGCACGGTTACGTAGCGATAATATCCGTCAAACGGCGTGTGGGTGATGACTTCCATGCGTAAATTCGGCATAGCACGATACAGCGCATCGAAATGTCCACGAAACTCCGATGTTCTTGATGCCGCAAGTTGTATGCGGTAAACAACCCTTCCGTGATCAGCAGGTTGAGCTTGTGCAGGTGCATGAAATATCTGATTTGCAGTTGAGAAGCAAGCTTTCAATTCCTCACGTGTTGTGGCTAAATCTTCTCTCAACTGGCCGATTTCTTCGATCTTTTCTTGTAAACGTGCTTGTACATCACCTTCAACAGCGGGAGTTTGCACAAAAACAGTATCAATACGATCAAATATTTGAGGTTTTCGGTTGAAGCGATAAATATTGTTTCTATTTGCTCCGGCAACACTACGATTTGAAATGAAAAAGCCATCATTTCCGTCTTGCTGAATTAAAATTGAAAAATCGTCCGCACTTGAATTAATTGGAGCACCGAGATTAATCGGCTCAGAGAATTCCAATCTACTCAAATCACTACTTCCTGAAACGGCGTGTGTTTTTCCGTCAAGCATGATTCTGCTAACAAAAATATCCAAACCGCCCATTCCGGGATGTCCATCAGAAGCAAAGAATAATAGGGAATCTCGGAACAATTGTGGATAACTCTCAACCCTATTTGTGTTGATTACTGCAGGCAGCATAACAGGAGTTGTCCAAGTATTGTCTCCTCTCCGTCTTGCCATGTGCAGATTAGTTTGTCCGCCTCTTTGAATAGTAAAAAACATCACATTTCCGTCAGAACTCAAAGCCGGGTGGCCAATTATCGCATTTTCGTCGTGAAACGACTGTTGTGCCGGTCTGCTCCCTCTACCTGTTTGGTCTACGTGAAAAGCAAGAATGTTACAACTTTGCGGTCTACCTCTTCTCGGAACCGGACAGCGCATCACGTAGTAGGTATTCGTGTGTGGATCAAATGCAAATGCACGATTCGCCTCCGACGATCTTACTGTTTGGGGCTGCACTATAGGATTCCAGCCGATTATGCTGCCTTGTTCAAAATCGTAAATCCCATGAGCGAAAAAAAGCTGCGGCGGCCTCTGTCTCCGACTTCCTCTTGGGGAAGTACGATCCGACGAAAACAACAAAGAACCTTTGTACCACGCCAATGAAAACTGGTTGTTTGTGGGTGTGTTCAATTCAGTTACCAGAACTACTGAGTCTGTAGTTTGTGTTACCGGATTTTGTGCCGTTAGCGCTAAGCCGAGCAACAATAGTGCAAAAAGTGAGGTTGGTTTTTTCATGAGGGTATGATTTTTTTGCAAATTTACGAAAAAAAAATTAAAGTACCAAATTTAATACTTCACTCATCTTGCCGACATAGTGAAACTTCAAATCTTTTAGGTATTCTTTTTCGATTTCTTCGATATGGCGTTTGTTGTCTTTGCAAAGAATGATATTCTTGATTCCCGCACGCCTCGCCGCAAGAATTTTTTCTTTGATGCCGCCAACAGGCAGCACTTCTCCGCGAAGTGTGATTTCTCCGGTCATGGCAAAATTTGCTTTCACTTTTTTGTTCAAAAATACGGATGCCAAAGCCGTGAACATTGCTACGCCGGCGGATGGTCCGTCTTTTGGCGTTGCACCTTCCGGCACGTGGATATGTACATTGTGCGTTTCAAACATAGCTTCGTCAATACCGACATCTTTTGCATGAGATTTCAGATATTCAAACGCCAAAGTTGCCGATTCTTTCATTACGCCGCCCAAATTTCCGGTCATGGTAAGGTTTCCTTTGCCAACGCTCAAACTCGCTTCGATAAACAAAATATCTCCGCCAACTGACGTCCAAGCCAAACCGGTGACAACACCCTTCATGTTTTCTTTCAGTCCTAAAGACTTGTCGAATCTGAAAGCACCCAATGCTTTTTCGAGTTCTTTCGATGAAATTTCCGGTGAATATTTTTTCTTTTCAGCGATTTGTCGGGCACGATGACGAATCAATTTGGCAATTTGCTTGTCTAACTGACGGACACCGGATTCGCGTGTGTATTTTTCGACGATCTCCTTAATCAGACCATCGGAAAGTTCAAACTGTTTTGCTTCTACGCCGTTTGCTTGAAGCTGTTTGGCAATCAAATGTCGCTTGGCAATTTCGACTTTTTCTTCGATGATGTAGCCTGCAATATCGATCACTTCCATTCTGTCCAAAAGTGCCGGATGAATATTTCCGATTGAGTTCGCTGTTGCCACAAATAGGACTTTCGATAAATCGAAGTCAATATCTAAGAAGTTGTCATGAAATGCTGTATTTTGTTCCGGATCCAACACTTCCAACAAGGCTGCCGAAGGGTCTCCTTGAACATTCATACCCAAAATTTTATCAATCTCGTCCAGAACAAAAACCGGATTGGCTGTTTTTGCTTTTTTCAAGTTGGTAATAATTCGTCCGGGCATGGCTCCGATGTAGGTTCTGCGGTGTCCGCGGATTTCCGATTCGTCACGCAGTCCGCCCAATGAAATTCTTACATATTTTCGTCCGATGGCTTCTGCGAGCGATTTTCCGAGTGAAGTTTTTCCGACTCCCGGAGGTCCAAATAAGCATAAAATCGGAGCTTTCAAGTCGCCTTTGAGTTTCAAAACTGCCAAATGTTCGATGATCCGTTCTTTTACTTTTTCCAAGCCAAAATGGTCGGCATCTAAAACTTTTTGAGCTTGTTTCAAGTCAAAATTATCAGGGGTATATTCGTTCCAAGGCAATTCAACAACTGTGGAAAGATAGTTTAATTGTGTCGAATAATCGGGCGACATCGAGTGCAGTCGCTGTAATTTTTTCAACTCTTTTTCGAAAATTTCCTTAACCTCTTCCGACCATTTTTTCTTTTCTGCTTTCTCTTTGAGTTCTTTAACATCGTTATCCACCTGCGAGCCACCCAATTCTTTTTGAATGGTTTTCAGTTGCTCATTCAGGATGTGCTCACGATATTGCTTGTTCATTTTCGAGTGCACTTTACCTTGAATCTGCTGTTTCAAATCCACGCGCTCCAACTCGTGCGTGAGCAATTCCAAAAGGATTTGTGCACGTTCATGCAAGTTCGAAGTTTCGATCAATCGTTGTTTTTCAATGCCGTCCGCTTCAAGCATCGAAGCCACAAAATTGAGCAGAAAATTGGTATTTCCGATGTTTTTGATGACGAAATCCAAATCATTCGGAATATGTGGTGATTTGTTGATGATTTGTTTGGCTAAATCTCGGATCGAAGAGAGAAGCGCCAGACTTTCCTCGTCTTTTACAAAAGGCTCTTCATCCGGAGTTGCCGTAACTTCCGCAACAAAATACGGATCAGTTTGAATATATCTTTCGATTTTAATTCGTCGAACACCTTGGATGATAACCATTGTGCTACCGTCGGGCATTTGAATGATTTGCCCCACGATGCCCATCGTTGCGATGTCGTATAAATCTTTAGGTTCGGGCTCTTTGTCAAGATCTTTGTCTCGCTGAGCTACCACGCCGAGATACTGTTGTTTTTGCCCTTGCTCTTGCAGATGCTTGATCAATTCTTTAGCCTTATCGCGTCCTACGGTAACGGGCATAACAATTCCCGGATACAACACCGTATTCCGCAAAGGAAGAATAGGCAAGACTTCCGGCACCGGTTCTTTTTTTAAATCTTCTTCACTTTCCGGAGAAAAAGCCGGAATAAATTCGGTTTCGGTTTCTATAAATTCCGATAGATTCAACAGGTCGTTCATCAGGATTATTTTCTATAGGTGTGCGTAATTTTAAAAATATTCTTCAAGATATCGGCATCAATTTTATCGAATTTTTTGCCACGGCGTTCATACATGCGTTCTGCCACATCAATCACTTTGTCAACATCATGATGTTTTCCACCCCACGTGAACGAAGGTATAAAATTGCGCTGGAACCCCGAACCGAAAATGGTTGCACCAACACCGATTATCGTGCCAGTATTGAATGTGGTTTGAATGGCAACTTTGGTGTGATCGCCCATAAATAAACCGCAGAATTGTTGTCCTGTCCGCTCGAACGTCTCCCACGTGTAACTCCAAAGCTTGATTTCGTCATAAGTATTTTTCAAGTTCGAAGAATTTGTTCCCGCACCGATATTGCACCATTCGCCAATCACAGAATTACCCAAGAAACCATCGTGAGGTTTGTTTGAATACCCTATGAAAATTACGTTTTCCACTTCTCCGCCAACTTTTGCGTAAGGTCCTAAAGTTGTAGCACCATAAATTGAGGTACCCATTTTTACTACGGCGTTTTCATTCATGGCGAAAGGGCCACGAATACGTGCTCCCTCCATGATTTCAGCGTTTTCGCCAACATAAATCGGACCTTTTTCTACGTTCAAAATTGCACCCTCAATTTTTGCACCTTTTTCAATAAAAATTTGGCTTTCATCGCCGATAACTATATTTGTTTTGCTAATTTTCTGAGATTTACAGTCTTTTGTTAATCGTGCAAAATCTTTACGAATCATTTCATCGTTGAGCAAATACAAATCCCACAAATGACTGACTTTGATCAAATCGCCTGTAAACTCGATTTCTTCCATGTGCTCAAAAGCGTCTTCACTACTGCCATCAAGACCTTCCGCGTCCATACGGTAGGCAACAATGGTATCTCCGCAAGAAATTGCTTGATTGGCTTTGAGTTTTTTGATTTTTTCAGCTAATTCCGCACTTGGAATCACCGAACCATCGATTAAAACATTGTTTGTTTTTTTGATGGTCGGAAACTTTTTTTCCAGATATTTCTCGGTCAGAGTCGAGGTTTCGGCCTTCAAAAGGCTGTCCCATTTTTCACGAACGGTTGTGATTCCTACTCTCAAATCGGCCGTTGGGCGTGTGAATGTGAGAGGTTTAAGGTTCGAACGTGTGGTGGCGTCATCGAAAAGAATATAGTTCATCGGTTGAGTATTTTTCATTTATTTTACGATATTTTTCGGAAAAGGTTACAAATTTGGATAAAAAATATAGGGGCAACGTATACGTCACCCCTACGGTCAATCCATTACAAAGAATTATTTTTATTCTGCCGAGTTCTCTTCTGTTGATTTCTTCTCTGCCGAATACTTTTTGTACTTATTCATAAACTTATCCACGCGACCTGCAGTATCTACCAATTTCACTTTTCCTGTGAAAAACGGGTGAGACGAACTGGAGATTTCCAACTTCACCAAAGGATACTCGTTGCCGTCTTCCCATTGGATAGTTTCTTTTGTCGCAACAGTGGATTTTCCTAAGAATGCGTACTCGTTCGACATATCTTTAAATACAACCAATCTGTAGTCTTTAGGATGAATTTCTGCTTTCATATTTCTGTGATTTTTATACTTCGTTTCAAAATTTAGGACTGCAAAGATACGATTTTTTTTCGAAACAACCAAATTTTTTTCGTATCTTTGCAAAAAAATGATGTTCATGAAAAAACATTCTCTGATATATTACGCTCTTTTTTTGGTTATAGGTCTCTTTTTGGGAACGTATATCACGCAGTGGATTGCTCGACCCAAAATTTCGTCCGGCGCACTTGAACAGATTCGACAATTGATTATTGCGAATTATGTGGATACCGTTGATATTTCTCGACTCAACGAATCGGCTATTGAAGCAATGCTGAACACTTTAGATCCGTATTCGACCTTTCTTCCCGCTGATATCACAAGGGAAACCGATGCCGAATTGTTGGGCAGATTTGATGGAATCGGCGTTCAATTTCGAATGATTGACGACACGGCAACGGTCTTACAAACCATATCCGGCGGACCTTCCGAGAGAATCGGAATTCTACCGGGCGATAAAATCATTACGGCTGACGGCGAGGCTATCGCAGGTGTGGATATGCCCTCAAACGATGTTGTCAGTCGCCTGAAAGGACCTCGAGGAACAACCGTCAATGTGGAAATTTTACGTTTCGGCATTGCGAAACCTTTAGAATTTGCTATTGTTCGAGATGTAATCCCTACCCATAGCGTAGATGTCGATTTCATGGTTAATGAAACAATCGGCTATATTAGACTTCGCACGTTTTCTGCTACAACTTCAAGAGAGGTTCGCAGTGCTTTGCTACGTCTCAAAGATCAAGGCATGGAAAAATTGATCTTCGATTTGCGCGGTAATGGCGGCGGTTTTTTACACGAAGCCATTCAAGTTGCTAACGAATTCTTGCCTCACGGAAAACTCATCGTTTACACGGAAGGTCGGAGTCGGCCAAGACAAGAGGTTTTTGCCACAAGACAAGGTACTTTTGAAGGCAGGCCGGTTGTTATTTTGATTGACGAGTTCTCAGCTTCGGCAAGTGAAATCATTGCAGGAGCTTTGCAAGACAACGATTTGGGAACTATCGTTGGACGGCGTTCGTTCGGAAAAGGTTTGGTTCAAGAACAGATCAGATTGACCAACGGGTCTTCGATTCGTTTGACGGTTGCGCATTATCATACGCCAAGCGGACGTTCTATTCAAACGCCTTTCACACCCGGACAACGCGATTTGGAAGAACAGTTCCTCAGGCGATTGACCGGTGGCGAATTAACCTCGTTCGACAGCGTTGTATTAGACTCTACACAGAAATTTCTAACGTTGCAAGGCCGTACGGTTTTCGGCGGTGGAGGCATTATGCCCGATGTGTTTGTACCGCTTGTAACGGATACGAACTTGATTTACATCAATCAACTTTCACGTCGCGGATTGATTTCGCTATACACATTTGATTACAGCAACAGAAACCGAAACAGGCTTTTGAATACCTATCCGGATGTGGCGACTTTCAAAGAAAATTTTAGGGTTTCACAGACAATGTTCGATGGACTTATTGCTTTCGGACAGTCGCACGGATTAGAGCCCAATCAACGCAGTATCGAACTTCACAGAAATCGCTTGCAAACGCTGTTAAAAGCCAACATCGCACGAGATTTGTTCGGCGATAGCGGATTTTTTCCGATTTTTCTGCCTTTGGACGAGGATTTCCAAGCAGCAATGAACGTTTTAATGCAAATGTAGGGGGTGGCGAGGCATGCCTCGCCCCTACAAATAATTCACCCGAATATCCTTTCGGTCAATATAGTTCGGATACTGAAACAACGGCATTCCAAGTGCCATTCCGGCGTGAATGATTCCGTTGATACCAAGAATTTTCTCTAATTTTTGACGTTTTTTCTTAACGGCTCGAATCACAAAACCTGTGTAAAACTGAGAAACACCAAGACTTTCCGCCATTAACGAAGCGTTTTGGTAAGCCAATTGGCAGTCTTCACTGTCAAAATTCGAAGGTTTTGAAGTATGAATCAATAAAACGGACGTTGCACCTCGTAAAATACCGGTATCTTTTCCTTTTTCGCGATAATTTCGGTCAAAGGTTCGGAACATGGATACGTATTTGTAAAGTTTCGGAAAGCATCGTTTGAAAATTGGACGTATCAGAGGAAAATCGGCAATTTTTACGATCGGCATATACGCACCCAACGTAAATTCTATGATGGCTTTGAGTTTCTCAGGATCACTAACCCATGTAAATTCCACCAATTGCAGGTTCATTGCTGTTGGTGCACGATGTGACGCTTCAAGAATTTGAGATGAAAATTCTTTTGGAATCGGATTTGATGAAAACGTTCGATTTGAGCGACGTTTGCGGATCAACAACAAGGTTTGTTCCGGAGTTGCACATTTCGAAATATCAATTGCATGAATTTTTTCGGGAGGAAAAGTAGTATGAATTACGGCATTTGAGGCACAAGTTGCCACACAATGTCCGCAGCCAACACAGCGTTGTTCGTTTTCAACTTTAGCAAAAGACTTATCCTCAGAAATCGAAAAAATACGGGTCGGGCATACTTTTACACAGCGAAAACAGCGTGTGCAATTGTCGGGGTTAATGGCTATCATAATTTTTTCTTGCATTACTAAATTCAACTTACCCACACTTAGAATACCCACAATCCATACACTTCAAACAGCCATCGCCATAAACCATATTGGTTTCGTTACACTCGGGACAAATTTCTTTTTCGGCAATCGTTCCATCAGGAATATATTTTTTCAAAGCACGAACAACACCGTTTTTCCAAGTGTTCATGCTGTCTTCTTTACCGAGTTTCAAGTTAGCAATCAAACTAACGGCATCCGTAATCGGCATACCCAAACGTAAAATTCCGGAAATCAAAATAGCACAATTCCAAAAATGTTCGTCAAACGTTCGCGACAAACCTTCAATATGTCCGCCATAACCATGCTTGTCAACGTATTTGAAATCGTAACGTGTCGGATGAATACCTTCTTCATCTCTCACTCTGATAATAGAGCCCTTGGTTACGTATGAAGGCAGACAAATATCATCAGCTAATCCGGTAAAAATTTCGTACGGCTTTCCGTTGTGAAGTCCCACAACTGCAACCCATTTGTCGTGGTTGTTTTGAAAGCGAACGATGTCGGCTTCCAAAGTTTTTGGGCGAGGAATTCGCTTGTTTTCCGAAATCGTATCTTTCTTTTTGTCGGAATTGGAAATCAAAACACCTCCTCGAGATCCATCGCGATAAATTGTCATACCTTTACAACCGCTTTCCCACGCTGTTCGATAAATTTGATTAACCACGTCTTCTTTTGTATCTGCGGGAATATTTACGGTTACACTAATCGAATGGTCAACCCATTTCTGAACAGCACCCTGCATTTTCACTTTGCTAACCCAATCAATATCGTTCGATGTGGCTTTATAGTAAGGTGACTTTTCGATGATTGCTTTCAAATTCTCATCACTCATTTTTTTCACAGCCTCTACATCATAATCGTTTTGAAGCAACCACTCAACAAATTTCGGATGAAAAACATTGTGCTCTTCCCATGAATCGCCAACTTCATCTACATAAGAAATCTTTACATTTTTATCGTTTGGATTTACTTTTCTGCGACGTTTGTAAGATACCATAAATACCGGTTCTATTCCAGATGTGGTTTGCGTGCAAATACTCACAGAACCTGTTGGCGCAATCGTCAGCAATGCGATATTTCTGCGACCGTACTGCACCATATCTTCGTACACCGCAGGTGCAACCTCGCGAATACGGTTTACAAACGGATTGTTCGCTTCGCGACCTGCCTTGTAAATCGGGAAAGCCCCGCGCTCTTTCGCCATTGTAACAGACGATGCATAAGCATTTACGGCTAAATTTTTGTGAACTTCAACCGAAAAATTTGTTGCTTCATCACTCCCATATCGCAAGCCTAAACCCGCAAGCATATCGCCTTCTGCCGTGATTCCCAAGCCGGTGCGACGACCTTCCATACTTTTCATTTTGATGTTGAGCCACAGATTTCGTTCGATACGTTTGATTTCGGCTTCTTCAGGGTCGGCGTCGATTTTGGCCAAAATTTTGTCCACATTTTCCAACTCCAGATCAATGAGATCATCCATTAAGCGTTGTGCTTTTTGCACGTGGTCTTTGAACAATTCCATGTTAAATTTGGCTTTTCCCGTAAACGGGTTTTCAACATACGAGTACAAATTTATTGCAATCAGGCGACAACTGTCATAGGTACATAGTGGAATCTCTCCGCAAGGATTTGTGGAAACCGTTTGGAAACCCAAATCTGCGTAGCAATCCGGAACAGATTCTTTTATAACCGTATCCCAAAACAAAACACCGGGTTCCGCGGATTTCCAAGCATTGTGAATGATTTTGTCCCAAAGTTTTTTCGGGTCAATTTCCCGAACAAAAGTCGGATTTTCCGAATTTACAGGATATTGCTGTGTAAAAGGTTTTCCTTCTATCAAGCACTGCATAAATTCGTCGGTAATTTTTACGGAAACGTTGGCTCCCGTGATTTTTCCCTCAACCATTTTTGCATCAATAAATCCTTCTGCTTCGGGATGCTTGATGGAAATACTCAGCATCAATGCACCACGTCGCCCGTCTTGTGCAACCTCGCGTGTAGAGTTGGAGTAACGCTCCATAAAGGGCACCAAACCGGTTGAAGTCAGTGCACTGTTTTTCACAGGCGAACCTTTCGGACGAATGTGCGACAAATCGTGCCCAACACCGCCACGACGCTTCATCAATTGAACTTGTTCTTGGTCGATTTTCATAATTCCGCCGTACGAATCCGAATCTCCACCGCTTCCGATTACGAAACAATTCGACAATGAAGCAACCTGAAAATCATTGCCAATTCCTGCCATAGGACTGCCCTGCGGAATAACAAATTTAAAATCTTTCAGCAATTGATAGATTGTTTCTTCATCCATCGGATTGACATATTTTTTCTCAATACGTGCAAATTCGCGAGCAATGCGACGGTGCATATCATCAGGCGTCAATTCGTAGATGTTGTTTTCACTATCTTTTAACGCATATTTATTCATCCACACGTTTGCAGCCAAACTGTCGCCTTTAAAATAAGCGGTAGCATGTTCCAAAATTGCAGTATGTTCAATTGCCTTCAATATGTCATTGCTTTTTTTCATGCCTGATAGTTCTTGTGCTTTTTCATTTTCTAATTGCTCTTTCGAGCTTGGTTTGATGCGTCCGGAAGATACCTTTTCGTAAGGTGTCTCAGCAATCTTCTGCTCTTTTTCAAGAACTGTCTCAGGTGCAAAAAGTGGAGTTGTACTCATCGTTCTTCAAATTTTAAAAATTTGGTTAAAATTTCGGTTTCGGGAGTACGAAGGTACAACAAACTTTTGAGAAAACAAAATGCCATTATCAACAAAAAAATGTTAGTATTTTGTTTATGCTTACATGGGTGGGCGATAGCAAAAGTCAACAAAATTTATCAACAAAAAAAAACAAATTGTTAATAATTTTTTTTGTATCTTTGCGAGTCAATAGCGACTAATTTTATGTCAAGCAATTACGAAAAATATCTGAACTTTCGAAACCAATTTCCGGTTTTCACTTACGAATCGTTTTCAGTAGCGCGTTCCGAAAAAAAAATCTCTATCGAGTTTTTATTTGTCGTTGATGAGCAAATAAAATTTCAACCGACAATTTCAATTCCGGCTCGTTCGTTCTATAAAATTGACGAGCTTTCCGATGAACAAATCAATCTTTTAGCCTTTCATATCGGGATGATAGAGTTGGTGAGTTATTGGAAAGCGACCTGCTCGCCGAGAGTTGTTGTAAAACCTTTTGCCTTGTCAAATGCACAAATTGAATGGTGGAAAAAACTGTATTTTCAAGGGCTTGGCGAGTTTTTTTACGTGAATGAAATTGTAACAAACTTGTTGGAATTTGTGACGATTGAAAGTGTTTCCGATATTGTTTTAAAAAAACAAAAATTTAACTTAGACGAAAAAACTATTGTCCCCATTGGTGGCGGAAAAGATTCGGTTGTAACGCTCGAATTGCTACGCAAGTCAAATGTAGAGATACGTCCGATGATCATCAATCCTCGTGGTGCAACGTTGAATTGTGCGAAAATTGCAGGTTTTGAACGTGAAGAAATCATTGAAGTCAATCGCACAATTTGTCCAAGATTACTGGAGTTAAACGCAGAAGGTTTTTTGAACGGACACACGCCGTTTTCTGCAATGCTGGCATTTGTATCGGTACTTACGTCGGCGATTACGGGAATGAAGCATATTGCATTGTCGAACGAATCGAGTGCAAATGAGCCTACGGTTCTGGGTCAAGATGTGAATCATCAATACTCCAAATCCCTCGAATTTGAAAATGATTTCAGAGATTATGTGAAAAATTTTATTTCGGAGGATTTTGATTACTATAGTTTTCTGCGTCCGTTTAACGAACTGAAAATTGCCGAGTATTTTTCGGAATTTCCGCAATATCACAGTATTTTCAGAAGTTGCAATGTAGGCTCGAAAGACGATATTTGGTGTTGTAGTTGTGCAAAATGTTTGTTTGCTTATATTATTCTTTCACCATTTATCGACCCACAAAAGATGATTAAAATTTTTGGCAAGAATCTGTTTGACAACACGATGTTGAAACACGAATTCAACCAACTCATCGGCATAGAAAAAACAAAACCATTCGAATGCGTTGGCACGATAGATGAGGTAAATACCGCATTAAGTCTGTATATTCAGCGTTTCCCTAGTCACACGCCTGCACTTATCGAATACTACAAAACCTTACCGCAGTCGATTCAACGAACGTGCTAACGCTTCATCTTTACGAATGGAGCGTACAGTAAACCACATTGCCAACAGCGTAAAAATCGGAATGAAAGTTGCGAACAGATAATTCATTGCATCGTTGGGAAGACCGAAGTAATTTGAAATTCTTGCCGTTGTTAAAAACATCATACCTACCAAAAAAACATTGGCGAGAAATGCCCACGCACAAAGTTTAATTTGCAAAGGACGATCTTTATACATGAAGATTGTGACCCCTGTCAATGTGATAAACAATGTAGCCAAAATCTGCATAATGATAAACATAAGCCTGGGAAACTCACAGCCCCCTTGCATTCCCCTAACGCCAACGCTACATGTAATTACCGTACCTAAATCAAAACTCGCAAATGGAGTAAGAAAAAGAGGTATGAAAGCGAGAAGAGATAAGACTAAAAAAATGGTTTGTTTGCGTTGTATCATGACATTATTTTTTTTGCAAAAATACGAAAAAAATCGTACCTTTGCAAAAAAAAGTTGTAATTCATGTATATTTTCAGACCTATGAACATCATCAGTTTTCTTCTAACCGCCCTTTTGACAGCATGTTCCGGAAATCCGAACAGTACCTCTCAAGACCTAATCGCTAATGCATCCACTGAACAAGGAGCACGGACTATCTCCGAAGTAGAGTTCAAAACCTTAGTCATGGATTTTGTGAACAATCCGGAAGAATGGGTATTCAAAGGGGAAATACCTGCAATTATTAACTTTTATGCGGATTGGTGCCCTCCGTGCCGTCGTTTAGCTCCGATTTTTGACGCACTGGCAAGAGAATATACCGGACGGGTGAATTTCTACAAAGTCAATGTAGATCACTCACGGACCTTGGCAACATTTTTTGGAGCGCGAAGTGTTCCCACATTGATGTTTGCACGGATGAACGGTTTGCCGGCAATACAACCCGGCTTTATGACCAGAGAGCAACTCATTCATGCAATTGAAACTTTTTTGTTGGAAAACGAGTAATTTTTGACGTTAGATGCAATACCCACCTGCATTTTTTGCAATTAAATGAGCAATATTACCCCAAGCAACGAAAGAATCGCAAAGAATTCCGGAAATGCTGCCAAAATCAATGTTTTGCCAAGAACATTTTGCCCGGATCCGATAGATGCAATACCATTGGCGCAGATGTCAGCTTGTTTGATACAAGTGAACATCGCCACTAATCCCAACATCAATCCACCTCCGAATATCATGCCTGCTTGCAACCAATCCGTCACATCAGGCAAGCTAGCACGAACGAGCCAAAATCCGACGAATCCGTAAAGACCGTTCGAACTCGGTACTGCCGATAAAATCAAGTAGTTTCCAAATCCCGAAGGATTCTTTTTCATTGCTCCAATAGATGCGTTTCCACACATTGCGAATCCGAATGCACTACCGATACCGGGCAGTGCTACCATAAGTGCCGCACCAACATAGGCTAAAAAAATTGGTTCCATAATTTTGTTTGATTTTTTTGTTATTATTTTGTTTGATTTTTTTCTTGGTGAGCGACCGCATAAGGTGCCCGTACATTACTCGTTTTTAATCTTAATAAACGGTTTGTATTCTCTGCCACCACCTTCGAAACCTGCATTTTTGTAGAATTCCACGAAAGTGAGACGCAACGGATGCACAAATGCTCCCAACATCACTAAAGCAAAGTTCAAAGAGTGTCCGAACAGCAGAACGATGAGAGTTACCAATGCTCCGATAACCGGAATATCGGGTGCCATGTCGAATGCCAGCGAATTAAATACCATTCCCAAAATACTACCGGCTAAACCCAACGCAAACAAACGCACATAAGACAGGAAGTCGCCAAGCAATCCAACAACTGTATTGTAAGCAATCCAAAGCCCGGAACCGAATTGCACCAATGGATTTTTTCCGGGTGTATTGTAGAAAAATATCGCCAAACCACATAGTCCAGCCACGACGTAATAAACAGTCATCAACGCTTCCGAAATTGCTACACCAAGTTCTGGCAAACCGAAAACGGCAACCGATGAAAGCAAGAGCGTGAGCCAACCGAGTTTCGAGATCGCATACTTAAACCCTCGTCTGCGCGTGATACCAACAATATTCAGACACATTGCAAATACGATATGGACACCGCCCAATGCAAGTGCTAAAATCATCAAATTGTCTTCATCTAAGAAATAATTTGTAAATCTCGACAATGCCGGAATTTCCGCCAATTTTATTCCAAAAAATCCACCCGACAATATTCCAAACAATATCGTTGCTCCACCCAACCATTGCACCAAACTCAAAATGGGTCGGAAGTCGGCACTAACTTTGCGTTTCGCGAAAGCGGCACCCAATACCAACACCAAACCATACCCCGCATCGGCGGCACAAAATCCTACAAACAACATAAAAAATGGTGCCAAAAACGGCGTTAAATCCATTTCTTTATGATTAGGAAGTGAAAAAATCTTTGTAATCGGCTCATATAGTTTTGCGAAACTATTATTTTTCAACAAAACAGGGATTGATTCCGCCTCTTCAACATCCAAAACGGTGTAATAGACCGGTTGTGTTTCCAAAAAAGTCAAAAAATCCGCTTCTTGATCTTCGGGTATAAAACCTTTGGTTATGCGAACTGTGTCGTCTACCGAAAATTCGGTACACGTGGCGATTCGATCAAACGAAAGTGCATTTTGCAAACGTGTACGCTCTTGGTAAAGTGTCGGCAAATACGGAATCATTTCTTTGAAAAGCAACTCCAATTCGGCATGGCGGAGTTTTAGAACATCGATTTCTTCCATTTGCCGGTTGAGCGAAATGCTCGGCATTTTGACTTCATTCGCAGCAATTGTGATTTTTTCGTGATGTTTGGACTTTGCAATAACAAAGTAATAGATACCTTTTTCTTCGTTGACAATTTCCAAATCGTATTTTTCACTCCATGTTGGATCAAAATTACGCTTATCACAAGTAAAAAATAAAAGATCTAAGTCGTTTTCACCAAGTTTTTCCACAATACTCGGATCATATTCCCCCCAAGGTAGAAGTTCGTAATAGCGTTTGTCGCGCTGTTTGATTTCTTCATCAATCTGCTCGTATTCCGAAGCTGCTTTTTGGTATTCTTTGAGAATATAAGCTGCTTTCCGCGGGTTGTAGATACTGTGTATTTTATACTGTTTCTCGGCTTGGTAGGCTTCCAAGCGTTTGATAGCATCATTGCAAAAACTCAGCCAGTTCAAAATTTTCTTTTCTTCGCCTTCCAAACTGCACAAAGTTTGTGTAATGTCTATCAAACCTAAATCTTGCAGGCTATCCAAAAAATTCGGAAAATCTTTAGCATACGAAATAATACCGTATTTTTTCATTTTTGCTATCATGCCGCGTCCTCCTCCAATTGTTGACGTACTTTTACGATTTTCTGAGCAGCTTTCGAAAGATTTTCTTCGTCTTCCATAAATCGTTTGATTTTACGTATGGCTTCATTATAGCCGGGTATCTGAACTTTTTCGTATAGGTTGACTTTTTGCGTCGTTTTTTTTCTGGCGTGTTCCAGCAACCGCATTTTTTCGTAATACACTTCGCTTTTAATTCCAATTGTTGCCAAGTTTTTCAGAATACGAATACCTTCGGAATACCAAAACGGTCGAGCAAATATGCTGTAGGGTTTTTCTTCGAAAATCACATCATCTAAAACCGGAATTTGTACTCCTGCAATTTTTTCGATGTGAAGTTGTACGTCTTCGACTGAAATCAGCGTGGAGTCGAACTCGCTCCAAAGTGCCGCAATATCGGAATGCGCAGCAATTTGACGTTCCATTTCCGCAAACAGCCATTCGGCTTCTTTTTTTGCTCTTTTCACCTCAGCTCTCAATGCAGACTCTTTGCTTTTGATCGTCGGCAAAGCTTTTGTTCGCATCTTCAACTGTGTGTTGAGGTTGTTGAGCGAAGTTTTGTTGTACTGATACTTGATAACTGCTGGCATTAAAGCAAGTTTTATTTTTTTTAATATCCTAATCGGATTTGCATTTCTTGTCTTCGGAAGTTTCTACGGTTATAGGTGTTCCCGGAGTTTTAATTATCACTTCATCTTCTGAAACAGATAATAGTGCTCCCGGAGCCGTTATTCTCACAGCATCTTCCGAAACAGATATGGATACCGCACGCCATATTTGCCTATGTCTAACATCATCTCTACAACTTGCGTGTGAATTCCATATCAAAGCAAATAGCAACCCCGCCAACGAAAGAATCATCAATGTGTTTTTCAACCAGCGTTTCATCGAAATACAAGAAATTCCCAAAATAATCAAAAGAATGGGCCAGTATTTCCAAATTCCATGCCACGAAAAATCAAGCCAACCAAACGTTCTGAGCAAAAAGGCAATTCCTAAAAATACGAGGAAGATACCAAACCAAACGCCCGACGACTTTTTATGTTTTTTGCGTTTTTTGAGCTCTTTTTTGACTTCTGTCTCTACCTCCACTTCGGCTTCTTTTCCGGCATCATCGAACTCGCTTTTTAGCTCATTCGCAATATCTTGGGCAAACTCTTTCGCCACATCCTCAACAAACTCTCCGGCAACATTTTTAATGGCGTTTTTTATCTTATCGCTCGTTTTTTTTTGTGAATCGTCCACAACCTCTGCATCCTGAACATCATCATTTGTACCTCGTTCCGGCATAATAATCCAAGCAACGATGTAAAGTATAATTCCTGCTCCACCAAAAACCGCCATAACAAGAAAAATCAATCGAATCAAGACGGGGTCTATTGAAAAGTATTCTGCAATGCCACCACAAACTCCCGCAATTATACGGTGTTCTTTGCTTCTACGTAGTGTTTTCATGGCTTTAGATTTTTGGATATTGATAATTTTTGCAAAGATACGATTTTTTTTGTACCTTTGCAAAAAAAATATCTATGTACAAAAAATCAACGCCCGCACAAAAAGAAAAGAAACCACTCTCGAAAGGGCGTAAACATACCGTTGGCACAGGTTCTAAGCCCGTAGCACGGCGTAAGCAAGCAGGTTCCGCTGGCGCGGACGCCCAACACGTCCATGCCTCAGATAAAAAACGTCATGGCACGGACTACAAGTCCGCGCCAGCGAAAACTCGACAAGGTCAATCCGCACCAAATAAAAATTTCAAAAAGCGTGTCCCAAGAAAAGTCTCTACCGCCGAAGGCATTCGCCTGAATAAATATATCGCCAACGCCGGAATTTGCTCACGTCGTGAAGCCGATACACTCATCGAAAGCGGCGTTGTCCGCATAAACGGTGTGATTTGTACACAACTGGGAACACGTGTGATGCCGAACGATAAAGTTGAATTTGGTGGTGAAACCCTAGTTTCCGAGAAAAAAGTTTATTTATTGATGAACAAACCCAAAGGTTATATCACAACTACTGATGATCCGCAAGAACGAAAAACCGTAATGCACTTGATCGACGGTGCTTGCAAAGAACGCATTTATCCCGTTGGGCGTTTAGACCGCCAAACTACCGGTGTTTTGTTGTTCACAAACGATGGAGATATGGCGAAAAGACTGACACATCCATCGCACGGTGCACGAAAAATTTATCACGTTACTTTGGATAAAAACATTACAAAGGCCGATTTGCGAGACATCGCCCAAGGTGTGGAATTGGAAGATGGTTTTGTACATGTGGATGAAGTCAATTTGATTGTAGGAACAAAGAACGAAATCGGCATTCAGTTGCACTCCGGAATGAATCGCGTGGTTCGACGAATTTTTGAGAAATTCGACTACAAAGTTACTAAACTCGACCGTGTCCTTTTTGCCGAATTAACGAAAAAAGACCTTTCTCGCGGACATTGGCGATTTTTAACAGATAAAGAAGTGTCGTTTTTGAAAATGAAATGAAAAAAATCCGCAACTATATTCTCTGGATATTAGGTGGTTTATTCGCTCTGTTTATCACGGTTTCCGTGGTGGTTTACCTTGTGATTTTACGAGATTCGGACAGAATTAAAAATATCATTATTAGCGAATTAAACAGATCTCTGACGGGCGAAGTGAGTATTGAGCGGATGAGTTTCACATTTTGGTCGAGTTTTCCACACATTGCTTTGGATTTTAGAAATGTTAGAGCAATGGGTTCAAATCCCAACGATTTGGAGCCTTTTCTCGAAGCAGAAAAATTATCACTGAATTTTAACTTGCGTGATATAATCGCCCGAAGATACGAGGTAAAAAGAATTGATTTGAACGATGCAATCGTCCGAATTAAGTTGTACGCAGACGGCACAGCGAATTACAGCTTGTGGCGAGCGACAGATGAACCGGTCTTTTCGTTTTCTCTGCGAAGGGTGCATATCAGAAATACACAACTGCTTTTTGAGGCAGAGCGGACTCAACAACATTATGATTTTTTTATTTATCGTGCCGATGCAAGAGGGGATTTTTCGCAAAACATTCAGAATGTAACGTTTTCCGGCGATTTTCACTTGAATTTACTGCAATCCGGAGAAACCGTTATTCTTGCCGAAAAAGATATGAGTTTGCGAACAAAAGTCATAGTTTACACTGCGGATCAAACCGTTCATTTTTCAGATGGATTTATTCGTTTGGAAGATTTGAATTTTGATCTTTCCGGATTTGTGAATTACAGTGATGACGCACCGAACATGAATTTAGAACTTGTCGGAAGACGATTGGATTTACAGCGATTTATCAGACAACTTCCAACTAATTTTGCACAAGAAATCGCAAGCTATCGAACGCGAGGCGATTTTGATTTTCGATTGGTTTTTTCGGGCAATTATACCCAAGGGAACCTACCGCAAATCACTGCCGAATTTGAATTTAGAGATGGACAAATCTTTGAAAGAAATACCCGAACACAACTCAATCAAGTAGGATTTTCCGGTACATTTTCTACGACAGCCAACAACCAATGGAGTAATTACAGACTTCAAATTCGAGATTTTTCAGCACATACAGCGACCGGACACTTTTCCGCAAATTTTGCCATCAACAATTTTCAATCACCAACCATTCAACTAAACACAGCATTCAACCTCGAGTTGGACGAATTGAACAGATTGATTTCCGTACCGCAAATTGTGAGTGCAAGTGGGAAAACTGTTGGGCAAATTCAATACAGACACACCTTCAGAAACTTTGAATCTATTAACTTTTCGGAGATTTTGAAAGGACAATTTCAAGGAGCAATTTCGTGCAGAAACGCAGTGGTCAAACTGCAGGATTTCATTTTGAAATCTCCCGTAAACTTAGATACAATTCGCATTAATTTCAACCAAAATAATTTGTACATTCCGCTTGCAAGAGGCGAATTTGACGGTAGTAGATTCCAAACTTCATTCACGGTTCAAGATTTTCTCAGACATTTGCAAAACCCTGAATTGATGCACGTTTTCGGAGACTTGAGTGTTGATAAATATCAAGTTGATAAAGTTTTGTTGCAAAATTTACGTGGGCATATTCAATTTCAAAATCAAGTTTTGATTGTTGACGAACTTTCTATGGATGTTTTTGACGGAAATATAAGTGGAATTGCCGAAGTTAATTTTACGGATAAATCCCGTTTTCCTTTCCGTTTCGAGGGTTTACTTTCGAGAATTAACGCCGAAAGAATGTTTGCTGATATGGATAATTTCGGGCAAACTCAAATCACAAACTCAAATCTAAACGGCTTGATTGATGCGGAAGTGTCGGCAGTTGGAAATTACATGCCGACCATTGGTTTGGATTGGAAAACACTTTGGATTACGTTGCAAGCAAGAGTTATGGACGGCGAACTCAACAATGTTGCCATACTTCAAAAATTGTCGCGTTTTGTCGATGAGGAGGCGCTGAACAATGTGAGGTTCGCAACACTTGAAAACACAATTGAAATCCGAAACGAAACCATCACGATTCCGCAAATGAGAGTTATTTCAAATGCACTAAATTTGCACGTTGCAGGCACGCATCGTTTCGACGGACAAATTGATTACAGCGTTCAAATTGCCCTATCGGAATTGTTGAGCAGACGCCGAAGAGAACGTCGTGGAAATCAAGAAGAATTGGGTGCTGTGGAAGATGACAGACGACGAATAAGCTTGTTCGTTTCTATCACCGGAACTTCCGACAATCCAAGGTTTCGCTACGATTTCAGAAATGTTTTCAGAAGTCTGGAACTCGGTGCCGGCACAACGAGAGTTGCCACAACGGTTGGCACTGCCGTTAGACAAGAAGGACAAGCTGTTGGAGCTATTTTGAGAGATGAGTTTGAATTTTTACAAAGAAGCGAGGAAGCTAAACGACAAGAGGCCCTTTGGCGTGAGCAAGAGCAAGGAAGATTTGTTATCGAATGGACTGACGAGCCTGAACTCAAGCCAACTATAGAGCGAAGAAGAAGAGGCAGACGAACCCAACAAGATACCGTTCGAATTGGTGTTATTTTTGAGGATGATTAGATTTTAACACTTTTTAAGGAAAATTATTTGGCGGAATGAAAAAAATGTTGTAACTTTGCGACACGTTAAGAAAATAAAATTATGCCGAAGAAATCCTATAAATTTACTGAAGATACTCCATTGACTGTCAGTGAGCCTTCTGTGGCTTACGATTACAAAGTTGCAGATGGCGAAGTATTGTCTTCCGAGAAATGGAATCCCAATGTTCCGTTCCATTGCACGCAAGAGGAATTTTTGGAGCATATCCGTAGTATTGAGCAAGGGGCATTTATGAGTATTGAAGAATCCGATAGAAGATTTGAAGCATGGAAGAAGGAGTATCTTGCAAGCCGTTTGAGG
>WQWA01000024.1 GCA_009785505.1 Bacteroidales bacterium
GCTCAGGGATAAACCTGTCACTGTCGTCCTCAGAAGCAGAACTTTGACGCATAGAAACAGCTGAAGGGTCCGGTGCAAAATTCAAAGTACCCGAGATTTTTAAAACAGAGCCCGATGAAACAGCTGTCGAATAGGAAAGGGTAGAAGATGGAGCTGTGTCAAGTTCCGAACGGTTTGTAAAAGCTAGTGTATCTGCAGACAAAGACAGCTGTGCAAATAGAAACAAAAAAAAGAAGGTGTACAAAAAAATTAGTGAAAGTTTTTTCATACGCAGTTAGTATGGAATTGGGAAAATTAAAGTTTGTTCTTTGGTTGTTTTTCAGACAGCGAAGTTACAAAAAAAAATCGAATGAACCAAATATTTGATACAAAAAATATAAAAAACAGTGGGAAGTTAAGTTGACTTTTTGTGTATTTCATTTTTTTTTGTATCTTTGCAAAAAATTTTTTCTATGCAAAAAGCAATCTTCCGAGAAGTAAAAAGTTATATCCTTATCACATTTTTTTTAGCACTGTATTCGGTTTCGATTGTTGGATTTATCATCAACTCCGGCATTGTCGGCGGCGGACTTAGCGGACTTGGAACTATCGTTTTTTATGCTTCGGGAAATACCATTCCGGTAGGTTATACCATGTTTGTGGTTAACATTATTTTGTTGATGATTGCGCTAAAAGTTTTGGGACGAAACTTTGGGATAAAAACCATTTATGCGATGCTTTTAGTTTCGGTTTTTATGACGATTGCTCAAAAATATATAACCGAACCATTTTTGGAAGACGTTACACTTTCGACAATTCTAGGTGGAGGTATAGTGGGATTCTGTTTTGGATCATTGCTCAATCAAGGCGGCAGCACCGGCGGGACAGATCTTTTGGCAAAAATCGTGAACAAATACCGCAGCATCAGTCCGGGGCGGGTTATTCTTTACATTGATGTCGGTATCATCAGTTCGGCGTTTTTCTTGTTTCATTTTGTTTTAGACAAAACGGTTTTGGAAGCCTTTCGCTTGGTAGTTTATGGTTTTATTACGGTTGCTGTAGTATCTTACATGGTTGACAGAGTTATTTTGGGAGATCAACAATCCGTGCAAATGTTTGTTTTTTCAAAAAACCACAAGGAAATCGCCCATAAAGTTGGTGTAACAATGCGTGCAGGAGTAACCTTACTTCACGGAAAAGGTTGGTATACCAAAGAAGAAACCGAAATTTTGCTGATCGTTATACGAAAAAATAGAGTGCAAAACGTATTGCAGATTATCAAAGAGGTAGACCCGCAAGCATTCACAAGTATAGGAGCGGTAAGTGGGGTTTATGGAAAAGGTTTTGCAGAAGTCAAAAATTAGGCAATGAAGAACTTTCTGAAAAACTACGGGCTTATCGTTCTCGGTGCGTTTATCATAGCTTCGGCATACGTGTTTTTCATCACGCCGTATAAGATTATTCCGGGGGGAATTTACGGTATTTCGATCGTGATACACTATCTTACGGAGGGCGTATTTGCAAGATTTCCGGATGGTTTGCCGATAGGTATGGTGGCTCTTTGTTTCAACATTCCTTTGGTGTTTGCGGCTTACAAAATTTTGGGTTCGAGATCGCTTCCAAGAACCATCACAGCCTTTGTGGCTACTGCGGTTTTTGTGGATTTGCTCACATGGCTTTACGGGCGCGAGCAATTGGTTGCCGGTGATTCGTTGCTGGCTTCAATTTATGGCGGTGTGTTGATAGGTATTGGAGTTGCTTTCATTTTTAAGGCAAAAGGAACGAGTGCGGGAACGGATGTGATTGCAAAAATTATGACTAAATACTCCCGAATTCAAATCGGATTTAGTATTATACTTGTAGATTCAATCGTTGTACTGATTGGTTTGATTGCATTTGGCGATTGGGCAATACCGCTTTATTCGCTGATTACGATTTTTGTGTATGGAAAGGTTGTCGATATCTTTCAAGAAGGACTTTCCACCGACCGTGCTGTGTTCATCATTTCGGAAAAAAGTAAAGAAATGAACGATGTGATCCACAAAAAACTCAATCGAGGAAGCACGTATTTTCACGGAAAAACCACGTACAAAGGCGAAGAGCGTGAAATTCTTTACACCGTTGTAAACTCCCGTCAAATCCCAAAATTAAGAGAGATTATTCACGAAATAGATCCAACAGCATTTATTACCATTTTGCCGGCAAACGAAATTTTGGGCAAAGGTTTTAAATCCTTGAACGAAAAAATAGGGGAGTGATTATTTTTTGTTGAATATGATACGAGCCGTGATAGCGGCTTGATTCAAATTAACTCCGGGAATATCCGGAATACCCAAATCACCAAGACCTATTCCAAAAATATCTGTAAGGAGGTTGGTAAGGTTAACATCCCAATTCAACTGATTTCTTGAAATATTATATCTACCTTCCACAGAACCAATCGTCAATGTGTTTCCATTCGCTGTGTAAATAAACTCCAGCGGAGGTAGTGTGATTAGGGCTGGAGGTAAAATAACAGCGATACGATCTTCGCGAAGTTCGAGAATTGTGCCTGCTACTTGCGGATTTATGATTTGACTCATGTATTCCGACAATTCCGGAGGTGCAGGAATAGTTATAAGTCCTAATCTTATTTCTCTAATCTCAACACTCTCGCCCACCCAGATATTTACAAGAGAGGCATCACGTTCTTTCCTGCAACCAACAATAATCAGCATTGCTGCAAAAAACAATAACGAAATTTTCAAGATTTTTTTCATAGTTGATATATATTTCACCACTACAAAGGTATGAAAAAAAAGTGAATCTGCCAAATTTTTTGTATCTTTGCAAGTTGAAAATTTACAAAAAAGCATGAAGCACATACCAAATACCATCACGCTTGCCAATCTACTTTGCGGCTGTTTGTCAATTGTTGCCACGTTTAGCGGACAGTTGGTTTTTGCCGGAGGATTGATTCTTTTGGCCGCGGTTTTTGATTTTTTGGACGGATTTTTGGCAAAAATACTCAATGCTCAGTCAGAACTCGGCAAACAACTGGATTCGCTCGCAGACATTGTGAGCTTCGGCGTTGCCCCGGCTATGATTGCGTTCAGAATTATGTTTGCAAATCCCGATGCGCTGCCGTTTCCGCAATTGCCGTATATTGCTTTTGCCATGGTTTTGTTTTCGGCGTTGCGCTTGGCGAAATTCAATACGGACGACACCAGCCACCCCGAATATTTTATCGGCATGCCGACTCCTGCAAACGGCATGTTTTGGGCGACTTTGCCGTTTGTGCTTCGCGATTTGCACGAAAGAGAATTGTGGAATTTAGAAGCCATAACTTTTCATCCGATAACGATTGCTGTTTTATGTGTGATTTTTACGGCACTCTTGGTGCTTCCAATACGAATGTTGTCGCTCAAATTAAAAGCGGGATTTGTGCCGAGTTGGCAGCAATTTTTGCTTGTAGGAACTGTCGCAGTGTTGTTTTTTATCGTTGGTTTTGCTGCTATTCCGATAGGAATTTTGATTTATCCGCTATTTTCACTCACCATTCGTAAATGAAGCAACTATGAAACATGTTCCAAACATAATTACACTCAGCAGACTTTTACTTTGCGTTCCTATTGCGATAATTTTTGCTCGTCAAGGATTTAATACTGTCGGTATGGTTTTGTTTATTATTGCTTGTTTTACCGATATGATTGACGGAACAATAGCAAGGGCTGTTAATAATGGAGAAGGAACAAAATTAGGGCAAGTTCTTGACAGTCTTGCTGATATGGCTTTGGTTGTAGTTGCGGCACTTTTTATTATTCCTAAAATGCTTTTGCCGGACTACCCGATTTTATTTTGGCTTTGTATGGCCGGTTTTGCATATAAAGTTCTTTCCTCGCTTGTTGGTTATATAAAGCACAAAAGCGTAAGTATGCTTATCATTCACACTTATTTAATGAGATCCCTCGGATATATTTTATTTGTATGGGTTCTTCTTCACTGGATTTTGAATGGACCTAATGCCATTACGAACGGCTATACCATATTTGTTATAGCAAGCATATTTATACTCACAACGGAGGAACTTTTGATTTCGCTTTTACTAAAAGGTCCCTCAAGCGATGTCAGAACCATTTTTCAGGTCAAAAGGGAAAATCAAAGACTTGCAAAAGAGAAAAATGGAATTGAAACATAAAAATAGTCGAGCATGAATTCAGAGTTTTTTTTAGTATTTCTTTTTATTCTTTTTGCGATTGGCGCAGTTGCGATTCATATCATTAGCCGCAAAAAAGAAAAACCCATAAAAATAAATGCCTGGAAGAAATTTTTTGTTTATTTTCTCATCATAAACTCGATTTTTCTCTGCATCATATATGTCCCGATACTTTTCAAAATAGTTTGTTTTCTAGTCGCTTTGGGAGGAGCTGTTGAAATACTTCGTCTGCAAATCAGTTCGATACGTGGCGGTCTCGACACTTCGACAGGCTCAGTGTCCGGCTGCCGGAGTGCGGTCGTTGAGCCTGTCGAAACGCCCGTACCGCTGAAATGGAGCAAGTTTGTTTTGTTTTTTTCAATGTATATTGGAATTGCGGTATTGTTCTGTTTTTTTGCTTTTGCAACGAAAGAAATTCAAATTCTGACAGTGTTTACCGTATGTACGTTTGATGCTTTTAGCCAACTATCCGGACAGTTGTTCGGAAAACGAAAAATAACACCAATTATCAGCCCTAACAAAACGCTTGGCGGACTTGTCGGCGGAGCGAGTATTGCGTTAGTTCTTGGTGTTGTTGCAAATTTGATTTTAGCAAGGGGATGTCTCGACGGAGTTTATCCCGAGTTGAGCCGAGGGGCTCGACATGACGGCTTAGTGGTGATTATTCTGATACTTTGTGTGATTGCGGCTTCGTTTGTCGGCGATTTGGCAGCCTCATACATAAAACGTCAATACGCAGTTAAAGATTTCAGTCGGCTGCTTCCCGGACACGGTGGTATTCTTGATCGTTTCGACAGTTGGGTTGTTGCAGGAGCAGTTATGGTTTTATTAAATTTTTATTGGTTATGAATTATCATGCACTTGGTTTATTTGGCTTATTGGGATTTACGGTTGGATATATTTTATTGTTGATTTTTTGCGAAATACTCAATCGTAAATTAAACGTTGATGCGGAATATACGCGGAAACTATCTCACGTTGCAGCAGTATTGATGGCATTGTTTTTCTTTCCTATCGTTTTCAAAAATGTTGGTTATGCTTTGGCGTTAAGTGCTCTTTTCTTCGTTCTGCTTATGATTGCAAAAGTTCAAAAATGGATTCCTTCTGTTGATAATGTAGAGCGAGAAACGGGAGGAAGTTATTTTCTGGCGTTTGGATTAGGGGCTACTTATCTTGTTTCCGTAGTCTTTGGAAATAATGCGATATTCACGCTCCCCTTGCTGATTTTTGCCATTTCGGATCCTTTAGCCGGATTAGTTGGCGGTAAATGGGTAAAATCCAACGAAATATATGCCGGAAAAACTATTGCCGGGACATTAGCATTTTTGTTTTCCGCACTCCTTATTTGCTTATTATTCTTTAATTCCGTTTACGATAATCCAATGCTTGGATTTTCTTTGATGATTGCCTTAACCGCTACCGTCACGGAATTAATTTCAACTAAGGGTACGGATAATTTTACGGTTCCTTTATCGGTTGCAGGCGTATTGATCATTAGTCAATTTTTATGACTATGAAGATTGATTTGGAAAACAAACCTGTAGGGAAACTTTTGCTTCACTATTCCGTTCCGGCGATTATCGGAGCGGTATCAATTTCTATTTCCCATTTGGCAGATAGGGCTTTTATCGGACACGGCGTTGGATCTTTGGCTGTTTCGGGATTAGCGTTAACCTACCCGATTGCAATGTTGATAATGGCATTCGGAACACTGGTCGGCGTTGGTGCCGCCGCTCGAATTTCCATTGTTTTGGGAATGAAAGACACGCCTTGGGCTGAACGTATTTTAGCAAACAGCTTGTTTCTTTCGTTTACGTTTTGGACATTCGTAACCATTTTCGGATTGATTTTTTTAGAGCCGATGCTCGTTGCTTTTGGTGCAAGTGAACACACACTGCCATATGCTAAAGACTATTTAAAAATTATTCTACCAACGTCAATTTTCGGCAACATTTCGTACAGTTATGGAAGCATGATGCGGGCATCAGGATATCCAAAAAAATCAATGTATGCACCGATCATCGCAGTCGTGCTGAATTTGATTTTAACACCAATTTTTATTTTCGGCTTAGATGCCGGAATTAAAGGCGCTGCTTGGGCTTTTGCTATCTCAAGGTTTGTGAGTTCATGTTATGTGATGCACCATTTTTTAAGCAGCGACAGCCGGGTTAGATTTCGTCGGGCAACGTTCAAATTGAAGGGCTATATCATTCGAAATATCACGGCTATCGGACTTTCTCCGTTTTTGATGCACGTGGCCGCATCGGCGGTAGCGATTGCTGTGAACTTGGTTTTACGCCGACATGGCGGCGATTTGGCGATAGGTGCTTATGCCATTGTTTCTGCTTATGCGATGTTGTTCATAATGATTATCGCCGGATTGAGTCAGGGTATGCAGCCGATTGTGGGTTATAGTTTCGGTGCCGGGAAACTCAAACGAATGAAAGACACTTTGATCCTAACGATCAAAATAGGAATAAGTATTACCTCCGTTGGACTTCTCTCGGTAGTGTTGTTTCCAACACAAATGATGCGGTTATTTACAGCCGATGCCGAACTTATCGAAATAGGTTCGCGAGGCTTGTTTTTTGTATTTCTGATGATGCCTTTGTTTGGAGGATTTCAAATTATTTGTTCAAATTTTTATCAATCCATAAACAAGCCGATTTTATCGATTACGGTAAGCTTGTGCCGACAGTTATTGTTCTTTATTCCGCTTTTACTTCTTTTTTCGAACCGATGGGGTCTGGATGGCGTTTGGTATGCGGTTGCCGTTTCTGATTTTCTTTCGGTTATTCTGGCGATTTCGGTATTTTTCTGGCAAAAGCGTGTTTTTTATCCGAGAAAGTTTTCGTGATTCAAAAAAATTGTGTAAATTTGCAAAAAATTAAAACAACAAACATTATGGAAAACATCAATTGGGCAGAACTACCGTTCGGCTATTTCAAAGCAGACTACAATGTTCGTGCGTATTTCAAAAATGGCAGATGGAGCGAACTCGAAGCAAGTACTGACGAAAACATCACGATGCACATTGCGGCAACCTGCCTGCACTACGGACAACAGGCCTTCGAAGGTTTAAAAGCCTATCGTGGAAAAGACGGAAAAATCCGCATGTTTCGTTTGGAAGAAAACGCCAAACGCATGACGCATTCGGCAAACGGAATTAAAATGCAACCCGTTCCCGAAAATTTATTCATGGATGCGTGTATCAAAGCGGTAAAAATGAACGAAAAATTTGTTCCTCCTTATGGAACCGGAGCATCATTGTACTTGCGTCCGTTATTGATTGGTACGGGCGGACAGGTCGGTGTAAAACCTGCTGACGAGTACACATTTTTGGTGTTTGTTAGTCCGGTCGGACCGTATTTCAAAACAGGTTTTAAGCCTGTGAAAATACAACTTGTCCGTGATTTTGATCGTGCAGCACCTCTCGGAACGGGCACTTACAAAGTAGGCGGAAACTACGCAGCATCGCTTCAAGCGAGCGTTCGTTCGCAAGAAGAAGGTTTTGCGTCTGTACTATTTTTGGATGCCAAAGAAAAAAAGTACATTGATGAAGCTGGTCCTGCAAATTTTTTCGTGATTAAAGATGGCGAATATGTTACGCCGAAATCACACTCAATTTTGCGCTCGATTACAAATATGAGTCTTCGTGAATTGGCAGCAGATATGGGCTTGAATGTTGTCGAACGTTCAATTGCCGTTGAAGAATTAGCCAATTTCGACGAGGCAGGCGCTTGTGGAACCGCAGCAGTAATCACGCCTATCGGCGAAATTTTTGATCGCGAAAAAAAGATTTCCTACAAATTTGGACAAGAGGGCGTTGCCGGAAAAGTTTCTACAGAACTTTACAACCGTTTGCTCGGAATCCAGCTCGGCGAGCTCGAAGATAAATTCGGTTGGACAACGATTGTGGAATAATAACCGGTAAGGGTGGTTGCTGAGGCTGTCGAAGCACGCCCCAACCAAAATACAAACCAAAAAAAACAAAACCATGAAAACACCAAACAAACAACTCATGAGACAAGCCGCCGATGCATTAAATAATCGTTGGGGTTTAGCAATTTGTACATTTCTTGTATTCACACTTATTCTCGGAGCAACATCGGTTATTCCCGAAAGAATGACTCTACTTTATGCGACGTTACCCCTTGTTTGGCTCATTTTTGTCTATGGACCAATGGTCCTTGGAATGGCAACATTTTCGTTGGCGATTGCCCGAAATGAAGAGCCCAAATTCTGCATGATTTTTGCAGGATTTAAGCAAAATTATTGGAAGTCCATCGGCGTATTTTTACTTGTGCTGTGCTTCGTTCTCTTGGGCATGCTATTGCTAATCATACCGGGATTTGTTGTCGCGTTTATGCTCGCTTTAAGTTTTTTTATTTTGCGAGATAATCCTGAAATCGGCGTCGTCGAAGCCCTCAAGAAAAGCCGAAAAATGATGAACGGTTACAAGATGAAATACTTTGGACTTATGATGATTTTTCTTGGAGTGTATCTGTTGTGTGCATTGCCACTTGCTCTCGTAATGGTGCTGAATATCTCTGGTCTGTTCATATTCACTCTTCTTATATCTGCTGTTTTCTTTCTCTTTATCCTTCCGTTTATACAAGTTTCCGTTGCGAAGTTTTATGAGGATGTAAAAGCGAATTATGTAGGTGCGGAAGTTAGTTAAAATGCCCGTCATTCCGAGCGAAGTCGAGGAATCTCCTTGCTATGGGGTATCTCGACTTCGCTTTGCTACGCTCGACATGATGACATTGAAAAACACTTGTAATGCTTAAAATCCCTTTCTCCGGACTCTCTCTCGGATATCATAAGCTTGAGTTTCACGTGGACGATACGTTTTTTGAGGCGTTCGACTACGATGAAATCTCCGATTGCAAAATAAAAATCAACATTGATTTGGAAAAAACCGAACGTTTTCTCAAGTTGGATTTCCATTTCAACGGAAAATGCTTTGTACCTTGCGACAGATGTCTAGATCCCGTCGAAATTTCCATCAATCACGAGGAAACATTGATCACAAACTTCGGAAACGAAAACGATTTCGACAGCGAAGTTTGGACAATCGCACCAAAAGAACACGAACTGATTTTAGATAACTTCATTTACGAAGTACTGGTGCTTTTACGTCCGCTCAGAGTAATGCATGACATTGAAGATTGCAATCCGGACATGCTGAAAAAACTGCAAGCATCAACGGAATCAAAACCCGCAGAAGACCCTCGTTGGGATGCACTGAAAGCCTTGAAAAACAATCTCGACAAATTATGATTGCTATCGAAAACACATTGATTTCCGACGATATTTTCACCGAATTTTTTTGCTGTAATCTGATAAAATGTAAAGGAGCTTGCTGCATAGAAGGAAATGCAGGAGCTCCATTAGACGAAGACGAAGTCAGCTATTTGGAAGAACATATCGACCTAATCAAACCTTACCTCACGGAAAAAGGTCGTGAAACGATTGAAAATACAGGTGTTTTTGAAATCGCCATAGACGGTACGGTGGTAACACCGCTTGTAAATCGTGCAGAATGTGCTTATCTTGTTTTTGACAACAACGGTATCGCAGAATGTGCCATTGAAAAAGTCTTTGAAGACGGAAAAATTTCCTATCAAAAGCCGATTTCTTGCCATCTTTATCCTATTCGCGTTTCAAAAATTGGCGATTCCGACGCACTAAATTACGACCGTTGGACGATTTGCAACGACGCTTGTATCGAAGGAAGAGAAAAGGCTATAAAAATTTTTCAATTTCTCAAAAAACCCCTTATTCGCAAATATGGCACGGATTGGTATGAGCAGGCTGTTTTTGCTGAAAATGAGATTTTTGCAAAAAAAGGTTAGGTAATTTCAAATTTTATTCGTACCTTTGTATGCAATAAACCAATCCAAATCGACAGCCTATGTCAATTAGATCTAAGACTCTCGAACTTCGACGACGTATGTCGGATGCTCTTCAAGGTGGTGGCGAAAAAGCCGTTGAAAAACAAAAAGCCACCGGAAAACTTACTGCCCGCGAACGTATACTCAGTATTCTAGACCCTAATTCTTTTCACGAATACGACCTTTTTGTGGAACATTCCGGACGTGAGTTCGGCATGGACAAAAAATATTTGCCGGGCGACGGGGTAATCACGGGAACCGGTACCATGCAAGGCCATCCCGTATGTATTTTTGCTCAAGATTTTACCGTTGCAGGTGGATCATTGGGCTACATGCATGCCAAAAAAATCACCAAAATCATGGATCATGCCATGAAATTGAAAGTGCCACTGATCGGGATCAACGACTCGGGTGGTGCACGTATTCAGGAAGGTGTGAATGCACTTGCAGGATACGGTGATATTTTTTATCGGAATACTGCTGCTTCGGGTGTTATTCCTCAGATTTCTGTGATTCTTGGCCCTTGTGCGGGTGGTGCGGTTTATTCGCCGGCTCTCACGGATTTTGTGTTTGTGGTGGACAAAATTTCGAAAATGTTCATTACTGGTCCGGAAGTAATAAAATCAGTACTTGGCGAAGATATTTCTCAAGAAGATTTGGGTGGTGCCCGCGTTCATGCCGAAATCTCCGGAAATGCACATTTTTTCGCAGAAAGCGAAGACGAATGCTTCAACCAAATCAAAAAACTGATCAATTATATTCCGTTCAACAACACGAGAAAAGCAGATGCCATACCGGTAAAAAACCCGAAAACCAAAGAGTATAAAGTCGAAAATTTCTTTCCGTCCGATCCAAAAAAACCTTACGATGTAAGAAATATTATCAGATCGGTTTCTGACAACTCGGATTTTTTGGAAATTCAAGAGCTTTTTGCGCCGAATATAGTAATCGGTTTTGGTCGCATCAATGGGGAAACCGTTGGTTATGTGGCTAATCAACCGCTTTGTATGGCAGGCGTTTTGGACGTAGACAGTTCGGACAAAGCCGCTCGCTTTATCCGTTATTGCAATGCGTTCAACATTCCGTTGGTCACGCTGGTTGACCTTCCGGGATATTTGCCCGGTATTGATCAAGAATATGCAGGAGTGATTCGCCATGGTGCGAAAATTCTTTATGCTTATTCCGAAGCAACAGTTCCGAAAATCACAATTATTTTGAGGAAAGCATACGGAGGCGGTTATATCGCGATGTGCTCAAACCATTTGAAAGCTGACTTCGTGTTTGCTTGGCCTACTGCGGAAATCGCAGTTATGGGTCCGGAAGGCGCTGCTAATATCATTTTCAGAAACGAAATCATGTCGGCAGATAATCCTGAAGACATGCGTCAGAAAAAAATCGCCGAATACCGTGAAAAGTTTGCTAACCCCTACGTTGCCGCAGCTTATGGCTATGTAGATGCAGTAATCAAACCCGAAGAAACTCGCAACTACATTATTCATGCACTAAAAATTTCGGCAAACAAAGCTGAGGTTTCGCCTGCGAAAAAACATGGACTACCACCGTTTTAAAAACTAAAATCATGAGCAAAACAACCGATAAAAAAATACAGCACCCTTCACGTTTAGAGATGCGAAAGGTTCTGACTTCCGTAAATCCCGGTGATATCACATCGTTTATGCCCGGAACTATTGGAAAAATATTTGTAAAAAAAGGCGACAAAGTCAAAAAAGGCCAAATCATCATCATTCTTCAATGTATGAAAATGGACAATGAGCTTCAAGCACCTTTTGATGCAAAAGTAAAATCTATCAACGTTAAAACCGGTGAGAACGTTGTGAAAGATGCTATTTTGATAGAACTTGAATAGTGGTTAATGGTTAATTGGTCGCTAATGACTAACCACTAACCATTATAAAATCCCATCATCTCCAAAACTGTAATAATCATTTCCACTCAAAATAATGTGGTCGATTACGCGTAAATCTAAGAGTTTCGCGGCAGTCTGAATTTTTTGAGTAACCAAAACATCGTTTTTGCTCGGCAAAATATTCCCCGAAGGGTGATTGTGTCCTAAAACGATGCCATGTGCACGATTAGAGACTGCCGTCTGCATGATTTTTTTCACATCTACGGATGTTTGCGTGATGCCGCCTTCGCAAATGCGTTGTTTGGAAATCAGTTTTCCGGACGCATCCACGTAAAGCACCCAAAACTCCTCGTGATTGAGGTCGCAAAGGTTTTTGAAAAACACTTCGAATGCCGAGCGGCTGTCCGCCACTTTTGGACGAACAGTTGCTTTTGCTTCGTAGCGGCGGCGTGCGATCTCGAGCGTTGCAACCAACGTAACGGCTTTGGCTTGACCAATGCCTTTAAACTGTTTGACAAACTGCGAAACATCTTTTTTCGACAAATCCAAAAAATCGTTGCCGCAGGTTGCTAAAATTTGCTTGGCAATATCTAATGCCGAATACTGTTTGTTTCCACAGTTGATGATTATCGCCAGAAGTTCGGCGTTGCTGAGTGTTGAAGCCCCGTGTTTAAGCAGTTTTTCACGCGGACGTTCGTCTTGTTGCCAGTGTTTGATTGCGGTGTTCATAGTTCCAAATAATCTTTAATCAAATCAAATGTTTCTTGGTCAATCAATGCGAGTTTTAAAATATCGGAAATGTTTGCATAGAATCCGTTTTCATCACGGTTTTGAACGATGGCTTTGGCTTGCCAATAATCTAAATACGGATGTCGTTGCAAATCTCGAATTGAGATGGTGTTGATGTTGAGTTTGCGGATGTTTTGTTTGTCGATGATGAAAAACTCTTTGATTTGTTCGAATCTTTCGGAATCAATACCCCAAACTTCCAGTAATTGTTCCACTCTGACAAATCCGCCAAGTCGCTCGCGATACTGGACAATGCGATGCGATGTTGCCGATCCGATACCCCTAATTTGTTGTAAATCCAAGGTATCGGCAGTGTTTGCATGGACACGAAACGGTTGTCTTTCGCGGACTTGAAATCTGGGTTGCGGTTCCTGTTGGGGCGACCGGTCGTTGAGCCTGTCGAAGTGCGGGCGCCCTTGTTCAGATTTGTCACGATTATCAGCAAGGACGGGGGCGAGCTCCGCCCGTACAGGTATGGTGTCGCCGGCGATTGTTTCAAAATTTGATGATGATTCCACCGGAATTTCATCCGAAAATTCCAAATCATTGTCTTTGGTATAATACGGCATCACTTGAATGCCGAACATCAAAAAACTTATCACACTCAAAAGTGCAACGATTCCACGTCGTTCGCCCTTTGTGAATGCAAAAAAGTTTGCAAAGTTTGTGAATGTTTTTTTCATACGAATAAATGTTTAGTCGTTTTTTTGTTAATAATTTTGTCATGAACAAACACCGCTCATATATATATAACGCAAAAAAGTCGATTTTCGTATAAAAAATTCCTTAAAAAATGTTAAAATGTTGATAACTTCCGAAAAATGTTAATAAACTTGGCGAAAATCTATTTTTTTCGTACCTTTGCGGCAGCCAAAAACAACAAAAGGATGAAAAAACTATTTACAATCTTAATTATTGCCGTGATGGCGATTATCTTTACATCTTGTAACAACAAAACATGGTCTACAGCTCTTGGCAATGCCTCATTTGCTACGAATAGAACTTGGACGATTTCCGGCAATGATATCACTCAAATTTGGTCAGATGCTGTACAAACAGACCGATGTAGCAATAGGGATGAGGAGTATATCCTTACCGAGAGATCGGTTTTCAACATAGACTGTCGTTCTAATCCGGAATTTCCAGGCGACTTATTTTGTTGGCAAGCCGTGTATCAATTAGCGAGTGAACTTTGCCCTTATCCTTGGCGTGTCCCTACGAAGCAAGATTTTATGGATTTGGATATTGCTTTGGGCGGAACAGGTCGTCCGAGAGGAGACACGCCGGAATTTGTTGTTGATAATTATATTAACCGTTGGGGTGGTGCTTTTGGCGGTATCAGCATTTCGGATGGTTCGCTGAAAGATCAAGGTTCATGGGGTTTTTACTGGTCTCAGTCGGAACGAACTGAAGACCGTGGATATCTTTTGATATTTACCTCGAGAGGAAGCGTCTTTCCACAAAATTGGAGCAATAAAAGCAACAGGCTTTCATTGCGCTGTATTCGATAAGATACAAGCACAACTAAAAAAACTAGTTATGCGACTAAGCTTTTAGTTATATAACTAGTTTTTTTAGTTGTAGAGCCTTGATGTCTCAAAAAAATCAAGAAATCACGCCAAGCTCTTTCCCCACTTTCGTGAACGCCGCAATCGCTTTATCCAAGTGTTCTTTGGTGTGTGCCGCCGAAAGTTGCACGCGAATTCGGGCTTGATCCTTTGGAACAACCGGAAAGAAAAACCCGATCACATAAATACCTTCCTCCAAAAGTTTAGCGGCAACTTGTTGAGAAAGTTTGGCATCATAAAGCATGACCGCGCAGATTGCGGACTGCGTGGGCTTGATGTCGAAACCTGCCTGCGTCATTTTTTCATAAAAATACGCCGTATTTTCGTGCAAACGATCTTGCAATTCGTTGGTAGAAGCGACCATATCAAACATTTCGATGCCTGCGGCGGCCACCAACGGCGGAATGGAGTTGGAAAACAAATACGGTCGTGAACGTTGACGCAGCATGTCGATAATTTCTTTTTTCCCGGTTGTAAAACCGCCGATCGCTCCGCCAAACGATTTTCCGAGCGTTCCGGTGATGATGTCGATTTTGCCCCAAACATCAAACAACTCGCTTACGCCTCGACCGGTTTTTCCGACAACGCCTGCCGAATGACTTTCGTCAACCATCACCAAAGCGTTGTATTTTTCTGCCAAAGCAACGATTTTGTCCATCGGAGCAACATTGCCGTCCATTGAGAAAACACCATCGGTTACAATCATTCTGTAACGCTGGGCTTGTGCTTCTTTCAAACAATTTTCCAATTCTTCCATATTTGCATTCGCATAGCGGTAGCGTTTTGCCTTACAAAGACGCACACCGTCGATGATCGAAGCATGGTTTAAGGTATCTGAAATAATCGCATCTTCTTCGTGAAGCAGCGTTTCGAAAAGTCCGGTATTTGCATCGAAACACGCAGCATAAAGAATGGCATCATCCATTCGGAAAAACTCGGAAATTTTGGCTTCCAGCGTTTTGTGCAAATCTTGCGTTCCGCAGATAAAACGCACGGACGACATGCCGTAACCGCGTTCGTCAAGGGCTTTTTTTGCGGCGGCAATTAATTTCGGACTGTTGGACAATCCAAGATAATTGTTTGCACAAAAATTTAAGACTTCTTGCCCACTGTTTACTTTAATTTGCGCAGTTTGCGGCGTTACGATGATGCGTTCTCTTTTGTAAAGACCTGCTGCTTCAATGGCGGCAAGTTCGTCTTGGAGATGTTTTTGAAAGGTTCCTAACATGGTGAGTATTTTTTTTGCAAATATACACAAAATTTTCGAATTGGATTTTTTTTCGTATCTTTGTGGATTAAAAAGGCAGCGAAATGTTACAAATCAATACAATCAAAGAAAAAGCCAACGAGGTTATCGAGCGTTTAAGCATAAAAAATTTCAAAAACGTTGAGCAGCACATCAAAGAAGTTTTAGATATTGATAAACTTCGTCGCGAAACCCAGCAAAAAGCCGATGATCTTTTGGCAGAAGGCAATAAAATTGCAAAAGAAGTAGGTACTTTAATGGCAAAAGGCTTGAAAGACGAAGCTGAAAAAATCAAAGCCAAAACTGCAGAATTAAAACAAGAAAGTAAAGCGTTTTTGGATAAATTAGTTGAAATTGAAAAACAGCTCGAAGCAAAAATGATTTTACTGCCAAACCTTCCGCATATCTCTGTTCCCAAAGGTTTTCATGCCGACGATAACGAGATTGTTCATGAAGAAGGTGAAATGCCGAAGCTAGGAAAAGATGCCGTTCCACATTGGGATTTATGTGTGAAATACGACATTGTGGACTTTGAACTGGGTAATAAAATTACGGGAGCGGGTTTTCCGGTTTACAAAGGAAAAGGTGCTAGACTGCAGCGTGCGTTGATCAATTATTTTTTGGAAAAAGGCATTGAAGCAGGCTATACGGAAGTTCAAGTTCCGCTGATGGTTAATGAAGACTCGGGTTTTGGAACAGGAAATTTACCCGATAAAGACGGACAAATGTATTATATTCAAGAAGACGATTTGTACATGATTCCGACCGCCGAAATTCCGGTAACAAACTTGTATCGCAACCTAATTTTGCAAGCAAAAAATTTGCCGATAAAAAATGTAGCATACTCCGCCTGTTTTCGTAGGGAAGCCGGGTCTTACGGCAAAGATGTTCGCGGACTGAATCGTTTGCATCAATTCGATAAAGTTGAAATTGTAAACATCGCTCATCCCGAAAAATCTTACGAAATTTTAGAGGAAATGAAAGACTATGCAGCATCGCTTGTTCGCTCGTTGGGCTTGCCGTTCCGCATTGTGAGACTGTGTGGAGGCGACATGAGTTTTGCCTCGGCATTGACTTACGATTTTGAAGTTTGGAGTGCTGCACAAGAGCGTTGGTTGGAAGTGAGTTCAGTGTCGAATTTCGAGAGCTTTCAATCCAACCGCATGAAATGCCGTTTCAAAAACGAAGAAGGAAAAACACAGCTCGTTCACACTTTGAACGGCTCTGCAATGGCTCTTCCGAGAATTGTTGCCGCACTTTTGGAAAACAATCAAACCCCGGAAGGTATTGTTATTCCCAAAGTTTTGAGGAAGCATACAGGCTTTGATATGATATAACCGCAAAAAAATAAATGACATGAACTTAATCTCCGGCATCCAGCAAATCGGCATCGGCGTTGCAAACGTGGCGCAGGGTTTTGAACTTTACAAAAAGGCATTCGGCATGAACGTGCGCATGTTCGATGACGAAGGAACGGCGAAACTCATGCTTCCTTATACCAACAATCAACCACAAGATCGGCGTGCAATTTTAGCCTTGAATCTGCGTGGCGGCGGGGGATTTGAAATTTGGCAATACACGAAACGAACGCCGCTTCCACCTGTCTTTATACCCGAGCTTGGCGATTTGGGCATTGCAATTTGCAAAGTAAAATCCGATGATATTCAAGGAGCATATAACCACTTGAAAAAACATTTCACGATGCTTTGCGAACCACAAAAAGCACCCGACAGTTTGATGCATTTTTTCTGTCAGGGTCCTGCAGGAAACATCTTTGAGGTAATAGAAGGTTTACCGTTTTTCGGTGGCGGAAAAAGCAAAACGGGCGGTTGTGCCGGTGCGGTTATCGGCGTATCCGACATGGAAAAATCTATGAAATTTTATAAAGAAGTTTTGGGCTATGATATGGTTATCTATGACGAAACGGCTGTATTTCCTGACCTTTCGGGAATTATCGGTGGACAAAAAACCTTTCGCCGCGTGCTGCTTTCTCACAGCGAACCGCGTGTAGGTCCGTTTTCACGATTGCTCGGTGCATCTTACATCGAACTTCTGCAAGCCCAAGATTACGAAGGCAGAAAACTCTACAAAGACCGCCAATGGGGTGATTTGGGATACATTCACTTGTGCTTCGATGTGAAAAAAATGGACGAAATGAAAGCCAATTGCGAAAAACAAGGCTACCCATTCACGGTAGATTCCGCTGTTGCCAGCGAAAAATTTGATATGGGCGAAGCCGCCGGACGTTTCGCATATTTGGAAGACCCGGATGGCGCACTCATCGAATTAGTGGAAACCTACAAAATTCCTATTCTGAAAAAATTTAACATCTACCTCGACCTCGAAAAACGAGATCCACTGAAACCCTTGCCGGACTTTATGCTGAAAGCGTTGAGATTTGCGTAAAAACAACTGCTATGAAAAATATTTTCTTTGTTTTTATTGCATTTTTTGCTGTTGCCTGCACACAACAACCGCAATTCGTGCGGATTTCGGGACATGCTCTTGGCACGTATTATCTCGTTTCGTACTATCATCCGGAAGGAAAAAACTACCAAGCAGAGATTGATTCAATCCTTGGGGAATTTCTTTTTGTGGCATCGCTTCATGAGCCGAAATCGGAAATAAATGCGGTAAACAACAACGTGGATATTGTGTTAAGTCCGATGTTTCAGGACATTTTTAACAAGGCGGTTTCTATCAGTGAAATCACCGATGGAGCATTTGATTTCACCGTTGGACCTTTGGTTAGAGCCTTCGGTTTTTGGAACACAGAACGCGAAGAAATGACCGATGAAAAAATAGCAGAATACTTGGAATTAGTTGATTTCAGAGGTATTCAGATTGTTGATGGAAGAGCCGTTAAACGAAATCCAAACATAAAAATTGACTTTAATGCCATTGCAAAAGGCTATGCGGTTGATTTGGTCGGAGAATTTTTGGAGAGCAGAGGCATCGAAATTTTTTTGATTAGTATTGGAGGCGATGCGCTTGGACGAGGCGTAAGACCCAACGGAAATTGTTGGCGTGTAGGTATTGAAACGCCTGCCGAAACATTTCTTTCTCGGCGTGAAGTTGAAACAGTTGTACAACTTTGCAATTCTGGTTTGGTAACGTCCGGCACGTATCGAAGATATTTTGAACAAGACGGCAGGCGGTTTTCGCACACAATTGATCCGACAACCGGAAGACCCGTTGAACACTCGCTTTTGAGCGTTTCCGTTAGAGATACCTATGCTTGGCGAGCCGATGCTTTTGCAACAGCATTCATGGTTTTGGGTGTTGAAAAATCGTTGGAAATGCTCAAAAATTTGCCCGGCGTAGAGGCGTTTTTTATCTCTTCCGGCGACAACGAGACATTTGTGATTACACAAAGCGAAGGGTTTTAGTTTTCCAAAATTTTTCGTACCTTTGTAGTATGAAAAAAACACTTTCCGATTGGTTTTCACAATACAAGCGTGATTTGCCGTGGCGGCATACGAAAAATCCGTATTTCATTTGGCTTTCGGAAGTAATTTTACAACAAACACAGGTCGTTCAAGGGCTTCCATATTATTTGAACTTTTGTGAAAAATATCCGACAGTTCAAGATTTAGCAAGCGCTCCGGAAGATGAGGTTTTGAAACTTTGGCAGGGTTTGGGCTACTATTCCCGTGCTCGAAATTTGCATAAAACTGCAAAAATTATCACGGAAAAATATAGTGGAACTTTTCCAAATAATTATGATGAAATCCGTGCTCTCCCTGGCGTTGGAGATTATACAGCCGCGGCGATTGCATCGTTTGCTTTTAATTTATGTTATCCCGTTTTGGATGGAAATGTTTCGCGTGCGATTTCTCGAATGTTCGGCGTAACCACGCCTATCGACATATCCGCAGGAAAAGCCGAATTGATGAAAATTCTAAACAAGCAAATTGATAAAAAAAATCCCAGCGAATTTAATCAGGCCATTATGGAGTTTGGCTCGATGTGTTGCAAACCGCGACAGCCACTGTGCTTGGCGTGTCCGTTTCAAAAAAATTGCTACGCTTTTCGCTATGCGGTTATAGATACTTTGCCGATAAAAAACAACAAAATCGCAGTAAAACCTCGCCGTTTGGACTATTTGGTTTGCATTGAAGACGATCATATTTGGATTAAAAAACGTACTAATCGTGATATTTGGCAGGGATTGTATGATTTTCCGGAAATGGACTTGCCACGTCATTGCGAGGGCAAAAGCCCGAAGCAATCTATGTCTGGATTGCTTCGCTCCGCTCGCAATGACGAACAAATGCAGTTATTATATTCCTGCGAACATCTATTATCCCATCAAAAATTGACAATTTCGTTTTTCAAAACAGAAAAATTACCCAAAAACTTAAAATCAACGGCTCAAAAAGTTCCACTTTCACAATTTTTTGAACTTGCAGTACCAAAACCTATTCACAATTTTGCGTCTCAAAATCAACATGTTGTGAAAGCAGCTAAAAAAAAGCGCCCAAAACTTAAAAAATTTTAAGGAAAAAAATATACGAAAATCGACTTTTTTGCGTTTATATAGATGAACGCCGCAAACAATTTACAAACTAAAAAAAACAAAATCATGGCAGGAGTAAACAAAGTCATTTTGATTGGAAACTTGGGCAAAGATCCGGAAGTTTTCACATTCGAAAACGGCAGCAAAAAAGTTTCGTTTTCATTAGCAACGACAGAGTCGTTCAAAAACAAAGAAGGTGCACGTGTAGATCGCACCGAATGGCACAACATCGTTCTTTATCGCGGTTTGGCAGATATTGCGACACAGTACTTGAAAAAGGGCCAGACCATTTATTTGGAAGGCAGCATTCGCACGCGCACGTACGATAACAGTGAAGGCAGAAAAGTGTATGTAACTGAAATCGAAGGCAGTTCCATGACGATGTTGGGGGCTAAAAGATCTGAAGGCGAGGCTCCGGTTTCGACAGGCTCAACCTCCGATGCAGCAGAATTGCAACCGGCGTTTGATCCTCCGGCGGACGATTTGCCGTTTTAATTAGCGTCGTCATCCCGAGCGAAGTCGAGGGATCCCCGTACATCAAGGGGATGTCTCGACTTCGCTCGACATGACGGGACAAGTATGTCGCATAATTTAGAACTAGGAAAACAAGGCGAAGAGCTCGCCAAAAACTACTTGCTGGCAAAGGGCTACACATTGGTGGAAGAAAATTGGCGTTGGCACCATCACGAAGTCGATTTGATTGTTTGCAACGACATTTATATGGTCTTTGTGGAAGTCAAAACCCGCTCGCATGTAATTTTTGGCGAGCCTGAAGTCTTTGTTACTCAAGAAAAACAGCAGAAAATTATTCGTGCTGCGAATGCTTATATGCTCAAATCCAAATCTCCGAAAGACGCACGTTTTGACATTGTTTCAGTCGTTATTTGCAATGGCGAAACAAGCATAAAACATTTACCGAATGCCTACGGAGTAAGTCGAGTAAAAAGTGTAAGAGGCAATTGGACAAAAAGAGGACGATTTTAATAACCCCAACTCGTACCGTCTTTGCCGTCTTTTACAGTAATATTTAAGGCAGTTAGCGCATCGCGAATGCGGTCTGACGTAGCGTAATCCTTATTGGTTTTGGCTTGCTGACGAATGTCCAAAATCATTTGCATTAAACCGTCGATTAATTCGGAATTATTACCGTCTGCCTCGTCGGTTAAGCCTAAAATTTGTGTATAATATACATCGAACAAAGATTTCAATGCTTCAATATTATCTTTTATCAACTGTGTTTTTCCGTCTTTCGCAGAATTTATAATTCTTGCGGCTTCGAACAAATTCGCAATCACAATTGGTGAGTTAAAATCATCGTTCATGGCGGTTTTGCAAAATGTTGAAAGCAGCGAAATTTCGAGTGTTGGTACGGGTTGTAAATTGGTACCAGCAGTCGGAGCGGACAATGTCTGCAACGTTTTTTTCGCATCTTGCAAACGTTTCAAACCTTTTTCTGCAGCTTGCAGGGCCTCGTTCGAAAAATCCAACGTACTGCGATAATGGGCTTGAAGAATGAAAAAACGGATGGTCATTGGCGAGTACGCCTTATCCAAAAGAGGATGTTTTTCACCGTTTTTTTGTTTTCCGTTAAAAAACTCTTCCAATGTGATGAAATTTCCCAACGATTTTCCCATTTTCTGACCGTTGATCGTAATCATGTTGTTATGCATCCAATATTTTGTAGGCTCTATGCCGTGTGCAATTTGCGCTTGTGCAATTTCACTTTCGTGATGTGGAAACAGCAAATCCATGCCTCCTCCGTGAATATCGAAAGTTTCACCGAGATATTTGCAACCCATTGCTGTACATTCGATGTGCCATCCGGGAAAACCTATGCTCCACGGGGAATTCCAGCGCATGATATGTTCCGGAGATGCTTTTTTCCACAAGGCAAAATCCGCAGGATTTCGTTTTTCGTCTTGTCCGTCCAAATTATCACGAGTGGTTGCCAAAAGGTCGTCCAAAATTCGTCCGGATAATTTTCCGTAGTGGTAATTTTTGCTGTACTTTTGCACGTCGAAATATACCGAACCTTCTGAAACGTAGGCGTAGCCTGCGTCCAAGATTTTTTGAACAACTTCGATTTGTTCGGGAATATGTCCGGTTGCACGTGATTCAATGCTTGGCCGCAACACATTCAACTCATCCATAAATTTATGGTAACGGTCGGTGTAATACTGTGCGACTTCCATAGGTTCGAGTTGCTCCAAGCGTGCTTTTTTGGCAATTTTGTCTTCGCCTTCATCGGCATCGTTTTCCAAATGCCCAACATCCGTGATGTTTCGGACATAACGCACTTTGTATTTCAGATATTTCAAGTAGCGAAAAACCAAGTCAAACGTAATCGCCGGACGTGCATGCCCCAAGTGTGGATCACCGTAAACCGTAGGCCCGCACACATACATGCCCACATTAGGTGCATGAATCGGCTCGAAAATTTCTTTTTTTCGAGATAGAGTATTATATAAGTGTAGTGTATTCATGGTACAAAGATACAAAATTATTTTGTATTTTATGCTACAACTAAAAAACTAGTCACGCAACTATATTTTTAGTCACGCAACTAATTTTTTAGTTGCAACATTCAAAAACCCTTGAAAATGCTCAAAAACTTGTTTCTTCACATCGTTGATGTCAACGGTTTTTTGAAGCTCTTTCGACAGAGAAGTTACACCTTTGTCTGTAAAACCGCAGGGGTTTATGTGGGAAAAATATGACAAGTCAGTATTCACATTAAACGCAAAACCGTGCATCGTAACACCTCGACTTGCACGAACGCCGATAGCACAAATTTTTCGAGGATTTTTTTTGTCGACATCCAACCAAACGCCTGTTGCACCCGGCATTCGAGACGACTCAATCTGATAATTCGACAACACTTCAATAATTGCTTCTTCAAGCAAAAAAATGTATGTTTTCAGCGACAGATTGAATTTGTCTAAATCCAAAATCGGATAACCAACCAATTGTCCGGGACCATGATACGTGATATCTCCACCCCGTTCGATATGATAGTAGGATGCGTTAATTTTTTCTAAAAAATCATCGTTTATCAGCAAGTTGTTAGCTTGTCCGCTTTTTCCAAGCGTATAAACATGTGGATGTTCGCAAACAATGAATCTTTGGGATGTCGGGACGTTTTTTTTTGAAATTTTTTCCTCGATCAATTCGTCAAAAAACACTTTTTGTTTGTCCCAGGCGTCTTTGTAATCAATCAATCCCCAATCAATGTATTGCAAATTTTCGGCCGTCATTCCCGCGAAGGCGGGAATCTCCTTGCTATTGACCGTTCCTTTTGTTTTGGGGGATTCCGCCTTACGGCGGAATGACGAGTCTGCCATAAACGACGAACGCACCAGAGGAGCACTCTCCACACTATCAAAACCCATGTCTAACGCAAATTTTCGATATTTTTCAAATTGTTCGGGCGTAACGTATTCGCTCACGGGCAAATTGTTTTTCGTAGGTTGCAAATACTGACCAATCGTTACCATTCGACAACCGACACTTCTTAAATCTTTCAAAACATCGATCACCTCCGCTTCGGCTTCGCCCAATCCAACCATAATGCCTGATTTTGTTATCAATCCAACAGATGCGGCTTTTCGTAAAACATCTAAACTTTCGTGATATTTTGCACGGCTTCTCACTTCAGGAGTCAACCGTTTGACGGTTTCTAAATTATGTCCGAAAATATCAGGCTTGGCATCAAAAACAATCTGTAAAAATTCGTCGATATTATCAAAATCGGGAACTAAAACCTCAATAAGAATATTTGGATTCTTTTTTCGAACGGCAAAAATGGCTTTTGCCCAAAAATCCGCACCTTTGTCGAGCAAATCGTCCCTATCAACCGATGTAATCACGCAATGTTTGAGTTGCATGAGATGAATGCTTTCTGCCACTTTTTTAGGCTCGTTTTGGTCGGGAGCGAGCGGTTTTCCGGTTTTTGTGGCGCAAAATTTGCAAGAACGCGTGCAAATATCGCCTAAAATCATAAATGTTGCTGTTCCCAAATTCCAGCAAGTTCCGATATTTGGGCATTTTCCGCTACTGCAAATCGTGTGCAAATTGTTCGATTCGACAATTTTTTTGATTTTCGAAAAATTTCCTTTTGTGTCGAGTTTGGTTTTTAGCCAGTCGGGTTTGCGTTCTTGCATGGTTGCGAAAATTGTGTTATTTTGAGCGTCGATGCAATCCACATTCTTTATGTTCTGGCGACTCCCACCACCAACGTCCGGCTCTTACATTCTCGCCTTTTTCGATGGCTCGAGTGCAAGGTTGACAACCAATACTCGGAAAACCCTCGTCGTGAAGAACATGGTAAGGCACGTTGTTTTCGCGAATATAATTCCAAACATCGGCTTCGCTCCAATTGATAAGTGGATTGATTTTGATTAAATTGTTGGTTTCGTCCCACTCTACGATTTGCATGTCGGTGCGTGTTACGGATTGTTCTTTGCGAAGTCCGCAAACCCACGCCTGTAAAGAGGAAAAGGCACGTCTCAACGGCTCCATTTTGCGAATATTGCAACACATTTTTCGTAGCTCTATGCCGTTGTAAAACAGATTAACGCCCTCTTTGCTTACCATTTCTTCCACCAAATCATTTTTTGGAAAAAACAACTCCATTTTGATGCCGTACTTTTTGTTGGTTTTGTCAATTAGCGTATAAGTTTCAGGAAACAAGCGCCCGGTGTCAAGCGTAAAAATACGGGCTTTCGGATTGATTTTACAAATCATATCGGTTATGACTTGATCTTCGGCACCCAAACTTGATGCAAAAGCGATATCGTTGCCCAACTCAGAAATAAAGTACTGCAACACCTCTTGTGGCGATGTGTTTTCGAATTTTTGGTTTAGTTCTGCGATGTTTTGTTTTTGTATCATAGTTTAGTTCATTTGAGTAGTCTGATGCGGTGGCTGAGCCTGTCGAAGCCACTTTGGTTGCTGTTGCACCCTTCGACAAGCTCAGGGTGCGGGTCAGCCGAAGCCTAATTTCTGATACAAAGATACGAAAATTTTGGTTATTTCTGAAGTTTGTTGTGCGAAACCTTAAATTTTTTTAAGTTTTAACACTTTTTAAGGAAAGTTTTGCGATTTGTGTTTGTTTTTTGCATAATTTTGCGGTGTCGGTGGTTGAGCCTGTCGAAACCACCATGCTTTAAACCGAAACCTCGTTCCCTTCGACAGGCTCAGGGAACAGACAACACAAACAACTATGAAAGGATATATGTATATTTTAGAGCGTGCTTCCGGACATTATTACACTGGTAGCACAAACAATTTAGAACGCAGATTGCTTGAGCACCAAAACGGCGAAGGTGCTAATTTTACAAAAAAACATCTGCCTGTAAAATTAGTATACTTTGAGGAATATCAAAGAATAGACCATGCTTTTTACAGAGAAAAACAGGTGCAAGGTTGGAGCAGAAAGAAAAAAGAAGCATTGATAAATGGTAGTTTTGACAAACTTCCTCTATTGGCAAAGAATCGTACTCAATACCTACAGTCAATGACCTCAACGGACCCGCACCCTGAGCCTGTCGAAGGGTGCAATAGCATGGTGGCTTCGACAGGCTCAGCCACCGGGTCTACTCTATTATCCCCGCCCCAACAGTCTCAAACGTATCAGGATCAATAAAAATCAAACAGCCGGTTGCTCGATTTTCAGAATAGTGATCAAACACCAAAGGCACAGATGTACGTAGGTTGATAGAGCCAATATCGTTCATTTTGAGAGTTTCGGCGTTTTCTCTTTTTTCGAGGGTATTGATGTCCATTAAGTGATTAATAGCCTTCACGACGCCTAAACATTCACGTGAAGTGTGTCTGATGATATATTTTGTGATCGTGCTCATCGGTTTTTGATTGAGCCAGCATATCGTCAAGCGAATATCGTTAGAAATATTGGGCTGCGGTGCGTTTTCAGCAACGAGAATATCGCCACGACTGATATCAATATCATCGGCAAGTTGAATAACCACAGACTCGGATATTTGTGCGGTTTCTTTTTCTTCTTCGCCCAGATGAATGCTTGTTATTTGCGATTTGATGCCCGATGGCAGTGCAATCACACGGTCGCCTTTTGCAACGTTTCCACCGACAATTCGTCCGGCATAACCGCGAAAATCGTGAAACTTATCGGAAATCGGACGAACGACATACTGCACCGGAAAACGCATTCCGCTGGTAGAATTGCGGTCGATAACCACAGTCTCCAAATGATGCAAAAGCGTACAACCTTCGTACCAAGGCATATTTTCGGATTTATCAACCACATTATCGCCATACTTTGCCGAAACCGGAATAAACTTCACATTTTTCAGATTCAAGTTTTTGGTAATGGTCAAAAAATCGTTTTTGATGTTTTCAAAAACATCTTGTGAGAAATCAACAATATCCATTTTATTGATGCACACGGTAACTTGTTCTATGCCAAGCAACGATGCGATGTAGGTGTGTCGCAAGGTTTGTTCCGAAACACCATTTCGAGCGTCAATCAGAATAATTGCCAAATCTGTTGTGGACGCACCGGTTACCATATTTCGCGTATATTGAATATGTCCGGGCGTGTCGGCAATGATGAATTTCCGAACAGGTGTGGCAAAATAACGATAAGCAACATCAATCGTGATGCCTTGTTCGCGTTCGCTACGCAGTCCATCGGTAAGAAGTGCCAAATTAACATCTTCACTCCCTGTTCGGCGAGATGCTTGTTCAACAGCCTCCATTTGATCTTCGAAAATGGACTTGCTATCATAAAGCAAACGTCCGATTAGCGTGCTTTTTCCGTCGTCAACATTGCCTGCGGTTGAGAAGCGGAGGAGGTCCATGTGTAAGTATCCTTTTGTGTCCATGTTTTGAGTTTGTAAAGTTTGTAAAGTTTGAAAGTTTATAAAGTTTGTAAAGTGAGAGAGAGATTAAAGGGTTTTTACCATGATGTAATCTTCGTGTCCGGCGTGGTCTAATTTTTCAGTTGTGATTTCGTAGCCAAGTCGCTTGTAAAATCGCACGGCAGGGTTGTTTTGTTGAACAGACAAGGAAGTTCGTTTGTAATTGCTCTTGCGGAGTTGCTCAAACAAGTGTTTCATCAGCAGAGTTCCGATGCTTTGATTGCGATAATCCGGCAACACTGACACGGCAAGTTCCGGTGTACTCTCGTCAAGATGCCCGTAGGCGGGAATAATCCGAGTCCACGCCGCTCCGACGATTTCGCCAGACTCTGAACATTCGGCAACAACTCCGCAGTCAGTGTCTAAACCAAAATCTTTGATGTAAATATATATATTTGGGTCAAAAATAATCTCATACGGCGGATATTCTTCACCTTCCGGAATGTAAATGGCGTGGTAAAGAAAACTTTCGAGAAGTGGGTAGTCTGTGGGTTGGATTGGACGAGTTTGTATCATGTTTATAGTCCTAAAAATAGCCTACAACCTTACGGTCTTCCATTGCGGTTTCCGAACGTTTGTCGTCGGCACGACTTCCGCGTTCTGTAACGCGTGTAGCAGCGATTTCTTCGATAATATCTTCCAAACAATCGGCTTTGGAAAGTGTAAGTCCCGTGCAACTGATATCGCCGATTGTGCGACAACGAACTTGGCGTGTTTCAACGGTTTCGGTAGGCTTTAACGTCATACATTCTTCTGCGGCAAGCCATTGTCCGTCGCGGAAAAACACTTGTCGCTCGTGTGTAAAATAAATGCTTGGCATGTCGATTTTTTCCATAAAAATGTATTGCCAAACATCCATTTCCGTCCAGTTGCTGATAGGGAAAACACGAAAATGCTCGCCCATGTGGTGATGTCCATTAAAAAGCCCCCAAAGTTCCGGACGCTGATTTTTAGGGTCCCACTGTCCGAACTCATCACGATGCGAGAAAAAACGCTCTTTTGCACGTGCTTTTTCTTCGTCGCGACGGGCTCCACCGATTGCACAATCAAACTTGTGTTTTTCGATTGTGTCAAGCAGAGTTGTTGTTTGCAAAAGATTTCGGCTTGCGTAATAACCGGTTTCTTCACGCACTCTGCCGGTATCAATAGATTCTTGAACAGAGCCGACAATCAGATTTACACCGAGTTTTTGGACCATCATATCGCGATAGTCAATCGTTTCCTTAAAATTATGCCCTGTATCAATATGCAAAAAAGGAAACGGAATTTTTGCGGGATAAAAGGCTTTATACGCCAAATGAGCAACAACAATCGAGTCTTTTCCGCCCGAAAATAGAAGGGCAGGTTTTTGAAACTGTGCGGCGACTTCACGAAGCACGTAAATCGATTCGGCTTCGAGTTCTCGGATATGGGATAATGTGTTTTTCATAGTTATGAATTATGAGTTATGGGTTGTTGTAGGGGCTAGGCATGCCTAGCCCCTACTTTTTGTTTAACTAAACGCTCCTGAAATATAGTTTTGTGTCAATTCGTGTTGAGGATTTTTGAAAATTTGTTCGGCACTGCCGGCTTCGATCACTTGGCCCATGTACATAAAAATCACGTTATCGGCAATTCTTTGAGCCTGACTAAGTGTGTGAGTTACCATGACAATCGAGTAATTTTCTTTGAGCCTTACAAAGAGTTCTTCGATCGTTTTACTTGACATGGGGTCGAGGGCACTTGTGGCTTCGTCGGCAAGAATAAAACTTGGCTCTACGGCAAGGCTTCTCGCTAAACACAGACGTTGTTGCTGTCCCACCGAAAGACTTGTTGCCGGCGCTCTTAAGCGATCTTTTACCTCATCCCACAAGCCAACCGCAGTTAGATAATGCTCCACAATCATTTTTAATTTTCGCGGATGAAATGTTCCATTCACACGACAACCGTAAGCAACATTTTCGAAAATCGACATCGGTAGCGGAACAGGTTTTTGCCACACCAATCCCATCATACGACGATGTACTTCTATGTCAAAATCTCGACCAATAATATTTGTGCCGTTGACATCAATTTTTCCGGAAATATCAACGCCGTCAATAGCGTATATCAGTAGGTTCAGCGTTTTAAGCAAGGTCGTTTTTCCGCAACCCGAGGGGCCAATAATACAAGTTATTTTATTATCCGGTATGTCGATATTAACATTTTTCAGAATGTGATTATTAGCTATCGAAACATTAAGGTTTTCGATCTTGATATAAGAATTCCCGTCGCCACGAGCAAACTTATGATCCGGTCTGAACATTTTAAACACCTTCTTCATAACTTAATGTATTTTGTCTTTTGAAAAATATCTCATAATCAATCTTCCGCCGATACTCAATGCGAGTACGATTAGCGTGAGAACAAATGCCGCGGCGTAGGCTCCTTGTCGCACCTCTTCTATGGGGCTCATGGCTTGATAGAAAACCGCTAAAGGCAGTGTTGCTGCCGGTTGAGAGAGAGACGTGGGAATGGCGGATGTATAACCGGCGGTAAGCATGACTGCGGCTGCGTCACCGATTGCTCGTCCGATAGCGAGCAACGTGGCTGTGGCTACTCCCGGAAGAATTTGGCGTAAAACCACATGCAAGGTTTGCAATTTCGTTGCACCCAGCGAATAGGCTACATCCAAGATTTCACGTGGAAAATTTCGTGCCACCTCGTCTATCGAACGAATAAAAACAGGAATAATCAACAGCGTAATCACAATAATTCCGCCCAAAAGCGAGGCTCTCATGCCGAAATACACCATGATCATAAATCCAAATGCGCCGAAAACAATCGGAGGAATACCAAACAGCACATCATAGGACAGGCGTGCGATGTAGCCGAATTTTGACGTTTTTTTCAGATAAACATTCATGTAAAATACAATCGGAATACTGATTGCAAGCCCGAGAAGAGTTGATGCACCTACAATATAAAGCGAACCGACAATCGCATTCAAAATTCCACCGTCTCCGCCAAGTAGAAAACTGCTTCCGGGCACTTGACTAACCATTTCCCAAGTCATAGCAGGCCAACCCCGAGATATTATGGTAACAACGATTGACATTGCAAACGCAACAACCACAAACAACGCAACATACATGAGTAGCTTTGCGATAAGTTCCTCTAAGAGTTTCAGGTTTTTTATGATTTTTGGCTTTTTCATGCAAATGTTTTATCAACTCGGTAAATAATCATTCGTGCGGCAAGATTGAACAACACAATAACAAAAAACAAAATAAATGCCGCAAACATCAATGCCGACTCGTAAAGAGGTACCGACATCATTTCCCCAAAATTATTGGCAATAAGAGCAGGTAGCGGATAGGCGGGATCAAGCGGTATGTTTGGCGTTGCCGGAAAATTGCCAACAACCATCATCACGGCAATTGTTTCGCCAAAAGCACGAGAAACAGCGAGTGCAACAGCAGCCACGATTCCCGGAAAGGTTTTGCGAAGAATCACTTTTCTTACGGTTTGTGTTTTCGTTGCTCCCAAAGAAATGGAAACCTCTCGAAGGCTTGTCGGTACCGAGCGAAAAATCTCAACAAAAAGACTAACCAATATCGGCATAATCATTACTCCCAAAACAATTCCTCCGGCAAGAGCCGTAAAACCAACTGTTTGAACACCAAAAATCGGTGCTATACGTGTTCCGATAAAAGGAACAATGACCAAAACACCCCATAAGCCATAAATTACAGATGGAATACCTGCCAAAATGTCCAAAACAGGGTAGATATATTTAGTCAATCGAGGTTTGGCGAATTCGGTTAAATATATGGCGGACAACAGCGAAATCGGCAGAGCCATAATAATCCCAATCGTAGTTACCCAAAGCGTTCCCATCAAAAACGGAGCAAAACCGAACTGATTTTGCATGGGTCGCCAGTCCGATGAAAAAAGTAAACTGCTAAGCGAATGCTCGGACAGTATCGGCAGCGATCTGATAAACAAACCAACACCAATCACTAAAACAAGAGATATGGTAATCAATGTTAAAAACAGCATAAATTTCCCTGCAATTTTGTCTTTTATGATGCGAGATTTACGATGTAGCAATACAACGCCAAGTGCAATCAACGATAAAGATAATGCTATTGTTCCGATTATTCTATTTCTTGCGATGCGGTATTTGCGGTACTCGTTTTGAACATTCAGAAGTTCCAATGCTGCGGTAGCCGTTTCTGCTGAAATTTCGACAAAACCTGCCGGAGTATTTAGAAGTTGTCCGGAGGTGTGGATATACCTTAAAAATTTGATGGTATTTGGATTTGTCGGAATACCGTTGGTCACC
>WQWA01000025.1 GCA_009785505.1 Bacteroidales bacterium
CAAGCTACTTACATCGCACCGCTACAACCACCGACCCTTGCTGCCTTCCGACCCTGGGGGAATAAGTAGGAGCTGGTCGTCTAAGACTTACCCCGACTGCAAAGATACAAAAAAAAAACAAATCTACCAAATTATTCGTTAAACAACGCGTCATCTACCAAGTTCGGCAACGTAACTTTCAGTTGCGGATTGGTTTCCATGGCACGTTTTATGGCAAAAATTGCACCTTCGTTTCGTGCCCACGAGCGACGGGAAATACCATTGTTTACATCCCAGAACAACATGGATTTCAACCTGCGGTCGGCATCTTCCGAGCCATCCAAAACCATGCCGAATCCACCGTTGATCACTTCGCCCCAACCAACGCCGCCGCCGTTGTGAATGCTCACCCAAGTTGCACCTCTAAACGAATCGCCAATCACGTTGTGAATTGCCATGTCTGATGTAAAACTCGAGCCATCGTAGATATTCGAAGTCTCTCTAAACGGCGAATCCGTTCCCGAAACATCGTGATGATCGCGGCCTAAAACAATCGGAGCGGAAATTTTTCCTGCTTTAATCGCTTTGTTAAATGCTTCTGCAATTTTTATGCGGCCTTCCGCATCTGCATACAAAATACGAGCTTGCGAACCTACAACCAACTTATTTTCTTTTGCACCTTGAATCCATTGAATGTTGTCCTTCATTTGTTGTTGAATTTCAACCGGCGAGGTTTTTGACATGTCTTCTAAAACCTGCATGGCGATTTCGTCGGATAGATCCAAATCTTCCGTTTTCCCGGAAGCGCATACCCAGCGGAAAGGCCCGAATCCATAGTCGAAACACATCGGCCCCATAATATCTTGCACGTAGGACGGATATTTGAAATCGCCTTTTTCATTCAAAATATCTGCTCCTGCACGACTTGCCTCCAACAAGAATGCGTTGCCGTAATCAAAAAAATACGTGCCGTTTTTCACACAAGCGTTTACTGCGTCCGTGTGACGACGTAAAGTTTCTTGAACTTTTTGTTTGAACAATTCGGGTTGCTCTGCCATCATTTTGTTGGATTCTTCAAAGGTTAGTCCAACCGGATAATAACCGCCTGCCCAAGGATTATGCAGAGAAGTTTGGTCGGATCCAATATCCACCTTGATGCCATGTTTTGCACAGTATTCCCACAAATCCACAATGTTGCCTTGATAAGCAAACGAGCGAACACCTTTTTGATTTTGTACTTCTTTCACACGCGCAAAAAGTTGTTCCAAATCATCATACACTTCATCTACCCAGCCTTGCGAGTGGCGTGTGTGTGTGGCTTTCGGATTGATTTCCGCCGTAATCGAAACACAGCCTGCGATATTTCCGGCTTTGGGCTGTGCGCCGGACATACCGCCTAATCCGGATGTGATAAACAATGGTGTCGCTGGCGCGGACGTCTCGTCCGTGCCGTCATTGTTGGCACGGACGTGGACGTCCGCGCCAGCGCGTTGTTGCAATTTCCGCATCGCATTCATGACCGTAATCGTTGTACCATGCACAATTCCTTGTGGTCCGATGTACATGTAAGAACCTGCCGTCATCTGTCCGTATTGCGTTACACCAAGTGCGTTAAAACGTTCCCAATCGTCTGGTTTGGAATAATTCGGAATCATCATGCCGTTGGTAACAACCACACGCGGCGCATCTTTGTGCGAAGGAAACAAACCCATCGGATGTCCGCTGTACATGACTAATGTTTGCTCATCGGTCATTTCCGAAAGGTATTTCATGGTCAGCAAATATTGTGCCCAATTTTGGAAAACTGCGCCATTTCCGCCGTAAGTGATCAATTCGTGCGGATGTTGTGCTACCGCATAATCCAAATTATTTTGAATCATGAGCATGATTGCCGCAGCCTGCTTGGACTTTGCGGGATATTCATCTATCGGACGAGCATACATTTTGTAAGTCGGACGAAAACGGTACATATAAATTCGTCCGTATTTTTCCAATTCCTCTTTGAATTCGGGCAAAAGTTCGGCGTGATGTTTGGGCTCAAAATATCGCAACGCATTGCGAAGGGCTAACTTTTTCTCATCATCAGTTAAAATGTCTTTGCGTTTGGGAGCGTGATTTACACTTGCATCATACGCTTGCGGAGCAGGCATTACATCAGGAATGCCTTGACGAATTTGGGCTTGAAAATCTGACATCGTTTTGTTATTTTTTGTGCAAAGGTACAAAAAAATCCGAAATTTACAAAATTTAATCATAAACGATTATTTTTCAAAAATTTGTTTTTTTCAAAAATAATTTGTATCTTTGCGAAGCGAACTGTGAAATAAAGCATATGATAAAACGTCTATTTACAGCAAAAAAACAAAGATAATGAAAGGTCTTTTATGCTCTGCGATCTTTTTGACGATGTTTGTGTATGAGCTTAAAGCACAAAGGGTACCGTTGGACCATAGTGTTTACGATACGTGGAAATCTATTGGCTCGGTAACAATGAGTCAAGACGGAAGATTTACGCTCACTGTTGTGAATGCTCAAGCGAGCGATGGTTATTTGTTGCAGAGTAATTTAACCAATGGCACTTCTTTTGTTATTGATCGTGGCAGAACTCCGGCGATAACGTTCGACAGCCGATTTGCCGTTTCTGCAATTGCTCCGTTTTTCGAACAAACTCGTCAAGCAAGAATTCAAAGAAAAAGACCGGATCAAATGCCCAAAGATACGTTGGTAGTTTGGACTTTGGGACGACCAGAATTGATAAAATATCCTTATCTGCGTAATTTCGAAATGGCAGAAGAAGGTAGTTTGGCAGTTGCTTTTATGACAGACCCTCCGGTTGGCACTTCTGAAGGGGGAGGCACACCTCCACGTAGAGAGCGCGAAGAAGGCCGCGATTTAATGCTGCATTATTTTGCAACCGGGCAAGTTGACACCATAAGATTTGTGAGCCAATTTGCGTTTACAAGAAACGGAACAGAATTGTTTTTTGTTCGCAAACTCAATAGCAACGATACAAGTGAAGTTTTAGATGGTTTATTCTTGTACGATTTAAGGAATAGAACTGAGCGGGCCATTTTGACCGGGCCGCGCGGCTCTCGCTTTATGCTTCCGGCATCGGATGCGGACGAACGCTTTTTTGCGTTTTATGCCAACACCGATACATCGGCAGATGTAAAAAATGCAATCAATATCTATTTTTTCGAAAGAGGTGCAGCGGCAGTTCGTGTAGTGGATGCTGCTATTGCCGGACTCCCTCAAGGCTATATCATTAGCGAAAATCGTACATTAGCTCTTAGTAAAGAGGGCACACGCCTTTTCTTTGGAATAGCTCCAAGACCTCTTGAAAGAGATACTACCTTGGTTGACTTTGAAACTGCCGTACTTGATATTTGGCACTATATGGATGATTTTGTGCAACCTCGACAACTTGTCACTTTGAGGCGAGACTTGGCGAGATCTTACCTTTCTTTTGTAGATCCCCGCTTGCCTCAAAATGGATTGGTTCGCTTGGCAACCCCGGAATACCCCAATGTAACTGTGCCAAACCGTTGGAGTTCTGATTGGGCTTTTTCCGTCAGCGATGTTCCATATCGAATACAGACACAATGGAATGCTGATGCTCCTGAAGACCTTTACATTATTGATGTTGCGACAGGCAAACCGAGAATGCTGATTACTGCCGGTACGCTGACAGGCGTTCATGCATCGCCGGAAGGCAGGTTTTTGGTGTGGTTTGACCGAACAGCACGTCATTGGTTTAGCTATGAATTAGCGACCCAAACCATGCGCAATCTTACAGAAGGAATTAATGTTGCTTTTTGGGACGAAGTACACGACAGACCGCAACTTCCTCCTCCTTACGGTTCGGGCGGCTGGCGTGAAAACGATGCAGTGATTTTCTTGAGCGATAGGTATGATATTTGGGAAGTAGATCCCAGCGGAAGAAATGCACCTTTTATGCTTACCGATGGTGTAGGGCGTGCGAATCGTTATTCGTTTTGCATTCTGCATTTGAGAAAAAATGAAACGATTGCCTCACATAGAGGACGATGGTGGTCGCCTCCCGCAGATCCCATCAGAGATGGGGAAACTATACATTTTACTGCATTTGACAACGTTAATAAGTACAACGGATTTTTCCTTAAAGAGCAAGGCAGAAGACGAACCCCAATGCAAAGACTTGTCTTGGATGGGCACAATTATCAGCACTTGCGAGTTTCCAACGATGGAAGAACTTATACTTTTGTCAGAAGTAACTTTTCCGAATCTCCAAATTTGTGGACGACCCGCAATAGATTCCGCACTCAGACGCAATTAAGCGATATTAATCCGCAACAAGAAAACTATTTGTGGGGAACAGCCCAATTAGTTAGCTGGGCATGCCCTAACGGGCGCCCGCATGACGGCATTCTTTTCAAGCCCGAAAATTTTGATCCGAACAAAAAATATCCGATGATTGTTTTCTTCTACGAAAGACGCTCTTACCAGCTTTTCTTTTACAGGGAACCTGCACCAAGCCGGTCTACGATCAACATCAGTTATTTTGTGAGTAATGGATATATTGTGTTTCTTCCCGATACTTACTACGATTTAGGATTTCCGGGGCAAAGCGCTTACAATTCTATCATGTCGGGAGTAGATATGCTTATAGAAAATCCTTGGATCGACCAAAATAACATCGGTATTCAAGGGCAAAGTTGGGCAGGTTACAAAATCGCTTGGTTAATCACTCGAACCGATCGTTTCAGGGCAGCCATGGCCGGAGCACCTGTCTCCAACATGACCAGTGCTTACGGTACTATACGTTGGGCGACAGGAATAGTGAGGCAGTTTCAATATGAGGGAACGCAAAGCCGCATAGGTCAAAACCTTTGGGATGCACTTGATTTATATATTGAAAATTCCCCATTGTTTTTCTTGCCAAACGTGAACACGCCTTTATTGATTATGCACAACGATGGAGATGGGGCTGTTCCATGGGAAGAAGGCATTCAGCTTTTCACAGGATTACGCCGTCTGGGCAAACCTGTGTGGCTGCTTAATTACAACGGAGAAGCCCACAATTTGAGAGAGCGCCGCAATCAAAAAGATTTGAGCATTCGTTTGTCGCAATTCTTTGATCACTTTCTTAGAGGAGCTCCAGCTCCGGTATGGATCGAACGCGGTGTGCCTGCAACATTAAAAGGAATTGACTGGGGGTTTGGATTTGAATAACCGGCTAGTTTTAAAATTTTAAGAAAGCAAAAACGCAAAAAATATGACAGTATGAACCAAAAACTATCAAGTATGAAGAAAATTTTATTTACTGTACTGCTGTTAGCAGTAGTACAAATGTTATCTGCCCAACGCACGATCACCGGAACGGTGGTTGATGTGATGGACAATCTGGGTATTCCCGGAGCAACGGTTATGGTGAGAGGTACAGGTATCGGTACTATAACCGATATTGATGGACGATACTCGCTTAATGTTCCTGCTGACGCTACACACTTGGTGTTTAGTTTCATGGGAATGGTCACACAGACAGTAGAAATTGGAGCACTAACAACTATTGACGCTACGATGACGCATGGAGCCACAGCGCTTGAAGGTGTTGTCATCTCTGCTTATGGTGTAACCTCGAGAGCATCTTTTACAGGGTCTGCTACGCGTATCGGATCTGATCTTCTCGAAGGTAGAACAACCCCTTCTATAACAACGGCTTTGCAAGGGGCAGTACCGGGATTGGTAGTTAGTAGCTTCGCAGCAACGCCGGGCTCGCCACCCGACCTTCAAATCCGCGGATTAGGTTCTGCAAATTCGGGAACGGCACCGCTCTTTGTGGTTGATGGTGTTCCTATTCTTTCGGAAAGTACTTCTGCTTTTGCAGACCAAGAACGTGCACTTGATATGCTTGCGGCTTTGGCTCCGAGTGATATAGAGTCGATAACGGTACTTAGAGATGCCTCAGCTACGGCAATTTTCGGTGCACGTGCTTCTAACGGAGTTGTACTCATCACAACAAGACAAGGGCAAGAAGGAAGAACACAATTTAGCGTCAATGTTAGGGCAGGGTTGAATAGCAGGCATGGGATTAGAGGTGGTATGGAGCCCCTTAATACCGAACAATACATCGACATGATTACCCGTTCTTGGCAAGCAGCAAATCCAAATCTGACTATGGAGCAAGTGAGAAATGAACTTAGTACGACATGGGTTAATCCTGCTGCACCTGCTGAATTTCGCCGTTCCATTATAGCAGATGATGTCAATACAAATTGGTATGATGAAATAATGCGAGTTGGAAGATTGTTCGATGTAAATGCCTCTGCCTCGGGAGGATCAGGAAGAACTAGATTCTTTATTTCGGGTGGATATCAGCGAAACGAGGGTGTTGTTATCGCACAAGGTTTCGAACGTTACAATGCTCGTATTAATTTGACGAACCAGGCTACTAATTGGCTAACTTTAGGAGTAAATGTTAGTGGAGCTCTTACAAATATGTCCAATACCTTAACAGGTTCAGGAGCAGCAAGTCCGATATATCTTGCAACTGTTTTCTTGCTGCCTAATGAGCCGGTTCGTAATCCTGACGGAACATGGAACGAATGGACAAACTCATTTGCTGCAGCACGAATGAATCCGGTGGCTTTATACACAGATCCGGAAGGAACCAGAAACTGGCAAGACCAATATCGTTTCACGTTGAATCCGTTCATAAGAATGAATCTTATGGAAGACTTGGTTTTCCAAACTAGATTTGGTTACGACCTTATGGTTGGTGATGAGTGGAGTGTTTGGTCCGGAAGGTTTCATAATCAAGTGCGACCACAAAATGGCAGGACGGTAAGACGATTAGATCTTCGTAGCGTGCAATCTATTGTCAATACAATAAATTGGATGCCAACCTTTGGTCTACACAATTTTAACATAATGTTGGGACAGGAAGCTCAAAAATGGAGCGAATCGCTGACGACTTCGACGGCATTTGGGCATAGCCACCCACTTCTTTATGTGTTCAATGCAACTTCGAGCGGTCAAACAATTACCGGATTCAATCGTTATGCTACGATTTCATCGGTATTTTCAAACGCAGAATACAGTATATGGGATAGATACTATCTTTCTGCAAGTTTCCGTCGTGATGGTTCTTCTAGATTGGGAGCCAATCGCCAGTGGGGTAACTTTTGGTCGGTAGGTGGTAGATGGCGTATTTCGCACGAAAATTTTATGAGGCCATTAGAGCATATTATCAGCACAGCAGCTCTTCGTGTAAGTTACGGTACAACCGGTAACCAGCAGGTTATGGGTGGTTTCTACGCGGCAAGAGGATTTTACGGTTTCGGATTCAATTATAACGAGCAAGCAGGAATGATACCTCTAAGAGTTGCCAATCCGGATTTGCGCTGGGAAAGCAACAACAAATTCAACATCGGTCTCGATCTTTTGTTATTTGATAGACTCTCTTTAGAAATTGATTTCTACGATGAGTTGACTACAGATATGATTTTCGAGGTTCCCGCAACCCGAACGTCCGGTTTCGCCGTTACCACTAGAAACGTGGGTGAAATGAGAAACAGAGGTGTTGAAGCCATGCTTACAGGTGTTTTGGTTAGTCAACGCAACTTGAGGTGGACAGCCTCTTTCAATATTACCAGAAACGTAAATAGACTTGAGAGATTAGCAACTGATGAGCCTATCTTTAACAGAAACTACTTGATTCATCAAGAAGGGCTCGACTTTAACACGTTCAGTATGATCGTTTTTGCGGGAGTAGATCCTACAAATGGACGAGCCATGTTCCTTAGAGGTGGTGATGGACCAAATAGATACGATATTGTTTATCACGTAAACCAAGCAGAACGCATGACTTTGGATAGGAGAACCACTCCGGACTTTTTTGGAGGTTTTAGTACCACATTGAATGCATTTGGCTTTGACTTATCAGTTCATACGAGTTTCAGCGTGGGAGGATGGATGCATAGTGGAGATGGCCGTATGCTAGAGCACTTTGGAAGAAACAGTTGGAGAACAACCAGTGTTTTTGCGCACGAAAATTCATGGAGACCTGACCGTACGGATGCAATTTTACCCCAAATTATACGTCAAGCTAGTGTTGATGGAGGAGCCACTGCTAATACAATGCACCTAATGCCTGCTGATATTTTCAGAATTCAGTCAATCACGTTAGGGTACACCGTTCCGAGAGAAATAGTACAAAGAATGCATTTGACCAGCGCAAGGATTTTCTTATCGTTTGAAAATCCATTCTTCTTTACCCACAGAGATTTCCGTGGAACCACGCCTGAGATTGGTTTGGAGTGGCCAGACAATATGTGGCCGGCACCTCCGTTCAGAACAAATGCTATTGGTTTGAATTTAAACTTTTAATCAAATAATGTCTTACAATAAAAAAAATATTTGTCATGAAAAAATATAGTTTAAAAATCACAGTCATATTGGTGCTAATGGTTGCCATGTTGGCTTCTTGCGGAAAAGAATTTCTTAATACGCGACAAACAGATGCTGTTGACGACCAAATAGCTTTTCGTGTACCGGGAGATTTAGTTACCGGAATGCATGGTGTCTATCATAGCATGACACGCGTGGGCTTTATGGGTAGAAACGTTGTTTTGTTTGGAGATATTCCTGCAGATAAAATAAATAAAATGGCTGCAGGCGATATGACTTTTCAAACAATTGAAGCATATAGCTTTACAGACAATGATGGAAATCTTTTAAGTACATGGACTACCGGCTATCAGATTATCAATAATTCTATGCGAGTCATTGATGAGGGAAATAGAATGTTAAACGACGGCGGTCCGTGGAGTGCCGCGGACATAAGCCTAATGCACACGCAAATTGCAGAAGCCCACGCTTTGAGAGCATTCGCTTTGTTTAAGCTAGTTAATATCTTTGGACTACCTCATAGCACTCCAACGGTCAATAATGCAGGAACTTTGGGAATTGTTGCCGAAGATCGCTTTATTTTCTCAGACGAGTCGGTACAGCGTTCAAGCGTTGGTGATGCATACGATCTGATTCTTGCGAGTATCGAACGGGCAAAAACACATTTTGCCTTAGGCAACAGATCATTCCGTCCGTTTTACATGAATTATGCCGCTGTGCATGCATTAGAGGCTCGTGTAAATCTTTACATGAGAAATTGGCAGGGTGCAATCACAGCTGCTAATGCTGCACTTGAAGCAAGTGGTGCCGGAATAGAAATGAATCAGGATAGGTTTATTGCAATGTGGGGTGAGCCTGCAGCTACTAACGAAGATATATTTTCGCTCAGTATCAATGCCGCAATCGCACTCGCTGCATCCTCTCTTACTGCATTTTATGATGTCTCCGGAGGGTCAATAAATCATAGCTTCTACTATGAATTTGAGCCTGGAGACATGAGATTAGGCTTATTTGTAAGGCATACTACCGTCGATCCAAGTTTTTGGCGTCCAATGAAGTTTCCAAATGCTGCAAGGATTAACAACACTCGAGTTTTTGGTGCTCCTGAAATGTATCTTATTATTGCAGAAGCACAAACAGAGCTGGATCAACTTGATGCCGCAAGAACAGCATTGCTCCAAGTAGCACGGAGAAATCCTGCTATCACCGTAGTTGGAGATTTACCGAATGGTCAAGCCGAATTGCGTACATTCGTGGCAGAAGAGCGTGCAAGAGAGCTTTTCCAAGAAGGACATCGCTTTTTTGACATTCGTAGAACCGGAGTTTTGATGACTCGTCCTACCGGCGAAACCCGATTAAATATTGTTAACTGGGATGCCTCCCGTTTTGTTTTCCCTATTCCATACGCGGAAATCAATGTTCCGGGAAATAGAGTTGTTCAAACGCCAAACTGGCAGGGTAATCTTCCTCAGTAGAGATTGTCATCCGAAAATTTATCATTAATCACAAAAAACACGCATTATGAAAAAAATAATTTTTAATATAGCATGGCTTATAGGTCTGGTAGCACTTGTATCGTCCTGCGAAAAGGATCCTGTCTTTCAAATACCAACACAAATGGTCTTTGATTTTCCGAATGTTACTCAGTCTCATGGTCAACCCTCCGGACAAGCAGTAGACTCTATAAGAGCTATTGACATACATCTTGTTACTTATACTATTAATCCATTTCTTCCCGTTTTAGGACCAACTAATATGCCCACGGGTAATAACCATGTAAACCCCAACCATAGCGTTACTCAGGATGGTAATATCATGACGATTCAATTTGGAGTCAAAATACCTATTGGGTCACCGAGCAGAGATGTTCCTTTCACGATTACGGTTCTGGATCCAAATTCGGTACATATCACTCCGGAAAGTCCGAATCCCGCAATCTCAACCCTTGCGCCGGAAGCATTCACGCTTCAAGGATCTGGAGTTGTTCCTGCAGGCTCGCGTACGGCAAGATTTCAAATCACGATTGACCACTCGCATTTGAGTGCGACAGCTACACAAAACGATTTATTTTTGTTGCTTTCTGTTGATCCGGCTTCAGGTGTTAAAGCAACAGAAAATATGCGCCGTGTAAGGTTGCGCTTTGCTAGAGCTGCATCTGCGCCAGTACTTACAGCAACAACTGTAACTCCGGGGGTTTTCTCTGCTATCGCATCAAGCTCGGTAACATCGCCCGGATTATCGGCCGTAACCGAGGCAGGTATAATCTTTTCCACAGCTTCTACCTTTACCTTGACAACAGCAGGTGTTGTTATTGTAGAGAGAACACCGACAGGTACGCATGGCACAGGTGCGATCACAAACGCTGCCACAGGTAATGCGTTATCCGAAAATACGGCATATTTTGCTCGTTCATTTGCCATCAATGCCACAGATACAGCTTATGGTCCGATTGTAAGCTTTAGAACAATAGCATTCAACGGCGGCACAACAACCACCGCAGCTCCGATATTCACAGCACTGAATACAGCGACCGTTGCCATGTCGCTCACGGCTGTAAACGATACATCGTATATGAACCATACAACAGGCGTGCTAAGAGATACGATTTTTGAAACAGGTATTGTTTGGGCATTCAATAATGCAACTCCGACTATTGCTGATAATAGAATTGTAGGTAGCTTGTCGAGAATGGGCACTGAAACGCTAACGATAGCAACAAATTTTACCACAGCCGGCGAACTCACCGTGCGTGCGTATGCGATAAGTTTTTCAGGAAACATAAGCTATAGCGCTGCTCAAACAATTAGCATTCAGTCTCCGGTTGGAATAACCGGCGATGCAACAGCAGTAACGGATTCTTCAGCAACATTGGCTGGTTCTCTAGGTTTCGATGGGGGTGCTGCATTGGTTGAAGCAGGATTTGAGTTTGGCACAACCTCGGGAGCTCTTGACCAATCAGTGAGTGCAGCAACCGCTCCAACCGGAGCGTTTACCGTAGCGATTCCTGATGGACTTACTTCGGGGACAACCTACTTCTATCGTGTATTCTTTGTTAACCGTTTTGGGTTAAGATCCTACGGTGTGGAGAGATCTTTCACAACACAATAAACAGCGTTCTGTTGTTTAGGCTGAAAAACCGCCTCTGTACAGAGGCGGTTTTTTTTAACGTTGCTTCTATAAAAAAACCTAGTGTATGTAGATCATGAAAAAGATAACAAAAACATGGCTCTCGGTTGCTCTTGTTATGTTTGTGATGACACCACAGAGTGCCCTCGGACAAAACACAGCTCCATTAAATCTCCTGAGTCTTGAATCTTTGCAAAATGATCGCAGGATTTATCTTTTGGATTCTTTTGCCATGGGAACAGTATTCAAAAAGAACGGAAGTGCAGCCCATGCAATGCTCAATTATAATCTGCTGTCGCAAAGAATGCAATTTATTCATGATGGTGAAGTTTTAGACTTGGTTACACCTCAACAGGAAATAAATTATATGAGAGCAGATATTGAAACTTATATTTCTGAAAACAGAACAGATTTCACAAATCTTCAAGATTTGACAGCAATCACCTTACACTTTAACCCTTAACCACAATAAAAAAAATAACCATGAATCGATTACTTACCTTATTCAGTACATTGTGCATACTATGTCTTCCGCTGTTTACTACATCTTGCGGCACAACACAACAGCAAGAAGAAATCAAAGGACATCTCCTCATCATTGGCGGAGGTACCACCGATCAACTTAGGCGGAAAATTGTAGAATTGGCAGGAGGTCCTGAAGATGCCAAAATTTTAGTAATTCCTTTTGCTGCAGGAGATGCTACAGAACAGGCAGGAATACGCGAATCCCAGAGATTTCGCGACTCTACGGGAGTTAGGGCCGACTTTGTTGCATTTGAAAGAGGTGAAGCCGATTTGGAAGAAAATCTAAGAAAATTAGATGGAATAACCGGAATCTTTTTTTCGGGCGGCGATCAAACTCGTTTGACCGACGTGCTGCTCGGAACCAAATTTCTGGAGCGTATTAAAGAAATATACCGGCAAGGAGCTGTAATAAGCGGGAACAGCGCAGGAGCAGCTGTAATGAGTGAGATTATGATTACAGGGCGGGAGTTGGTTAATACGTCTAATGTTCGATTCCGATTTATCCGAGAGGGCAATGTGGAGTTTACCGAGGGTTTCGGATTTATTGATTTTGCTATAATCGACCAGCATTTTATTCAGCGCAGCAGACAAAACAGACTAATCAATTTGGTCATAGAACACAATCTTCCGGGAATTGGAATCGATGAAAACACAGCTGTTATTTTCAGCGGCGGCGGTCGAACATTTGAGGTTTACGGCACACGTTCGGTCATGGTTTTCGAGCCTCGATTTAGAACCTCTCCACGAACAGACGAACTCGGCAATCTTTCGGCAGACGCCATTGAAATGAGAATCCTTTTGTCGGGAGACAGCCATACTTTGAGATAACCGTAAAAACCATACAATATCATGAAAAGAACTATCACCACAGTAATCACAATAGCAGCTATTGCAATTGCCTTGTTTTTCATCCTTAGGCCTCAACAAAAAGCACCCGAATTTTTCACCGAAACAACAGGTGTTACAGCATTTTATTACGCACCGTTAAACACCTACATCAATGTGTTTTACCACATTCCTGAAGGTGTTGACAAACGAACAGCGCCTATCTTCTTTTCCATTCACGGCACGTTGCGAAACGCCGATGATTACAGAGATTTTTTTATTGAAAAATCCAATGCCTTAGGTTTTATGGTTTTTGCCCCTGAATTCCGCAACGAAGGACTATTTGCCGGTGCTCCCGGATACAATTTGGGACGTGTACACGATGAATTTGGACAACTAAGACCAAGAGAAGAGTGGACGTTTTCAATTATTGAACCGCTCTTCGATTTCATTGTAGAAGACCTTGGAAGCAGACAAACCAGATATGATATTTACGGACATTCGGCAGGCAGCCAGTTTGTTCACCGCTTTTTGTTTTTTATTCCCGAAGCAAGAGTTAATAGAGCTATTGCAGCCAATGCGGGCTGGTACACACTTCCGGATTTTACGGTCGAATTTCCTTTCGGTTTAAAAAACACTCCGGTTACAGAGGAATCGCTAAAAAAAGCATTTGCTCAGCGACTTTATGTTGCATTAGGAACTGAAGATAACGATCCCGCAGATCCACATTTGAGACGTTGTCAGGAAACCGACAAGCAGGGTCTTCATCGCTTCGACCGAGGTCTTTACTTTTGGAATAATGCACTACAAAACAGTGTCGGAATACCTTTCAATTGGGAAAAAGTGATCATTGAAGGCGTGGCACACAGTGGCAGAACGATGGGAGTGGAAACTGTCCGCTTGCTATATTGATCTTTGCAAAGAAACTATCTCAATCATGAAAAAAAACAAAATTTTTATCGTATTTTTGGCAGCTTTGGTGTTGTCGCAGGCACAAGCCCAAGAAGGCGGCGTGTGGGTTCCTTCAACCCTCGAGCAAACCATCTTTAGCAGAATGCAAGAGATGGGCTTATCTCTTACTGCTGAGGAAATCTACAGTGTTCATCGACCAAGTCTAACAGATGCTGTAGTGCAGTTTTCAGGCGGATGTACGGGTGTGTTAGTGTCTGAAACCGGATTGTTTCTCACGAACCATCATTGTGCTCTTCGTCAAATTCAAAGGCTCAGCACACCGGATCGTGATATTTTGGCCGATGGTTTTTGGGCAGATTCTAAAGAAGAGGAGTTGTATAATGCCGAAACAAATGTCATTTTCTTGCAGCGCATGGAAGATGTTACGGATGAAATTTTACGAAACGTTACGCCCCAAATGAGCGAACGAGAGCGGGCAGATAGTATTAGTGCCGCCATTGCACGCGTGAGAGCGGCCAATCTTCCCGAGGGAAGCTATCGTGTAGATATCCGGCCACTGTTCAACGGCAATCAATACTTCATGTACGTTTATGAAGTGTTTACGGATATTCGATTGGTTGGTGCTCCACCATCGTCTATCGGCAGATTTGGCGGCATTGTTGAAAATTGGACATGGCCCCGTCATGGCGGCGATTTTACGTTCCTCAGGATATATGCTGATTCAAATAACAGACCTGCTGATTTTTCGCCGGATAATGTGCCATTCCGTCCCAAACGACATGCACTAACTACCATCTGCGGTATCAACGAAGGCGATTTTACGATGGTGATCGGCTATCCGGGTTCAACACAGCAATACATCAGTTCGTATGAATTGAATCAAATCGTTTTCGACGATTTTCCTTTGCGGGTAAACTTACGTACAAAACGCCTCGCAATTTTTGATTATCACATGAATAACGATCGTGAGATTGCCATACAATATGCAGCTAAGCATGCCGGCGTTAGCAACCCATGGAAAAGATGGCAGGCCATAACACGCGGCATCCAACGCATCAACGGAGTAGCACAAAAACAAGAATTTGAAAACAAATTCAATCAAAGATTGCAGACAAATCCGCAATGGCTGAGAGATTATGGGCAGCTGCTTTCTCAAATTCGACAAAACACGGAGGAATTTGCTCCGATCAACAGAGTTTTTAGATACTACAACGAGTCTGTAGCATCGATAGAGTTGGTAGATTTGGCACGGCAGTTTGATGCGGCAGGTGGAACAACAATGTCGGGAGATCGTCTCGAAAGTTTTTTCAACACTATGGAGCGATTTTATAGAGATTATTCTCCGTTGATTGATAGAGAAATGTTTGTGGCAATGATGAGAGCTTACTACGAAAATATACCTTCTTCGTACCATTTTGACGAACTAATTGCCGGATTGAGTAGAAATGGCGGTTGCTTTGAGCGATGGGCAGACGAAGTTTACAGCTGGTCGGCATTTCGTTCGGAGGAAACATTGCGTGAAGTGCTAAAAAATCGAATTCATACCCTTGAGAATGATCCTTTTTTGGCGATTCATCGCAGCGGACAAAGAATGCTGAATGAAAGAATAAATCCTATCCGCAGGCAGTTAATGCAGCAGGCTGACAGTTTGGGACGCATCTATATGGCAGCCCAAATGAAAACCGAGCCGGACAGAATATTTTTTCCGGACGCAAACGGAACCATGCGGGTATCTTTTGGAAGGAAAGCAGGGTACTCGCCGGCCGATGGTATTTGGTATGGAGCATACACAACTTTGACAGGGGTAATGGAAAAAGATAATCCGGAGATTTTTTCGTTTAATATCCCTGAAGTATTGAGAGAAGCATACAGAAACAGGAATTTTGGACGTTATGCCATTCGAAACGGGACAAATGTGCCGGTAAATTTTATAGCTTCCAACCACACAGCAGGTGGAAATTCGGGAAGCCCTGTTTTCAACCACAAAGGAAAGTTGGTTGGTCTTAACTACTCTCGCACAGGAGAAACTCCGATGAGCGACTTTATTTTTGATGAAGATCTTTGCCGCAATATATCTGTTGATATCCGCTATGTTCTTTTCATAACGGGTAAGGTTTTCGGTGCAAGATGGATTGTGGATGAGATGGATTTGTATTGCGACTGTGGGGAGTGTGAAATGTAGAATATTCTTATAAACGCGAAAAAAATCGTATCTTTGCAGTAGCAAAACGAAATTAAAATCATAATAATAGAAACACATGAAAAAAATTATTATCTCAACACTAGCAATAGCTGTCTTAAGCATAGGTATTGCTAACGCCCAAACGCGAATATCGCCACCAAGCGATGTGTACGATTCTGATGCTATAATCCTCAACATTATAGATAATCAAGGAAGTCTTCAAAGAATTCACGACTTTGTTTTTTATCTATCGGAAGTTGTTGGTCCACGAATGATGGGAACCCCCGGCGAATGGTGGGGTGCACAGGAAATGGCAAGCAGGCTCCGTGCTAACGGAGTCGAAGATGTGCAAATCTTTCCTTTTCCCCGCAATATCCTTGACATTACCGAAGATAACCTAACTCCGGATCCTTTTGGGAGGCTTTTACCTTCTCTTTTTATACACAACTACACAAGCCCGCGTAATGCAGCTTACAATGTTCCGGAAACTGTTGAAAGAAGAGGACTTTCTGTTTATCACGGTCCCACGGGATCGGGTACTTTTTATGCACCCGGAGTAACAGCAACCGGAGCAGAAGGTATTACAGGAACTATCGTTCGCGTTGGCTATGGCCGTTTGCAAGATTATACGGATAGAGGGCTTGGAACTCAACGTCGTCGGGGTGCATTTGTGCCTCAAGTTCCTCCGAACAGCATCGTTGTAGTTGATTTACCCATGATAAACCAATGCAGAAAAATCAACGAAGAGGCACGTGCAAATCTGGTCGTTAATAACAGATGTGCAGCTTGTAATCTCCCCCGCACGGTAGCCGATCGAAATGCGCTGCATCTGCCGATGATCCAGGAAGCCTATCATCGCGCCTTACACGCCGGAGCAAAAGTAGTTCTGTTTAATGTTCCCGAACCCGATGTGCGGCTTCATTCTTCCATCAACACCACAGGTTGGATGCCGGAAGATGGCGATATGCTTATGGATCTTCGTAGAGATAATCCCGACGACGTTAGAATAGCCGCCACAGGATGGCCGGTTAGAGGCGGTGTAGGCAGACCTATTTTTGCCAATCACGAAATTTCCGAGAGTGGAGAATTTGGAGTATTGGAGGCAAATTTAATCCCTTATGCTTTCGTTCCTGATTTTCACGCAGAAATTTTACACAATGGAGCGAGAGTTACTTACATATTAGACGTTTATGATACATCGTGGAATGTTGTAGCCACTATACCTCCATCGATTCCAAATCCCGACGCTCCAATTATTATTTTTATTGCTCACATAGACGGTGTAGCTGCAACACCGGGCGCTAACGACAACGCTGCGGGAATGGCCCTCATTACCGAGATGGCCCGCGTTTATCAACAACTTCATAATGCAGGATTGCTTAATGCAGAAATCGTAATCATTGGTGCAGGTGCCGAAGAAGACGGCATACACGGTTCTTACGCAATTGCAGAAAGCGATAAGCCTTGGCGGGCACACATACCTACAGGTTTTGACGCAGAACGCCTCAGCAGGATCATTGCCGTTTATAATTTCGATTGTGTAGCATCTTCCGACACATGGAATTCGGGGATGACTATTGTTTTGAGACAAAGATACAGCGAAAATAAGCACACGGCGCCTATCATGGATCTTGTGGCTATCAATACTATTGCGGCAGCTCAAAGGCTTTACAATATGCCGATGATTCCTTTTAATGAGGCAAATCCATCCCAATGCCCGGCCACAAATCCGCGACCTGTGATGCCGAGTCCCGGAAGTAAGTTTCCAACCATAGAACAAATGGCTGCACATGGCTGGGGTATCAAGGTTTCGAACGGTGGCGACAGCGATCATGAACCTTTTGGAATCCGCCATGGTATTCCAAACGCCAACCACACGTTCAGAATAGCACATGCTCATCCAAAGCAAGTTGGTGTACCGGGCAGCCGCAGATGGCCGGGAACCGTTCAACTTGAAACAAGATACCACGTTGTTGACGATATATTTGACCGAAACTACTGCAAAACCCGTATGGAGGTAGTCTTTAGAATAGCAGCGGCGGCGTCTTTTTCTATCACCGCAGGAACGCACATTCCGCAGGGAGAAATTATCTCAACGGTTACTTTTGATGCAAACGGCGGTGAAGGGACAACAGCGCGAACTATCATATGGCCAAGTACGAGCATATCCAATGCCGATGGTGTGAATTTTCCTGAAAACCCAACAAGGCAAGGATTTACTTTTTTGGGCTGGGATGCCACAGCCGTTTATGGTGGAGAGTTGCAGAAAAGCCCCTCCTGGTTTGACCCTAGCGCTCCCATTTTGACATCGCGATGGTTCTCAGATCAATCTCCTTTTACTCACGACATCACAGTGGTTGCAAAGTGGAGCTGCAACAATGCCCATACGTGGGGAGCATGGGAAACAATCTCCGGTGTTAGAACACGGAAATGTACCGTTTGTGATGAAGTTGAAACACGTGAAAATTAATAAATTTATCAACAATCAAAAAAGAGGCTGTCTCGCTTGTGAGACAGCCTCTTTTTTTTGCCGCTGAATTTTAGTCTATAAAAACATCCGCCGCCGGAAGTCTTCGCTCCAAATTGGCTATCCCCCAAACTAAGATTGCACTTGCAACAGATGTGTGCTCCATATAATCGGCAACACTTTTGTCGTAGGTGTCGCGATCGCTGTGCCAGACATCCCAATAACAAATGTTATATCCTCTGGGATCTTCGGTTATGATATCTATGGCAGGAATGCCGTTCATTCTAAAATGAATGAAATCAGATCCTGCTATTCTTGTTGGGCGACGTATGGGCTCTGCTGTTTCAACCCTAAAAGGAAACTCAGGATTACCTCTATTCAAAGGAGCTGCAATCCTCTCTATATCCTCAACCCATGATGCCGGAACGGCAATGCCTGTAGCTACAGTTGGATTATCATCGCGATTGAAATAATTGACGATATTAGGCCATCTATCTCTGTTTGAATGCACCCAGTGATATGATCCTAAAATAGCCCCTTCTTCTGCTGTCCACAAGGGAAACAGGATAGTTCGTTTGGGTCTTTCTCCGGTTGCCTGCATGGCTTTGGAAATCAAACGTGCGACTTCCAGAGTTTGAGATATTCCGGTACCATTATCTATTGCTCCCGGTGCATGACAATAAGAGTCTAAGTGTCCGCCATACATCACATATTCATTTGGATATACACTGCCTCTAATTACTCCAATAACATTGTGATGAGTGATTGGCCCCATTCTAAAATGGTTGCGGATGTCAAACTCCAATAGAAAAAATTCTCGCTCTCTCGTTTTTCGTTCAATAAGGCCGAACTGACGCTCGTTTAATTTGATATCAGGAACTGTTGGAAGATTATTGAAAAAACACATGTCTTCAAAAGTCGGATCGAATCTGGCACGCAGCGGAATAGTTGACGACTGTATGGTTCCAAGTATTCCGGCTTCTACCATCTGTCTGTAAAATAGGGCAGGCATTGTTTGCAACTCTTCCATTTCACGTTGTCGGCGGTTTGGATTTTGTTGATTCCAACGAGCATTTTCAGCATTTCTCCGTGCGATTTCATTGTTTCTTTCGATTGTCGCTTGTCGAATACTGTCGGCTCTTGGCGAGGGGTCAATGGCACGACCGTTGGTGTTTGTTCCGCCAACGAGCACCCAAGCTCCATTGAGAGCTCCCCGTATTTGATCGAATTCCTCCTGAGTCTGCGGCTCTATCAGAACACGCCCTCTTTGGATGCCTCTTGTTCCTGAGGTAAATGCCGGCGTTACAAAATGCAGGTTCATACCGTCTTCGCTGCATAGCATTCTTCCGAACCAAGGACCGCGATTGAAGCCAACCGGAATTGTTTGAACAGGAATAACCTCTACTTCCAGTCCGAATTTCTCAAACATATGGGCAGTCCACCTTTCCGCCATTTCCAGAGCGTCCGAACCCCTGAAACGTCCGCCGATTCGATTAACCAAAACATGTAAATGCTGCATGGTTTGATTTTCTTCAGCAGCCAAAACTAAAATTTTCTCTGCAGTTTTGTCAACTTGTGCAGCAAGCGGCTTTGTGCCAAATAGCAGAAGGAACAGAAGTCCCAAGATAAATAAAATAGATTTACTTCGCATTAGATTTGTTTTTTGTTACGTCTACAAAGATACAAATAATTGTCGAAATGACCAAATGTTTATATTTTTTCGTATCTTTGCACGGTTTAAAAAAAATAATTCACAGCTCATGTTACTTTTAGGAACAGCAATCTCATTATTATTCATCGTCATTGCCGCACGATGGCTGCTTCAAAAACACAACCCGCAAGCAGTATTGCTTCTAACAGGTCTTATAATGCTTTCCTTATCGTTAATTTTGGGAATGAACAGCGACCTGGCGAGAGTTTCGACAGGGTCTGTTGTATTCGACCTCTTTCGGGCGGTTGCCGAAACCTTTACCGGAGTCCTTTCTCGATTTGGATTCATGATTATGGCAATTGGGGGTTACGTGGCATATATGAAGCATATCAAGGCAAGTGATGCGTTGGTGTATGTTTCTATGAAGCCTTTGTCGCTATTCAAGAAGTATCCTTACCTTGCTGCAATAGCCGTTATTCCTATAGGAAAAATTTTATTTGTAACTATTCCGAGTGCCGCAGGATTGGGCTTGCTGCTTGTTGCTTCGATCTTCCCTGTATTGGTTTCACTTGGTGTGAGTAGGCTTACAGCTGTTTCTGTTATAGCGGCATGTACGGCTTTCGACATGGGGCCGGGTTCGGGAAATGTAGCGAGAGCATCAGAACTTGCAGAAATAACTGCGATCAATTACTTCATAGGACATCAGCTGCCTCTGGTAATACCGATGACGATTTTCCTTGTGGTAATTTACTATTTCACGAGCCGCTACTTCGACAAGCGTGATGTGGAACAAGGAAAAAGCACTTTTGGCGGCGTAGATGCCTCGCAGGGTACTCTCAAGGTGGATGTGCCTCTAATCTATGCAGTATTGCCGATGCTGCCGTTGGTACTGCTCATTGTATTTTCAGACTTGTTTAACACAGGAATAACGCTTGACACAACTACGGCAATGCTGTTTTCGCTTATGGTTGCCCTACTTTTCGAATTGGTCAGAAACAAAAGTATGGCAGCATTCTTTGCCGGTGTAAAGAAATTTTGGGAGGGATTAGGTAAAATTTTTACAGATGTTGTCACACTGATTGTCTGTGCGGAGGTGTTTGCCAGCGGACTTATAGGACTTGGATTTATCGAGGCACTCGTTACGGGATCCATGCACATGAATCTTTCGGGAGGTGTAGTAGGCATATTCATAGCAATAGTCGTCTTTTTGGCAGCTGTGCTAATGGGTAGTGGTAATGCTGCATTCTTTTCTTTTGGACCTTTAGTGCCTGATATTGCTCAAAAATTTGGGTTGTCAACAACAGAAATGCTTACCCCGATTCAGCTTTCCGCCTCTATGGGACGAACGGTTTCGCCTATTGCAGGAGTTATTGTCGCAATTTCTGAAATTGCAGGAGTGTCGCCGTTTGAATTAGCTAAGAGAAATGCTATACCGTTCGCTTCTGTTTTGGCATTCATGTTAATATACAACTATTTTGTCCTATGATTAAACTAATCAAATCATGAAAAAATTACTAACACTATGGCTAATGCTGATTGTTGTAGCCGCATCAGCACAGCCATCCCGTCAACCTCAAGCTGTAACCGACAGATGGTTTTATCCACCACCGGATGTAGAAATTAACAGTCCTGCATTCAACAGAGAAGTCGCAGCATGGACTACCTATGAGGAGATGATGCAGTTTTTGAACGAAAGAATTGCGGAACATCCCGAATTAATCTCAATGACGATCGTCGGACAAACTGCTGAAGGACGCGATATCCCTCTTATCACGATCAGTACAAGCGACGGAAATAAAGATAAAATCCGAGTGCTTTACATGGGTAGAGTTCACGGCAACGAACCTTCGGGTACCGAAGGCTTGCTTCATCTCATCCGGCAACTCGCCGAAGACCAAGAAGTAAATACACTTTTGAGGAGAGTTGAGTTTTTCATTCTGCCGATGGTAAATATTGATGGCGGAGAGATAAATGCAAGAAGAACAGTAGGACAAGATATCGACCTCAATCGCGACATGACTAAACTATGTACGCCTGAAGCCGTGGCTGTCCACGCCGCAGCGAATATAGCACAAGCACATATCGTGGTTGATTTTCACGAATACGGACCTATACTCAATAGGCGGATACATCCTGAAAGACCAAATTTGGCTGTAGCGGAAGATATGCTATTCCTGGTCAGCGGAAACCCAAACGTAGCACAACCTATACGCTCTGTAATACAAGACCTTTTTTTGCCGAACCTTAGGGAAAGCATGGAAGCAAATTTGCTGACCCACTACAATTATTATACATTTGCCGAAGATGGGCAGGGGGGGCTATTGTTCAATATAGGCGGGTTCCAGCCAAGATCGTCAAGCAACGCCATGTCGCTCCGAAACTCTATAGCTTTATTAACGGAAACACGCAATGCCGGTACTACTACATCGGCGTTGAGACGAAGTTTTGCACAATATGTATTTGCAGTCAGTGTTGCCCGAACGGCTTACAACAATGAGGAGCTTGTGCGTCGAGTACTTGCTGAAGGATTAGCCGATCGTAGCGACGTGGCACTAAGATTTACACATCCGATAAGTGACAGCCATCCGCTATTGTTTATAGACTTGGACAAGAATGATACTGTTACCATAAATGTTAGAGCCAGACGTAGCTATTTGCAACCTATTGTAACAGAATCAACACCTCTACCGAGATACTACTATCTACTGCCTTCCGAAACGAGGGCTTTAGAAGTGCTTACGCAATTAGGCATAGAAACAACAATTTTGCAACAACCTCGAACAGCAACGGTTGTATACCACGTCGTAACAAGCATTAGTCCGGAAGGTCCTGTGGGAGGTATAATACCACTTACAGTGACTACTGACACAAACATGAGGGAAATTACATTCCCCGTAGGGACAATCAAGGTTTGCACCAATCAACGTCATTTTCGACTAGCCTCTGTAGTATTGGAGCCAGAGATGGCTAATGGCTTTGTTAACTACTTAGTTATACCTGCTGTTGTGGGACAGGAATTGCCCATTTACATGGAACTGTAATCCAAACTATCTTCCAAATTCCAAATAGGACTGCAGCATAATCGTAGCACTGATTTTGTCAATCGTAGCTTTGTTTTGGCGATCTTTCTTTTTCAATCCCATATCAACCATGGATTGGAATGCCATTTTAGACGTAAATCGCTCGTCTGTACGTTTAATGGGAATATCGGGAAACGTTTGTGCTAACTTTTTCACGAAAGGCTCAACAAATCTACTGCTTTCAGAAGGAGTGTTATCCATTTGTTTAGGTTCTCCAACCAAAAACAGCTCTACACTTTCTTTGGATAAATAGGTTTTGAGAAAATCATATATCTCTGCGGAAGGTACAGTCGTTAGCCCGTTTGCAATGATTTTAAGATCATCGGTAACGGCAATTCCGACACGTTTTTGCCCGTAATCAATAGCTAAAATCCGCCCCATTTTAGTACTGTTTTCCGAAAAGATGACGTCTTTTGCTTCGAGGGAAAATACCATCTTTCACTTGTTTCACATCTTCGATGGAATAAAACGCAGTCGGGCTTACCTCGTTTAAAACACCCAAAACTTTCTCTAAATTTGTACGATCTAATACAACAAAAAGAATTTTCACTTTACCGTTTCGGCCTTCGCCGTCAATTACTGTATATCCAAAATTTTCTTTTCGAAAAGCCTCTATCAAAATGGTGTCTTCACAAGGTAAAATGATACGAACAATCACGTTTCCGACCGACAATTTTTCTTCAAGGATTAGTCCGATATAATTACCCATTGCAAACCCTGCTCCATAGGCTACGAGTGCCATTGGATGTGTAACATTTACAATAACTTCTCGAACCACCAAAATCCAAATTATGGATTCGAAAAACCCTAAAATAGGTGCAATGTTCTTGTGGCCTTTCGCCAAAAAAACCAAGCGTAATGTTCCGATAGTTTGATCAATAATTCTCGAACAAAAAATCAGCAACGGTAGAATTACCCAAGTCCATAGTAGTCCAAAGTTGCTAAAAAAATCTTCGAGACCGCCAAAAATAGAGAATAGCATCATGGTGTTAAATTTTTTGCAAAGGTACGAAAAAAATATAACATGTAGGGGCGGAAAATTTCCCGTCCCTACGCATTATTTCAACGATTCACGAACCTTGGCTTCCAATTCGTCCATTAGTTCCGGATTGTCGCTGAGCAACTGTTTCACTGCCTCACGACCTTGTCCGAGTTTCGTATCGCCGTAACTGAACCACGATCCGCTTTTTTTGATGATGTTGTGATCAACACCCAAATCCAAAATCTCGCCGACTTTCGAAATACCTTCGCCATAAAGCAAATCAAATTCTGCTGTGCGGAACGGAGGTGCTACTTTGTTTTTCACGATTTTAACTTTTACGCGGTTTCCGATCACATGCTCGCCTTCTTTGATTTGAGTCTGACGGCGAATATCTACGCGCACGGAAGCATAAAATTTCAACGCATTTCCCCCGGTTGTAGTCTCAGGATTTCCAAACATCACGCCGATTTTTTCACGCAATTGGTTGATGAAAATACAGCAAGCACCTGTTTTACTGATCGTTCCCGTGAGTTTACGCAAGGCTTGCGACATCAAACGTGCATGAAGTCCCATTTTAGATTCACCCATTTCTCCTTCGATTTCACTCTTTGGCGTAAGCGCTGCCACGGAATCAATCACAATAAGATCGATTGCTCCCGAACGAATCAGATTTTCAGCGATTTCCAAAGCTTGTTCGCCATTGTCGGGTTGAGAAATCAGCAAATCTTCAATCCTTACACCCAGTTTTTGAGCATAAAAACGATCGAAAGCATGCTCAGCATCAATAAATGCAGCAATTCCGCCGGTTTTCTGAACTTCAGCAATGGCGTGAATTGCCAACGTGGTTTTTCCCGAAGATTCTGGTCCGTAGATTTCCACGATACGCCCCTTCGGAAAACCGCCGATGCCGAGTGCGGCGTCCACACCGATAGAGCCGGTCGAAATCACATCAACTTTCTCTATCGCCTGATCGCCCATTTTCATGATTGCACCTTTTCCGTAGGATTTTTCAATTTTATCTAACGTAAGCTGAAGCGCCTTTAGTTTCTCTGACTTGTTGATTTGTTCAACGTTTTCTTCTTTTTTTGCCATATTTTTGTAGTTTTTGAAATTTGATACTGCAAAGTTACGACAAAAAATCCGAAAAAAAAACTTAAAAAGTGTTAAAATTTTCGTATTTTTGCAAAAAATATCGGAAATGACAACAGAATTAAACGACCAAGAACAATTTCGCCGTGAGGCATTGAATGAACTTCGTAAATTAAACATAGACCCGTACCCTGCTGCGGAATTTCCTGTGAGTGCCACGAGTGTGGAGATTTTAGAAAATTTTCCCAAAGATAGCTCGTTGTATCAGAATGTGAGTATTGCCGGCAGAATTATGAGCCGTAGAATCATGGGCGCAGCGGCATTTGTGGAGTTGAGAGACTCGGTCGGAAAAATTCAACTCTATATCAAACGCGACGATATTTGCGAAGGTGAAGATAAAACGTTATACAACACCGTTTTCAAAAAACTCACGGATATCGGCGATTTTATTGGCGTTTCGGGATTCGTGTTTGTCACGCAAATGGGTGAAATTACCATTCATGTGAAATCGTTTACGATGTTGAGCAAATCACTCAAGCCTTTGCCAATCGTGAAAGAAAAAGACGGAGAAGTTTTTGATGCGTTTACGGATCCGGAGCAACGCTATCGGCAGCGCTATGTAGATTTGATTGTAAATCCGCACATCAAAGAAACGTTTATCAAACGCACAAAAATTATCAACGCCATTCGAAATTACTACAACGAACAGGGTTTTCTCGAAGTGGATACGCCGATTTTGCAAGCCATTCCGGGCGGTGCCGCCGCACGTCCGTTTATTACGCATCATAATACTTTAGATATGCAGCTGTATTTGCGAATTGCAAATGAACTTTATCTGAAACGCCTTATTGTAGGCGGTTTTTACGGTGTTTATGAATTTTCTCGCAACTTCCGAAACGAGGGAATGTCCCGTATGCACAATCCCGAATTTACATGTATGGAAGTGTATGCAGCGTACAAAGATTACAATTGGATGATGGAAAATACCGAAAATCTGATTGAACGCGTTGCCCTTGAACTCAACGGTACAACGGATTTTCAAGTTGGCGATAAAACGATTAGTTTCAAAGCACCCTACAAACGCTTGACGATGATTGATGCAATCAAAATGTACGCAGATGTTGATGTCAGCGGAATGAACGAGGAGCAACTTCGGGAAGTTTGCAAATCGCTCAAAATCCCAACCACACCGGCAATGGGGGTAGGGAAGTTGATTGACGAAATTTTCAGCGAAAAGTGCGAGCATCATTTGATTCAGCCGACTTTTATCACGGACTATCCGATTGAAATGTCGCCGTTAACTAAGAAACACCGCAATAATCCGGCATTGACCGAGCGTTTCGAATTATTCATAAACGGCAAAGAAATCGCAAATGCGTATTCTGAACTAAATGACCCAATCGACCAACGCGAACGTTTCGAAGAGCAAGTTAAACTCATGGAAAAAGGTGATGATGAGGCGATGTTTATCGACCAAGACTTTTTGCGTGCGTTGGAATACGGCATGCCTCCAACTGCAGGATTAGGCATCGGCATCGACCGCTTGGTGATGTTTATGACCAATTCGCCATCAATTCAAGATGTGTTGTTTTTTCCGCAAATGAGACCGGAAAATAATTAAGAAAAATACTCTTTCAGCATATTATTCGCAGCAACGTACGGACTAATCTGTCCCTTCAAAACTTCGTCAATCGTGTGTTTTAGACGATTCTTAATTTCGGAATTGTGGTAAAAATGTGTAAGTAAAGCCTCATCAATGGTTTCGGATAAAATTTTGCGGGATTGTTCGCTGCGTTTATGGTCGAAATATCCGTTGGATTGTACGTGTTTGATGTAGTTTTGAATGACATCCCAAATGTTTTCGATACCGTCTTTGGTGTAAGCCGAGCAAGTTTCAACCACAGGTACCCAGCCCGATTCCGTGGGCGGAAACAGATGCAGCGCATTGCTGAATTGTGTGCGTGCCACTTTTGCCTTTGGGATATTATCGCCATCGGCTTTGTTGATAGCGATTGCATCCGCCATTTCCATGATGCCGCGTTTGATGCCTTGAAGTTCGTCGCCGGTATTGGCAAGTTGAATGAGTAGAAAGAAATCCACCATGCCGTGAACGGTTGTTTCTGATTGTCCTACGCCTACAGTCTCTACAATCGTAATATCAAATCCGGCGGCTTCGCAAAGGATAATCGTTTCACGGGTTTTGCGTGCCACACCGCCCAAAGAGCCTGCCGACGGCGAGGGACGAATAAACGCATCTTCCATGCCCGACAGTTCTTCCATGCGAGTTTTATCGCCCAAAATACTGCCTTTCGAACGCTCGCTACTCGGATCAACAGCCAACACCGCAAGTTGGTGTCCTTTATTGACCAACATCACGCCCAAAGCCTCAATAAATGTGCTTTTTCCGGCACCCGGAACACCTGTAATTCCCAATCGAATGCTTTTTCCCGAATGTGGCAGACAGCGCTCGATCACCGCTTGCGCCATAGTCTGGTGGTCGGGATGAGAACTTTCTACCAACGTAATCGCACGGCTCAAAATCATACGACTTCCCGACAGAATGCCGTTCACATAATCGTCAACCGTCAGCGTTTTTTTCTTCAAACGTGAAGTTAGAAACGCAGGATTGACATTGTCCGGCTGGGGAATGCCCGAGCGTTCGGTCAATGCGGATTTGAAGGTGCCGTCTTGGTGGTGCATTTTAGTCGAAAGTTTGAAAGTTGAAAGCACAAAGATACGATTTTTTTTTATATCGTTCATTTTTTGTGACAAAAAAAACGAACCAAAAAAAGTCTTTGTTTTAGCAAGGGGATTCCTCGACTTCGCATACTTTGTATGCTCCGCTCGGAATGACGAGGCGTGGCATGCGGGGTATGGGAAAATGGAGCGGCTTTGCCGCTCTATTTTCCTCCCTTTATATGAGCGATACCGTCATTTCGAGCGTAGCGTAGCGAAGTCGAGAAATCCCCTTGCTATTTTCAATTTTTTTTGTATCTTTGTAGCACAATTTTAATCAGAAAATTATGTAGAAAACGAAAATAACATAAAAAAATCTTGTTGCCAAAATTTAGACAGTTTTCAACACACAAAAGAAGTAATGCCCACAATGGGCTTACTCGTCTTTGTGTGTGGGTCGTCTAAAACCTTGGCAACGGATTTGTAAGTCCGTTTTTTTTTGCAAATTGAAAACCCAATTAAACAAAATACTTAACTAAAAGTTGCGCCCGACACGTATTAGGGATAAAAAAATGAGAAAATGTAGTGGTGCGTGTGGGATAGGAAACATGCACTTTCAAGATGCAAGAAAAAGTATTGAAAATACGCTAGAATGTAGATATGTATGCTGGAAATGCGGATATACCGTGATTGAAACACAAGACAGAACAGGACGGGTAATAAGATCATTTAGTTTCTAAGTAAAAGCAAAGCAATGGAGTTCAGAAACCATTTCAAAAACGGGGCGAGTCCGAAAAGCCATACGATTAGGGAAAATCTATAAAAAGGAGGTATATTATGTGTCCACATTATGATGCATACAGCAAAAGGTGTAAACTATACGATACATCTCAGGGTGAGTATCAGATACGAACGTACTGCATTACCCTTGATTTTGGTCGTTGTGAGAATTACCAAGCACATCAAAGGTATTAATTCTTGCAAATGTTTTTGTGTTCTTCATTTTTTTTGATCTGAAAAAGAATGAAGAACATAAAAAATTTTCGTATCTTTGTCATTCCGTATAAATGTAATTTCCGGAATGAATTTCAAACACTATAAAACATTCTTACAATTAGAAAAATCGTTGTCCAAACACACGATTGATGCCTATTTGTACGATGTTTCGTTGTTGCAAAAATATTCCGAAATACACCAAAACTTTCGAAATATCGAAAAATTTGAAGCAAGAGATATTCACAATTTTTTAGTTTACTTGACCGACTTGGGATTAAGTGCACATTCGCAAGTCCGCATCATTTCAGGACTTAAAGCGTATTACAAATTCTTGACGATAGAACAAATCATCGAACAATCGCCCATGGATTTGATTGACGCACCAAAATTGGGACGCAAGCTTCCCGATACGCTGTCGCTTGCAGAAATCGAGATGTTAATCAGTCACATTGATTTGAGCAAGCCTGAAGGACAACGCAACCGAGCAATCATTGAGACTCTTTATGGATGCGGATTACGTGTAACGGAATTGGTCGAATTGAAATTGTCGAACTTGTTTTTCGAAGAAGGTTTTATTCGTGTGATTGGAAAAGGAAACAAAGAGCGATTAGTTCCGATTGGGACTGTTGCACAAAAACAAATTTCATTGTATATCGATCATTATCGCAATCAACAAAAAATTTCTAAAAACGCCGAAAACATTGTGTTTTTGAGTCGTCGAGGCAACAAACTTTCTCGTGTGATGATTTTTTTGATGATAAAACAGTTGGCGGAATTATCGGGACTTCGAAAAACAATCAGTCCGCATACGTTTCGCCATTCATTTGCCACACATTTGATTGAAGGCGGTGCCGATTTGCGTGCCGTTCAAGATATGTTAGGGCACGAAAGCATTACCACAACAGAGATTTACACGCATTTGGATCGACGGTTTTTGAAAGAAACTATAACGTTGTATCATCCGAGAAATAATGCTTCGACTACGCTCAGAAACCGTACTTCGACAGGCTCAGTAACCGGTCGTTGAGCGTAGTCGAAACGCCCAATCGAAAAATTAAAAGCCACTCAAGGCATTTACGATAGACACTGTTAGTTTTTCGAATTCGACTTCCAAGTCGTATAGCTCATTATTTATCAAACTTAGCGATATTGGATTGCCGGCGTTTTTAGAAAATTCGGTTTGATTTACGTTTAGTCCGACACCGATTACAGAGAATAAAATTTGATTATCTCGAATGGTATTTTCAATCAGAATTCCTGAGATTTTTTTTGTTCCAATATAGATATCGTTAGGCCATTTGATACGAATTTCCTCGCTATTGACAACAGTTTTTAAATAATTTACAATGCCGTCAAAAACTGCCTGACTGAGCAAAGGCAGATCTTTTGCCTCAATATTTTTCGGTTCGATAATCAACGAAAACGTGAGGTTTTTTCCGGATTCGCTTTCCCAAATTTTTGATGTTTGTCCGCGACCTGCTGTTTGCGAAACCGCATAAATTACTTGCCCGTCCTCCGCTTTGCCCTCTTTTATCAAGGCTTTGGCGTAGTTGTTTGTGGAGTCTAACTCTTCTAATCTTAGGATTTTCATATGTGAATTTTGCGAGTACTGCGAATTTTACTGACACTTGACGCCGAATGAACAATATCCAATACTTCAATATGTTGCTTCGTAATTCGATAAATAATCAAATGTGCATCAAGAACGATGTTGCGGTACATTTGGCTCTTTGTCGGAATGTGACGACACTCGGGATAAGCGTTGTGAAAACGAGGAAGTGTATCTAACGATTTTCTTACTTTGGCCAAATAGCGCTCTGCTTGAAAGTAACCAAACGTTTCAAGCGAATATTCGTAAATATGCAGACGACTTTTATCAAATTTCTCGCTTACCTCAAACGGCTTGCAAGATACTCCTTCTTCCATGCTTCAAATCTTCTATCGGATTCTTCAATACTCATAAATGCCCCTTGCTCAATACTACGGATATGCTCCAAAAATTCCTCTTGCGTGCA
>WQWA01000026.1 GCA_009785505.1 Bacteroidales bacterium
AGGCTGAACAGCGTATCCGCTCCATGCTTATAGCAAACAGTATAGACGAACAATCGGTCGAATATACACTCCGTCAGATTAGATTTGACACACAGACACAGCCATTGATGCAGGCACTTCAGAGGTGTTGTGAATTGCTTTAAAAATTTGTATCTTTGTAGTCGCAAACAGTTGAAGAGTGGTAAGTCTCTTGTGGTTTCCAGTTGTGAATTGCTTTAAAAATTTGTATCTTTGTAGTCGCAAACAGTACATTACGCACAACAAAATGAAAAACAACGACTTGCAAAGATAATTAGAAAACAAAAAAATGTTTGCAAAAAAGTAAAATCTCGCTGAAATCAGCGAGATTTTACTTTCTGATGTTTTGCCAATCGCCTTCTTCAAAACAATTCCAACTGCTGACAAGGCGTAGCAACCTCCGCTTCTTTCTTGCAATAAAACAATTCCATAGCACCAAATTGTTTATCGGTAATACACATAATTCCAACGTGCCCTTTCTCGGGCAAAAGTCTCTTCACACGTTTGATGTGAACATCTGCATTCTCGCGACTGGCACAATGACGCAAATAAATCGAAAACTGAAACATCGTGAAACCGTCTTTCATCAGACTTTTACGAAACAATGCGTGTTCTTTTCGCTCCTTTTTTGTCTCCGTCGGCAAATCAAAAAATACTAACACCCACATAATTCGATATTCGCTGAAACGTTCCACAAAGTTTTTAATTGCTTTATTTCAATTTTTCAATGTCAAAACTATTCTTGCCATAATGTGCGTGTCTATGGCAATTTGGGCAAAGTGCGACAGCGTTTTCAACTGTATCATCGCCACCTTGTGCCAAAGAAATAATGTGATGTACTTCTAAAAAATCTTCTCCATCGCTGTCTTTTTTGAATGGTGCCGGACTTTGGCAGTACTCGCAGTGCCCGCAGGCTCTGTGCAAAACTTCAGCCTTAACATCAGGATTACGCAGAAATACGTTTATCTGTGCCGAAGTACTGGTTGGTTTCTTGCCTGCTAACTTTAATCGTTTTTGCCGTTCTTGCTGACTGTCGTTTTTTGAGGATTTTACTTTTTCTTCAAATTCTTTATTGATTTGGTCAAGCGTGAAATCTCGGTCTGATTTTTTTTCTACTAAGCCTAACTCCTCAAGTGCTTTGACTAAATTTGGTTTTAATTGCCATATAAAAAGATTTCCCTCACACCAGCCATTGAAAAACACAGAATAATACTTCGGCTTGCCATTTTCCCACTTGTCAAGAGTAAGCAAATATTTTTTTGCAACTTTTTTTCCGAACAACCCTACTCGCAAATTGATAGGACCTACTGGTCGAGGACCTTCCTTATGAAGTAACAAGTTTTTACGTTTCGAATTTTTCCAAACAACAAGATTGGCAGGCGCTTGATGATTATCAAACGAATAGATAGATTGAAAATCAAATATGTTTTCCGGTTTTGTAAACACCTCATTCCGTAAAACTTCTTTAAACTGCTCTTTTGTTAATTCTGTTGCCATAATTTTTGTTTCATAGTTATCCAAAACTCGGATAAACAATCTTACGATTTTCCCCTAAAAAACATTTCGCCAACGATGCTGTAGTTTGAGCAACCGCAACCATTAGAGGACTGCGTTGTCCATTTATCACAACATCCAAAACAGGGATTTGTAGCAGTCTTATTTTAATTTCTTTGGTTAAATCTGCCGACAAGGGCGAGGCATCGCAATGCGTCGCATCAACAATTTCTACCACCATTTTATCTACAAACGGGCGATAGGGCTCCATAATATCATCTGCCAAGCAATACGCATTGTAACGATTGTGATGATGAATACCCAATGTTGGCAAAAGTCCACTCGACACCAACGCCCGTGCCACAACTGCTCGCAAAATGGCATAACCATAATTCAACAAATTGTTTGGTGGCACGCCGTCACGATCGCGTGTAAAATCATCTATCACCGGGAAAAGGTTTTTCCAATAATAAGCCGCCGCACGTCCTTCCAAATTGTCGCTATCTCCACTTCGCACATCGCTTGCCCATTTTTGCATATTTCTAACTTCTGTTCCACGACATTTTTTCAAAAGATACGCCTGATTTTCTATTTTTGCTTGAATGGTTTGTTGCCAAAGTTGTTTTTTTAGTGGCAGTGACGCTTCAATTTGTGCCGTAAAACGTTCTTGTTGTACAGTATTTCCTTCCAAAGGCAAAAGCAATCCGACAGGCATTCGACGACTGTCGCAGGTAATCAACGCACAATTGTTTTCAAGCAAGGCCTCTATCACTCCGTGTGTCAAAGTGATTTGTTTATTGTCTAAAATCACAACGCCGATGTCTTCAATCGGAATTGTTTTGATGCTTTCTGCTTTCAACAATTCCGGTAAAGCGTCGTTTTTCTCCACTTCCGGAAGTTTAACCACAAGTTGCTTGTTTTTCAAACTGAGATAAGCAGGGTTTTCGAAATAGAGCGTACGTTTTATCATGGCTTATAATGGTTTGATATTTCCTAAACGATCAATATTGAGCTTTATACAATGTTCCTTGATTGACAAATCGCCTACCTTCTCATAAGCATTTTGACTGCCAAATTCCTGTTTGTTTAGTATGGGAGTGGCAATATTATGTTTGATAAAATATATCTGTTTTCCACTATATTTTGTTACATAATGGATATTTTTACTCCTTTCTGTTTTGTCTTTCCAAAAATTTTCATACAATGGACTATCTACATCAACTATGACATCTTCACCATTTGAAGGCATATACACAGGTTCGCCTTGTTTGAGTGTAAATAATAGTCTGGCTTTATTTTTTTCTTCGAAATAGTTTTTGAAAACCATATCTTTATTAAACTCCCTCTTACTTTTTGCTTTGTTAAATTCATCTTTCAGTAAATTGGTAGCATCAAAGAAAGAAATAAGATCAAAAACTCGTTTCTCATCTTTTTCCATAACAGCAAAAAGATAGTTTCCACCTGTTGCCACATAAAGATTATCATTGAATGCCGTATCTCTATCCAGTTTCTGTAAAGCATCTTCTATTTCTTCTTGTCCTTTTTTCTTTCTGATTTTTTGTGGGTCTCTGTAAAAGATCTTTATTGATGTTATTGGAGTATGCGATGCAATTTCTCCTATTTTTTTCTTCTTACCCTTTCTTTTCCATTCATTTTTTCTTTCCTTTTCTGCTATTTTTTTGTTCAATATCAATATCCCCTCTACCGAAAACGCCTCTTCTTTTTTATTGTCAAAATCTTTCAAATGCTGTTTAATTATTGCTTTAAGATATTCATTCGCGATTTTATCTATTGTTTTTTCTGTGGCAAAGTCTTTGACTGCCAATTTTGATAAAGGTATTCTGTATGTTTCAACACCCTGACTTTTTCCGTACAATGTACCTTCATGTAGTTGCCCACGTATTTTTAGTTGCAATTTGTCTGTCTTAACAATTTTTCCGCCTTCTTTTCGCTCTTCATATTGAATCAACAATTTGTCTTTTGGTTTTTGTGAAACTACAATTTCTTGAATAGCTTTTTCGGCATCTTCAGGAAAACTTGTCCAAGGCATATCAATGCTTTTAAATTTCTCTATTTGCATGAATACTGCTTTTTGTTTTTGCTCATCTAAATTCAGAATTTCCTCTAATAATTCAGCAGGACTTCCTTCAAAATTGGGTAGAATTTCTTTTTTATGATTATCCAACCAAGTTTGAAGCTCTTTATTCAAATTGTTCAATCGATTTACATGTACTTGTTCGGTACAAGCAATTATCAAAGCGTCAATAGCATGGTGTCTGTGATCAACACGTTTACTCCATCCTTTGATAACTAATTTATTGTTCTTTTTTTGTAAGAAGTTTTGATTGAATGATTGGATAAAATTTTCTTTGCTCAGCACAACATCTGTAAAAGGAATATTCAACTTCTCATACTCTTTTCTCTTTTTCTCTACTGATGTAGTATATTTTTCGTACTCCGATTCAGCAAGTAGAGGTTGAACATTCTCATAACGAGATTTCAATAACTGCTTGAATTTGTCTGTCAATCCCCATTGATTTCGTAAATAATCGGTTACACCCCCCGTTGTAGTTTTTACATTTTCATTTCCAACAATTTTATTCAATTCTTCTTTAACTCTTACAGATATGTACTGCGTTTCTTTCATTTGCCTTGCCACAGGATCTTCGGGAACCTTTGTCGCTAAAAGATTTTTTCTTTTTGCATCTCGAAAGTACCTGTTTACATGATTAATAAAATTTTCTTTTGAAAAAACAGACGGAATAGACGACCCCACTTCAAAATATTCCATTGCGGTACGATTGTTTTTTTCTTTATTTACAGACTTTTCGCAAATTACTTTATTGGCAAAAGAGTCATCAAAATATCGCGACTGAGGTATAATGTGATCAATATCGTAACGCTCTCTATTGAAAAGTTCAGAAAGTGGTATGGGCTGTCCTGTGTAAGGCGAAATATGTCCTTGATCTCGCCATAACCGCATTTTTTCAATTTCTGATTTAGAAGGGTCTTTGTATGCTTTTACAAATTCTTCTTCTAAATTTTCCTGTGAAGACCACAATTTGTATTTTTCAATATTGGCTAACGTTACTTCTTGTTTTAATTCTATCAGCAAATTTTTAACTTCATCATTTGTTTTTCGCCTATCGCTATTTGATTTGTAGATTTTTGATCGTCTTTCGGCATTGTTTTTTAACTCGCGAGCTAATTCAATTCTTATTTCATCAGGTTTTCCGTAACCCTCATTTCTCCAAATATCCTTGACAACCATCAATGTTTCATTAATTAACTGTTCAACCAAAGGATTACGCAATTCGCCTTGTTTTAGCCTCGTGATTTTTCGATAATTATCTATCCTCTCATTCTCTGCATATTCTTTTGCAGTATGCTTGCCGTAAGTCAAAATTGTGGCATAAGCATTCATAATTCCTCCGTACAAAAGCACATCAACATTGTTTTCCAAATACTCTTGTACTGCTTTTTCAAACGGGTCGCTCACATTTTCGTTTAATAAGTAAATGATCTTTTCATTAAGAATTTCCGAAAATTCATTGTCAAAATACTTACCACATCTTACAAGTGGCAGATTTTTTTCAATTGCTTTCAAACTGAGAGCAGAATAGTTTCTGCTAAATTTCGTTTTACTGATTTGAATTGCGGTTTGTTCAATATTGGAAATTTCTCCGGAATATTTTTTTAGGAAATCAAGTACTTTTGAGGTTCGTTCACTATCAATATCATATTCATTACCTTTTGCATTGTATAGAATATGCCATAATTCTATTTGACGAGCGATATCGATCATTTCTAACTTTTCCCAAAGTTCATTTCCTAGTATTTTTTTTAGAATCAATTTTGTTTCATTGCCCCTCAACTTCGCCTTCGGGTTCATTCCATTGAGAAAATCGATACCATCACGCAAATTATATTCTTTTTTCAATTTGTTGAGCACTACGCTAAAATTCATTTCTTTCTTTTCCTGCAATTCGTCAAAAATCCACTCCTTTAAAGTCTCAGGAATAGGCTTATCTACATATTTGTATTTTGTTTCTCCCTTTCTATTTGTTCCGGCTTCTATTTTAGTGTTAATGGTCAACTTGTTGATTTGCTCCCAAACTTTGTATTCTTGAAAAATAGGGTGGCTTTTAGATACCGCTTTTTCGCCCTTTTCAAAACGACAATCAGAAATTAAATCACTTTGGTCTTTCAATTCTCGTTGATAGTAAATAATTTGGTTTTTAATGACATGATAAAGTCCTTTTTCAAGTCCAACTTGTCGGTATTTTTCTTGACTGTCTTTTGTTCCCGGAAAAATAAAATTGAGAATTTTAGATAGTTTTTCTTGCGTACAGTTACTTAAAAATGGATAATACTTACTTTGTTCTTTCCAAATTGCATCAAACTCCGATTGGTAACGATAACGAAGGATTACATTGTTTCTGATTTTTGCCCATTTATTGTCTTTCAGAATGGATAAAAAATACTCCGACAAGTAAATTTCTCTACCTTCTTTTTGAGATAATTCTGTCAATTCTTTTTCCAGATTCTCCATTTTTTTACGCCAATTTGTTTTATTGGGCAATTTAAAAGTTATCGTTTCACCATACTTTTTCGATACAGTAATGTTTACAAGTAACTCTAATGATTCTCCTACTTTGAGAATATCCAAAAAAGAATCACCCTCTAAAACACCGTCTTCTGTTTCAAAAAAAACTTTGTGTTTTTTTAGCTCTTTACCTTTAAGTGTAATATTTTCAGGCTCGGATAAAGAAAGGATTTTTCCAAAAACCACATAACTTTCATTCTTTCTCTTTTTTTCATTCTCTGTGTTTTCATCGTCATTGTCTTCTTTATCAGGTTCATTTCCGCCGCCTGAATAGCCTCGAAGCTGATTAAACAGATATAAGATTTTGCCTAATTCTTCAAGTTCTATTTGTTCACTCAATGCCCTTACTCGTAGTTCTAGTAAGTCAAGTGCCGAATATTGTTTTTGCTTTTTATCGATAGGCAAAATGGAAATTCTATCAAGTTTCAAAGGGTTGGTAAACGGCTCTGACAATTTGATCTGTTTTGGCAACATATCTAATTGTTGCAAAATATAGATAAGCTTATTCCGCCGTTGTTTATATCGTTTATTGAGTTTCCTCGTACCACGTGCAATACGCCTGTTTGCATTTTTTGTTTGGGCTTGTCCTTGTTCAAACTTACTCAATTCTTGCCCCATCGGAATAATCCGACTTCCCATTCCCAAAATTTTGCCACTGTTTGTTTCAATGCCTTGTTCTACCAACGCCCAACCAATGCTGTTCGTCCCTAAATCTAATCCGAGTATCTTTTTCATGTTCATACTGTTTTTTTGTTTGCTATTCAATTATTTTGCGAAGATACGAAACAATATCAACAAAAAAAACTTGCAAATTCCAAAATATTTCCGTAACTTTGCATCACAAATTTTTAAGCAATTCACAATAAGGATTATTCCGTTGTGAAAACATTCAAGGTGGCATGTAAATGTCGCCTTTTTTTGTGACAGCATTCGTAAAAAAAATCCCACCGAAAAACGGCAGGATTCTCAATTTTACTTCTTCACAACAATCTCATCCACCATCCCATAATCCTTAGCCTCCTGAGCATTCATCCAAAAATCACGATCTCCGTCGGCAACAACTTTTTCGTAATCTTGTCCGGAGTGTTGAGCAATAATTTCGTACAATTCTTTTTTCATTTTCTGAATTTCGCGAGCGGCGATTTCAATATCTGAGGCTTGGCCTTGAGCACCGCCAAGTGGCTGATGAATCATCACTCGCGAATGTTTCAACGACGAGCGTTTGTTGGGCGAACCGGCGCACAACAACACTGCTCCCATCGAAGCGGCCATACCCGTGCAAATCGTTTCGATTTGCGGTGTAATAATCTGCATCGTGTCGTAAATTCCTAATCCGGAATGAACAGCACCACCGGGCGAATTGATATAAATTTTGATATCGCGATTTGCATCTGTCGACTGCAAAAACAGCAACTGTGCCTGAATAATATTCGCTACATCATCATAAATCGGAACACCCAAAAAGATAATACGCTCCATCATCAAACGCGAAAAAACATCCATTTGCGCAACGTTTAACTGACGCTCTTCAATAATCGTTGGCGAAATATAACGGTTCGAAATGGATTCAAAACGGTGCAGTGCCAAACTGCTGATACCTTCATGTTTCAAGGCGTAATTGCGAAATTCTTGACTATTCTTGTTCATCTTTTTCGACTTTCTTTTTGGTTGCTTTTTTCTTTGTTTCGGTGGCTTCGGTCGCTGAGCCTGTCGAAGCGGTCGAAGCCTCGTGTTCTTTTTTCAACATTTCAACGTATGCGTCAGCATCCATTTTTTTGTTGGAAATTTTCAATTCCGCACGCAAGATATCCGAAATTTTCATATCGTAAACCATGTCATAAACCTGTTTGGTTTCTTGTTGGTTTTCCATCATGGTTTCGGCAAACTGCTCAATACGTTTGCGTCCTTCTTCATCTTCCGGAATCGGGAAATACTGCGAAACAACGTGATTGATGTAATATTCTTTCACATCGTTTCTGTCCACTTTGATTTCACGTTCTTTGATAATTTTTGCTTCGATCAACTGCCATTTCAGCATGTTGCGATATTTGTCGTAATCGGCTTCGATTTGTTCTTTCGTTAAACTTTTATCTTGGTTGGAAACTAACAACCAGCGCTTCATAAAATCATCCGGCATTTCGAATTTTGTTCCTTCTACAACCGCCTCAATCGCATCTTGTGTGAATTTACGATCCACCTGTTGTTGATACATTCTCTCGCCGTCCTTGCGAATACGATCACGCAACTCCTCTTCAGATTTGATTGCGCCTTCGCCATAAACTTTGTCGAACAATTCTTGGTTGAGTTCTGGAAGCTTTCCTGTTTCCTCGTCTTTGAAACGCTCAAGCAATCTATCGACAGACTCTTGAACCATTTTGTCGCCAACCGTCAGTTGATAATTCGTTACTTTGATTTTCGGCAAATCTAATTCAAATTCGGGAGCAACCGCAATTTCAAAATGAAAGGTAAAATCTTTCGCTGTATCGAAATCTGCAATTTCATTATCTTCCGCAGGAATCGGTTGTCCCAAAAGGTCTAATTTATTTTCTTCAATGTGTTTATTCAGCGCTTCGGACAAAAGTTTATTCACTTCATCAACCAAAACCGAATTTCCGTACATTTTTTGAATCATTCCAAATGGAACTTTCCCCGGACGAAATCCCGGTATATTGGCTTTTTGCTGATAACCTGTCAGCGTTTTTTTAACTTGATTTTGATAGTCCTGTTCTACAACTTCGATCGTCAATTTCGACGTAAGTTCGGTCAATTTTTCCTGTTTTACATTCATCATTATATAATTTGGATTGCAAAGATACGAAAAAAAAATGAAAGTTGAAAATTAAAAAAAAATTGCATAATCCATTTGTTTTTCGTATCTTTGCTTTCAATATAGTTATACTGTAGAATATGCCGATAATCAAAACCACCGCACTAAACATTTTTCAGCGTGATAATTTAATTCTCTCCGATGTGAATATCGAGATTCACCCGGGCGAACTTATCTATCTCATCGGGAAAACCGGGACAGGAAAAAGCTCGCTGCTTCGGACGCTTTATGCAGATATTCCCATAAAACAGGGCGATGCCGAAATCGCAGGATTTAATCTAAAAAAAATCTCTCGAAAACAAATTCCGTTTTTGCGTAGAAAGTTGGGAATCGTGTTTCAAGATTTTCAGTTGTTGACAGATCGAAATGTTAGAAAAAATTTGGAATTTGTTTTGAAAGCCACCGGCTGGAAAAACCAAAAAGAAATTGACGAACGCATCAAAGATGTACTCGAAAAAGTTGGCTTGGAAACGAAGGATTACAAAATGCCACATCAGCTCTCAGGTGGCGAACAACAGCGTGTTGCGATTGCTCGCGCATTGTTGAACGATCCGGAAATTATTCTCGCAGACGAACCAACAGGAAACTTAGATCCGGATACATCCGAAGAAATTATTCAACTTCTAATTCAAATTTCAAAAACAGGAAGAACAGTAATTGTTGCGACACACGACTTCATCATGATTAGTGAATACCCATCGAAAATTTTAGTTTGCGAACATGGGAAAATTTTTCATCAAGAACTCTGATAGCGCAAAAGTACGAAGGTGTGAAAGTGCGAAAGTATGAAAAAATATTTTCGCACTTTCACACTTTCTACCTTCACACTTATTAACAATTTCAGATAAGTTTTCTGTTAATAACTTTTTCACTTTACATCGACCATGTAAAAAAAAAGATGTAACTTTGCATTGTGATGAGTTACATTAGTTTCGATAAACATCAACTCGTAAATTTGGAGTATTCGCTCAACAAAGAATTGTTGCGTGTGAATCGTAATGGCTCACATTCATGTACAACTTTGATTCACTGTAACACTAGAAAATATCACGGTTTGCTAGTTTGTCCCGTTCCGAATATTGATGATAAAAAACATGTTTTGTTGTCGACTCTTGATGAAACAATCGAACAACATGGCGAACATTTTAATTTGGGTTTGCATCAATTCGAAGGACAAAATTTTTCTCCGAAAGGACATAAATATATTCGTGAATATACACTCGCTCCTCTTCCGAAAAGAACATACAATGTCGGCGGTGTTATTTTTTCAAAAGAATCACTTTATGCAACCGACAAAGATTGTGCGATTGTAAAATATACATTGGAAGAAGCGCATTCAAAAACCAAACTCATCATCAAACCTTATTTGGCATTTCGAGATGTTCATTCTTTGAGCAAGGCGAATGACTATGTAAATAAATCTTTCGAAACAATCGATAGCGGAATCCGCACACGCATGTATGATACGTATCCACATTTGTATATGCAAGTCTCGAAAAACGCCGAATACAAACACAATCCGGATTGGTACTACAATATAGAATACCAAAAAGAATTAGATCGTGGTTATGATGGCTTGGAAGATTTATATGTTCCCGGAACATTCGAAGTGGACATCAAAAAAGGTGAAAGCATTTATTTTTCCGTAGGCCTGGAAGAAATTTCAAAACCTCAAACCACGCTAAAAAAAATGTTTTCTGCTGAAGCAAAAAGTAGAATTCCTCGCAATAATTTTGAAGACTGTTTGAAAGATTCTGCACTCAAATTTTTCATAAAAAATGAGAACGGCACAAATGTAGTTGCCGGTCATCCTTGGTTTGGCGCACGAAGCAGAGATACATTTATTGCTTTGCCCGGATTGACTTTAGCCGTTGGCGACAAAAAATTATGCAAGGAGGTTTTGGACAGCTTGGTTGAAAAATTGCACAACGGCTGGTTTCCGGACGATCCTTGTGCAAGAGAAAAAACATACAGCGGAGTTGATACGCAACTTTGGTTTTTCTGGGCGTTGCAACAATACGCTTATCAAACCAAAACACAAAATAAAATTTGGAAACAATACGGAAATGCGATGGTGTCTATATTAAATATGTATAAGCACGGTTCGCATTATCATGTCCACATGCTTCCGAACGGATTGATTTATGGTGGCGACGAAAAGCAACCTTTGACTTGGATGAACGCTACTCCGGAAGGTGTTGCCGTTACACCAAGGACCGGTTTTGCTGTTGAAGTAAACGCACTTTGGTACAACGCCGTGATGTTTGCAATTGAAACAGCAAAATTAGCCAAAGATACAAACAAGGTCATTTCGAGAGCCTCAACGACCAATATTGCGGTGGCTGAAGCTCTCGAAGCCACAAATTTTGTGAACGAATGGGAACCGTTGATGCAAAATTTTCCCGCCGTTTTCAAAGAAATGTTTTGGAGTAAAGAAAAAGGCTATTTAGCCGATTGTGTAAATGGTGGCCACAAAGATTTTTCGGTGCGTCCTAATCAAATTTTCGCAACAGCACTTCCCTATTCGCCAATCAGCGAAAGAATTTCGCAGTTAGTTTTAGAAAAAAATCGTCAGGAATTGCTTACCTCACGCGGACTTCGAACACTTTCGCCCAAAGATGAAAATTACAAATCCGTTTACGAAGGCAACAGGCTTCAACGAGATACGGCGTATCATCAAGGAACCGTTTGGGTTTGGCTGTTGCAATTTTTTGCGGAAGGATATTTGAAAATTTACGGTGACTCTCGATTAGATTTTATCGAAAATTTATACCACGGTTTTGAACAAACCATTTCAGAGTATTGTATTGGCACGATTGCCGAAATTTATGACGGTGATCCTCCACATCGTCCAAAAGGTGCAATTTCACAGGCATGGAGCGTTGGAGCACTATTAAGAATTAACCAAATTATTGAAACTTATAAAGCGAAACAATGAAAGTTTTAATGTTTGGTTGGGAATTTCCTCCGCATATCACAGGAGGGTTAGGCACGGCGAGTTACGGACTCTGTAAGGGTTTGCTCAAACAAGGCGTAGAGGTGGTTTTTGTAGTTCCGAAAGCCTACGGCGACGAAGATCAGTCGGTGGCAAAAATTGTGAACGCAAGCGACATTGAAATTGATTATCGAAATACAATTTATCAAACGTATTGGCAAAATCTGACATATATTGAAGTAGGTTCAAACCTTGTACCTTATATGGGATTCGAAGATTATTTGCGATTGGAAGACAAGTCCAAAGCAGAGGACGAGGATGTAGGCGTAGATACTTTTTACAAACGTAAATTTGCGTTCTCGGGAAAGTATGAAAGCAATTTGATGAACGAAGTGAAACAGTATGCAATGGTCGCAAGCACAATTGCACAAGAGTATAATCATGATTTGATTCATGCACACGATTGGCTTTGCTACGAAGCCGGAATTGCTGCAAAAGCCGCCTCCGGAAAACCTTTGGTGATTCACGTCCATGCCACGGAATTCGACCGTTCGGGCGAAAATGTTAATCAAGTTGTTTACGAAATCGAACGCAGAGGAATGCTTGCTGCCGATAGAGTTATGACGGTTAGCAACCTCACACGACAAATTGTGATCGAACGCTACGGTATCGACCCGAAAAAAGTTCATACAGTTTACAACGCTGTTGAACCGATCGAAAACAAAAAACAAATTGTAGCAAACAAACATTTCAAAGAAAAAGTTGTTACCTTTTTGGGGCGCATTACCTTCCAAAAAGGACCGGAATATTTTGTCGAAGCCGCACATCGTGTTTTACAAAAGGACGACAATGTTCGTTTTGTCATGGCAGGTTCGGGCGACTTATTGAACAGGGCTGTTCGGCGTGTTGCCGAATTGGGTCTCGGCACAAAATTTCATTTCACCGGTTTTTTGAAAGGATTGGATGTCGATCGCATGTTCATGATGAGTGATGTGTATGTGATGCCTTCTATTTCCGAGCCATTCGGGATTTCGCCTCTTGAAGCGATGCGGGCAGGCGTTCCTGTTGTGATTTCAAATCAATCGGGATGTTCGGAAATTCTGCACTACGCGCTAAAGGTAGATTTCTGGGATATTGATGCGATGGCAAATTCAATTTATGGACTTTTACATTACGACTCTTTACATAAATTATTCAGTGAAAAAGGTGCGGAAGAAGTGAATAATCTCAAATGGGAAAATGCGGCGTTGAACAATATAAAAATTTACAACAAAGCTCTTAACCTAAACTAATCTGCCATGAATGCTCTATGTTTCTACTTCCAAGTGCACCAACCGCTGAGACTGCGAAACTACCGTTTCTTTGAAATGGGGGCAGTCCACAACTATTATGACGATTATCAAAATCAATACTTGTTAAATCGTATCGCTGATCGTTGTTATATTCCGATGAATAATTTGTTGTTGGATTTAATCAAAAAGCACGGAAAAAAATTTAGTGTAAGTTTGTCGATTTCGGGCGTCGCATTAGACCAATTTGAATGGTATGCGCCGCATGTTTTAGACAGTTTTAAGGCATTAGCAAAAACCGGACAAGTCGAATTTATTGCCGAAACGTATTATCATTCGTTGGCCTCGCTAAATGACACTTCGGAATTTGAAAGACAAGTGAAAAAACACAGCGATCGCATCGAAAAATTGTTTGGAAAAAAGCCGACCACATTCCGAAATACTGAATTGATTTATTCCGACGAAATCGGTGCAAGAGTCGCGAAACTTGGCTTTAACACGATGATTACGGAAGGTGCGAAACATATTTTAGGATGGAAATCTCCAAACTATTTATATTCCAACGCGATCAATCCGAAATTAAACGTTTTGTTGAGAAATTATCCGCTGAGTGATGATATTGCGTTTCGTTTTTCGAGTCAAGAATGGAAAGGTTGGCCTTTGACTGCGGAAAAATACGTAGATTGGATTTTAGAGTCCGGCGAAAAAGAAGATGTTGTCAATATCTTTTTGGATTACGAAACTTTTGGTGAACATCAGCTGAAAGAAACCGGAATCTTTGATTTTTTCAAAGCGTTGCCGGATCAAATTTTCAAACGTTCGAAATTCGAATTTTCAACACCTTCAAAAATCAGCAAAGCGTTGAAACCTGTGGCTCCTATCTATGTTCCTTTTCCAATTTCTTGGGCAGATGAAGAGCGTGACTTAACCGCTTGGATCGGCAACGAACTGCAAAACGAAGCTTTTTCTAAGCTATCTGCTTTGGAGGAAAAAGTGAATGTGTCGAAGAATCCGGAAATTCATAAAGATTTTGGTTTTTTACAAACGAGCGACAACCTGTATTACATGTGTACAAAATGGCTTGCAAGTGCCGATGTTCACAAGTATTTCAGCCACTATCCCTCACCTTATGATGCGTTCATAAATTACATGAATATTCTGTCGGATTTTATCATTCGTTTGGACGAAAAAACCGTTGAGACGCACGACCGTGTGTCTCAACAAAAAGCAAAAACCTCCGTAAAAGGAGACAATAATAATAAAACCGTTAATAAACCTAATTTATCAACAAAAAAAACAAAAACAATGGAAAAAAAGAAACCTGCTGCTAAAAAACCGGCTGTTAAGAAGCCTGCAGCGAAAAAACCGGCTGTTAAAAAAGCTGCTCCAAAAACAGCAGCTAAACCTGCTGCTAAAAAAACTGTTGCTAAAAAAGTAACTAAGCCTGCAGTTAAGAAAGCAGTTGCTAAAAAACCAGCAGTAAAAAAAGCAGTTGCTAAAAAAGTAACTAAACCTGCAGTTAAGAAAGTTGTTGCTAAAAAACCAGCAGTAAAAAAAGCAGTTGCTAAAAAAGTAACTAAGCCTGCAGTTAAGAAAGCAGTTGCTAAAAAACCAGCAGTAAAAAAAGCAGTTGCTAAAAAAGTAACTAAGCCTGCAGTTAAGAAAGCAGTTGCTAAAAAACCAGCAGTAAAAAAAGCAGTTGCAAAAAAACCGGCGGTAAAGAAAGTTGCTGCTAAAAAGCCTGCGGTAAGAAAAGTTGCTGCAAAAAAACCGGTAGCAAGAAAAGCATGCGGTACTAAGAAATAGTATCTCTTACTGTTTTTACACAAAAGAAAAGGTGGGCTTTGCTCATCTTTTCTTTTTTTGTGAAATATCGAAAAAATTTGCATAATTTCTATTTTTTTAGTATCTTTGCTTGCTAATTGACCGGCTGATATGACACGAGCAAGGTATTATTTGACGATTTTAGTGTTGTTTTGTACACTTTCTTCTAGTGCACAAGGTGCCATGTTTAGTCAATTTTATGCTGCTCCGCTGCACACAAATCCCGCCTTAGCAGGAAGCGTGATATGTGGTAGATTTACAGTCAATTACCGCAACCAATGGTCGATGATTCCGGGCACTTCTTCGAGCGTTAGCGCTTCATATGACGAGCATTTCGATCGCTTATCCGGTGCTCTCGGATTTATTGCAACAAATTTAAGAGAAGGGAGCGGTGCCTATTCAACCACAACTGTAGGAGCAATTTATTCTTATAGTTTTCAGCTAACAAACGCACTTTCAGTCAGAACTGCCGTTCAAGCCGGATTTGTTCATCGTCGTATTGATTGGAGTAATTTACAATTCCCGGATCAGTTCGACCTCTCCGGTTTTACCGGACGTCCAACCGGAGAAAGTCTGCCTGAAACTCCAACCGGCAGATTTCTTGAAGATTTTTCTGTCGGCATTGTTGGTTATACGAATAACTTTTTCGCCGGTTTCGCCATACATCATCTTTCAACACCCGATGAAGGTTTTATGGATGTCTCAAAACTTCCTATGAGGTTTACCGCTCACGCCGGTGCTGTTTTCGACCTACGGCGCACTCGAAATCGCTTCAGAGACCCTAATACACCTACGATTTCGCCGAATATCATTTTTCAACAACAGGGTGTGGCACAACAAATTAATTACGGTGTATACTTTAACAATATCGTTCCCATGATGGTGTTTGGACTTTGGTATCGACAAACCATCGCATTTAACCAACCCGAATCCATAACTTTTTTAGTCGGGATAAGACATAATTCATTGAGAATCGGATATAGTTATGATTTGTCTGTTAGCAAATTACGCGGCTTGTCGGGAGGTTCTCATGAGCTTTCTATGGCATATCTCTTGCCTTGTCGAACACCAAGAGCGCCAAGAATAAGACAACTAAATTGTCCTGCTTTTTAACAAAAATTTGCAAATATCAAAAAAAAATCGTATCTTTGTAACCTATATTGTATCTTTAGTAACCTAATATATTGAGTCATATAATGAGCATTAAAAATTCTTTCAATGTTATCGCCATTGTTTTTGTGGCATTTTTAATGGGTTGTGCATCTCCTGAGAGATCGAGAACCACAGGTTGGAATATTAACGACCCAAGATGGGGCGGTTTTCAAGTTCTTCATGCCGTTGATCAAGCCACTCCGCCGGGTATGGTGTTTATCGAGGGTGGTTCGTTCGTAATGGGTGCCAACCATCAAGATTTGCTGCACACGTGGGATATGATCCCTCGTCGTGTGACGGTTGCTTCGTTCTATATGGACGAAACCGAAGTTAGAAATATTGATTACAACGAATACCTCTATTGGTTGGACCGTATTTTCGGGCAGGATTTTCCGGAAGTTGTTCGTCGTGCATGGCCCGATGAATTGGCTTGGCGCAGAGTGGATGCCTATGTTGAGCACATGGTGGAATTTTATTTCCAGCATCCGGCTTTCAATGAATACCCCGTTGTCGGCGTAACTTGGGAGCAAGCCATGGATTTCAACCTTTGGCGTACGGATCGCGTGAATGAACAAATATTGATTCGTCTGGGGTTTCTCCAAATCGACCCAAATCAAACTCCCGATAACCATTTCAACACCGCCGCTTTCTTAGCCGGACAGTATGTTGGTTCAGTTAGACGACAAATACCGGATATGAACCCAAATGCACCGGAAAGAATGCGCCCAGTGCAGTTGAGAGACGGCATTTTGATGCCTAATTTCCGATTGCCGACAGAAGCCGAATGGGAGTATGCCGCCTTAGGTTTGGCCGGAAATACATTCGATGAGCGAATCATCGAGCGTCGAGTTTTTCCGTGGAACGGACATAATGTTCGCATGACCGACTCAAGAAACATGGGTCAAATGCGTGCCAACTTCGTTCGTGGACGTGGAGATTTTGCAGGTGTTTCAGGAAGTTTGAATGATGGTGGATTCTTTACTGTTCCGGTGTTTTCTTATGCTCCGAACGACTTCGGCTTGTTTAATATGGCAGGAAATGTTGCCGAATGGGTTCTTGATGTGTATCGCCCGTCAACATTCGAAAACATTCAGCATGGATTAAATCCGTTCCGCGGAAATGTTTTTATGACGCAAGTTCGTGACGAAGACGGAAATATCGCACAGAGAAACGAGTTAGGACGTATCCCTATGCAAGAAATGACGCCTGAACAAATCGGTGATCGCCGCAACTTCCAAAGGGCAGACAACAGAAATTTCAGAGATGGTGATTTCTCATCTGTACTTACGCACAATTGGTTGGCTCTTGCCGAACAAGACGACAACACAACCGCAATGGCCTACGACCCCACAACTACCTTAATTACAGACAGATCGAGAGTCGTTAAAGGTGGCTCGTGGGCAGATCGTGCTTTCTTTCTACACCCTGCAAATCGCAGATTTTTGGACCAAGGTCAAAGTGAAGCATGGATTGGGTTCCGTAGTGCAATGCCTCGCGTTGGAAACCAATCTCCTGCAAACACCGGAAGACGATAAAAAAACATGAAATCTTCTCTCGAAAGCCTATATGCTTTGTATTTGCAGCATCCTGCTATTTCGACAGACACTCGTAGTTTAATACCGAATTCTATATTTTTTGCACTCAAAGGCGAACGTTTTGACGCAAATGCCTTTGCTGCCTCAGCACTTGAAGAAGGCTGTGTTTGGGCTGTTGTCGACAACCCAAATGTTGCCGTCGACGATCGCTATATTTTGGTAGATAATGTTTTTCAATCTTTGCAACATTTAGCCATTCATCATCGCAAACAATTAGCCATACCTGTTATCGGAATTACCGGAAGCAACGGAAAAACAACCAGCAAAGAATTGATCAACGCCGTGCTTTCGACACAGTTTAAAACCCACGCTACACAAGGCAATTACAACAATCATATCGGTGTACCGCTAACAATTTTGTCCACACCGAAAGACACTGAAATTTTGATTGTGGAAATGGGTGCCAATCGTGGTGGGGAAGTTTATGAATTATGCCAAATCTCACAACCAAATTTTGGACTCGTCACAAGTTTGGGAGAAGAGCATTTGGAAGGTTTTGGCTCTTATGAAGTGATTGTGGAAACTGAAACCGAATTGTTTCGTGCTGTGAAAGAAAATAATGGCTTGGTGTTTGTAAACTATTTGTTTCATGAATTGGTAGAGCGTTCCGAAAATCAAAAACGCATCACGTTTGGACATAAAAATACCGATTTTACAGGCGAACTGGTTAGCAACGGTTTTTTCGTAGGTTTGAAATACAAGTCGGAAATAATTCAAACGCAGCTCGTAGGCGACTACAATTTTTGCAATATCCTAGCAGCGTGTGTGATTGGCGAATATTTTAACATTTCGCTCGAAAATATCAAACGTGGTTTGGAACGTTATGTGCCTGCGATGAATCGTTCGCAACTCGTCAAAACAGAGAGAAATACGATAGTTTTAGATGCTTACAATGCCAATCCTGCCAGCATGATTGCCGCATTGGAAAGTTTCGCCAAACTTGATGCCGAAAAAAAACTTTTCGTGATTGGCGATATGCTGGAACTCGGCGATAAAAGTGCTCTTAAACACCTGGAAATAATTTCTCTTGCTCAAGAACTTGGTTTGAACGAAGGTATTTTTGTCGGCAATATTTTTCAATCGCTTTCTTCCGAAAATACATTCAGAGATGCTGAAGAAGCTCGAGACTTTTTGAGCAAACAAGCACTCGAAAATTATATATTCTTGATCAAAGGCTCGCGAGGCATTCGTTTGGAAGCCGTAATTGACGTGCTGTGAAGCAAAAGAACTATAGAGCTGTCGGCGTAATGTCGGGAACATCTCTGGATGGACTGGATTTGGTATTTTGCGAATTCCACTTGGAAAATTCACGCTGGACCTACCAATTGCCAATCGCCGAAACCATAGAGTACTCAGATATTTTGAGAGACCGTTTGAAAAATGCCGTAAATTTTTCGGGTTTGGAGTTGGCGTTGTTAAATTCGGATTACGGACATTTTTTGGGGCAGGAAATTCAAAAGTTCATTGAAAAAAATCGGTTAGACGTTGATTTGATTTCGGCACATGGCCACACCGTTTTTCATCAGCCCAAGAAACGACTGACGTTGCAAATCGGCGATGGTGCTGCTATTGCGAGTTATGTGAGATATCCTGTTGTTACACAATTTCGAAACACGGATGCAGCACTTGGCGGACAAGGTGCTCCGTTAGTCCCGATTGGTGACAAATTTTTGTTCAATTCGGCAGATTTTTGCTTGAATCTTGGAGGGATTGCAAACATTTCGTTTACCGAGCATTCAAAAACAACTGCATTCGACATCTGTGTTTGTAATATGGCATTGAATAATTTAATGCCCCCATATGACAAAAATGGAAATATCGCAGCATCGGGAAAATTAAATTCAGAATTATTGATAAAACTGAATAGTTTGGATTTCTACAAAAAACAACCGCCAAAATCGTTAGGGTTTGAGTGGTTTGAAAATAATTTCTTACCGATTTTAGATACTTTTGAATGTTCGATTGAGGATAAACTACATACCGTTTGCGAGCATATTGCCGAACAAATCTCAAAAATTGTAAATGTACAGAAAAACATCTCCGAAAAAACTATGCTTGTTACCGGCGGTGGTGCAAAAAACAACTTTTTGATGTCTCGGATCAAACAGCATTGTTTGTGTAAGTTTTCAGAAAACAACCCGCTTATTGTTGATTTCAAAGAAGCCTTGATTTTTGCATTTCTCGGCGTGTTGAGACTTCGACAGGAGGTAAATTGTCTGAGCGATGTTACAGGTGCAAAACACGATAACATCGGCGGGTGTGTGTATTTAGGAAATCAGGCGTTTTAATTTCTGAATTCTTATTTTTTCGCAACCTTTTTTGCTGTCGGCTTCTTTGCCGCCGCCTTTTTCATGGGCTTTTCATCGGTATCAGATGCCAACTTTCTACCTTCCGATAAATCAATACAGTCCTGCAAAGTCAAATTTTCCGGAGCAACACTTTTCGGAATTTTGAAGTTCTTTTTTTCAACGGCAACATAAGGCCCAAATCGTCCATTAAGTACACGAACACTCGGATTTTCCTCAAACACACGAATGACGGCTTTGGCATCTTTTTCGCGTTTTTCTTTGATAACTTCGATAACACGCTCCTCCGAAACTTCAAGCGGATCCTCAGTTTTCGGCAATGGAAAAAATGTTTTTCCTAAACGAATATACGGACCGAAACGACCAATGGCAACCACCAAATCCTCGCCTTCAAACTGTCCGACAGTTCTCGGAAGCTTGAATAAATCTAATACTTCGTCAAGTGTGATAGTTTCGATGGATTGACCTTTTTTCAAGCTTGCAAATGTTGGCTTTTCTTCATCTTTGGATTCGCCGATTTGAGCCATCGGACCAAATCTGCCTATTTTCACATAGATATTTTTCTTAGTTTTCGGGTCTACGCCAACCAAACGCTCTCCGCTCACACGTTCCGAATTTTTCAGCGTTGTTTCTACATCATTATGGAACGGATTGTAGAATTTCCGCAACATTTCCGTCCATTTGATTTCGCCGCTTGCGATTTCGTCAAATTCTTTTTCGACCTCCGCAGTAAAGTTGAAGTCTACAATCGAATCAAAATTTTCTACCAAGAAACCGGTTACCAAATTTCCGATATCTGTTGGAAATAATTTGGTTTTTTCTGTCCCGAAAGTCTCGATTTTATCGGCTTCTTTGATATTTCCTTTTTCGTCTAATTCAAACGTTTTGTAAGTTCTTTCGTTGCCCTCACGATCTTCTTTTACAACGTATTCGCGTTTTTGAATGGTCGAAATTGTAGGTGCATAAGTCGAAGGACGACCGATACCCAACTCTTCCATTTTTTTCACCAAACTGGCTTCGGTGTAGCGAGGCAGAGCCTGTGTAAACGTTTCGCGAGCAGAGATTTTTTGTGCGGAAAGCGTGTCGTTCACATTCATTGGTGGCAACAAGCCTTTCATATCGGAATCTTCCTCCTCATCTTTGGTCTCCATATAAACTTTCAAAAATCCATCGAACATTAACACTTCGCCTTTTGCTTGAAATTTTTCAGAACGGTTGGAAATATCAATGTTTACAGTGGTTTTTTCAAACTCGGCATCACTCATTTGTGAAGCAATAGTGCGCTTCCAAATCAAATCGTACAATTTTTGTTGCGAAGCATCGCCCTCTATTTTTTGATTGTCAATATAGGTCGGGCGAATGGCTTCGTGGGCTTCTTGTGCACCTTTGGATTTTGTTGCGTATTGACGCATTTTGTGATATTTCGCACCGTAATTTTTTTCGATCGCGTCTTTCGCCGTATTTATCGCTAATCCGGAAAGATTTGTAGAATCCGTACGCATATACGTGATGAATCCTGCCTCATAAAGTTGCTGTGCAACCAACATGGTTTTTGCCACCGAAAAACCTAATTTTCGAGACGCTTCCTGTTGCAAGGTAGATGTAGTAAAAGGTGCTGATGGCGTTCGTTTCGCAGGTTTTGTTTCAATATCAGAAACTGTAAACTCTGCAGTTTTGCAATCTTCCAAAAATGCTTTTGTTTCTTTCGCTTCCGCAAAACGTTTATTTAATTCGGCATCTAACGTTTTTTTAGACGGCAGCTCGAACAATGAAGTTACACGAAATGCTGATGTAGATTCAAAATCTTTAATTTCTTTTTCGCGATCAACAATCAAGCGAACGGCAACAGATTGCACACGTCCGGCAGATAATTGCGGACGAATTTTTTTCCATAAAACCGGCGAAATTTCATAACCTACCAAACGATCCAAAATACGCCGTGCTTGCTGTGCATTAATCAAATCTTCGTTCAATCGGCGTGGATTTTCAATGGCATGCAAGATTGCAGTTTTGGTAATTTCGTTAAAAGCAATTCGCTTGGTTTTGTTTTTATCCAAGTTCAAAACCTCCGACAAATGCCATGCAATAGCTTCTCCCTCACGATCTTCATCGGATGCCAGCCAAACAAAGTCTGCATTTTTTGCTTCTTTCGACAGTTCGGAAATTATTTTTTTCTTGTCGTTCGGAACTTCGTATTCCGGTGTAAAATCTTGCTCTACATTTATGCTCAAACTACCCTTTGGCAGATCACGCACGTGTCCGTAAGACGACAAAATTTTGTAGTCTTTTCCCAAATATTTTTCGATCGTTTTTGCTTTTGCAGGCGACTCAACAATGACTAAGTTTTTTGACATATAAAACGGTTTTTTCGTTTTTTGAATTTGCAAAGATACTATTCGTCGTCTTTCTGCTCAGCCTCGTAAGCCTTGAGCAACGCAGTTTGAACATCCGTCGGAACTTGTGTATATTCGGCGAATTTCATCGAATACGAGCCACGTCCGGACGTGATCGAACTCAGCGAAGTCGAGTAGCGGTTCATCTCTGCCAAAGGTACTTTTGCTTTGATGATTTGGAAACTTCCTTCGCTGTCCATGCCCATTACCACCGCACGACGACCTTGCAAATCTGTCATTACATCGCCCATTCTGTCCGCAGGAACCATAACTTCAACATCATAAATCGGTTCCAAAATTTTTGGACCTGCATTTTTAAAACCTTGGCGGAAAGCATTACGTCCGGCAAGTTTGAATGCCATTTCATTGGAATCCACATCATGCATTTTTCCGTCAAAAACGTTTACAACGATGTCGCGCGCATAAGAACCTGTTAGCGGGCCTTCCTCCATTTTTTCCATAATTCCTTTCATAATTGCAGGGTCGAAACGCTTGTCAATCGCACCTCCAACGATACACCAGTTGAAAACCAACTTCCCGCCCCACGGCAAATCGTGAGTTGCCGTATCACGAACCGGGTACTTGGTTTGATTCGACATCCCTTCAAAATAAGGTTCAATCAACATGTGAACCTCGCCAAACTGACCGGCACCACCGGATTGTTTTTTGTGGCGATACATATCTTCCACACTTTTCGTAATTGTTTCGCGATACGGAATTTTTGGCGCAAAGAGTTCAATTTCCAACTTGTGTAAATTGTTCAAATACCATTTTACCGTGTTGATGTGAAATTCGCCCATTCCCTGTAAAATCAACTGCTTCAGCTCACGAGAATATCCAACCAAAAGTGTCGGATCCGAAGCGTGCATCGCATTCAAAAGTGTACCCAATTTTTCATCGTCCGATGAGTTTACAGCTTTAATCGCTGTTGTGAAAATCGGCTCAGGGAAAGAGGTTTTTTCAAAAACGATATCTGTATTTTTTGGAGATGTGAGTGTTTGGTTGGTTTTCACATCTTTCAATTTAATGGTTGCGATGATATCTCCGGCAACGGCTTTTTCAACCTTCGCACGATTTTTTCCGGCAACGGCAAACATTTGCGAAATGCGTTCCTTGCTTCCGTTTACGGAGTTTATGACATCCATACCTTCGGTTACTTCACCCGTGATTATTTTCAAGTACGACATTTCGCCCAAGTGTTGTTCGTAAGAAGTTTTGAAAATAAATGCTGAAAACGGATCTGTTGCCTTTACAGCGATATGCTTGCCGTCTGTAGTATTTCTACCTTTTCCTTCTTCGGGAGAAACCACGTTATTGTTCACAAATTCGAGCAAGCGAGCGACGCCTTGTGCTTCTTTTCCAACTGCACACAACACCGGAAACATACCGCGCGAAGCCATGCTGAGTTTGATACCGCGACGCATTTCGTCGATAGTCAAATCTTCAGTTTCAAAATATTTTTCCATCAAATCGTCGGCACCTGCTGCAGACGCCTCTACTAAGAGACTACGATAATTATCGGCACGGTCTTTTTCTTCTGCCGGAATATCTACAACTTCAAATTTTCCACCTCCTTTTGGAAATTTGAGCATTTTATTCAATACCAAATCAACCACTGCATCGAAGCCTGCACCGACAGAAACAGGATATTGACACACGACTATACTTTCGCTGTAACTTTCCTTCAATTCTTTCAAAGCATCCTCAAAGTTGGCTTTTTCGCCGTCAAGTTGATTGATGACAAACATCATCGGAACATCGCCTTTTTTGGCATACCTCCAAGCAAGGTCTGTTCCGGCTTCCGCGCCGGCTTGTGCATTTACGACCATTACTGCAGCCTCTACAACGCTTAAAGCAGAAACCATTTCGCCTGCATAATCCGCCATTCCCGGACAGTCGATGATATTTATTTTTTTGCCGTCTTTTTCTGCATAAAGCATAGAAGCAACAACAGAATTTTTGCGATCCAACTCGATTTCTCGATAGTCGGAGATTGTATTTTTGTCGTCGATAGTTCCTCGACGACTCACGACACCGCCTTCAAATGCCATTGCTTCAGCCAAAGTCGTTTTTCCAGATTTTGCACCGCCAATCAGGGCAATGTTCCTGATTTCATTAGTTTGATAGACTTTCATAATATTTCGGTTTTTTTATTTTTGTTAAATTAGCCCACAAAAATACAAAAAAAATCAATACGTTCGACATTTTTTGAAAAAAAAAGTTAAAAATTCGAAAAAAATTTGGAAAATTCAAAAATAATTCGTAATTTTGCAGTCCTTTTTCAGGGAAACCTTCCTCCTTAGCTCAGTTGGTTAGAGCATCTGACTGTTAATCAGAGGGTCCTTGGTTCAAGTCCAAGAGGGGGAGCAAGACAAAAGCCCACGCAGAGTTAAGACTTTGAGTGGGTTTTATCAAATATTTTTATGCCTTTATAGAAAATTGCGATTATATCGAATGCCTTCGTCATCAAGAGCCTATCCCCTTTCATTAGAAAAAAAAGCAGAGATTTACAAAAAAATGTTTGAAAAACCAATACAATAAAGATATGAAAAAAATGTTATTTTACACAATGGTGTTCGGTATTATGCTGAACATTTCTGCTTGCGGAGGCAAGCGGCAAACAGACAGTCAGACAACTACAGTTTCCAACATTTCTGCTTCAGTCGAAGCAACAGGTGTTACCGATAGATATTGGAAATTGGTGGAATTAAACGGAAATCCAATAGAGGGTCCCACCTATGCTTTTATTTTCATGAATTCTTCGGACGGAAGAGTGCATGGCAATTTGGGTTGTAATTCGTTCAGCGGTTCGTTTACTTTACAGGAAGGAAACCGTATCAGTTTTTCGCAATTGATAAATACACAAAAATTTTGTTTGGAAGGCATGGAAATTGAAGCTGAAATGGCACGTGTTTTACAACATGCCGACAATTACAATCTTACCGAAACGCAGTTTGTGTTGAATCGTGCACGTATGGCACCACTCGCACGATTTGAAGAGGTTTCGGAAATTGATTAAATACATAACTATCCGAGAAGAACACAAAAAATAAAAATTTGGCAGTATCGTTTTTTTTTCGTATCTTTGCGGTAAGTGAGTATACATTTTTCAACATGAATAGAAACACCCGATTTTTAGTTTTTTTCATCACGAGTCTGTGCTGTATTTGGTTAGTTTCATGTGCGCCAAGAGTTCCCGATGAGGCAACGATAGTCATTATCTCATTCAATGACGTGCATGGAAATTTTGAACATCAACCGGGATTATCAGCCTTTGTGGCAGAAACAAGAGCGATTTACGAGCACGTGATTGTTGTTGATGGAGGCGATCGTTTCATGGGAAATCCGTTCAACGATCTTTACGAAAGGAGAGGTTTCCCGATTATTGACATACAAAATCGTATCGGTGTGGATGTTTCGGTACTCGGAAATCACGAATTTGCTTTTGGAATTGATGTTCTAAATGCACGATTAGACGATGCGGAAAGCGTTGCCATTTCAGCAAATGTCGAACCGGGAACATCTGATTTGGTAAGCCTAAAACCTTATTACATCATCAATAAAAACGGAATCAACATTGCTTTTTTAGGTTTGACAAATGTTGACAGGCGAACAAGAATTCCATTAGTTTTACCCGAAAGAGTTGTTGGCGTTGAATTTTTCAACCCTATCGAAACAGCCTTGAAATACAGACATCTCAGACGAAGTTCGCATGTATTTATTGCCTTGACACATATTGGTACTGAGGAAGATACTGTTTTAGCGAATGCTATGCCGGAGTTGGATTTAATCATTGGTGGTCATTCGCACTGCATAATGGTAGAGCCTTTAATCCAAAACGGCGTGCCGATTATACAAGCCGGACGAAACGCAAGATATGCTCACAAAACAAAAATTTTTCTCAGAAGAGGTGTTATTGAGGAAATCACTACAGAGTTGGTAAGCATGCGCAATTGGGATGGTCCGATAGATACTGTCATTCTAGAAAAAATACAAAGATACGAGAGTAATCCTCTTCTAACAACTCCTTTTGTAACATTGCGATACGAAATACCAAGTCTCAATCAATTGGGCAACATGATAACCGATGCGGCACTCACTCTTCCAAATGTGGACTTTGCCTTAATGAATTGCGGTGGTATCCGCATAGAGTATTTGCCTGCCGGATCAATAGCTTATTCAGATATCCTTCGTTTGTCGCCGTTTGGAAACCATTTGATTATTGTAGAAATGACTCCTGCGGAAATCCGACAATTCATCGAAAGGGAATTTATGGAAAGACAAGTTTGTTTGGCTATTCCGGGTGGTTTTGAATACACGGTTAGGCGCATGCCCGACAATAGCGTAAAGGTTGAAAAAGTCACCTATCCGGACGGAAGACGGTTAGATGAAAATAGAACATACCGCATGGTTTTGAATAATTATTTGGTGTCAACATATCTAACGGGATTTGCCGATCGTGCTCAATATACCGGAGTTTCTATGGTTGATAATATCGTAGAATTTTTGAGAAATAATCCGAACAAAGATTACCGAAGAACGCATCTGCGTGCGAGGTTTAACTAATGATCAGACTGAAGTTACTTGTCAAAATATCGCTCATCATTTTGCTTTTTATTGCGAGATTTTCGGGATTCGCACAGGCGGATTTTGATACTACCAAAATCCAACGCGTTTACTTGATTGAAAGTTTAAACGACAGTATGAATTTTGCGAACAATTTTTTTGAATTTTCTGACGAAGACATAGATTTTTTTGCAAGATACACATCGTTTTGTTTTTACAACACCCATTATCGCAGAACAGATTTTTCAAATAAAAAAGACACTACTCCGATTCCTTTGATTTGGGGTACTCAACGTTTTGCACATCCCTGTAACTGTCCGCCGAGTGGAGGAGCGACGGCAGGATTTGGCAGGCGAGGATGGCGCATGCATTTCGGTCAAGATTTTAGATGTAGAACCGGCGACCCTATTTTTGCTGCTTTTGACGGTGTAGTTCGAATTGCCCGCCGAAGCGCGACTTATGGACTTTTTGTTGTCATTCGACATCACAACGGCTTGGAAACCTATTACGCACATTTGTCGAGGCTTTTGGTTAGAGCCGGACAAGAAGTCAGAGCCGGAGAATTGATTGGTTTGTGTGGAAATACCGGACGTTCGAGAGGCTCTCATTTGCATTTTGAAGTGCGTTATTTAGGTGCTCCGATAGATCCCGCACATATTATCAATTTTGAAACACACGAACTGCGAAACCCGGTATTGTATTTGTCGGAATATCATTTTCGATACCTCGAAGTAGAAAGAGAACTTAATCGTGCCCAATTTCACGTCGTTAGAAGTGGTGACACACTCGGTGCTATTGCACGACGATACGGCACCACTGTGAATAACATTGCGCGCCTGAACGGTATTCGTCCAAACGCGATTATTCGTCCCGGGCAACGTTTGCGAGTGAGGTAGAATTAAAAAACCGCCTGCTCAAATTTCTTTAATAGCAGGCGATTTTATTGGTTTCGCTGAGGTTCCGAGCGGATTCGAACCGCTGTACACGGTTTTGCAGACCGCTACCTAGCCACTCGGTCACGGAACCAAAAGTGGACTGCAAAGATACGATTTTTTTTTGAATATAGCAAATTTTTTTAATGACATCGTCATCCCGAGCGAAGTCGAGGGATCTTCCTGCTTCAAGGGGATGTCTCGGCTACGCTCAACATGACGGTTTTGTGTTTTCACTTTTTTTTCGTATCTTTGCAGATTGCAAGAAGTGTACACCTCATGTCCGCACTATATCCATTAAAATTCACTCCTATCCTCAAAGATAAAATTTGGGGCGGTTCGAAAATTGCCAAAATGCAAATTTCCGATGACGCTACAGAAAATACAGGAGAAGCATGGATTTTGTCCGGTGTAGAAAACGATGAAACTCCTGTTGCAAACGGATTTTTGGCAGAAAATACAGTCAACGAACTTATTGAAGTTTACATGGAAGAACTCGTTGGAGAAAAGAACTTCGAAGCGTTTGGCAATGAGTTTCCTTTGTTATACAAGGTAATTGATGCGGACGACGACCTCTCGATTCAAGTACATCCAAACGACAAACTGGCTCTCAAACGCCACGACTGCAACGGAAAGTCCGAAATGTGGTACGTCATGGATGCTGAAAAAGATGCCGAAATTATTTTAGGTTTCAATCAAGATATGAATCAACCTAAATTTTTGAAAAACCTTGAAAATAATACAATTTTAGACATTCTCGCTCAACAAAAAGTGCAGTCCGGTGATGCTTATTATATTCCTTCCGGATGTATTCACGCCATTCGGAAAGGCGTTTTATTGGCTGAAATTCAGCAAACTTCCGACATCACGTACCGCGTTTGGGATTGGAATCGAGTGGATGAAAATGGAAATAGTCGTGAATTACACGTGGAAGAAGCCTTCGAAGCCATTGACTACAACGCACGAAACGGTGGTGCGACACGCTCGCAAGGCATTATCAACGGAACTTCTTCGCTGATTAAAACACCATATTTTCACACCAACGAAATCATTCTCACACAAGGTGTAGAAAAAAACTATACGGATTTAGATTCTTTCGTAACTTTATTTTGCGTAAAAGGACAAGGCACGATAGTTGCAAATGATGTGAGTGTTGAAATCAAAACCGGCGAATTGGTTTTAATTCCCGCAAACATAGATATAGTTCGAATTTTTCCGACAAATTCCATGCGAATTTTAGAAACATATATTTTGTAATGTTATGGACAACGCCATTTCTTTAGCTCTTGTTTTCCTCGGCTTGATGGTCTTTTTGGCACATCTGTTTGCGGCATTTTATCGCAGACGAAAAGTGCCGGATGTGTTGATGTTGATAATTATCGGATTAGTTATCGGACCTATTTTAG
>WQWA01000027.1 GCA_009785505.1 Bacteroidales bacterium
AGCACCACGCCTTGTCTGCATGGCATGGGAAAATCCTTCCATGCGCAGGCGTAATCTGACCTGTCCTTCGGTTTGGGTCAAGTCACGCAGAGTAACCGTTACGATAAACTTATCTCTATCCGAGCGCAGATTTTCCAGCATGTGGATGCTGTAAGGCGGCAGCACCGTGGTTGTGGTGCTTACAGGGGCATTTTGAGCGAAAACGGCGGCGGATAGTGCCAAAAGCAGAGCTAACGTGTAGGATTTGGGGCTCAATGTGAGAGAAGGTATTGGTTTAGCTATTTTAAAAACGAATCTGTTCTACCATTTTTTTTAGCCTGCAAAGATAGTGAATATTTTTGAATTAAGCAACTTTTTTGTGATTCTTTTTGATAAAAATTTCTTGGAAATTAGTATTTTTTGTGATTTTTTTGTACCTTTGCAAAAAAATAGTTATGCCGAAAATTTATCAATACATGGGGATCGTTTTTAAATTTTGGTCAAACGAGCACGATCCTATCCATATCCATGCGGAATACAAGGGAGCTGTTATGGTTGTTTTCCTATATGTGAAAAACGGTGTTGTAACTCACGTGAGATATAAAGAGTATGTCGGAAAATTTCCGCCGGCTAAAATTAAAGACTTGAAAACGTTTGTTTCGGCAAATAAAAACACACTTTCATTTGCATGGACACAATTTTTTGAAAATGACGTTAGGTTCAAACCTATTACTATAACAAGGAGGATAAAATGAAAACAAAAAGCGAAATCAAATCAAGGTATCAATACATGATAGTAAAAGCCGACTATCTACACGATCATTTGATTGAAATTACTTTTCGTGATGGTACTGTCCGCGTTGTCGATTTGGAAAACTTTTTCACAACGAGCAAATTTGGGCTTATACGAAAATTTGCACCGTTAGACCAATTCAAACAATTTCGTATTGAAGACGGCGCACTTGCTTGGGGCGACAACGAGTGTGATATAAATCCCTACTCGATATATGTCGGCGAATTTGACGCTAAATTAGAATACGCATAAAACCTCAACCCCGTTCGGCGAAGGCTGTGCCTTCGTCGTTCTATTTTGCAGATTTTACCTGCATTTGCGAAGTTGTTGTCATATTCTTGTTTCATTGTTTTTTATCGTTTTTGTTTCGCAGGCAAAGCCTGCTGTGATATGTCCGACTTAGGCAAAGCCTAAGCCGAACGGGGCAATAGAAAGCCTTCTCCATCTTTTGCACGAATGATTAAGTGTACATGGCTACTCATAATACACCATGCGAAAATTTCCAAACCTTTGTGTTTTTGACAATACGACAAACTTTCAACCAAGATGTTTTTATATTTGTTGCGTATAAAAACATCAACCCAATTTTGTACGGTGAACGTTACAAAATAGGCTCCTTCGGGGTTTAAAAATTTGTGTTTTCGACTCATTTATAAATTGGTTTTATTATCATTTTTGGTTTGCTGTTTTAGTCTTGGCACGGACGTGGACGTCCGCGCCAGCGGGTGAGATATTGTGTTTCCATTTGAAATATAGTTTAAAAGATGTTAATCAGGTGCAAAGATACAACATTTTTATAAATTCTACAAAAAACTCGTATCAAAAACATATTGTTTTTATCAAAAACTCGCATCAAAAATACACTGTCTTTGTCAAAAACTCGCATCAAAAACTATATCTTGCAAAAAAACGGGGGGCATTAGATATCTTCAAAAAAATCGACTTTTCCGTTCTCTAAATGGTAGTAGCCGCCAATAATTTTGATTTTCCCTTCTTTCTCCATTTCTGCTAAAAGCGGCGATTCCTCACGAATTTTTCGAACATTCAAAATCACGTTTTCGATAGCAACCGCATCAACGAATGCCACATTATTTGTTGCTTTTTCGCCGTCAAAAACCGCTTTAATTTCTTTTGCTGCCGGCTGAATTTTTTTCAACATTTCGGTGATGTTGCCAAGCTCTGTGTTGTCGATGGCGTGTACGACAGCACCGCAGTGGTTGTGTCCGAGCACCATAATTAGCTTGGCGCCTGCAGCAAAACAAGCAAACTCCATACTTCCCAAAAAGTCTTTATTTACAAAGTTGCCGGCAATACGTCCCACAAAAAGATCGCCCAAATGCGCATGGAAAACATCTTCCACCGGAACGCGAGAATCCAAGCACGACAAAATAACCGCCATCGGATTCTGTCCGTTAGCACTGTCTTTAATAATTTCGGGATTGTTTCTCACAGTGAGTTCGCCTCTGACGAATTCGCCGTTGCCTTTTTTCAAAATCCCAATTACAGCATCGGGCGTTAATGCCTGCTGTTCTGCTTTGGTCATTACTTTTGTTTTCATAGTTTTGTGTTTTTGCCCTTCGACTACGCTCAGGACAGGTTTTGAAACGCAAAGATACGAAAAATAATGCACAATTGCAACGGGCAGCCTCAAAAGGTTATAAAACCGTCATTGCGAGTATAGCGAAGCAATCTATAATTAGACTTATTCAATGGATTGCTTCGGCACGCTGTGCCTCGCAATGACGAGTCTGACTTAACTATGCGCCGATATGTGCTTTGTATGCTTCCGCATCCATCAATGCTGAGAGTTCCGAAGGATCGCTCATTTTTACTTTGATAATCCAGCCTTTTCCATACGGATCGCTGTTGATTGCCGCCGCATCGGATTCTAAGTCCGAATTAAATTCGATGACTTCGCCGCTTATCGGCAGCACCATATCGCTAACGGTTTTTACGGCTTCAATGGTTCCGAATGTGTCGCCTGCCGAAAGTGTGTCGCCTTCGCAAGTTACATCAACAAAAACAATGTCGCCAAGTTCTTTTTGTGCATAATCGGTAATGCCGATGGTTGCAATTTCGCCTTCAACTTTGATCCATTCGTGGTCAATGCTGTACTTTAGTTCTGCCGGTGTGTTCATAGTGTTTGTTTTTTGTTGGGCGGCCGCACTTCGACATGCTCTGCGACCAGTCGCCCTTACGTTTATGATTATTGATTAATTGTAAATCTTAAGCTGATGCCGCCGCTGGTTGTCGAGTTGAAGAACATCGTCGGCAAATGCGGGCGGTTCATTTGCTGATCGTAGAATAGACGTACGGTAAGGTGTTGCGACAACTGGTAGTCTGCCGAGAAGTTCAAGGTTGTAATTCTTGATCCGGCAGAAACCAAATTTACTGGCTGATCTATCCGCCTGAGCATGGTTATATTCGAGCGAATTGAAACACCTGCTCTCACATTGATGTCGCTTCTTATATTGCGTCTGCTTTGTCCGCTTATCACATTAAATCCAATATCTCTAAAAACATACCCGATACTGAAAATCCAATCCTCATTACGACTTTCCGTAAGTTGATTGTTTGTAAAGCTCAATCCCAAGTTTCGCGATCTTCTCATTTCTGCATTGACCTGGAAATTGTTTCTCATTTCCACGTTAATACCCAGCAATGGATTGAATTGCTCGGATATCAAGATGTTTTCAAACGAATTTTCGCCGATAAAATTGTTGCTGAAATCTATGTTTGGCACTCCGTCATCGTCGTGTCCAAAAAGCATGTTTCGTGCGTATGCACCAATTGTATATCTCGCACTGTAGCCGTGTTGAATGCGGATTCGGTTGAAATGCTGTCTGAAAAATGGTATTCGTGTCAAACCGGTGTAAGTTATATTCCAGTTTGGAAGCGGGATTCTAGGAAATGCCGATAGTGAAATGTTGTGCGGGTTTTGCCCGAGGTAAGCCGCAATAAATGCCGGAAGTAAAACTTGCTGCGAAGTTGGGCCGTATCCGACAGGAAAGTATAACCCTGTAGCCGAATCTCGAACCATTCCCGTTGAGTGTGGATTGCCATCTGCCAAACGCTCGGCGACAACTCGACGATGCGACAAAAATGTTTCAAAAACGGGGCTTTCTCGATTGCTTCTGTCCGATATAAATGCGGTTCTTATGGCAATTGTCGTAATTTGGAAATTTCCGCCCATCTGCGGCATAAAATTTCTAAACTCTCCTGATGTTGGATCGTATCTAAAAAATTCGCTGCGATTCCGGGTTTCGGTCTTGCCGGCATTGAGTTGTACACGAAGATCTACAAACGGTTCAAACAGGGCATTTACGTTGATCGTTCGCGTGTGTTTCTGCATAAAAGGTCGATTTTGCAGTGAATCTCTACTGATCAAGTCCATTTCTGCCGCTCGTTGCCGGATATCTCTCGTACTTCCAAAAGCAAAAGGCAATCCGGGCAGTCCGGTTGCAAAATCCGTTCCAAGAATTGTTGGTGAGCCCATAAACCCGGGCAGCAGAATCCCGTTTATGACACGATAATCAAAACTTACATTTCGAAAACCCATCAACATTCTCAAAAATCCTCTATACAAAGTTTCCCACGTTTCATTGGCTTGTTCTTGCGGCGGCTGTTGCTGCTGTTGTCCGGGACGGCTTGGTTGCGGACGTTGCGGCGTGGTTCTGCGTGGTGTATTGATCCCCCTTAAAAGCGGGCTCCTGTTGTAAAGTCTGACAAAATCTAAAGTTGTGCGAAAAGCTTGCGTGTTGGCATTTTCAATGGTATTTCCCAAATCTGCCATGGCATTCATAGCCCCTTCAAAGCGGAACGTGCTGTTGTAGCTTGCCGTAGCCGAAACCCAGTCCAAAACCGGAATTCTGTTTATAGGGATTGTCCAAACTAAATCTGCTGTTTGGTTGAAATTCCGCATTGTTCCGAGTGAAAAAATACTTTGCCATACGGAATCTCTTCGTTCTCTTGTGTCAATTCTTCCTCCAAGAGGTTCGTCAATAATCGCAATTGCTGCCGCGCTATAACCGAATTGCAAACTTCTTGTCAAATCCCATCTCAAATCATAGCCCCGCAACCAATCAAATCGCTTGAAGTACGTTGGTCGAATGAGGATTTGTATGTGTTCCGGAGTTTTATCACGAAGTCTCATTTCGCTGAATTCACGCATCATCTCCGTATTAAAGGCAATCGATCTCGGAAGAGGATTGAAGTTGAAATCCGTCAGAAGCGCCAACCATCTGTTTTGTGCCATAGCAGTGTTTGCAAACGGTGTTATTGTTCTCACCGGAAAGGTGTAAGCGTACGTAAATCCGCCTCTGTGAACATCTCTGTTATGGTATTCGATGTCGACATTTCTGGCTCGCATTTGCGAATAGGAATAAGAAAATGTGAAGTTTGAAATATCGTAGATACGAGGCGTTCTTTCCATGTTTGTACGCTCTCTTCGAACGTTTATAAAATTGATGTTTTGACGAATGACCTCATCTTGGATTTGATATCTGATGTGGTCTCTTTGTTCTTCTGTCGGCCATGTTTCAAGATCACGCCTTGTTCGGATGTCGGGATCCAAGGGATTGAATTCAGGATTGCTCAAACTACGTGAATAATCGAAGTGAACGGGAATTCTCAAGCCGGCTTCGCGCGGTAGAAATCGTCCCAATTCGAGATTTACCGAAAAATCGAAAGAGGTTATGTGGTCTTGCTGCAATTCCGTAATCCGGGTTTCTAATTGTCCGAAATTTGCAGTGGTGTGAGAGCCGGAAATGCTCACGGTTCCTAAATCTCCGAGGAAAGCCTGCGCTCTACCCGTTGCCGCCCAACCGCTTTTGTGGTTGAAATCGGTAACTCTCAGTTCGTTTATCCATACTTCTACGGATTTCGGCCTGCCATCGTCATTAGGTCTATTCGGAGTTCTTCTTGGATTTCGAACGCCGATCATGATGGTATTTATCGAACTTAACGATGGCGAACCAACTACGGTATAGGTTCGTGGGAGAGGGACATTATTTATCATTACCGTATCGGTTTCACTATACGGCGTTGAGAAAGAAATTGCCGATCCGAGTTGTCGAAAATGTCGGTTTCGCGACTCTTTCAATCTAACCATTCTTTCGAGATCAAGTGCCACTTCATTCTCAAGAGGCCATATGTCTCTTGCCGAACGAGCCCCCCAAGGCGTAAGTTTCAAAGGTATTGAAAATTCGTAATAATTATCTTTAAAGTCGGAGCCCAAACGAATAAATAAGTGCACATCATCGTCTTTCAAACAGTCATTTTCAAAAACTTGCTGTGCATGAGCAAACATACGAAGGTATCCAAACTGACGCAAATCCAAATCCATAAGTCTGTGAATAGCACGTGCATCACCATCAGCCAAATTCAAAATCCGCATACTCAATGCTTGCTCATTCATCAAAATATTGTTAATCGTACCGTAATTAATCTGACGTTCGATACCCGGAGGCGTAACGTAAGGGATTGGGAAACGGTTGCTGTTTTCCTCAATGTTTACCGTAGTTATATCAAATTCGGTTTGGTCGTTTGGAGACACTGTGAGGTAAGCGCCGTCTTCGAAAAGATGATGATTGTATCTACGCCATTCACTTCTCACTAGCTCTAAAGTTCCAAAGCGCAGCACAACTTCCTCATCCCAACCTTGCAAAAACATTCGGATAAATCGGATGGATTGGAAATTTTGAATCTGTCCCACAACTCTGTCCGGACTTCGAATAGGAATTTTGAATTGATACCAGTACACATGGGTTTCTCTTCCATCTCTGAGCGTGACAGGGGCTCTTTGAATGTCGGTAATGTAATTTTGTCCGACTTCCATCATCATTTCCGGTCTGAGCTGCACTCTGTATTGAAAATAATTCTCAGCTTCGTTCAACGTGTTGTCGTTGTTGATGTCTTCCGTATTCGGTCGTGTGGTTTGCTGCTGTCTGAAATCTTCGGAAGTTTGTGCCGATGACGGTGAATTGCCCTCCGGACGAGTAAAATATCTATAGCGTTCCAAAATTCTACGATTTCTAACAGGTGGGTAAGTGTTCGGAATAAATTCCGGCAAATCGTCCAAATATCCACCTAAAAAGTGGCGAAAGTCGTCTGACGACGGATCATTCCATGCACTGTTAAATGCCGGAGAATTGCTTCCATGAAGTTGACTGATATTTTCTAAAAACCAATAGAAAAAAGATCGTTCATCTTCATTGTTAAGCCCATCCAAACCAATATCTTGAAACTGTCGAGAATTCGGGTCGCTGTCAAACGCATTAACCAACGATTGCAATCGTGGAACGCGCCCCCAAATGGTGGTATCGACAACAGAAATCTCCTGTAAGTCATATCTAACTGTTGGAAGTCCATGCTCAAAAGACATCCGCCCATCACGCAGTACATCTTCTGAAATATCACCCAGATTAAAATACAAGTTTCCTCCACGAGGCAGCGGGCGTCCGGCGTCTCTTTCTGAGGCAAACGGATCCATCAACCAAAATTCGATATATTCTACATTGGCAGACTCAAAGTCTGTGTTATCAATTCTACGCTGAATGCCGCCCCAGCGGCTTCGAGGATTTCTCAAAGAGCCATCTGCATATATTCCGTGGGAAACCCCCGGAATTCCGGCTACATCAAAATTATAGGGGCCTCTTGCCCTTGGATCAAAATGCAAGTTCAACACCGATAATCTTCGGTCCTGCGAAGGGTCTAATTCTCTGTTTGGAAAAATTTCTGCAACCAAAACCTCTCGTGTAGCATGGTCGGAAAGATCGTATCTATTGATCCCTCGAGGTCGAACACGATCGTCGTAAAAAATACGGTCAATGATATACCACGAAAGATGAGCGGCATTGAATCGTGTTGCAAGGTTAATACCCAAGTCGCTCTCAGGAAACAAGTCTCTCTGATGTTGCGGTGTACTTGCCATAGTCCATGAAAGGTGGTCTCTCAAGTTAATCGAAGATTTGCTGCCCTCAAAGTCGTCGATGTAAATTGTCCCGGTTCGTCCGATAGCACGCGAATGTCCGGGAATAAAATGGGCAAACTCGCCGTAAAGATTCAGCCTTGAAGTCGTCAAACTAGGTTGAAACGGCAAAATTCTGTCCACCATTCTTGTTAAAAAACGAGATTCGTTGGAATATGTTACATCAAATCCCCAAATCGTGTTGTTGATCGGAGCCTCGCCAAAAGTTACTTTTTGTGTAATCGGGCTTTGATGCAGATTCATAAATGTGCCGCCAAATGTCAAATTTCTGTTGTACAAGTGCTCAACACGAAGTCCCAACATCCTCCGTGTCATGATGTTAAACATCGAATTGTTTTCACTCGTAATGTTGATCGGAACACCCGAATTGAGAATACCTTCGTTGATAATTCGAACAGTTCCGAGCATATAATCAACCGTAAAGTCTACGCCTTCGACAAGCGGCGTATTTCCTGCTCTTACACTCACCGAACCATGAGGAACATTCATTGAGCCAAGCGAAATCTCGTTGCTTACGGCAGAGCGAAACGAACCCTCGAAATAAAATTTATTCCGCGTTGGAAATTGTTGCGCCTCTGCACGCGTATTTTCGTACAGCTCCCTGAACACGTATCGTTCAGCAATGGCAGCAGAAGCATCAGGATCCCTGCCGGCTGCTATTGCTCTTTGTCTGAAAATTTCAACCAAACAGTTTCCAAAAGGCTCAATAAACGGCAAAAATATGCGTCCGGTCGAAGATTCAATCAATCCGCCCGTAGTCGCAGCATGGTCAATAAAGTCAAATACGCCGTCCGGACCCGGATTTTGTCGAGAATCCATACGGTCCATACCGAAAAGTTCAATCAACGGAACTCCCATTATGTGGTTAAACAGGGGATCATCATTATCTTTGAAAAATCCTGTTTTAATGCCTTGGTCATCTCCTGCAAAAAGAATGTTCAAGCGAAAATCCTCAGGGCTGACTTGAAATGCGTTCAAATTGTAAACGTTTTTCATCATCAACTGCCAAAGGCTGCCTCGTGTGTCCAACCTTGAACTTCTCAACAACTTTACCATTAACGCATCCGGTGCATTAATCCCTTGATCCGAAAATTCCCCCACTTGAAAGATGGTTTCTGTTGGGTCTCCAATTATTTGATATTGGAACGCAACTGCCAAAACCTGATCCGAAGACAAACGTGAATTTAGCGAGATAAATCCCAATTGTCTGTTGAATGTAAATTCGTTATCATTCAAACGGCGAGCGTTTTCGATTCTTTCAAAATCCCTTCCTAATATAAATTCCTCGCCAAAATTTGCTGCAAAATAGTTTGAAACAGCATTGATATTTCGAAGTTGCTCTCTGTCAACACGCTCAAACAATCTGTTGGCTCCATCAGACGGACGGGCAGGCCCTCCGGGAATACGTAGATTCGGATTGTTTGGATTTGCTTCGCCCAAATCGGTAAAAGCAACAATATTTCGATTGTTTGTAACCGGCGCACCGATGTTTGTTACCCAAACTTCAATTTTCAAAATGTTGATTTGCGAATTGATGATCGGAAGCATGGACATCGCATGATTATACGTATCCCGGAAATAATGTCCAATAAAAAAATGTCGATCATCTTCATATTGGTCGGCTTTAAATTCAAATCGGATGGTTTGTGCCCCGCCCTGAAGTTGAATGTGCCTTGTTTCGCTTCTCTGTTCCGAAACTACAGCACTTACAAATGTATTTCCGAATTGCAGCCGGGTGGAAATCCCAAACAAACTTTGAGCACCGTGAATCAAGGTTGTCGGCAACGGAAAACTAACATTTCCGGCTTGGATATTTTTGATGATATTATCTTCGTCTCCTTCCCATTGAAGTCTAAATTGATTATCGAAGGCAAACATAGCTTCGGTATTGTGGTTGAATCGAAGATCAAAATTATTTCCGATTCTTGCATTCAGGTTCATCTCCACTCTCGCATCAAAATTCAAGTCTGTTCTTCGTTGATTTCGAATATCTATTGCAGGATCGTCGCGCCGTGTTCGAATAAAACCCAAAATCAATTCAACGGATCCATTGACCGACACTTCAAATAATCCGCCACCCATCACTTGACTCAGAAGATCGTCCGGGCTAAATCTGAATGCCGGCATCAAATCAGATAACAAACCTCTGTTCTGTCCGATTCCTGCGGCGTTTTTTGCTCTCCAATAATCTTGTATTGATCGTTGTAAATCAAATTGCGAAAATTCTTCAAAGTTCATGGGTTGTCCGCCTAAACGAAAGTTTCCCATTCTACGTTCCAAGATATATTGATTTGTTCTCGGATCAAATTCAACGGTAGTCGTAACGCCATAAGGCTCTGCACCTTGCATACCTCTTGCAGGCGGCGTTGTTCCATCGGGACGTTCCACAGGTATAGGAAAACGAAGATCTATTGCTGTATCTTGTCCACCAAAAACCGTTCCCACAGAAAGTGCGAATAGTACTATCAAAAGATATTTCCAAAAACTATGCAAGCAAAATAATTTTGTGCGATTTATAACATTCGTAATGCTTCTTTAATCATAAGCTCTGAGGATAGACTTGGATTTATTTTCAAGATATTTTGCAATGCTTTTTCAGCTGCGGCACGATTGAAACCAAGCATAACAAGTGCTGATAATGCTTCGTCTTTATGCGTTCCCGTTGAGGAAATTTCAGATGATGCAATGGCCGCACTCCAATCTTCTTTGGCGACTTTGTCTCTCAAATCTACGATGACGCGCTGCGCAGTTTTTGCACCAATGCCTTTTACCGATTGAATTTTATTTGCATTTCCGGAAAGAATTGCATCGGTCAATTCTTGCGGCGACATAGAAGACTGCATCACGCGTGCCGTATTTGCTCCAACACCGGAAACACTGATAAGATGCAGGAATAACTTGCGTTCGTGTTCACTGCTGAAGCCGTGAAGCAAGTGTGCATCTTCCCGCACAATGTGATGCGTAAGGATTTTTGCTTTTTCCGTATCTTTGATAGCAGCATAAGTGTGCAGAGAAATATGAATGAAGTAACCCACTCCATTGCAATCCACAACCACATACGTTGGCGTCAATTCACTAACTTTTCCTTCGATGTATGCAAACATAATTCGAATTCTTAATTTCTTTGAGGTATAAATATCTTACAAAGATACAAAAAAATCTCGAAAAAAGCAAATTTTCAGGTATCATCTCTCTATCATTTCCCGAATGCGTTCTATTCCATAGCGGTAACGCCCCATAACCGTGTTGATAGATTCTCCGATCAATTCGGATATTTCCCGAAAAGTCATATCTTTGAAGCACTTTAATTTGATGACAAGTGCCTGCTCTTGCGATAATTGTTCAACATAATGCAACAAATTAGATGTCTGCGGAATCTGGTCTTCAGCCGCGATCAAATATTCATCGGTAAACTCATCTAGAACATCCGATGAAAAATAGTGTAAGGCAATGCTTTTTTTCTTCTGTCGGAAAAAATTGTTTATTTCGCTTTTGATAATCGTACTTGCCCAATTCGAAAATTTATCTTGATGAACGTAATTTCTTAGACTGATCTGTGTCGCGATTTTAGAGCAAATGTGCTGTCGTAGGTCCAGCAAATCTTGATAGTTTTTGATTTGCTTACTGATATGATCCATAATAAACGGCTCGTACATCGAGATCAGCACATTCAAGTGTGCTTCACTGCCGTTGAGGGCTTCCTGGATAAGTTCGTCCTCCGATAACACTTTTAATCTCATAGGCTTCGCATTTTAGTTTCTCGAATTGGGTGTTTATTTTGTATTTTTCTTATTTGCTCCCAAAAATTTGGGAAAGATTTACCTACAACTTCCGGAAAAACAATCTCTACAAAATCATACAGTCCGGAGAAAATTGCAAAAGCCATTGCCATCCGATGATCGCCATAGGTTTTGATCGGCTGTGAAAAATCTAACTTATCGTGTTTGTGAAGAATTAACGTGCTTTGTTCGATGGTATTTTTTGCACCGATCCGGTTGAACTCCTCCGAAAGTGCTTGCAAACGGTCGGTTTCTTTATCTCGAAGTGAAGACAAACCCGTCAGTCGTGCAGGAATATTCAATGCTGCACACACTACTGCTACGGTTTGTGCTAAATCGGGATAATCAATAAAGTCCAGTTCCAATTCTGCCGGCAATGGTTTTGAAACTTTTTTTAGTCTGACTTTGGTTGGTGTAAACGTGGTTTCAACACCGAGCTCTTCGAACCATTTCGCCACTATCGAATCACCTTGCAAGCTTTGAGAGTACAGATTTTCCATCTCAATAATTCCCGTTCTCGAAAGAGCGGCAAATGCGTAAAAATAAGATGCTGCTGTCCAATCCGATTCGATAAAAATTTCGGATGAGCATTTTGGAGTACCTCTCAATGCTATACTTCTATCGGAATATTTCACTTCGACACCGCATTCTTCAAGGACTTTTGTCGTCATTTTTAAATATGGTTCTGAAATAATTTCACCTTCGAAATCAATCTGCAGTCCATTCGAAAATTTGGAAACTACCAACATCAGTGCAGACGCAAATTGACTGCTTCTTTGCATGTTCAACGTTGCATGAGATTTCGAGAATTCAGATTTTCCGGTTATCATAAGAGGCAGCTGTCCCGATTGATTTAGGCAGGAAATTTCCGCATCTAAATTTCTCAACGCGTCAACCAAATCTGAAATAGGTCGAACAGACAAACGTTTATCGCCCGTAAGCAACCATTTTCCGGGCGTTCCGGAAAGATAGGCCGTCAAAAATCGGAGCACGGTGCCGGCATTCTTACAATCTATTTCAATGGGATCTGTCGATTTTTTTGATTGCAAAATTTTCTCTAATAATTCTTGCATCAGTACAGTATCTGCAGCATTCGATAAATTATGAAGCCTAAGGTTCGAATCCATGCAAGCACTCAAAACCAACCAACGATTCGATAAACTTTTGGAAGCCGGCAAATCTATTTTTGCACAAAAATCGGAAGGTAGTTTAGACAAAATCATATTTTCTTTCACAACGTTGAATACGCTTGAAGTGCCCCGAAGCACAATTCTTTAGAGCAAGTTAAATCGTATTGAGCATCTCCTATTTTTTTCAAAAGTACAGGCTTGATTTTATTGGTGCTGTTTTTTTTATCTTGCAGCAAAATGGCAAACAACCTCTCAAAGTCATTGGTCTGAATTTGGAATTTCGGATATCTGGACAAAATAAATTCAGAAATTTCCTGTCGCTTAGCGGCATCAAAATTCAGCATTTTTTCAGAAAGCCAAAGCTCGCACAGCATACCCATCGCCACTGCATATCCGTGAAGAAGTTCCCTACTGTTTTCCAAGGCAAATGTTTCAAAAGCATGCCCAAAAGTGTGTCCGAAATTTAGAATTTTTCGAATGCTTTTTTCAGCCGGGTCTTCTTCCACAATTTGCAATTTCTGTTGGATTGACTCAATAATTAATGGCTCTAAGGATCTCACCTTATTAAGGTCAGCCTGCTTTATCGCACTCCAAAAATCATCAGAAGCAATCAATGCCATTTTTATCATCTCTGCAAAGCCCGATAAAATCTGGTCATCCGGAAGAGTTTTTAGAAAGTTAACATCTACAACAACCATTTCTGCAGGAGCAAATACACCGATTTGGTTTTTGAAATTATTAAAATCTACACCTGTTTTTCCGCCGTGTGCGGCATCAACCATCGCCAGCAAACTTGTTGGAACATTGATAAAATCAATACCGCGTTTATAGCAAGCCGCCACAAAGCCGCCAATATCACAGATCACACCGCCGCCCAAATTAATCAACAATGAATTTCTACCTGCATTATTCACACTTAATTGTTCGATAATCCCGGAAAATGTTTCTAAATTTTTATATTTTTCTCCTTTCGGTATCTCAATAATTTTCGCATTTTGAAGTGATGAAGACACTGCAAGCAAACGTTCCATGGCAACCACGTGAGGCATACAGTTTTTTCGTGTATTTTCTTCCACTAAAATAAAGCATAGCGAGTTGCTGTAGCTGTTCTCAACTGTGGCGATCATCTCTTCGAGTGTCGCAAACGAAGGGTTAAATGGTTTAGCCATGATGTTGGGGGTTAAGGCGTCCACCTCGCCGAAAGCAGGCGGTTTTTTGAGTCTGAAATTATAATTTGTATTTTCAAAAAATCTTGCGGGAGCAAAGGCTCTACGAGCTCTGTCCATTCCAAGAAGCAATAGTTTCCACTATAAAAATACTCCTCGCACCCTAAATCAGAGGCTTCTTTGAGGGTTTTCAAACGGTAAAAATCAAAATGAAAAATGGGTTGATGCTGCCTGGTTCGGTATTCATTGATAATCGCAAATGTTGGGCTATTTACAACGTCCGCAACACCAAGTTCATTGCAAAGAGCTTTAATAAATGTTGTTTTTCCTGCACCCATTTCGGCATAAAATCCAAACACACGATTTTCCGGAAATACTGTCAGCAATTCTTTTGCAACCGCCGGAAGTTGTTCCAAATTTGTAATATCTCTTTCGAAGACTCTCATTCTACTTGTTTTGCAGAATGATAAATGGCACTAACATTTCTTCCATAGAGATTCCACCATGCTGCATCGTGTTTTTGTAGTAGTTTGAATAGTGGACGAAATTGTTCGGATACACAAAAAAGTCGGCATTCCTACAAAAAATATAACTTGACGAAACGTTGAGCTTCGGCAAATAGCCGTCTTCCGGCTTTTTAATCAAAAATATTTCATTAGGATCGTAGTCTAACTTTCTGCCTGTTTTGTAACGCAGATTTAAACTCGTATCCCGCTCTGCTTTCACACGAATAGGATCTTTTACACGTATAGAGCCGTGGTCTGTTGTAATAACTAAATTCACATCCTTTTCAGACAATTGCTTGATAAATTCAAACAGCATCGAGTGTTCGAACCACGACAAAATCAAACCTCGATAAGCAGATTCGCCGCCTGCCATTTCACGCACCAAATCCACATCTGTGCTGGCATGCGAAAGCATATCTACAAAATTATAAACCAAAACATTTAACTTGGAATTCATCATTTGCGGAATACTTTCCACCATCTTTTTTCCATAAGATTGGTTGAAAATTTTATTGAATGTGAACCGTTGTTTTTTTCCGTGGCGTTGAATAAACCTATCAAATAAATCCGCTTCGTATTGATTTTTGTGATCATTTTCATCTTCATTGATCCACAAATCCGGATATATTTTTTCAATTTCGCTCGGTAGAAGTCCTGCAAACAATGAGTTTCTGGCAAACTGCGTCACAGAAGGCAAAATACTCATATATACACGATCCGAAATCACTCGAAAATACTCTTCAATCATGGGTTGAAGTGCTATCCAATGATCATAACGCAGATTGTCAATTAAAATCAAGAAAGTAGGCTTTTCTTCTGACAGCAACGGTAAAAAACTCTGTTTCAACACGGTGTGAGACATCGCCAAACCGTCCTCAACATCACCTTTCAAAAAATCCACGTAGTTATTCTCAATGTATTTTGCAAATAAAGCATTGGCTTCGTCTTTTTGACTTTGTAGAATTTCAAAAATTCCGGTATCTTCCGCTTTCGAAAGCTCGACCTCCCAATGAGTCAATTTTTTGTATAGATTTTCCCACTCTAAAAAGGGTAATTTTGCAGACAAATTCATGCTGATTTGGCGAAATTCTTGTTGGTAGGATTGTGTCGCTTTCTCGCTAACCAAACGCTTACTTTCCAAGCTTCGTTTTAGACAAAGTAAAATTTGGTTCGGATTAACCGGTTTAATCAGATAGTCGGCAATTTTCGAACCAATAGCCTCCTCCATAATGTCTTCTTCTTCGCTTTTTGTAATCATCACAACGGGCAACATCGGCGTTATTTTTTTAATCTCTGCCAATGTTTCAAGCCCCGAAAGTCCGGCCATTTGCTCGTCTAAAAAAACAATATCCAATTTTTCGGAGCGAACAATATCCAAGGCTTCCGCGCCATTATTTGAAATCAAGACCTCATAACCTTTTGTCTCTAAAAACAAAACGTATGGCTTTAACAAGTCCACTTCATCGTCTATCCAAAGAATTCTGATTTTGTCCATATTGCTAGTAATTTTAAAGATGTATGCACCTAATGAGACCGCAAAGTTACGCAAAAAAATCCGAATAAAAAACCTAAAAAGTATTAAAAAGTGTTAAAAAAAATAAAACTTCGCCTTAAATGACTGGTTATCTCACACTAAGACCTCGCAAAAGGCACAACGTCTAACCCACAAAAATCTTTATTCAAATATTTAAAATAGCCTGCAATGGCAATCATTGAGGCATTGTCCGTGGTGTATTGCAACGGCGGAATAAACGTAGTCCAACCTAATTTTTTTCCGGTTTCGGAAAAAACATTTCGCATGGCAGAATTTGCGGAAACACCACCTGCGATTGTAACCGTTTTTATATTCAAATCTTTTGCAACCAGGCACAATTTCTGCATCAAAATTTTCACAATTGCATGTTGAATAGAGGCACACAAATCGTTTTTATTTTTTTCGATAAAATCCGGATCTTTTTTCAAATTATCTCGAATCAAGTATAAAATTGACGTTTTCAATCCGCTGAAACTGTAGTTGTAGCCTGAAATTCGAGGCTCTGCAAATTTGAACGCATTCGGATTGCCTTCTTTCGCCAAACGGTCGATAATCGGTCCGCCCGGATAACCCAAATCCATGATTTTTGCGGATTTGTCGAACGCCTCCCCTACCGCATCGTCAATCGTTCTGCCGATAACTTCCATATCAAACGGGCTTTTTACCAAAACAATCTGTGTGTGTCCGCCCGAAACCAACAAGCATAAATGCGGAAAATCCGGCACTTTTGAATCGTCGTTTTCTTTAATAAAATGCGACAAAATATGGGCGTCCAAGTGATTTACTTCAATCAGCGGAATGTTTAACGCCATGCCCATAGCTTTGGCAAATGAAGTTCCAACTAACAATGAACCTAACAATCCGGGACCTCGTGTAAACGCAATTGCATCCAAATCTCGAGCAGTCAATCCGGCTTGTTTCAACGCCAAGTCCACGACAGGCACAATACTTTGCTGATGTGCTCTCGATGCTAATTCCGGAACAACACCACCATAGATTTCATGAACGTTTTGATTCGCGATCAAATTCGCACGAACGTGTTCGTTCTCTAAAATCGAGGCAGACGTATCATCGCAAGATGTTTCAATGCCAAGGATGTATGTCATAATTCGAAGTGTTTTCTATCGACTACTGCGTTTTCCAAATCACAGCATCATCGCTCATCCAATCGCCGTGAACTTTCATCACTTGCTCAATGACATCGCGGACACAGCCTTCGCCACCTTTTTGATGAGAAATATAATGTGAAATCTCTTTGATTTCCGGCACTGCATCAGCCGGACATGTGGCAATTCCAACGTTTTGCATCACGATTAAATCAGGAATATCGTCACCCATATACAACACAGTTTTCGGATCAATGTTGTGTTCCGAACAATACTTTTCAAACACGTCCATTTTGTTTCCAACAGCTTGAAAAACGTCTGTAATACCCAAATTATTCAAACGAATACGCATAGATTCGCCTCTCCCACCGGAAATAACCGCAATGCGATAGCCTCTCCGAATGGCATAATGCAAAGCATAGCCGTCTTTTACATTGGCACTGCGAACTTGATCGCGTTGCTCGTCGATAACCCAAACCTTACCGTCGGAAATTACGCCATCGAAATCGAAAATGAAGGTTTTGATGTTTTTTAGGTTTTCTTTGTAGTTCATGTTGCTATGTGTTTTTATTTCTCTCTGAAGTACAATTTAATCGGAACGCCATTAAAATCAAACATTTCACGCATTCGGTTTTCTACAAAACGTTTGTATGGATCTTTGATGTATTGCGGTAAATTACAGAAAAATACAAATGCCGGATAAGCCGTTGGAAGTTGGGTGATGTACTTAATTTTAACTTTTTTGTCTTTGTAAATCGGCGGAGGATTGGTGTCTTTGACAAGCGTAAGTAGTTCGTCGTTAAGTTTAGATGTCGTGATTCGTCTGGAACGATTTTCATAAACTTTTTTCGCCAATTCCATGACTTTGAAAATACGTTGCTTGTTCAAAACCGAAGTGAACACAATCGGCACATCCGTAAATGGTGCGATTTTACTACGAATATGCTCCTCAAATACTTTGGTTGTGTGTGTATCTTTTTCGACCAAATCCCATTTATTTACGACCACCACAACGCCTTTGTTGTTGCGTTGTGCCAAACTAAAAATGTTCAAATCTTGCGATTCCAAACCTGCTGTGGCGTCTATCATCACAATGCATACATCGCTTCTTTCGATCGCACGAATGCTTCGCATGACGGAATAAAATTCGATGTTTTCATTCACTTTCGCTTTTTTTCGCAAACCTGCCGTATCGACCAGTAAAAAATCAAATCCGAATTGGTTGTATCGGGTGTAAATCGCATCACGCGTAGTACCTGCGATTGGCGTTACAATGTGCCTATCTTCGCCGATAAATGCGTTGATGATAGAGGACTTTCCCACATTCGGGCGACCAACGACACAAATTCTCGGTATATCGGGAAGTTCGTCCAAATCGTTCGACATACCGGCAACGGTAGCATCCAGCAATTCGCCCGTTCCGCTTCCGTTGGTCGAAGAAATTTCGTACAACTCACCCAAACCAAGTGTATAAAATTCAGCAACATGGTTTCGGCGTTCGATATTGTCAACTTTATTGACGACCAAAAGTACTTTTTTGTTGCATCTGCGTAAAAGTTCCGCCACATCTTCGTCCATCGGCGTAACGCCGTCTTTCACATCCACCAAAAATAAAATTACATCGGCTTCTTCAATGGCAAGTTCCACTTGACGGCGGATTTCTTCGTTAAATTCATCTTCGTTGTCCATCAAATATCCACCCGTGTCAATAACCGAAAATTCGATACCGTTCCAATCACCAACCCCGTAGTTGCGATCGCGTGTAACACCACTGGTTTCGTCAACGATGGCATCTTTTGTTTGTGTCAAACGATTGAAAAGCGTGGATTTCCCAGTGTTTGGGCGTCCTACTATGGCGATGATGTTTCTCATTTGATTGGTATTTGTTAATTTATTGATTCGTCATCCCGAGTCCCTCGACTACGCTCGGGATAAACTCCGTTGAGGGATATCCCTGCTTCAAGGGGATGTCTCGACTACGCTCGACATGACGGTTGCAACCTGCTCTATCAACGATTGTCGTTCATCGTTGTCGATAATTATGTCTGAACGCCTGCATTTTTCATCAGCGGACATTTGCATAGCGATTCGCTGTAGAACCTCTTCCTTGCTGATGTTCTCACGCTTTATTACACGTTCGATCCGCAGTTCTTCCGGTGCATCAACGACTATGATTTTGTCAAATAAACATTCAAGGTTTGCTTCAAAAATCAGCGCTGATTCCATAATCACAAATTTTGGATTATGTTCTTTTTGAGTGTTGCACCACTTCTCAAATTCCTTTTCTACCAAAGGATGTATGAGATTATTTACCCATCGTAAAGCCTCGTCATTCTTAAAAATGATGTCGGCTAATTTCTGTTTATCAATTCGATTTTTGGTTAAAATACCGTTACCGAAATGTCGAACAATTTGTTCTGACACTTCAACACCATTTCGAATTCGATGCGCTTCCAAATCGGCATAAAACACAGACACGCCAAGCATTTCAAACAACTTGGCAACGGTAGTTTTTCCGCTACCAATGCCTCCGGTTAAACCGATTTTTTGCATTTTTTTGATGGGCGACTGCGCTTCGACAGGCTCAGCGATCAGTTGACCCTACGGGGATTTACTGCTTGAGCGGTTCGTTCGTTTGACCCGTAACATCCAATGCAATTGCGGTTCGTTCAAATTTCAAACGCACATTTTCCGCCACTTCAATAGTTACGGTTTTCTCTTGGAGTTCTACAATTTTTCCGTGGATACCGCCGATTGTTACGATTTTTTGACCTTTCTGAAGGTTTTCACGAAAGTTTCTTTGTTCTTTGTTGCGTCTTTGTTGCGGACGAATCATGAAGAAATAGAAAATTGCAACGATTGCCAATAGCATAAAAATTTGCATACCGCCACCACCGCCTGCTTGTAAAAAGATTGTGTTGTACATGTTTTATTGTTTTTAGTTGTTTTATTGTTAGTCGTCATCCCGAGCGTAGTCGAGGTACCTCCCTGCTTCGAGGGGGATGTCTCGACTACGCTCGACATGACGATCAGATTAATCCCCTTCCGGATTTTTTGATTTTGCCTTCTTTCACAAAATCTTCCGAAAGTTTATTGAGAAGTCCGTTGACAAAAACACGGCTTTTTTCCGTGCTGAATTGTTTGATGATTTCGATATATTCGTTTAGGGTTACTTTTATGGGAATGCTTGGAAAATTGCACATCTCCGTGATTGCCATTTTGATGATTAGCACATCAACAAGTGGTGTTCGTTCGATTTCCCAATCTGCGGTCAGATAGTTTTCGATAATCGGCGTATATTCTTCGTTGTGAATGAGCGTTTGTTGAAATAGTCTTTTTGCAAAATCCAGATCATCAACATTGATAAATTGATCTTCAGAAAATAGAATTTCCGAATTCTCTTCCACATTTTTCAGTGATTTCAGTAGCCAAAATGCGACATTATCGAAATCGTCCGTCCAAAAAATACTTTGTTCTTCGAAATAATGATACAAATTTGAATTATTGCTGATTTTTCGCTTTAAAAACCCACAAATAAACGCCTTATCCTTCTCGTACGAAGACTCCATATCATCCATGTAGGCTTGATACGAAGCAGATTTTAGCATGGTTTGATATAAATTCCGGATTAATTCTTCCTCATTTTTCCACGAAATCTTATAGTCGTTTGATTTTAAAATAAACACCGGATTCGTGCGTAATTGCTGAATCACACGATTATTCACAAACCGCATATTTGGATTTTTTTCGGCTTCGGTCGGAACATATTTCTGTTTACCTTCTTCAATTCGACGCTGTGCAAAATCATTTAATTCCACAATTACAGAAGCTAAGCGAATATAAAGTTCGTAAAGTTTGTGAAAACCAAACACCATGTTTTTCTCGGCAACAAGAGCATCATCGCTTCCGCTTTGATAGAAAGCATAGAGCGCTTGTAAAGTTTTTTCGCGAAGAAAACGGCGATTTAACATTGTTGTTGCATTTTAGTTTGCAAAGGTACAAAAAAAAAACGAAATTATCAATAAAACCCTAAAAAATCACAAGATATTTTTATAATTCCACCTGCAAAAAAGCATCCTGCCTTTGCATTAAAACATCATCTCTTTGCGGGAAAATATCATCCCTCGACTTCGGACGTCGCTCAATTTGCCACGAAAATCCTTGTAAAAAACGTTCTTCAGCAGGTAATTCATCGTAAGGAAACATCGAGCCGGAACCGGGTCTGAGATAATTGATGCTTATTACGACTTGATTTTCTATTCGCATTTTCATTTCTTCGGCAGGCTGTTTCAAAATACCAATCAACGAATTGTCGCTGTCGTCCATTATAAAATAAACGGTTTCTACATTTTCAAACACTTGAATACTCTCCAAATCCGAGCTATCATTGAAAAAACCTATCGCTTCCCTACCCCTGATTTGATTGAAAATTCCCTCATGGTAGCCTCTTGAAACAATAAAGGCCTGATTCAACAAATACATGTGCTGAGGTCTGTTGTCTGCAAGTAAAATCCGAATTGTATCGCTCGTCATTTGGTCATCGTTCGACCAAACAATCGGGTCGCCAAACAGCGTCAGTGTCGAGTCTGCCACCACATACGCCAACGAGTCGCCGACTCCCTGCATATCGTGCCGAAAAAATCGAACATTGTGATACGCCAACATGTGGATGATATCGTCCGTGACCGTATCATACAAAATTCGCAACGTATCGCCCCGCAAAAACAGAGAATCGCCATTGTCAATAAAAATTGCAACGGGATTTTCTGTAAACCAGGCTTCGCCGATTCGCCTGTCAGTCAGTGCAAAATCGCTGTGTATAATAATATCGTTTGCGGAATCAATTGCGATAACATTATTGAACGCCATTCCGAAATCAATCTCCATTTCATAATAAATACTATCGGCATAAATTCGTTGTTCCGGCGTTTGGATAAATGCATTTTGCGACAAACTTGCGATTTGTTTTTCGGTATTTTTCCAGCCTCTTTCGGCAAATAAATAGTTGTCGTCGCTCCAAACGTGTGTTGGTCCGAAAAAATAAATCACATCGCCACGCATTTGAACAGAATCAGTGTGTATCAGATAATCAGGGTGTTCGATTACGACATCGGTTCTGCCGTGAAATTCATTGGTTCTGCTGTGAAAATGCCCGATTTGTGATGTCAGAATTGTCGAGTCTGTCATTATAATTCGTCCGCCTGTAGTGTAAGTCGAAATTTCCGTGCGACGATCGTAAGCTAAACGGTCGGTAAAAAGCTGTGTGCCATCTCTATCGGTGAAAATCACGTCTTGATAAACCACCATCATATTCAGCTGAGGATAATTACGAAGTCTTACTCCTGTAATGATACCGCTTGGAACCCGAATTCGCAAATTACCCCAAGCCTCGAACTCTTGTGTGGCCGAATTAAATTCGCCAAAATTACTAAAAACCCTGATATTGTCATATATAATAACAGAATTTCCTTGATTTCTCACCCAACCCGGACGTTCCGGGATCGAACGTGACATATCGCCCTGGCCTGACACAGTACGCTGTGCGAAAACAGGCGCAGATACTAATAGCAAGCCAAACAAACAAAGTATAAGGGCAACGGTTTTTTTCATTACAGTACACAGATATGCCCTGCAAAGGTACAAAAAAAAAATGACATGAGCAAACGTCATGTCAAGCGGAGCAAAGCGTAGTCGAGACATCCCTTCGAGCAGGGGGATGTCTCGACTGCGCTCGGGATGACGGTTAGTAGTCGTACTTCTCCCCCCAAAGCGATTTCAGCCAATTTCTCAAATCTTTTTCGCGAGCATTATTTTGCGGTTCGTAGATTTTTGTTCCGGAAAGGGCTTCGGGCAAAAATTCTTGAGATGCAAAATTGTTTTCAAAATCGTGCGCATATTTGTATCCCTTGCTGTAACCGATGTCTTTCATGAGTTTGGTTGGAGCGTTGCGAATGTGAAGTGGGACGGGCAAATCGCCGGTTTTTCGAACCAACTCTAAAGCGTTGTCAATGGCTAAATAGCTCGCATTGCTTTTCGGCGAAGTTGCCAAATAAATCGTGGTTTGCGATAGCGGAATTCGGCATTCCGGATAACCGATTTTGTGTACAGTTTCAAAACACGCGTTGGCGAGCAAAAGCGCGTTGGGATTGGCATTTCCGATGTCTTCGGAAGCTAAAATCAGCAGTCGTCGAGCAATAAATTTTGGATCCTCACCGGCTTCAATCATGCGTGCCAAGTAATATACCGAGGCATTCGGGTCGCTTCCGCGAATGGATTTAATAAAGGCGGAAATCACGTCGTAATGCATTTCGCCCGACTTGTCATAAAGTGCTAAGTTTTGCTGAATAACTTGTAAAACCAAGCCATTCGTAATTTCAACTTCATTGGTGGCTGAGCCTGTCGAAGCCGCAACAATTTCCAAAGCATTCAACATTTTTCGGGCATCGCCTCCCGAAACCCGCATCAATGCTTCAGTTTCGGAAAGCATCACATTTTTCTGTTCAACTTTTTCGTAATGTAAAACTGCCGAATCCAGTAATTGACGCAGTTCTTCCTCACTCAAATTTTTCAAAATATAAACCTGACATCTCGACAAGAGTGGCGAAATCACCTCAAACGAAGGGTTTTCAGTAGTAGCACCTATCAGCGTAACAATGCCTTTTTCAACAGCATTCAGCAACGAATCTTGTTGCGATTTGTTGAATCGGTGAATTTCATCGATAAATAAAATCGAGTTAAAACTGTGCTTGGCACGTTCAATCACATCGCGAACATCTTTCACGCCCGAACTAACCGCACTCAGCGTGTAGAACGGTTGTTTGAGTTGTTTTGAAATTAATAGCGCCAACGTAGTTTTCCCAACGCCCGGCGGTCCCCAAAGAATCATGGACGGAATTCGTCCGGAATCAATCGCTTTACGTAATACAGCACCCTCACCGACCAAGTGTTTTTGACCGATGTAGTCCTCTAATTTTTTAGGACGAAGTTGTTCTGCGAGAGGGACGCTCATGTTTTTTGATTTTTCAAACGATACTGCAAAAATACGAAAAAAAACGAAACGCACCTAATTTTTCTTGTTTGACTTTATTGTAGTGGCGATTGTTTCATCTTTGAAAAAGCAAACCATTTTTTGCCTAAATCTTTCAACGAGGCTCCGATGTGATACACTTGTGTGTCGTCAATAATCAAAAATCGGTCGTGCGATTTTGTGAATTTTTCAATTTTTATAGGTGAGTATTGAGCGTTGTGTTTGGATAAGTCTTGTTTTAAGATTTGATTAAAATTTGCCGTCAGAATTTTTGCAGACACGTTCTTGTTTCGCTTGGAAAGCAATAATAATACGGATTCATCAACATAATTATCTATTAAAATTATGGATTTTTTCGCAGATTTTATCAAATCTGAAACGAAAGCGTAGGCATCAAAAATTTGTCCCTCGTAAAAGATACCTTGTTTCGGCGGAAGTGCTTGCTGAATGACTTTGTTTATTTCGTGGTTTTCAACTTCAAGTTTGGCAACTCTCTGCTCAATAGCACCTACTCTTGCATTTAGGGCATAACCATTGAGTAGATAATCCTTTAATATCTGATTTGCCCAAATTCTAAATTGAGTGGCTTGTATTGAATTGACACGGTATCCTATTGAAAGTATCATGTCTAAATTGTAGAAAATAAAATCCCTAACAACTGTTCTGCTACCTTCCTGTTGAACTATTTCCATTTTGGAAACAGTTGCCGATTGTTTAAGTTCTTTCGACAGAAAAATATTTCGAATATGCTTTGAAATAGCAGGTATTTTTGTTCCAAAAAGGTCCGCAATTTGTTTTTGAGTTAGCCATACAGTATCATTTTCAATATGTACATTCAAATCTTGCGACAGATTGTTATTTTGGTACAAAACCACGTGAGTTTTATTTTTCATTTTCGTAATTTTTCTGCAAAATTACAAAACCTAAAACTCCAATGCAAGAAAAAATCCTTAAAAAGTGTTAAAACTTAAAAAACTTTAACATTTGGCACAACAAAAAAAATCGTATCTTTGCAAAAAGAATTAAGTAAAAAATGAGCATAATTTTCTCTACAAACCCCGATTTCAAATTTGATGAAACGGAAATTATCGAAACATTATCGCCCGAAAAGCAGGATCTGCGTGTGTTTCGTGAAACCAAACATCGTGGTGGAAAAACCGCCGTTGTGATTAAAAATTTCGCTGGCAACGACGATGATTTACAGAAATTAGCCAAAGAATTAAAAACCAAATGCGGTGTCGGTGGCTCTGCAAAAGACGGTGAAATCATTATTCAAGGCGATGTTCGGGACAAGGTTTGTGAGATTTTAACCAAGTTGAATTATCGGTTTAAGAAGGCGGGCGGGTAAATTGCTCCGCTTGCGCCGGGCTACTGGTTAGGTGCTAATGTTTTTGTTCCCATTATCTTTGTCTTAACCAAACATCTGTAAATCTTTCTCTAAAATCCTCACAAAGATACAACTTTTTTACAACCCACACAACGTTTTTGCATGAAATCATATGCTATTTCAGAAATTTTGCGTATATTTGCACCTTAAATAATAGCATGAAAAAATTTCAACACGTAGCCATAAAACCCGGCAATCCAAAATGGAAAGAATCCATTACACGCCAAATCCCAATTGAAACCAAACCCGGCGAAATCCGCACAGATTTCACACGAGATTACAACCGAATCTTACATTGCACCGCATACCGAAGATTAAAACACAAAACCCAAGTGTTTTTCAGTCCGAAAGACGACACCATTTGCACACGAATTGAACATGTCAATCACGTAACTGCCGTGAGTTACACGATTTCCGAAAATCTCGGCTTGAATACCGAACTCACCAATGCCATTGCGATTGGTCACGATTTGGGACACGCTCCTTTCGGACATTCGGGCGAGAGAATTTTGAAAAAAATCGTTGAAAACGAATTGCACGAAACATTTTGGCACGAACGAAATTCGTTGCGGATGATTGATAAAATCGAACTTTTGGAAAATGCAAGTGCCAAGCTTTTGAATTTAAATCTCACGTATGCCGTGCGAGACGGGATTGTTTCGCATTGTGGCGAAGTGGACGAACATTCAATAATGCCAAGAAATGAAAACATTGATTTGTATGAAATCCTTGAGCCCGGAAGCCTTTCGCCCTACACATGGGAAGGCTGTGTGGTAAAAATTTCCGATAAAATTTCTTATCTCGGACGAGATATTGAAGACGCCTTGCGAATGAATATTTTGAACGATGAACAACTTTCCGAATTCCGTGATATTCTTGGGCACTCAAAGATAAAGCATCTCAATAATACAACGTTGATGCATAATTTTGTAGTGGATTTATGCGAGCACAGTTCTCCGAAAGAAGGCATCAAACTGTCCGACGAATTTGTAACACTAATGGACGAGATCAAAGATTTCAACTACAAATACATCTACAAACACAAGCGTTTAAACAATTATGTGAAGTATGCCGACCTTATCATCAACACAATTTATGAAACATTATCTGAATTGTATAGTGGCGATAAAACACCGGAAAGCATTGAGAAGTCGGCACGTATTCACCCGAAATTATCGACTGCTTTTTTGCGTTGGCTGAAATATTATACGTTACAGTTGCGTTGGGAAAAAGATAGTAAATTCGGCAATGAAATTTTGTATGATTTGACCAAGCGTGAAGATTACATCCAAGCGATTGTAGACTTTATCGCATCACTTACAGACCGCGTAGCTATTGAATTATTCGAAGAGTTAACTACATTTTAGTAAAGACGCAATTGCATTGCGTCTTTACACATACTACACTATGAAAAAAACCAATTATCATACACACTGCAACTATTGCGACGGCAGTGCCCCACTGCGTGACTATGTACTTGAAGCGATTAAGCATAATTTCAAATCCATTGGATTTACAAGCCATTCTCCTATTACAGAGGACAACGGATTTAGCATTAATCATGCAGATGTTCCCAAGTATTGTGAAGATGTGAACGCCTTAAAGTGTGAATTTGAAGGACAAATCGAGATTTTGTTGAGTTTTGAATTTGAGTATATTCCAAACATTACACGCCCGATGAAAGAAGTTGCCGAGCGCTACAACTTCGATTACATCTTAGGTTCTGTGCATCTGGTTGTTGGCAGGGATCCGGTAACTTCCCCGAAAGATTTGTGGTTTACGGATGGTCCGGATATTTCATATTTTGACAAAGGCTTTTACGAATTTTTCAACGGCGATATTCGCAAAGCCGCCAAAGCATTTTATCATCAAACCAATTTGATGCTCGAATCGGAAAGCCTTGATATTATTGGCCATTTCGACAAAATCAAAATGAACAACAAGGGGCGTTTTTTCCGGGAAGATGAAAAGTGGTACACAGATCTGGTGGATGAAACTATTGACTTAATCAAGCAAAAAAACGTGATTGTTGAAGTCAATACAAGAGCCATCTATAAACAACGCCACCCCGATTATTTTCCCTCCCTTGACATTTTGAAACGCTTGAAAAAGCAGAACATTCCGGTTACCATTTCCAGCGATGCACACGCTCCGTCCGACTTGAATTTGTTGTGGGAAGAGACCTATAATAAGCTTTTGGACTTAGGATTTAAGCCCGCAGGAAAATTAGGGAAAATCGAGGTTTTACAGTAGTTTCAAGGTTTTACAACTAAGAAATTAGTTACATAACTAAAAATCTAGTCATATAACTATTTTTTTAGTTGCAACACATCTTTAGAATGGCAAATCGTCTGCCTGTTCGTTGGAAAATGTCATACCTTCCGCATTTTCAGCAGATTTTGGAACAGTCGGTTCCGGCGCAGAGTTCGAATATGCCGGCATTGGTGCGGAATATCCGCTTTCATTGCCCGCACGGTCAATACGCCATGCCCGCAATTCGGTATACCAACGTCCTGTGGTTTGATGTTCACGAGATTCAACGTTGAATGACACTTTTACCATGTCGTCCATGCCGAATTTTCTAAGAATATCCACTTTGTCGCCCCAAACGCTAAAACACGCTTTTTTAGGGTATTGATCCTTAGTTTCAATGACGAATTCTTGTTTGATCCAAGGTCCTCTCGCGCCTTGTCCGGTGGTTTCGGGTAAAATCTTAATCAGTTGTCCGGTAAGTTCCATATTTTTGTTTGTTTTACTTGCTTAATTGCATTTTTCCGCAAAGATACGAAAAAAAATTGACAATTCGAGAAAAAAATCGTACCTTTGTGGGCTAAAAATTAAAAAATCGTGACCAATAAACCCATAAATCCAATCATAAGTTCCCGTTTAGATGCCATTTTAACCCATAAAATATGGGGACTTCCAATTTTTCTCGGCATACTTTGGATTATGTTTCAAGCCACATTTGTACTTGGTTATTACCCAAAAGGGTGGATTGAAGAGGGGTTCCATCTCTTAAACGACTGGTTAAGATCCTCAATGAACGAAGGGTGGCTTAGATCCGTACTTACAGATGGAATCATCACAGGTGTTGGAAGCGTATTGGCTTTCCTTCCAAACATCTTGATTTTATTTGCATTTATCGGCTTTATGCAAGACACCGGATACATGGCACGTGTAGCGAAAATCATGGACAAACTGATGCACCTTATCGGGTTGCACGGAAAGTCGTTTGTGCCGTTGATTATGGGTTTTGGATGTAATGTTCCGGCGATTTTAGCAACAAATATTATCGAAAATCGTCGCGATCGATTGATTACAATGTTGATTATGCCGTTCATGTCGTGTGCCGCACGTTTGCCGGTTTACATATTGATTGCAGGAGCATTTTTCCCGAACAACGCAGGAACGGTTATTTTCATACTTTACTTATTCGGAATTTTGATTTCGATGCTAACGGCAATCATTTTATCGAAAACCGTGTTCAAGGATAAAGGGGAAGTTTCGCCGATTGAACTTGTTCCGTACCGCTATCCGTCGTTGCGAGCGATGTGGAATGTCATCAAAATAAACTCCGGCGAATACCTGAAAAAGATAAGCGGAGTTGTTTTAGTTGCGTCTATTATTGTTTGGAGCTTGAGTTATTTTCCAAACCATACTGCCGAAACACAAAGAGAGCGTTTGGAACAATCTTATCTCGGACAACTTGGGAAAGCAATAGAGCCTGTTCTTACGCCAATCGGATTTGATTGGAGAATGGGAGTCGCCGCATTGGTGGGAATTTCCGCAAAAGAATTGATTGTTTCGACCATGAGTATTTTATACCTTGCCGATGCGGACTACGAAGAAGACGATCCCGTTTTTAGACAGCGAATACTCGAAGAATTGAGTCCATTGAGCGCTATCGCTTTTCTGATTTTTATATTG
>WQWA01000028.1 GCA_009785505.1 Bacteroidales bacterium
AATTCCAGTTTGTAAACTCAACAGTTTTACAATTAGGGTCAAGCTCTGATCCGGAAAAGGCGGCTACAACCTTCGGGTCTGAATTTCAGCTAACAGTAGAACCTTGCCCGCGACGGCAGCCCTTAGAATTACCTTTGAGAGTTTATCAAAACTCAAAATTTGGGTGCGGTTTTTTTTTAATAAACTCAATCATAATATATCAAAAATCATGGAAACATTAACTATCATTCTGTCAGTAGTCGCGTTAGCCCTTGGATTGGGCATCGGACTCATCATCAACACATCAAAATCTAAAAAAGTTTTGGCGGAAGCCGAAAAAGAAGCGGAAATATTAAAGCAGCAAAAAATGTTGCAAGCCAAAGAAAGATTCCTGCAACTCAAAGCCGAACATGAAAAAGAAATCAACGAACGTAATTCAAAAATAGCGAGTAGAGAAAATACAATCAAGCAAAAAGAGCAGTCTGTTAATCAAAAACTTGAGGAATATCAACGCAAACAAAACGAGGCAGCAACTCTTAAAGAGAATCTAACCAAACAAATGGATGTTTTGGCAAAACGCCAAGCCGATTTGGATGGTATTCACGAAAAACAAGTTCAGAAATTGGAAACTGTTGCAGGACTTTCTGCTTCGGAAGCGAAAAAAGAACTTGTAGAAACTCTTAAAAACGAAGCTAAAGCAGATGCTTTGAGCCAAATTCGCGACATTGTTGAGGAAGCCAAACTGACGGCCAACAAAGAAGCGAAAAAAATAGTTATCGAAACTCTGCAGCGCACGGCAACTGAGCATGCCGTGGAGAATACTGTTTCTACGTTCAATCTCGAAAATGAAGAAGTGAAAGGTCGTATCATCGGTCGCGAAGGCCGAAATATCCGTGCGTTGGAAGCATTGACGGGCATTGAAGTGATTATTGATGATTCGCCTGACGCAATTATTTTGTCGGGATTTGACCCTGTTCGTCGTGAAGTGGCACGCTTGTCGCTGCATAAATTGGTTACGGATGGACGCAATCATCCTGCACGTATTGAGGAAGTTGTTTCAAAAACATTCAAGCAAATTGAAGCCGAGATCATGGAAACGGGTAAACGCACGTGTATTGATTTGGGTATTTTGAACTTGCCGACCGAACTTGTTCGCATGGTTGGACGCATGAAATATCGCTCGTCTTACGGACAAAATTTGTTGCAGCATTCACGTGAAACAGCGAATTTGTGTGCAACAATGGCGGCCGAATTGGGCTTAAATCCCAAACTTGCACGCCGAGCCGGACTTTTGCACGACATCGGAAAAGTTGCAGAAACCGAACCTGAATTACCACACGCTTTGCACGGTATGAAACTTGCCGAACGTTTCAAAGAGCACCCCGATGTTTGCAACGCTATCGGTGCACACCACGACGAGTGTGAGATGAATAACTTGATTTCGCCTATCGTTCAAGCGTGTGATGCAATTTCCGGAGCACGTCCGGGAGCACGCCGTGAAGTAGTAGAAGCATATATCAATCGTTTGAATAAACTTGAAGAATTGGCACTGTCTTATCCGGGCGTTTTGAAAACGTTTGCGATCCAAGCAGGGCGTGAACTCCGTGTGATTGTGGGAGCAGATAAAGTTAGCGACAATGATGCTGCACAGATTTCGTTCGATTTATCCAAAAAAATTCAGGACGAGATGACGTATCCGGGACAGATTAAGATTACCGTGATTCGTGAGACGAGGGCGGTGAATTATGCAAAGTAGTAGGAAGATTCCGAACGAGCGAGGCGAGGGGCGGTTTAATTCAACAACTTCCGATTTTCAACACCTGTCAATATCTGCATTTGCCGAATGGCAATGTGATTGAGTTTGACCAAGCGTTCTTTTTGTGATAAGCCTTCGCTAATGAAAACAGCGTTCAGATTTTCCATATTTGAAAGGCAAATTAATTCGCTGATTGAAGCATAGTCACGCATATTTCCGTCCTTTTCAGGATTGGCTTCACGCCATAGCTTGGCTGTTATTCCAAACAGAGCAACATTTAATACATCGGCTTCTGAAGCATAAATTATTGAAGTTTGCTGTGGAGTAAGTTCGTCAGGAATAAGATTTTGCTTGATTGCTGAAGTGTGGATGTGGTAATTGATTTTGGCAAGTTCACGCTTTGCAGACCAATTTAGATTTTTTTGTTCTTGTTGTTTGAAACGCTTAAATTCGGTAACCAAATATAGTTTGAATTCCGAAGAAATCCATGAAGCAAATTCGAAAGCGATATCTTCATGAGCATAAGTTCCGCCATACCTTCCTGATTTTGAGATTATACCAATAGCATTAGTGGCTTCTATCCAGCGTTGTGGGGAAAGCACAAAGTAATTACTTCCGGCATCGGTTCTAAACCTCTCGAATTCGAGAGGTTTAAAATTGGGATTGTTCAACAATTCCCACAAACCAATAAATTCAATGGTGCTACGACTACGCATCCAGTTGTTAATGATAGAGAACGGTTCTATTTGGTTCCGATATTTTGCAATATCCGTAAGACAAATGTACTCATTTCCGTTTGGCTTGAAAAATAAGGTTACTGCAGTTCCTTGCACGTTAATTGTTTGTTTTTTGTTCATAATGTTTTGTTTTTGTGGTTAATTATTTTTTAATTACGGCGAATTCGCCATAATTAAAACCTCTTTCACCTTATATAACGCAAAAAAATCGTTTTTCGTATAAAAAAATCCTTAAAAAGTGTTAAAATGTTGATAACTTCCCGAAATTGTTAATAATTGTGGTGTGTGAAATAGATCAACAATGGTTGTCATATTATTTATTTTTTGTACTTTTGTGGTTTGAAATGAAATTAACAACAAGTCCAATCTTGAACCTAAAAAGTTATGAAAAAAACTCTATTTTCTCGTTTCGCCATTGTGCTGTTTCTGCTTACAACGTTATTCTCGTGCGGTGAAAGAGCAATAACGCCTGCGAACGAATTTACACCTTTCATTAGTGCTCACACCGGAGGGGTTATCAACCAATCATCAACTATCCGGATTGAATTGGTAAACGAACAGCCTGGAATAGAGCCGAATACTGAGATAGACGGTAGACTTTTTTCGTTTACTCCTAACATTCGAGGCAGAGCGTTTTGGATAAACAATCGCACGATTGAATTTATACCGGACGAAAATCAATTGAGGCACGGACAAACCTATCAAGCGGTTTTCAAGTTGGGAAATGTCCTCAAAGTGGATAAGAGATTTAGAAATTTCCATTTTGATTTTCATGTGGCGGAAAAAAGTTTTGCCATGCAAGTTAATCCATTGAGAATAGTTAACTCTGAATCTGCTACTGTAACCGGCGATATCCGTTTTAGCGATGAAACAACGTTGGAATTGGTCAGACAAGCATTTTCCGTAAAGATAAGCGACAATCAATCGCTCGTTTACGAAATAGAAGAGGGTGGCGATTCGAGAACGTTTCGTTTTACGATTGCTAATATCAAGCGTCAACAAACAAATCTCAATCTTCAAATTGCAGTCGAAGGAAGACCATTTGGCATTAACCGAACATTGACCGAAAACATTGTTATTCCGGACAATATATTCAGAGTGCTTTCTGCCGGAGTGATCACACAACCTGAACTTGGCGTTCAAATCGTATTTTCTGACCCCGTTTCTACCACGCAAGATTTGCGGGGATTGATTACCATAGAAGAATTGCGGAACATTACGTTTCAAGTGAGAGAAAATATGGTCAATATATTTTTCGCTCGCGGAGATTTGACCCAACTGACGCTTGTGGTCAATGATGGCGTGAGAAATGCACAAGGCGAAAGACTTACAGATGGTTTTGTAACAAACCTGAGGATTGAACAATTGCCACCGCAGATACAAATTATCCGTTCGGGAAATATTATTCCAACGTCCGAAAACGTGCTGTTGCCTTTCCGTGCGGTAAATCTTCGAGCAGTTGATTTAAGAATTATACAAGTTTTTGAAAGCAATGTGTTGATGTTTTTGCAAGACAATAATCTTGCTGGATCTAGCCAACTCAGGCGTTCCGGACGTTTGGTTTATAGAAGTACATTCCGGTTGGACACCGACCCGATGAAAGATTTACACAACTGGCAAGATTTTTCCATCGACCTTTCCAACATAATAAGGCAAGAGCCGGGTGCAATTTTTCGTATCGAGTTGTCGTTCAGGCGTGAGTATTCAGTTTTTCCGTGCGGAGGAGAGGAAAGTACTGATGTTGCGAGTAATACAATTTCACTCGTATCTAACGAAATTACGGAAGCCGAGCACGCTGTTTGGGATACCCCGAACGCATTTTTCCACGAAGGATGGCTTATGGAGGGTTTCAGTTGGCGTGAATATGTTTGGCAGGAACGCAATAATCCATGCCATGCGAGTTTCTTCATGTTAGCAGAAAATGTAAGAACTTCCGTTAATGTGATGGTAAGTAATATCGGCGTTATTGCAAAAGCAAATTCGGACGATAACCTGTGGGTTGCGGTTGCCGATATTTTGACGACTCGACCGATAGGTGGAGCGAACGTAAGAGTTTATAATTTTCAGTTACAGGAAATTGGAACAGCCCGAACCGACAGCGACGGATTTGCCGTTATATCGCCACGCGGGAGACCTTTTGTGATGGTAGCCGAATCGGGCGGTCAAAAAACTTACTTGCGATTAGTTGACGGCGAGGCCAATTCGCTCAGTCGTTTCGATGTGGGCGGAAGGCGAGTTCAGAGAGGATTGAAAGGTTTTATTTACGGCGAACGCGGTGTTTGGCGTCCGGGCGATACGCTGTTTCTCACCTTTGTTTTGCACGATCCGGAAAATCGAATTCCTGCAAACCACCCGGTAACAATGGAGATATTTAATCCGCTGGGTCAATTTCACACCCGTCAAGTAATGACCAACAGCGTGAACGGATTCTACACGTTCCGCATTCCGACCAATCCGGACGACCCGACAGGCTTGTGGAATGCTTATGTGAAAGTGGGCGGAGCGACTTTTCACCGTGCACTTCGCATTGAAACCGTGCGTCCGAACCGTTTGAGAATTAACTTGGATTTTGGCAGAGATATTCTCAGTGCCGACCAAACTATTCCCGTTATACTCAATTCTTCGTGGCTTACAGGGGCAACTGCCGGCAATCTCAGAACCGAAGTCGAAATGACGCTTACGCGAACCCAAACACAATTCAGAGGATTTGAAAGGTTCATTTTTAATAATCCGGCAACCGAATTCAGTACGAGCAGTAGCAACGTATTCAGCGGAACACTAAATGCGGAGGGCGATGCGAGATTTAATTTCAGAGTGCCAAGAGCAGAAACCGCACCGGGAATGTTAAATGCGACAATCGTTGCCCGCGTGTTTGAACAAGGTGGCGATGCAAGTATTTTTTCGCAAGTCATTCCGTTTTCGCCGTTCAGTTCGTATGTCGGTATTGATTTGAATGTGGAACCGGGACAAAGCATTGAAACCGACACCGATCACACGTTTAACATCGTAACACTCAACGCACAAGGACAACCGGTTAATCGAAATAATCTTGAATATCAAATTTACCGCGTCGGTTGGAGTTGGTGGTGGGAAAGAGGACGCGAGTCTTTTTCCAATTATGTGAACAGCCCATCGTTTACGCCTGTTGCACAAGGCAGGTTGCGAACTGTCAACGGACGAGCGAGTTTCAATTTTAGGTTGAATTATCCCGATTGGGGAAGATATTTGATATTTGTGAGAGACAATGAAAGCGGTCATGCTACCGGCGGAGTTGTTCATATCGATTGGCCCAGTTGGCGTGGACGAGCCAACAGAACCGATCCGAATAACATAAACATGTTGTCGTTTACCACCGATAAACAGTCTTATGAAGTCGGCGAAAACATTACCGTAACCATTCCTGCCTCGGGTGGTGGTACGGCGTTAGTTTCGTTAGAAACCGGCTCGACGGTGTTAAGTCGCACGTGGGTGCAACTCGCAGAAACCGGCGATACCAAACACACGTTTAGGGCGACAGCAGATATGGCACCGAATTTTTACATTCATATTAGTTTGCTTCAACCTCACGCACAAACGGTTAACGATCTTCCAATACGAATGTACGGTGTAATACCCGTTTTTATTAACAATAAAGAATCGGTGCTTGAACCGCAAATCAGAATGCCGGACGTGCTTCGTCCCGAAACGGAATTTACGATTAACGTTTCCGAAAGAAGTGGAAGAGCAATGACTTACACCCTTGCGATTGTTGACGATGGTTTGCTTGACCTGACCAATTTCAGAACGCCCAATCCGTGGAATGAATTTTTTGCTCGTGAGGCATTGGGAATCCGCACTTGGGATATGTATAATTTTGTAATGGGTGCGTTTGGAGGCAGATTTAGTGCGATGCTCAGCGTTGGTGGTGACGAGGCGTTGAATCAAAGCGGTACAAGAGCCAATCGTTTCCGTCCTGTTGTGAAATTTCTCGGACCATTTGAATTACAAGCCGGAAGAACAAATGCACACAGAATTACCTTGCCGATGTATGTCGGTTCTGTTCGCACGATGGTCGTTGCAGGACAACGCGGTGCATACGGAAGTGCCGAAAAAACAACGCCCGTTCGTGCTCCGTTGATGATACTATCGTCGTTGCCGAGAGTGCTCAGCACCGATGAAGAAATTATGTTGCCTGTCAATGTTTTTGCGATGGAAGATAACGTGAGAAATGTAACCGTAAGAGTCGAAACCACCGGTTTACTTCAAGCCTCCGATGGAAACAGGCAATCGGTAACTTTCTCGCAAACAGGCGACCAAATAGTTTTCTTTCCAATGCGAACAACTTCAACAACAGGTGTCGAGAGAATAACGATTACTGCAACCGGCGGCGGACACACTGCCACAGAAACCATAGAAATAAATGTGCGAAATCCCAATCCGGCAATTATACGCTCCGACAATAAATTGGTTAATGCCGGCGAAACCGCCACTTTCAACTACCAACTCACGGGGACGTCAGCCGACGATTGGGTGAGAATGGAAGTTTCGCGTATTCCTTCGGTGGATATTACACGTCGTTTGGATTTCTTGCGTAATTATCAGCATCTTTGTTCAGAACAACTCATATCACAAGCGTTGCCGTTGCTGTTTTTGTCTCAATTTAAAGAGATTGATGCCGAAGAATCCGAAAGAACCAGAAGAAGAGTGCAAGAAATTATTAGAACACTTTACGGAAGGCAATTGCATAATGGCGGTATTGTATCTTGGCCGGGACAAAGTTCTGCTAACGATTGGACAACGAGTTATGCCGGAGTTTTCTTTACATTGGCAAGAGAAAAAGGTTATGAAGTGAACGAGGGTGTGATGAACAGGTGGAGAGCCTTTCAACGCCGTGAAACACAAAGTTGGCGTCCAAGCACGGCAAATAATTTCCATTCCCGTCAATCGGAATTTTTGCAGGCGTTCCGTCTGTATTCGTTGGCTTTGGCGGGTTCTGCCGAATTGGGTGCAATGAATCGCATGAAAGAAATGGGCAATCTTTCGACCCAAGCACGTTGGCAACTGGCTGCTGCTTACGCCGTTGACGGACGGAGAAATGTGGCACAAGAACTGATTTTCAACGTGCCGACTACGGTAGAAACTTATTCAGGTGGCTTAACGTTCGGCTCGTCAGACCGCGATGAAGCCATGATTTTGAAAACGATGATATTGATTGGCGATATGGAAAATGCTTTCGTGCAGGCACGAAGAGTATCGCAAAATTTATCAAGAGAAAACCGTTTTAGCACACAATCCACCGCTTTTGCGATGATGGCAATGGGCATGCTTGCGGAACAAACGTCCGGTAGAATAGAATACAGTTGGACGCTCAACGGCAGAAGGCAAAACGATGTGAGTTCGGCACAAACCATTATCCAAACGGACTTGCCGAGAAATGCAAACGGAAACATATCGTTTACAAATACCGGCACAGGAATGCTGTATGTCAATGTGGTATCAAGATTGCAACCGATAAGAGATACATTGCCCGAAATAGCCAATAATCTGCGTGTTCAGGTTGCTTACACCGACTTGAACGGAAATCCTATTGATGTCCAAACCCTCAGGCAAGGCACTGATTTTATTGCCGAAGTAAGAGTAACCAATATCAGTCCTACGAGCGATTTTACCGATCTGGCATTGACGCACATTATACCTTCGGGTTGGGAAATTTTCAACGAACGCATGATTGGCGACGAAACTACTGCCGGAGCAAGAACAGCCTTTACCTTTCAAGACATTCGCGACGACAGAGTTTTAACCTATTTCGACCTGCGGAGAAATCACTCAATAACAGTCAGAGTACGCTTGAATGCTGCTTATGTTGGCTCGTTTGTACTGCCTGCAATTCAGATTGAGGCGATGTATGATACTTCGGCTTATGGTAAGACTCGAGCGGGGAGAGTGAGGGTTGTGAGGTAGTGTATTTTGCGTTAACTTGCGTATATTTACGAGTTACCTGCAAGCAGGAGCAACGACATAGCAAACAATTAAAAATTACGAATTATAAAAAACTCCTAAAAATATGCATGAAACAATAAATAATAGTGAATACGAGGCATGCTTTTCGGAAGAAGTCCATAAAGAAGCATATAGAATAGCCTTTGAAAATCTTAAACTTGAAACTGAGAATTATTGGAAAAGAACAAACTATTACTGGTTATTTCAGGCAAGTATATACGCTGGGTATTTTTTCTCAATTACAACGGAAAAATCCAAATATTTATTTGACTCTGGAATAATTGTAGTTGGTATAACTTGCTTAGGATTTTTAACAGCGTTTGCATGGTGCTTAACCAACAAAGGAAGCAAGCAATGGCATCAAAATTGGGTAAATCATGTATATAAATTGGAAGATAAGGTAACAGGGCCTTTGTATAAAGTCATGAGTGGCACTGGATTCTGGTCTGTTACAAAAATAAACGAATATGTAAGTTTGTTCTCTGTTATAGCATGGGCACTTTTAGGAGTAAAAACTATTTACAGTTTTTATGGTTATCATTTGTTCGCGTTTGCAATATATGCAACGATACTCATCATTATAGTACTTGTATTTTGTATAAAAGGGAAAAGTTCTGCTAAACAAGCAAACTGGTTCAAAAGGGGGGAGAAGCAGGAGAAATGCCAAGCAAGTCCAACGAACGAAGAATAAAGTTGCGCCACAAATGCCTGCAGGTACTTGTGGTTTGGCGAAATGGCATTCGCCACTTCGCCAAACCATTGGTAGTAAACCACCGGTCGTTAGTGGCAGGTTAGCAAAGTTTTGTGAAAATCCCCGTTCGGCTGAGGCTTCACGCCTCAGCCGAACCTATGCAAGCAGGCTTTGCCTGCGATAGGCGTAACGGCAAAATAATAACAACACAAAACACCTCGCTGTTGCCGATTTGTAATCGCTACCCTACACCAAAGCAAACAAAATATTAAAACTTGCGAAATTTGCAAGGTTTGATAATTTTTTGTAACTTTGCAGTATCAATTCAAAAACAACTTACTATGATAGTCGTAAATAGCACAGAATTTGCAACACATCAAGAAAAATATTTCAATTTGGCACTCGACGAGCAAGTGTTTGTCAAAAAAGGTGAAAATACATTTATTGTCACAAAAGTACCCGAAAAGAAATTACTGAAACCCGATGCTGACTTTTATAGAGCTATTTCTATGGAGGAACTTCGAGCAGGCATTCACGAAGACTTGAAAACTTTTTTTGCAAGTAAGAAATGAAACGAGTGATAGTTTTGCCGGAAGTTCGGCAGTATTTTAAAAATCTTGTTCCTATTCTTTACGATTTAGAGTATTTTAGTTACTTGGAAAGCAGTCAGAAGTATGTTGACGAATTGCTTGATGATATCATTACTAATCTGCCCAAACACATACATAAACCAGCGTCTGCACATTTCGACCGATACGGAAAAAATATGGACTATGCCGTATTCAGTAAAAACAAACGCACGTCTTGGTATGTTTTTTTTAACTCGTATGAATTTGAAAATGATGTGGTTTATTTGATACGATACGTTGGTAACAATCACACCGTTGCACAATATTTGTAATTTTTACCGCTGTTGCCGATTTGTAATCGCAATCCAGCAAAGCAAACAAAATATTAAAACTTGCGAAATTTGCAAGATTTGACAAAGTAAATTTGGTAAAGTCAAAAAAAAACACTATCTTTGTAGCATAAAAACTTTGCGAAAACATGAAGTTTCGCTGTTGTGCTAACAGCGAAAATGTGTAAAAAATGAAATTTTCAATGCTATGGTAATACGAGAACGATACCTAAAAAAATTACGTAATCTACGAGATGTTAATGTCATAAAAGTAGTTACAGGCATTCGTAGGGCAGGGAAATCAACATTGTTTAAGCAATTTCAAGCAGAATTACTTGCTTCCGGCGTAAAACAAAAAAACATTATCTATCTCAACCTCGAAGAATTGGAAAATGCACCACTACTCAATGCCTATATGCTCAACGACTACATCATGAAGATGGTCGACAAAAAACAAAAAAACTATGTTTTTTTGGACGAAATTCAGATGGTACCGGAATTTGAGCGTTTGGCAGATAGTTTATTTGTAAAAGATTTTATTGATCTATACATAACAGGTTCAAATGCTTACTTTCTTTCATCTGACCTGGCAACAATGCTGACAGGTAGATATATTGAAATCAAGATGATGCCATTTTCTTTTACCGAATTTGTGTCGGGGTACGAGGTTAGTCCTTTTGATGACACATTTGACAATACTTTTGGTAAAAGTAAAATTGAAATTTTTAATGACTATTTGCAATATGGTGGTTTTCCTGAGGCTTTGAACCTATTGAATGCAGGAAAAGAGAACGAAATAAATGACTATTTGTCGAGCGTTTATCATACCATTCTTGAAAAAGATATCATGACACGAAACAAAATCCGTTCAAAATTTGACTTTGAAAATCTTGCACGATTTATGTTTGATTCGATAGGAAATACTGTTTCACCCAACAGTATCGCCAATACCATGACTTCAAACGGCAATAAAATTAGCAAAGAGGCTGTAGATAACTATCTATCACACCTTCTCGGCAGTTTCATTTTTTATCAAACCAACCGATATGATATCAAGGGTAAAAAACTGCTACAGACGCTCGGTAAATTTTATGCTGTAGATTTGGGATTTTTGTCGATAACGTTTGATCGTGATATGATGTTCAACAAAGGACACAATTTAGAAAACATCGTTTTCCTCGAACTTCTAAGACGTGGAAACACTGTGAATATAGGCAAAGCAGACAATACGGAAATAGATTTTGTTGTTAAAAATCCAAAAGGCGACAGAACGTATATCCAAGTGGCTTGGACTACAAATGAAAAAGACACTTTTGAGCGAGAAATACGTCCGTTTGAACGAGTAAAAGATTTCAACAAGCGAATCCTGCTCACTATGGATATTGAGCCGGCTTCAAGTTATAAAGGCATAGAAAAAATCAATGTGATGGATTGGTTGTTGAATGAATAATTACAATTTGATACACAAACTAAAAAATATCTCCAAAAAAAAAGCAATCATCTTAGTGATTGCTCTTTCACTTGTTGTAGCCTATATTTTCTGCCTCCCCCGACAACTTTTTGATGTGCCTTACGCCACTGTTGTAACAGACAGAAACGGCGAACTGCTTGGTGCTCGAATTGCCGCCGACGGACAATGGCGATTTCCCGAAACGGAGACTGTGCCGGAAAAATTCAAGATTAGTATAACGATGTTTGAAGATAGATTCTTCCGATACCATTTCGGCGTTAATCCGTTGGCAATCGGGCGAGCACTCATTCAAAACATAAGAGCAAGACGGGTTGTGAGCGGTGGAAGTACGCTCACGATGCAAGTTATCCGCTTATCGCGAAATAGAGATAGAACAGTCCGCGAAAAGATTATCGAAATGATTTTGGCAACACGTCTCGAATTTCGTTATTCCAAAGACAGAATATTGGCGTTGTATGCTTCTCACGCCCCTTTTGGCGGAAATGTGGTTGGAATTGATGCGGCTTCTTGGCGGTATTTCGGTCATGCGTCGCACCAACTTTCGTGGGCAGAAGCGGCAACTTTGGCGGTTTTACCCAACAGACCTGCTATGTTGCATTTGGCTCGAAATAGAGATGATTTATTGAGACAAAGAAATCGGTTGTTGAGAAGATTACACGAAAACGGTTTTATCGACAAAATGACGTATGAGTTGGCATTGGCAGAAAGATTGCCTTCCGCTCCATACCCATTGCCACAAATCGCACCGCATTTAGTTACTCATTTCCACATAAATAATAGAGGGCAGTACTCGGTTTCGACGATTGATAAAAATATGCAAAGGCGTGTTGAGGATTTGCTCGACCGTTGGCACGTTACGCTACTTCAAAGCGATATACGAAATATCGCCGCCATTGTTATTGATGTGAGAACAAACGAAGTACTGGTGTATTGCGGAAATGTACGTTTTCATGAAACAGGTTCGAGTAATCAAGTGGATATTATTCAGGCAGACAGGAGTCCGGGAAGTACGCTCAAACCCATTTTGTATTATGCGATGCTGCAAGAAGGCATAATTCTTCCCAACATGCTAATACCTGATATTCCAATGAATATCGGCGGTTTTGCACCTCGAAATTTTAACCTGAGATTCGCAGGAGCTGTTCCCGCATCAGAGGCTGTTACACGGTCACTCAATGTTCCGCTGGTGTACATGTTACGCAAATATAGCGTACCGAAATTTTACGATTTTTTGAAAGACCGCAATATTTTGGCATTACCTCAACCGGCTTCTCATTACGGATTATCGTTGATTTTGGGTGGTGCGGAGGCGAGGTTAGGACATTTGGCAAACGCCTACTCCAACATGGCACGAGCGTTGTTGGGGCTCGGAAGTACGCCATATTCATTGTTGCTGAATGATACAAGGCAAGAAAGACCAAGAAATGATTTTCAAGCCGGTGCTGTTTGGCAGGTTTTCGAGTCAATGAAAGAAGTAAACCGACCCGAAGAAATAGATTGGCGTTCCATTCCAACCATGCAAAGAGTAGCCTGGAAAACAGGAACGAGTTACGGTTTTCGCGACGCGTGGGCAATAGGTGTAACGCCCAATTATGTAGTTGGTGTTTGGGTGGGAAATGCTTCGGGCGAGGGGAGGCCAAATCTCACCGGAGCACGAGTTGCGGGACCGATTATGTTTAACATTTTCGACATGCTGCCCGCCTCAAATTGGTTTGAAAAGCCGTACAGATATTTTGTAGAAGCGGAGGTATGCCGTCTGTCGGGACATTTGAGAGGCCGTTTTTGCGAGGTTATCGATACGGTACTTATTCTTCCCGGAGGGCTGCGTACAGATGCTTGTCCGTTCCATATTCGAGTGAATCTAACGCCCGATGAAAGGTTTCGTGTTTTTGAAAATTGTGCAGGTGCTGTTGCTACCGTGCAGCGAAGTTGGTTTGTACTGCCGCCGGCTTGGGCTTGGTTTTACAGACAGCATAATCCTGATTATAGATCACTACCGCCTTTTAAACCGGGCCGTGGACAAGGTTTCTCTCAGCCGATGCAGTTCATCTATCCGCAAAACATCGTTTCACGAATAAGACTGCCGAGACAACTTGACGGCACAAGGGCAAAATTGACACTCGAATTGGCTCACAACAACGGAAGTGCAGTTGTTTTCTGGCACATGAACGATGAATATATTGGCTATACAAGAAATTTTCACACGATGTCCATCAATCCGCCTCCGGGCAGACACAGCATTACCGTTGTTGATCAGGATGGAAATACGATTTCGGCTACAATAGAAATTGAATTGTAGGGACGAGGCATGGTTGCTGAGCGGAGTCGAAGCATGCCTCGCCCCTACAACTTGTCTTTCAAAAAATTTCCTGTAATCGAAATTTTACATTTTGCCAATTGTTCGGGAGTACCTTCGAAAACAATATGCCCGCCGTGAATCCCGCCCTCGGGTCCCATATCAATAACATGATCGGCACATTTGATTAAATCAAGGTGATGCTCAATCACAATAACTGTGTGTCCCTTGTCTATCAAGGCATCAAACGATTCTTTCAATTTGTGAATATCATGAAAATGCAATCCTGTTGTAGGCTCGTCGAAAATAAAAAGTGTAGGCTTATCGGTCACACCTTTAGTTAAAAAATAGGCTAATTTTACACGTTGTGCTTCGCCACCCGACAACGAATTTGATGATTGCCCAAGTTTCAGATATCCCAAACCAACATCTTGTAAAGGCTGGAGTTTTGCAACAATATTTTTTTCGGTGGCTGAGCCTGTCGAAGCCACCCTTGACCCGAAAAATTCTAACGACTCATCCACCGTCATATCCAAAATTTCAGAGATATTTTTATCCTGATATTTCACTTCCAAAACCTCTTCTTTAAAGCGCCTGCCGTGACATTCTTCGCAAGTCAAATACACGTCAGCCATAAATTGCATTTCGACTTTGATTTGCCCTTCGCCTTGGCATGTTTCGCAACGTCCACCCTCAACATTGAATGAAAAAAATCCGGGCTTATAATTACGATTTTTTGCCAACGGCTGACCGGCAAACAAACTTCGAATATCGTCAAACGCTTTCACATATGTTGCCGGATTTGAACGACTGGAGCGGCCTATCGGATTTTGATCCACCATTTCTACATCGGAAATACGGTGATAATCGCCCAAGATTTTATCGTATTTCCCGTGTGTATCACCATATCCACCAAAGATTTTTTTTAACGCTGGATACAGTGTTTGCTTGACCAACGTGGTCTTTCCGGAGCCACTAACACCTGTAACCAGCGTTAAAATTCCAAGTGGAAATTTTACGGTTAAATTCTGCAAATTGTGCTCGCACGCGCCTTTGAGTTCGATGTAATCTGTCCATTTTCTGCGGAAAGCCGGTATGGGAATTTCTCGTTTTCCTAACAGATATTCACAGGTTAATGATTCAGGTACGGAATGCGGGCGTTTCGACAGGCTCAACGACCGCATTCCGGTGGCTGAGCTTGTCGAAGCCACCGCTCCTTGAAACACGACCTCCCCACCATGAACGCCTGCCAAGGGTCCGATATCAATAATTTCGTCCGCGGCTCTAATAATTTCCTCGTCGTGTTCAACTACAATTACAGAGTTTCCTAAATCACGGAGTTGCTTCAAGACATGAATCAACCGCTCGGTATCTCGGCTGTGCAAACCAATACTCGGTTCGTCCAAAATATACATTGAGCCAACCAACGCAGAGCCTAATGATGTCGCAAGATTAATGCGTTGTGCTTCGCCACCCGACAACGAATTTGAAAGACGATTTAAGGTCAAATAATTCAGCCCGACATCCATCAAAAACTGCAACCTGCTGTTGATTTCTTGCAAGATGCGTTTGGCAATGACGGCTTCGTCTTTGGGCAATTTTAGTTTTTTGAAAAAGGTTTGCAATTCATCAATCGGCATCAGCACCAATTCTTGAATATTTTTTTCGCCGACTTTCACATAACCCGCGTCCTTTCTCAATCGTGTACCTCCGCAATCGGGACATAGCGTTTTTCCGCGATAACGTGCCAACATCACACGATATTGTATTTTGTGTGTTTGCGTTTCAATCCATTTGAACAAATCGTTGATACCTTCGAAATATTTATTGCCGTCCCAAAGTAATTTTCTTTGCTCGGATGTGAGTTTGTTGTAAGGCTTGTGAATAGGGAATTTTAGGAGTTCGGCATTGGCAATCAAGTGTTGTTTTGCTTCGCCCATTTTTTCGCCTCGCCAAATTGCAACTGCATTTTCGTACACCGAAAGCGTCGGATTTGGTACGACTAAATCTTCGCTAATGCCGATTACAGAACCGTAGCCTTCGCATGTCGTGCAGGCTCCGTAAGGATTATTAAAACTGAAAAAATTCTCGTTTGGTTTTTCAAAAGTTATGCCGTCAAGCTCGAAACGATTGGAAAATTCCAGCAATTTTCCGCCCATAATTTGCACGAAACAAATTCCGTTTCCCTCGTGGTATGCGGTTTGTATGGAATCGAACACACGGGAATATAGGTCGGGATCATTGGATTTTATGGTCAAACGGTCAATTAATAATTTTTGATCGTCATTGCGAGCCGTCAGACGAAGCAATCCGGAGTCATTATGGGTTGCTTCGGTCGTGCCTCCCTCGCAATGACGCCCGTTCGGCGGAGGTTCTACCTCCGTCGGATTATTTATATCATCAATACTGACAATTTCCTCAAATCCTTTTTTACCAAATTTTCCCAATCTCGAAAACCCCATTTGCTGTAACACCTGCAACTGCTCGGATTCCGTGCGATTTTCCTTGATAAGCAACGGTGCAAAAATCATGACTTTGGTGTCGTTTGGCAGGGCGGTAACCTCGTCAGTTGCTTTGCTCACGCTGTCGCGCGTAACTTCCTTGCCGGAAATAGGGGAGAATGTATGACCGATTCTCGCAAAAAGCAATTTGATGTATTCGTAGATTTCCGTAGAAGTTCCAACGGTTGAACGTGGATTGCGATTGGCTGATTTTTGCTCAATGGCAATCGCCGGCGAGATGCCTGAAATATCATCGACCTCGGGTTTGCTCATTTTTCCCAAAAACTGGCGCGCGTAAGCTGACAGCGATTCAACATAACGCCGTTGTCCTTCCGCATAAAGCGTGTCAAATGCTAATGAAGATTTGCCCGATCCCGACAAACCTGTAATCACAACCAGTTTATTTCGAGGAATTTCAACGGTAATATTTTTCAAATTATTAACACGTGCACCTCGAATTGTTATGTTCTTTTTATCGCCCATTTCTTTGCAAAGGTACGAAAAAAAAACGAAAAATTCCCCAAAAATATTGAAATTTCAAACTTTTTTTGTATCTTTGCAAAAAACTCAATCAAATACACAAATTTATGAAAAAATTAATTATTATCGCTTTAGCAGCATTTGCACTTATGACAAGTTGTAACCCTAACGCAAACAATCCGTTTTTCGCGGAAACTTGGAATACACCTTTTGGTGTTCCTCCGTTTGATCAAATCAGAACAGTACATTACAAACCTGCTTTCTTGGAAGGTTTTCGCCGTCACAATGCCGAAATTGAGGCTATTGTAAACAATCCGGAAGCACCAACCTTCGAAAATACAGTTGTTGCTCTTGAGGCTTCGGGCTTATTCCTTGAAAGAGTTCTGATGACATTTCATAACATTACATTGTCCGAACTTACCGACGAACTTACGGTACTTCAGGGCGAAATTATGCCGATGCTTTCGGCGCATTCCGACCGAATTTCGATGAATCCGGAATTGTTCCAACGTATCAGAGTAGTTTATGAAAACGAACGTTCGCAACTCGAAGGCGAAGACTTGATGTTGCTTGATATCACGTACAGAAACTTTGTTCGTGGTGGTGCAAATCTTGACGAAGTATCTCAAGCGAGATTGAAAGAAATCAACGAAGAGTTGTCACGCACAGTTACACAATTCAACACGAACGTGTTGGCAGACCAAAACGCATTTTATTTGCACCTTACAAACGAAAAAGATTTGGCTGGACTTCCTCCGGCAGTAGTTGCAGCGGCAGCGGCTTTGGCAGAAAGAGAAGGAAAAGAAGGTTGGTTGTGGCAATCGTTGCAAAGATCAGTATTTACACCGCTTTTGACCTTTTTAGATTGTCGTGATTTGCGCTACAAAGTATGGAGTGCATACGTGAATGTTGGAAATAACGGCAACGAAAACGACAACAATGAAATTATTGTAAGAATTGCCAATCTCGAATTAGAAAGAGCACAATTATTCGGTCACGAAACAGCAGGCTCATTCATTTTGGAAACAAGTATGGCAGGCAATGTAGAAACTGTGAGAAACTTTATCCAAAGTCTTTGGGAGCCTACAATGCGTGTATTTGCTCGTGAAACAAGAACACTTCAAGCAATGATTAATCAAAGAGGCGGCAACTTCCAACTTGAGCCTTGGGATTGGCGCTATTATGCGGAAATCGTTAAGCAAATAAATTACAATTTTGACGAAACAGCATTCCGCGAATATCTAAAGCTAGAAAATGTTATTGACGCTGCTTTCGACCTTTGCTATAGACTTTGGGGAGTTACTTTTGAAGAGCGTTTCGATATTCCAAAATTTAATCCCGAAAATAGAACCTGGCTCATGAGAGACTACGATGGTTCGGAATTGGGAGTTTTCATTGCAGACTACCATCCTCGTGCAAGCAAGCGAGGTGGTGCATGGATGTGGTTTTTCCGTCCGCAATCCGGTTACCCGAACAACAATATCATTCCGATTGTTACAAACGTGAGTAATTACACAGCTCCTGACGGCGATGGTATTGCATTGTTGTCGATTGACGAAACTAACACGTTGTTCCATGAAATTGGGCATGCATTGCACATGTTGTTCAGCAGAACAAACTATCGCAGTTTGTCCGGAACTAACGTAAAAAGAGATTTTGTTGAAATGCCGTCATCTGTTATGGAAAACTGGGCATTCCATCCGGAATTTTTGAGAACTTATGCAAGACATTACAGAACGGGTGAAGTTATTTCTGACGAACTTATTGAGCAAATGCAAAGAGCACGCGGATTTAACAGAGGCTTTATCCAAGGCGAATTTTTAGCGTCTGCGTGGGTAGATTATTTTTGGTACACAGTCACCGAACCCATTACAATGGGCGGTGTAGAATTCGAATTGGAAGCAATGAGAAGAATAAATCTGCCAAGAGAATTGAAACCTAGACATCGTTCGACGTACTTCTTACATATCTTCGGAGGTGGCTACACGATGGGCTATTACAGCTACCGTTGGGCGGAAATGTTGGATGCAGATATTTTTGCTGCATTCGTTGAGTCGGGCGATATCTTTAATCCGGTATATGCACGCAAACTTCGTGAAGTTTTTGCTGCCGGCGGCACAGTAGAGCCTGCTGAACTTTTCAGAAGATTCAGAGGTAGAGACCCAAGTCCAACACCGTTCTTGAGAAGTCGCGGCTTGTTGTAAAACAAAAAAAGGAGCAAAATTTTGCTCCTTTTTTTATTGCCAATATCATTTTTTTTCGTATCTTTGCGAAAAATCAAATAAAACACACAAATTATGAAAAAATTAATCATTATTGCTTTGACAGCATTTGCACTTATGACAAGTTGCAATCCTAACGCAAACAACCCGTTTTTTGCGGAAACTTGGAATACGCCTTTCGGTACTCCTCCGTTTGATCAAATCCGAACCGCACATTACATGCCGGCCTTCTTGGAAGGTATGAGACGCCACAACGCAGAAATCAAGGCTATTATAAACAATCCGGAAGCACCGACTTTCGAAAACACAATCGTTCCTTTTGAGGCTTCAGGTCTATTCCTCGAAAGAGTGAGATTAGTATTTATGAACATCATCAGAACTGAACGCGATGACGAACTTGCTGAAATCGAAAGGGAAATTATGCCGATACTTTCGGCACATTCCGATCGAATTGCAATGAACCCGGAGTTGTTTGAACGCATTAGAATTGTTTATGAAAATGAATATGATCAACTTTATGGAGAAAACCAGATGTTGCTCCGAATCATATATAGAAATTTTGTTCGAGGCGGTGCAAATCTCTGTGAGGAGGGTCAAGCTCAATTAAAAGCAATCAATGAAGAACTTTCGATTTTGACTTCACAATTCAACGCAAATGTGTTGGCAGAGCAAAATGCATTTTATTTGCATATTACAGATGAAGCACAATTATCAGGACTTCCTCCGGCAGTTGTCGCAGCAGCAGCCAACTTGGCAGCAAGAGAAGGTAAGGAAGGCTGGTTGTGGTTGTCACTCCAAAGGTCGGTATTTACACCTCTTTTAACGTTTTTAGACTGCCGCGATCTGCGCTACAAAGTATGGAGTGCATATGTAAATAAAGGAACTCATGACAACGAATTTAACAATGAGTGGGTCGCTACAAATATCGCTAACCTTCGCTTGCAAAGAGCACAACTATTTGGTCACGAGACAGCAGGCTCTTTCATTGTGGAAACGTATATGGCAGGAACTACACAAACCGTGAGACAATTTTTGGAAGACATTTGGGCTCCAACACAAGTTCAGTTTGCTCGCGAAGCAAGAATGCTTCAAAACATGATCAATGCCAGAGGTGGCAACTTTAACCTTGAACCGTGGGATTGGCGCTATTATGCAGAGTTAGTCAGACAAGAAAATTACAATTTCAATGAGACGGCTTTTCGCGAATATCTAAAATTGGAAAATGTAATTAACGCAGCGTTTGATTTAACCACAAGACTTTGGGGCGTAACGTGGGAAGAGCGTTTTGATATTCCGAAATTCAATCCTGAAAACAGAATTTGGTTGATGAGAGATTATGATGGAACAGAATTGGGAATCCTTTTTGCCGATTATCATCCTCGTGCGAGCAAACGTGGTGGAGCGTGGATGTCGTCTTTCCGTCAGCAATCCGGATATCCGGGTAATAGAGTGTTGCCGGTAGTTTTGAATATAAGCAACTATACAGCTCCTTCCGGTGATCAGCCTGCGTTGTTGTCCATTGACGAGGTTAATACGTTGTTTCACGAACTTGGACATGCGTTGCACATGTTGCTCAGCAAAACACAATTCCGTAGTCTGTCGGGAACCAATGTGAAGCTTGATTTTGTTGAGATGCCTTCTGAACTTATGGAAAATTGGGCGTTTCACCCGGAATTTTTGAGAACTTATGCGAGACATTACAGAACGGGAGAGGTAATTTCAGATGAATTGATCGAAACGATGTTAAGAGCGAGAAGATTTAACCAAGGATTTATCACCGGAGAATACATGGCTTCAGCATGGTTAGATTATTTTTGGTATACACAAACCGAACCAATTACGATGGGTGCTGTAGAATTTGAGTTAGATGCAATGAGAAGAGTGAATTTGCCGCGTGAATTGAAGCCAAGGCATCGCTCGACTTATTTCTTACATATTTTTAGTGGAATGTACGCTATGGGTTATTATGTTTACCGTTGGGCGGAAGTTTTGGATGCGGATATATTCCAAGCATTCATTGAGTCCGGCGATATTTTCAATCAAGAATTGGCGGCAGGCGTTAGAAGAATTTTCGAAAGTGGTGGAACGGTTGACCCTTCCGAACTTTTCAGAGAGTTCAGAGGTAGAGACCCAAGGCCGGAACATTTTTTGAGACGAATTGGGTTGTTGTAAGATCAAAAAAAAGGAGCAAAATTTTGCTCCTTTTTTTTATTGTGTTTGTTCCATCCTTCCGATTCGTACCATATTTGAACGCTTAAGGTTAAACGGAGTGCTGCCGAGATAAACAACTTTAGAGTGCTCTTTGAGAAGTTTACTGGCTAAAATATAGTCTTTGACGTAATTCACAGCCTCGCCAACGGTTCTAAATTCCGGGTACATGTGTACCTCAACCCCCCAAATCAAAGGTAATGTACGAAGTAATTCGGGTTTTGTTGTGAAAACAATAATTTTTGAACGAGTTGCACGGTGTGATGCAGCCAAACGCACAGGTGTACCACTGTTTGCAAAAACAATAATTGCAGATGCTTCTATTTGCTTCGCTAAAGATGCGGCATTGTAGCAAATGGATTTTGTGAGATAACCGCCTCCTCGAGGTTCTTCAATAGGTGGTTGCAAAGGAAATTGAATCAAATGTCTGCTTTCAGTCCAAGTGATGATGTCCTGCATGGCTTGAACGGCTTCCACAGGAAATTCCCCAATAGAAGTTTCCGCACTCAGCATCAAGGCATCGGCTCCGTCCAAAACAGCGTTGGCAACATCATTTGCTTCCGCACGGGTCGGCAAAAAATTCGTAATCATGCTTTCCATCATTTGCGTTGCAATGATAACCGGTTTTGCAGCTATAACACATTTTCTAACGATTTCTTTTTGAAGTGTAGGAACTTTTTCAAACGAAATTTCTACGCCTAAATCGCCACGTGCAACCATTATACCATCACTTGCCTCAATAATTTCATCTAGATATTCTAAAGCCTCCGGTTTTTCAATTTTTGCAATGATTTCAATTTTTGCATTTCGGCTTTCAATTTGTTTGCGGAGCTCGATAATATCTGTGTCTCGACGAACAAACGAAAGTCCGATCCAATCGATATCTTGATCAATTGCAAACTGTAAATCTGCCAAATCTTTTTCGGTTAAAGAAGGTAAGCTTACACGTGTGTTCGGCAAATTTACACCTTTTCGTGAACTCAAGATTCCACCGTTGATGACCTTTGTAACAATTTCGTCTTTGCCGTTTGTCGATTCAACGGTCAATTTAATTTTTCCATCATCAACCAACACGGTGTCGCCGGGTTTCACGCTTTTCGGAAGTTTGGTATAATTCATAAATGCGCGAGTTTCATCGCCTTCGCACTCATTTGAGGTGAGAATGAATTTTTGACCGTTTTCCAACATCACACCGTTATTTTTCATCACACCAACGCGTAATTTTGGGCCTTGTAAATCGCCCAAAATAACCAAATTTTTACCTGTTTTCTCACGAACGGCTTTGATATTTTGAATGGCTTGGGCGTGAGTTTCGTGTGTGTCGTGCGACAAATTCAATCGAAACACATCAACGCCGGCTTCGGTAAGCTTGATCAACATTTCTTCCGAACGGCTTGCGGGGCCTATTGTTGCAACAATTTTTGCTTGAGATTCTTTACGGATATTCATGGGTTTGAGATTTCAAATACTTTTTTGCAAAGATACGAAAAAAAAACCGAGATTGCAACCCAATTATATATATCTACACCTTCTTTTATCAATTTTCAACTTCGTCCCGACTGTCTGATTAAACCCGCGACTTTTTTATTAAATTCATCACATTTGATCAAATCTTCGATAGTATGATGAAATCTGTAACGCCAGTAATATTGGCTGTTTCCGGGATCGTTGATACGTTCGGCATGTGGGTCGTTCAAGCGTAACTTTTCGTCCATTGCCATAAGATCTTGAATTGGAAAAATAGCCCAAAGGCTTGGAGAACTCAAGTGTTGCTCAATGATGAGCTGTGCAATCCAAGGTTCGCAGAATTTCGGACATTCTCCGTGTTGTTTCAATTCATTGTAGTAAAAATTTTTCGTGACATCCATGTTTTCCTCCCACCATCCGCGGATCGTACTCATATCATGGCTGCTCGGACTACAAACGCTGAGGTAAGGCGCATTTACCAAATCAGCAAATCTCAATTTCGGATCGTTCGGCATGCGCTGAATAATCAGGCTCAAAATTTGCAATTCGCTCATCACATCCGGTACACAAGCAGGCACCATTCCCAAGTCTTCGCCGCAAACTTGCATCATGGTGGAATTTTTCAAACTGCGTAATTTTTTCAATCCGATTTCACGCCAAAATTCATTGTGGCGATGATAAAAATAATCATTGTAAATTTCGTTCAAAATATGTTTTGTGCTATCGTCTAAATCTTGATACGAGCGGGTTGAATGAAACATAATTCTCGGATGAAAATGACCTTTTTGTACTTTATCTTCGATAAAAAGAATTTCATTCACATCGCCATCAACGTAGGGTTTACATAAACGATCGTAGTCGAACCACATGCCGCGCTGATTTAATTCTTCAATGGAAAACGGCAGGGCAGGGGAGAAAACACCCAAAAGTCCGTCCTTTACATGCAGTGGTATTTCAAAAATACGGAAAAATCCCAAAATATGATCAATGCGGCAAACTTGGAAATACTCTTCCATTTTTTTAAGTCTGCGATGCCACCAAGTGTAGTCGTCTTTTGCCATTTCGTCCCAGTTGTACGTGGGAAATCCCCAGATTTGTCCACCTGTAGAAAATGCGTCCGGCGGTGCTCCCGCCTGACAATCCATGTTATATAATTTCGGGTTAACCCACGTATCCACACTGTAACGATTCACACCGATCGGGATGTCGCCTTTCAAGAATATGCCTTTATTTAAGGCATATTCGGAGGCTTCCGAAAGTTGAATATGCAGATGGTATTGTACAAAATAATGGATTGCAGCATCGTTGCTATCACGTAAAGCACAAAATTCAGCGTAAGGGACCAACCAGTCGGAATTTTTCTTGAAAAAATCTTTGTAACCTTTGGTTTCGAAAGTTTTTTTCGCGTCTTTTTTGAAAAAATGACGAATGTACTTCCATTTTTCGTTCATTATTTTTTCGTAATCTACCTGTGGAAGGGTATTCAGTTTTTTGCAAAGTTCTTGGTATTCGCCCAATTCTTTTTGTGTGAATTTCCCAAGGCTTTCGATATTCAAATACATCGGATGCAAAGCAAACACAGAGATTGCGGAGTATGGACACGAATCCAACCATGTGAAATCTGCAGTTGTATCGTTTACCGGAAGAATTTGAATAAGCTTCAAACCGCAGATTTCTGCCCAGTCAGCGAGGATTTTTAGGTCTGAAAATTCGCCTACGCCCAATCCTTTTTCCGTTCGAATCGAAAATACGGGAATGGCTATACCTGCACCACGAAACGGGGTTTTAGGTTGGTCAAAAACAGACATTCTTACTATTTGTATTGGACAACTTCCTGATTGAAAAACACCAACTCAACCCTGGCATCTGCAAACATTTTCTCCGATTCCGCTCCGGCGTGGTATTTGAATTCACACACTACGCGCTTGATGCCGCAGTTGATAATGAGCATTGCGCACACTCGGCAGGGTGTCATTTTACAATATAAAGTTCCGCCGTCTAAGGCGATGCCGCGCCGTGCGGCTTGACAAATTGCATTTTGCTCGGCATGAACGGTTCTCACACAATGCTCGGTAATATTGCCGTCTTCATGAATCACTTTTTTCATTAAATGCCCTACCTCATCACAATGCGGCAAGCCTGCCGGCGAGCCGACATAACCTGTGACTAACAACTGACGATCTTTCACGATTACGCATCCGCTTCGTCCGCGGTCGCACGTGGCACGCTCCGCAACAGAACGCGTCAGCCCCATAAAATATTCATCCCAGCTTGGACGTGTGTTTGTTGTTTCCATATTCATAAATAAAAAAAGGGCAAGCTACTTACATCGCACCGCTACAACCACCGACCCTTGCTGCCTTCCGACCCTGGGGGAATAAGTAGGAGCTGGTCGTCTAAGACTTACCCCGACTGCAAAGATACAAAA
>WQWA01000029.1 GCA_009785505.1 Bacteroidales bacterium
CGACATGGCAGGCGGAGCAACAGTTGCAGCAACTATTTTTGCATTGGCTGCGATGAAATCCAAACATCATGTTATTGCATTGATTCCTGCAACGGACAATCGTCCGGGTGCACATGCTATGGTTCCGGGCGATGTGCTTACGATGCGTTCGGGGAAAACCGTTGAAGTGGTAAACACCGATGCCGAAGGGCGTTTAATTTTAGCCGACGCATTGGATTACGCTAAACTTTACAAACCAAAACTGGTCATTGACGCGGCAACACTCACAGGCGCTGCTGCTCGAGCCACCGGAAAATATGGAACAGTCGGCATGCAAAAAAATGCAGAAAGCTTTTTCAAAGAACTTCAAAAATCCGGAGAAGAAGTTTGCGAACGAATCGTTGAGTTCCCGCTGTGGGACGACTATTTGGATGAATTGAAATCCGAAGTTGCCGACATAAAAAATTGCGGGTCGGCATATGCCGGAGCAATCACAGCTGGGAAATTCATGGCAGAATTTACGGATTACCCCTACATTCATTTGGATATTGCAGGTGTTGCCTTCAACACTTCAGCATACAAATATTTCGGCAGTCAAGCCTCTGGTTTCGGTGTGCGATTATTGGTAAGTTTCTTTGAAAATGTAAAATAAAATTCGTATCTTTGCAATATGAATCCAATCGCTTTAATCACCGGAAGCACGGCAGGCATCGGAGAAGCCACCGCAGAGCGCTTTGCAAAAGAGGGTTATGATTTAATTTTGACCGGACGCCGGAACGATCGTTTGGAAATGCAGAAAAAGCAGTTGCAGGACATGTACAGCAATCGTGTGCTGACGCTCTGTTTCGATGTTCGTTCGCAAGCCGAAGTTGAACAAAATTTAGAAAGTCTGCCGGACGATTGGAAAAATATCGCTGTGTTGGTTAACAATGCAGGCTTGGCGGTTGGCTTAAGTTCCGTACAAGAGGGCGTTGTAGACGATTGGGAACGCATGATTGATACCAACATTAAAGGCTTGCTTTATGTTTCTCGAACAATTGCACCTTTGATGATTCAAAATGGACACGGACATATCGTCAATATTGGCTCCGTCGCAGGTAAAGACGTTTATCCGAATGGTGCGGTATATTGCGCTACAAAACATGCGATTGACGCTTTTTCGAAAGGGCTGCGGATGGATTTGGTTTCGCACGGCATTCGGGTTACACAAGTTTGTCCGGGAGCAGTTGAAACAGAATTTTCGGTGGTGCGATTTAAAGGCGATCAGAATCGTGCAGACAATGTTTACAAAGGTTTTGAGCCATTGAAAGCCGATGATGTCGCAGATGCCGTTTTTTATTGTGTGAATCTTCCGAAACACGTTTGTATCAACGATATGCTCATCATGCCGACAGCACAAGCAGCACCAACAATTATTCATAGAAATCTCTAAAAATTTTATAAAAAATAAATCTCGATGAAGTACAAAAAAATCTTGCTAAAACTCAGCGGAGAGTCGCTCATGGGCGAACAAGACTACGGTCTTGACCCCAAAATGCTAACCCAATATGCTTCGGAAATCAAAACCGTTCACGAGGCAGGTTGTCAAATAGGAGTAGTGATTGGCGGTGGAAATATTTTCCGTGGTTTGCAAGGTGCTGCCAAAGGTATGGATCGCGTACAAGGCGATTATATGGGCATGATGGCAACGCTTATCAACAGCATGGCACTGCAAGCCGAATTGGAAAAACAAGGCATTTCAACACAACTATTATCAGGAATAGAAATCGACCCCATTGCGAGAAAAATGTCTCGTTCGCGTGCAAAAAGCAACCTCGAAAAAGGCAAAGTTGTGATTATTGCAGGCGGAACAGGCAATCCGTTTTTTACTACAGATACAGGTGCTGCGTTGCGTGCCGTTGAAATCGAAGCAGATATTTTGCTTAAAGGAACTCGTGTGGACGGCGTTTATACTGCCGATCCGGAAAAAGATAAAAATGCAACAAAATTTAAGTCTATTACGTATGACGAAGTTTACGAAAAAGGACTTTCCGTGATGGATCTAACTGCATTTACGCTTTGTAAAGAAAACAATATGCCGATTTATGTGTTCAATATGAATAACGTTGGAAATCTATTGAAAGTCGTAAACGGCGAGGATGTTGGAACCATTGTTCAATAAAATTTGTTAAATTTCAATCTCAGTGTTTCAAAGCATCATAATTAACTGATTTACAAAAAAAAGAAAACGATTTTTTTCGCAAGAAAAATTTGCAAAGTCGATTTTTTTTTGTATCTTTGCACCGTCAATTATTATTAACAACAAAACAAAAACAAAAATTATGAAAAAAATTATCGTATGTGCTGTATTGGCACTTGCAACAGTAGGGCTTTTTGCGCAAGAAGCCGGAAAAATCCGTGGAAGTCTCAATGCTGGAGCTGCTATTCCGGCCGGAGGAGGTTTCGGTGTTGCTTTTGATCTTAATCTCGGTTACAACATTTGGGACAATTTGAATGTTGGTGCAAGGTTCGGAGGTGCAGCAATGGTCAGTGTGAATGAAGATGCAGGTTCTGTTGGAGCTGCTACAAACACCCACATTTTGGCTACAGGAACCTATTTTTTTAATCCAGGTAATTCAGGGTTTGCTATTTTCGGCGGTGTAGGTTTAGGTGCCTACATAATGCAAGACGGTGATCCTATTGTGATCATTGCTAGTCCAATTCCAGTTAGTGCTCAAGCAGAAGGCGGAACAGTATTTGGATGTATGTTGACTGCAGGTTTTGAATTCGGAAGATTTAGAGTAGCCGCAGAATATCACTTGGTTGGAAATTCTCCGGTTAGTGCTACTGTTGCTGGTATTGGAACTCCAAGTTTCGACTCAAGAAACAATAACTACTTTGCTATTACTATCGGCTTCACTATCGGTGGAGGACGCTGGGGAAGATAACCCAAAACAAACTTCATAAATAAAGAAACAGGTGCTTTGCACCTGTTTCTTTTTATCCGAACAATTCCGAAAACACTTCGTACATTCCGGAAACGGGAATGATTTTGATTTTGGCTTCGACAGGCTCAGCCACCGGACTGCGGTCGTTGAGCTTGTCGAAACGCCGCCCACTCTTACTCAAATTATATTTCGAAATGAAAATCCGTTCAAACCCCAATTTTTCGGCTTCTGCCAAACGTTGTTCTATGCGGGTTATCGGACGAATTTCGCCTGTCAAGCCGACTTCTGCGGCAAAGCAATCTCTCGGCGAAACAGCCATATCGCTGTTCGACGACAAAATCGCTGCAACCACCGCCAAATCTATCGCCGGATCGTCCACACGAATACCGCCTGCAATATTCAAAAACACATCTTTTGCAGAAAGTTTGAAGCCGCAACGCTTTTCAAGCACTGCCAACAGCATATTCAATCGCCGCAAATCAAATCCTGTTGCCGAACGCTGAGGCGTGCCATAAGCCGCCGAACTGACCAATGCTTGAATTTCAATCAACATCGGACGTGCTCCTTCAACCGTTGCGGCAATCGCCGTTCCGCTGAATTGCTCGTCGCGTTGCGAAAGCAAAATTTCCGAAGGATTAGGAACTTCACGCAATCCGGAACTTTGCATTTCAAAAATTCCCAGCTCGGACGTTGAACCGAAACGATTTTTTATTGAACGTAAAATTCGATAACCGTGATTGCGATCGCCTTCGAACTGCAACACCGCATCTACCATGTGTTCCAAAAGTTTCGGGCCGGCAATACTACCGTCTTTGGTGATATGTCCGATGATAAACACCGGCACATTCGATTGTTTCGCATATTTTTGCAATTCAGCGGCACATTCCTTGATTTGCGAAACGCTTCCTGCCGAAGAGTCCACACTGTCGGTGTGCAAGGTTTGAATGGAATCAATCACAACCATTGTTGGTGATAATTCCACGATTTGCTGAAAGATATTTGTGGTCGAAGTTTCGTTCAAAATATAGCACGGTGCATTAGTCAAACCCAAACGATCGGCACGCATTTTGAGTTGTTGTTCGCTTTCCTCGCCACTCACGTAAAGCACTTTTTGATTCTGCATTTGAAGTGCTGCTTGAAGCATCAGTGTTGATTTTCCGATACCCGGCTCGCCACCCACCAAAACCAATGAGCCTGCTACCAATCCACCGCCCAAAACACGATTGAGTTCGCCGTTGTGCGTGTTGATGCGTGCTTGCTGGTCGGCACTGATTTCTGCGACCAACTGCGGTTTCGACATTTTTGTAAATCCTGCGGATTTTTTCCACGCCGATTTTTCCTCGCGCTGAATGATTTCTTCGATATACGTGTTCCACTCGTTGCAAGATGGACATTTTCCAATCCATTTTGCCGATTGTGCACCACAATTTTTGCAGAAAAATGTTGTTTTTTGTTTAGCCATCCTTGCTTTTTATGCGTCGCTTTTTTGCCCAACAAAATAATCGTTTTTATCTTTGAAAAGCACGTTGAATGTAGTTAATGAGCCGTAAATCCGGGTGATATATTGTTGCAAAGAAACCTTATCTTGATCGGTCAGTTTTGCGTGAGAATTGATGTTTTGTTCTAAAACTCTCAACCTGTCGCGAACCATAACAATTTTGTGAAAAAACGTTTCGATAGGCACATCTTTGCCCTGTAATTCCTTATTTCCAGGCTCCATTTTGAGCGTTCCTCCTTGCCATTTTTCGGCGATTTCAACAGGTTGATCAATACCGTTGTGCTGAAACAAAATGTCCTCCAAAATAATCCGCATATCGTCGTATGAAAACACGCCGGCATCAGACTGTTCCTCGTCTTCAGATTTTTCAATAATTGTAAATTCAGAAAGATTGGATTTCGAAAACGACACTTTTCCGCCACGCTCAAAAATAACTTCAATTGTGCTGAAGTCGTCTTTTACAACAATGCCTTCGCCGTAGCGTTCGTGGTCAACAGTTGTGCCTTTGGTGATTTTTTCCATGGTGTTCATATTTTGTTTGCAAAGATATAAAAAAAAATGATATAATTCCATGTTTTTCATGTTTTTTCAAAAAAATTTGGTGGTTTCAAAAAAAAATCGTATCTTTGCAATCCGAATTTTGAAAATTTTTGAAAAAAGCATAGAGCAATGGCAAAGAAAATCAAAGAAGCACGTATTCAAGTGATCCTCGAATGCACCGAGCACAAAACAAGTGGAGTAGCCGGTACATCGCGTTATATCACTACGAAAAACAAAAAAAACACTCCGGACCGTTTGGAGATTAAAAAGTACAACCCGATCCTGAAAAAGATGACGGTTCACAAAGAAATCAAGTAAAATTTTAAGATATGGCAAAGAAAACAGTTGCAAGTTTGAGAGTAGCCGGTGCCGGCAAAAGTTTGGCCAAGGTTGTGCGTGTTGTGAAATCGCCGAAAACAGGTGCCTATACTTTCAAAGAGGATATCATTCCCAGTGAGGAAGTGAAAGGCTATTTTGCAAAAAAATAAATATTTTTTTGCATCTAATATTCACAAAAGCCTCACTGTTGGGGCTTTTTTTATACAAAATGCTATGGGATTTTTAAAATTCTTTTCCAAAGAGAAAAAGGACGACCTCCAACAAGGTTTGGACAAAACCAAAACATCAGTGTTTTCTAAGATTTCAAGAGCCATCGTTGGAAAATCACATGTAGATGACGATGTGCTTGATAATCTGGAAGAGGTGTTAATTACTTCTGATGTCGGCGTGGAAACAACTTTAAAAATCATTGAACGTATTCAACGACGTGTGGCGAAAGACAAATATGTCAATGTAAACGAGTTGAACCAAATTTTGCGCAATGAAATTGCAGGTTTGTTAAGCGAATCGGAAACAGGAGCACAAACAGGTTTTTCTTTAACAAACACTTCACAACCACATGTAATTATGGTTGTCGGCGTGAATGGTGTTGGTAAAACAACCACTATTGGAAAATTAGCCCATCAGTTCAAACAAGCCGGGCACAACGTAATTTTAGGTGCGGCCGACACGTTTCGTGCGGCCGCAATTGACCAACTGAAGATTTGGGCGGAACGCACCGATGTGCCGATTGTGGCGCAAGACATGGGCAGCGATCCGGCTTCGGTAGCATTTGATACACTGAAATCAGCTGTAGCAAAGCAGTCTGATGTTGTGATTATTGATACAGCAGGGCGCTTGCATAACAAAGTCAATTTGATGAACGAATTGTCGAAAATCAAAAATGTGATGCAAAAAGTTATTCCAAATGCACCACACGAAATTCTGTTAGTGCTTGATGCTTCAACCGGACAAAACGCAATAGAACAAGCCAAACAGTTTTCCGCCGCAACCGAAATCAATGCACTTGCACTAACCAAACTTGATGGAACAGCCAAAGGCGGCGTGGCTATCGGTATTTCCGACACCTTGAAAATCCCGATAAAATATATTGGATTGGGCGAAAAAATGACCGATCTACAAATCTTTGACAAAGCCGAGTTTGTGAACACTTTATTTGAGTAGTGTTCTGTACCCTTGCAAAACCATGAGCAAAACCATTTTCTACAGCAACACACCGATAACCCTTGACCAAGCAAGTTACGAATCGCTAAAAAAAGCATTTAAAAATGTTACGGCAGGAGGTGGATTGGTCAAAAATTCCAAAGGTGAATTTTTACTGATTTTTCGACATGGGAAATGGGATCTTCCAAAGGGAAAATTGGATAAAGGAGAAACAATCGAAGCGTGTGCACTTCGCGAAGTGAAAGAAGAAACGGGACTTTCAGACCTAAAAATCGTAAAAAAGATGCCACGAACATACCATGTTTTTGTTGGCTCAAATAATGAAATTGTATTGAAAAAATGCGATTGGTTTGAAATGGAAACCTCTGACGAACATCCGTTAAAACCAGAACTTGAAGAAGATATTTTAGAAGCAGTTTGGGCATCTCAAGAAAAAATTGAATCGCTAAAACCGTTAATGTATCCTACAATTCGGAATTGTTTTGAATGGTATTTTTCTCCGTTGAGACGCAATTAATCGCATCTCTATCGTGAGGTTAATTGTCGAATAGCCTGCTCGGCACGTCTGCTCGGCAATAAAAAATTGTACGATTGGATGATATTCTCCCCATCCAGCCAAATGGCAGTTGGGAAATCAAAAATGCCAATGCTTTCAAGCGCTGCGAAATCTTTGTTGAAATGCAAAAACGTGATATTTCCCAAATTTCTCGGCATATTTCGCAAGGCTTGACTAGCTTCGTAATCGCAACTTACGACATAGAAATCCACAACATCACTGAGATTTTCGGCAATGCCTCGCAAAATACTAATTTCGGCATCGCACGAAAAACAAAGGCTCGTAACAAATAAAATGTACTTGTACCTTGCCGATTGAGAAAAGTCGTAAAGTTCTCCTGTTTGTGGATTTGAAAATCGAAAATTGGCTGTATTGACGCCCGGTTCGAAGCGTAAAAGCATTCGGGTAATTCGATTCGCCAACACCGCATGTTCGGGAAATATAGTTGTGTGTTCAATATCCGACAACAATTTCAAAATAGCCCGATTACTAAAATCCGGATTTTGCCACAACTCTCGTAAGCCCAGTAAAAACACGAACTCTCGAAGCTGCTCATTTTGCAAAGTAGTGTCGCGTCCCAACGAATCCATAATTGCCGTCAAATTTTGAGTTAGATTAATTTGATCCTCAAACACCAAGCGATTATATCGGATTTGATATGGAAAATAACTTTCATAAAATCCGGTAATAAAATCCGCAAAAGCGACATTATTGTGGAGAATTGGGCGATTTTGAATGTATGTTAAAAATAAATTTGCCGGAGAAGTTAGGCGGAAAATTCGCTGTATATCTGCAAGAGCGTAACGTTTGTAGTCTAAAAAATAACCGTGTCCGGAAAATGCAAATGTTTCTCGAACCAAATTTTCGAAATCGTTGAATGCCGCGCGGGTAACGGTTCCTTCGTCCGAGTCGAAACTTTCCCACATAAATATGTCGTGCATATTTTCAAATCTCCAAATGAGGCGATTTAGTTCGTTTGAATCCGGTTCGTCAAAACGGTAGGACAAAAACTGATCCAAACTAAACGGATTGACTCGTTCGTCGATTCTGAAATCGAACGAATCGAAAGTAATGTTGTAAGTTTCTCCGGGTTGAAGAAAAATAAAGGTCTGATAAAAATCTATTCTGATAAACGCTCTCAGTGTTTGGGAAATTTCTGCAGACAACTGAAAACAACCTTCGCTATTGATCGTTTGTTCATCAACTCTCCACTGAAATCTTGTAACAGCGCATTCTAAATACAACCGTGCAGTGCGATTTTCGGCGCCTTCGGCACAAGCATTAATTATTGTTCTTTGGATTTGTGCTTGTGAAAAACTCACGCATACACAGAAGACGATTAGCAAAAAAACACTTTTTCTCATGGCGTATTTTTTTCAATAATGTCCATTAAAACATCAATGGCTTTCGAAGCATCGACATCTCTTTGAACAGGATTTTTTCCTTTGTAAATAACAACTTTTCCGTCGCCTGCACCTACGTAGCCGAAATCAGCATCCGCCATTTCGCCCGGACCATTAACGATACAGCCCATTACGGCGATTTTCAAACCTTTGAGATGTTTCGTTCGAAGTTTCACTTCTTGTAATACGGATTCAACGTCGTATTGTGCACGTCCGCAGGTGGGACAAGCAATGTATTCTGCAGTAAATATACGAATTCCGCAGGATTGCAAAATTGCTTTCGCAACCGGAATTTCGTTTTCGGGTTTTTCTGTGAGAGAAACACGAATGGTATTTCCGATGCCGTCGAGCAGCAAACTTCCCATGGCAATTGCAGATTTTATTCGACCGTCTTCGCCGTCACCAGCTTCAGTAAGACCTAAATGAATAGGATAGTCGAAGCCTTCTGTTTGCAGTTGCGAAACCAATAATCGTGTTGCACTTATCATCGTTTTTACTTGGCTTGCTTTCATCGAAACGACTAAATCGTCAAAGTTCAAACCATGAATAATACGCACAAATTCCATGGCCGATTCGACCATGCCTTGCGGTGTGTTTCCGAATTTTGAAGTGATGTGTTCCGATAACGAACCGTGATTGACACCTACGCGAATAACGGTTTTGTGTTTTTTGCAAACTTCCAGTAATGGGGAAATTTTTTCGATAATTTTGGCGTGCCCTTCGACTCCGCTCAGGGTAGGCCCATCAATATAATTACCCGGATTGATACGTATTTTTTCAACAATTGATGCGGCGACTTCTGCGGCTTTAGGCTGAAAATGAATATCTGCAACCAATGGAAGTGTGTATCCTTGCTGGATTAACGAGGATCTGATATTTGCCAAATTTTCTGCTTCACGAACACCTTGTGCAGTAATTCGGACAATTTCGCAACCCACGTCTGCCAAGCGTTTGCACTGCTCTACTGTGGCAAACGTATCCATGGTGTCGGTGTTGGTCATCGACTGAATCCGCACGGGGGCATCGCCTCCCATGGTTAAATTTCCGATATGTAGAGTTCGTGGATGATACATCGCTTACCGCAAAGATACGATTTTTTTTTGAAATAGCAAGGGGGGGTCTCAACTTCGCTCGAAATGACGGTAAAAACGAAAAGGTTATTAACAATTTCGGAAAGTTATCAACATTTTAACACTTTTTAAGGAATTTTTTATACGAAAAACGACTTTTTTGCGTTTATATAGGTGAACGCAAAAATATCAATAACTATGAAAAAAACATGTTCACTTATTTTGTCGGGATTACTTTTTGTTTCGACTTTGCATGCACAAGACTTTGCTGTGGTTGGATCTCCAACGGTTTTTGACCAAGTTTCGCATTTGGCGCGAATAGCTCATTTGAAGGAACCATGCCTTGGGGTTGAAGTCAACAATCGTTTTGTAAGAGAATTAAATGTTCTGAATTTCTTCGGAGCACGTCCGTTTCAATCCGGTGTCATCTCCGGAATGTACAGCACTTACGGCTACTTGTCGTATCGCGAACACAGCTTTGCCATAGGACTCTCCAAAGCCATAACGCCGAGATGGGCGTTGGGGTTGCAGGCTATTCCAAAACTCGAAACCTTTGGGAAAGAGTATGAGTCGCTGTTTTCAATGGATTTAAATGCGACAAGTTTTGCACGATTAAATCAAAATTTATACTGGGATTCGGAACTGAATATTCCCGTTAGGATAGCCTCAAATACAAGAAAAGATGCACCCTTGCAAAGCTTTTTAAGAATGGGGCTGAGTTATGTTTTTTCGAAGCATTGTCAGGTGTCTGTGAGCGTGAAACAAACGTTGAATTATAAAACAGAAGTCAATTTACAGCTTGCTTATTCGCCGATTTCACCATTGACAATTTTCGGAAACGCTAGCTCGTCGAGCGATAGCGGGCTTGGAGCTCAGTACGTTTTCGGGCAGATGATGTTTCGGTTTCAAGCCCAATATCGACCGATTGTCGGTTATTCGACAACTGTCGGGGTAAGTTATCAATTCAAAAATTCACAAAAACTTGCTCAATATGATTTTTAATATTTTGTTTGCCGGTCTTTCGCTGATGACAATTGGCGATACCGTAGAAGTGTTTGATAATACTTTAGAAACTATTTTAGAAACCGTCGAACTCGACGAGACAGTAGATATTTCCGAATTGATCGAACATTTGGAAATCTATCTTCATCGCCCGCTAAATCTCAATACGGCGACGATCTCTCAATTGGAAGAACTAAGAATTTTGAACGATTTTCAAATTGCGGCTCTCTTGCAATACCGTTCGGATTTTGGCGATTTGGCGGATATTTTCGAGTTGCATTATGTGCCCGGATTTACGCCGCAAATTATTGCGGTTTTACAACCGTATATTTCGTTTCGGAGAACGGAAAATTTCAATTTAACTTGGGCGAATATTCGTCGATTTGGAAGATCTGATCTCATGTTGCGATACACACGCGGATTAAACGAAAGACACGGATATTCAAGTAGCATCATTCGCGATTCGACTCGAAAAAATGCGTGGTATTTAGGTTCGCCCGATGTACTTTGGATGCGCTACCAATTTAACGCAATGAATAAACTTCGTATAGGCTTTGTAGCGAGAAAAAATGCAGGAGAGGAGTTTTTTAAGGGTTCTCAAAAGCAAGGATTTCCTTTTTATTCGGGATTTTTGGCAATTTCTGATGTTGGACGAATTAAAAATTTGGTGGTTGGAAACTATCAACTGCAATTCGGACAAGGCTTGTCTTTGTGGAGTGGATTCTCGCTTGGAAAATCGGTTGACGGAAGCACGATAAAAAAACGAGCACAAGGCGTGAGGCCTTTCACATCTTCTGCTAGATTCGGCTATTTCCAAGGTGTTGCGAGCACATTGAAATTCGGACAAATTGATGTTTCAGCGTTTTTTTCGTATCGAAACTTAGATGCAACCGTTTCGGAATTTGATGAAAACGGAAATCCACAAAGCATTTCATCAATTATAGAGGCGGTCAATCATCGCACGATTGGAGAGTTGGAACGAAAAAATACAGCCGGCCAAATTTTGTTTGGAACTCACATAGACCGTCATTGGTCGAGGTTTAGGATTGGTGCAACAGCACATTACAATAGTTTGGACGTTGATTATCTACCTCGAATCAGACCCGACAATCAATTCACAATTCCACCAAAAGAGAATATTAGCGTTGGCTTAGATTGGGAAGGCATCGGCAGAATTTCCAGATATTACGGTGAATTTGCGATGTCGAAAAACGGTGCAAAAGCATTCATTGCAGGTTCTCGATTTTTGCTTAATCAGAGGCTTTCGGCTCATGTTTCCGCGCGTTATTACGATAGAAATTACCAAAATTTCTTTGCCGACGGACTCTCTGAAGGTAGCAGAACAGCAAATGAAAAAGGATTATTCGTGTCGTTGTACACAGAATTATCAAGAGCATGGAAAGTGGCTATAATGACGGATATTTTCGAATTTCCATGGCTTTCCTATTCTTCAAACGAGCCGGTTTTTGGACAAGAGTATCAATTCAGAGTGTTTTTTACGCCAAATTCACGATTGTCCGTCTACGCACACTATCGCTACAAAACCCGAGAAAGTGTAGTTCCAAACACCGGAATTTTTACGGATTTTGCCATGCATTCTCGACAAAGCTTGCGTTTACATATTGATCACAAAATTTCCGAAAATATGACTTTAAAAAATCGTTTGGAATATGGATTTTCGAATAACAACAAGGGTTTTATGGTATATCAAGATGTGCAATACAGATTTCAGAAAATCCCATTATCTGCTACATTTCGATATGCTGTTTACGATACCGACAATTTTGATATGCGCATTTTTGTTTATGAAAACGATGTGTTGTTTGGCTCAACGTTGCAAAGCTATTTTTATAAAGGTAGTCGATTTTTTGTGCTGTTGCAATACCGTCCTGTCCGAAATTTGACATTTTGGCTAAAATATTCCAATACGAATATCGCTGATAGAAATACAATTGGTAGTGGTTTAGAGGAAATAGAGGGGCGAGATAGAGCAGAAATTAGATTTCAAGTGCGATGGCGATTCTAAGAAAATCTGAAAACTTTTTTGGTTTTCTCAGTTTTTTGTTGTATCTTTGCACCGTCAAATTGAAAAAACGATGAACAACGACGTTAAAAAACGCATTATCTCGGAATCTATGCTGCTGATATATGATCATGGCGTAAAAGCCATGACTATGGATGAATTGGCAAAGCGTATCGGTGTTTCTAAGCGAACAATTTACGAACAATTTGAAAACAAAGATGCTTTGCTCATCGCAGTAATTAAGCATTATAAAAAACACAGAGAAGTACGTCACAAAAAAAACACAGAAAGCAGCCCAACGGTTATTCATGTATTTTTCGATAGTCTGAGAGGCATTGACAGTGTGATGTTTTCAAAAATGGTTTCTCTATACGACGAAGTTAAACGCTATCATCCTGCCGTTTATACAAAAGTAGTCGAAAATGAAAAGGAAGAAATGGAAAAAACAAAAGAGTTTATAGAGATGGGCATCAAACAAGGTGTTTTTCGCAAAGATTTAAACGCAGATATTACGGCCTCTTTGTTGCGAAATATTCTTCTTCAACTGTGGGACAACAAGGGCAGACTTAACGAACAATTTTCTCTTGAAAATATATTCGGAGAGTTTGTTTATATTTTTATTCGAGGGTGTTGTACGGAAAAAGGATTAAAAATAGTAGAAAATTTGGAAAGTGCTTAACTTTGGAATGGTTTTTGCATATAGTAACAGAATATAAAAAAACACAACAATAAATGAAACGATATTTGTTAATCATGATGATGGCAGTTTGGTGCAAAACTGTTTTTTCGCAAGGGACGAGCGAAAATGTATTGGTGCTTTCGCTGAGAGAAGCACAAGAGCATGCCTTGCAGAACAACCGAACGATGTGGAACGCAAACTTGTCGGTGACGGAAGCTCAACGCAGAACTTGGGAAGTGATTTCGGCAGGACTTCCACAAATCAACGCAAGCGTAGACTACTCTAATATGTTGGGATTCGAAATGAATCTTTTGGGAATGGCCCTTCCGATGCCTCCCTCAAGTAATTTTCAAGCGACAGTAACGCAATTGTTGTTTAGTGCGAGTTATTGGGTGGGAATCAGAATGTCGAGAATTGGTGAACAAATGACTGAAACGGCCCGTTTACAAGCAGAACTGGATATCAGACATCAGACCCAAGCAGCGTATCAAATGGTTTTGATTGTCGAAGAAAATCGAAGGCTTTTGGAGCAAAATTTGGAAAATCTTCAAGCACTTGCGCAAAGTACGGAAGATATGGTGCGTGTAGGCGTTGCTCAGCAAACCGATGCCGATAGATTGAACATACAAGTGGCGACGATGCAACTTGGCATCAAAAATATCGGTCGAAATATCGAGATGGCTTACAATTTGTTGCGTTTTCACTTGGGCGTTGATTCCGATACGGAACTTGTGCTGACGGAAACTTTGGAAGAATTAATTTTAGCAAAAGATATAGAAAGAACGTTGAGTGCCGATTTTGATTTGAGTTCCAATTTCAACATGCAACTTCTCGAAGGACAGGTAGAATTGGCAAGCAAACAAATCAGTCTCGAAAGAGCTTCAACATTGCCAACGATAGCGATGTTTTACAACTATACTTACCGAATTGCGGAGCCTGCATTTAGCATGACCCCGGATCACGTAATCGGTTTTCAAGCAACCATTCCGATCTTTGCATCCGGACAACGTCATGCTCGAACACAACAAGCAAGAATAGGTTTGGAAAGAGCTCAAAATAATCGTGATTTAGTCGCCAATCAACTGCTCATGCAAGAAAGTCAATTGCGATTTAATCTCAGAACTGCCGTAGAAACTTTTGAATTGCAGCGCACAATGGTTGAATTGTCGCAACGTGTGTTTGACGATGTTTCGCGCAGGTATCAGCATGGTATGGCATCAAGTTTAGATGTAACTCTTGCAAATACTGAACTTTTGCAGGCACAAACGAATTATGTGAATGCCATGATGCAAGTATTCACCGCACAATCGGAATTGGAAAATCTTTTAGGAATTAATTAAAATCGAAAATAATGAAAAAAATTACAGCAATCCTCGCAGCAACAGTCTTATTATTGGCGTCTTGTGGAGGCAACAGAACAACAGAAGAAATTCAAGACGATGCTCAAGAGGGCGTTTTGGTTAGAGTGCAAACGGTCGTTGAAGAGCCGGTAGAACAATTAACCGAACTCACAGGAAATATCGAAGCATTTCGGACAAATCATATTGTTCCGACTATTCCCGGACGTATTGACGAAATTAGAGTAGAAGTTGGCGACCATGTCCGTAGGGGACAATTGCTCGTGCGAATGGACAGGACTAATCTTGTGCAGGCAGAATTGCAGCTGGAGAATGCCGAAAGAGAACTCGGGCGTGTTACCGAGTTGCACAAAACCGGAAGTGCTACACAGCAACAGTTGGATCAGTTGACTTCACAGGTAGATGTGTTGCGTGAAACGGTGCGGAATCTTCGAGAAAACACCGAGTTGCTTTCGCCGATTGACGGTGTAGTTACAGCAAGATTTTTTGATGCAAAAAATATCTTTGCAGGAGCACATCCCATTTTGACGGTGATGCAATTATCTCCGGTAAGAGTTATGATCAATATTCCTGAAGTTCATTTTCCACGTGTAAGAACGGGCATGGACGTGCGTGTAAGGCTTGATACATATCCTGACAGAGAATTTGCCGGCAGGGTAAATATCGTTTATCCGACCATTGATTTGATGTCGAGAACATTTAGAGTTGAGGTAGCCATTCCAAATGCGGATTTAGCACTTCGTCCGGGTATGTTTGCTCGTGTAGAATTGGATTTTGGTGCGATTAATCGCGTGGTAATTCCTGATGTTGCTGTAAACAGACAACCCGGAACGAACACACGATTTGTGTTTGTTATCGAAAACGGAGTAGCACATCGCCGAGAAGTACAATTAGGACGCTTGATTGACAGCCGTTTTGAAGTGCTTTCGGGTGTTGAATCCGGAGCACAAGTTGTAACTGCGGGACAGTCGCGATTGTTAGACCAAACGCTTGTTCAAATTGAGAATTAACAGTTCATAAAGTTTATAAAGTTCATAAAGGGCTTCGCCCGATCGCAGACAACTTTACAAACTTTCTAACTTTACAAACTTTACAAACTAAAAAAAATGAAAATATACGAAACCGCCGTCCGAAGACCCATATCAACCATCATGCTTTTTCTTGGTGTGGTTGTTTTCGGTCTGTTTTCTTTGCAAAGGCTGTCTATCGACTTTTTTCCGGAAATGGATATTCCGGTTATCATCGTTTTTACGCCTTATCCGGGAGCGAGTGTTGCCGATATCGAACGTAGTGTAGCCATTCCGATAGAAGATGCTCTCAATACGGTGAATAATCTTAGGCAATTGACCTCAACTTCGAGCGACAATATCTCGATAGTTGCTCTACATTTTGAGTGGGGAACGAACCTCGACGAGGCCGCAAACGATGTTCGAGACGCTGTTGCAATGGTCGAACAAATGTTGCCCGATGATGCAATGCGACCTTCTGTTATGCGTATCAATATGAGTATGATGCCGATACTTTTTTTAGCGGTAACCGCAGAGGAAAGTTTTCCGGCATTGGACAAAATTTTGGAGGAACGGATTATCAATCCGCTGAACCGAATTGATGGTGTCGGTGCCATTGGCGTTGCCGGAACACCCGTTCGAGAAATTCAGGTCAACCTCGACCCGGCAAGAATGGAAGCGTACTTCTTGACCATCGAGCAAATCGGTCAAGTCATACAGACCGAAAACCTCAACATGCCGGCAGGTATTATGGATATCGGTTCAGGAACATTTGCCATTCGTTCAGAAGGCGAGTTTTCGAGCAGTGACGAACTCAACAAGCTTGTCGTAAGTCGCTTGGGTGGAAATACTGTGTTTTTGTCAGATGTTGCCGAAGTGCGAGACACCATCCGAACCATTACGCAAGAACTGATGATTGACGGCAGGCAAGGTGCTCAAATTGTAGTACAGCCGCAGTCGGGGGGTAACACTGTTGCCATATCGAGAGCAGTATTGGGAGAATTGCCAAGATTAAAACAAGACCTACCTCCGGATATAGAAATCAGCGTTTTGCTTGATATGGCTGAATTTATTCAGGGCAGTATCAACAGTTTGGGGCAAACGGTTTTGTTAGCGTTTTTGGCGGTTTCATTAGTCGTTTTGTTTTTCTTAGGGCGTTGGCGATCCACATTTATCATTGCTCTTACGATACCGGTTTCTTTGGTTGCTGCTTTCATTTATTTGATGGCAAGTGGCGGAACACTCAACGTTGTAACGTTGAGTGCATTGATTGTTTGTATCGGCTTGGTGGTAGATGATGCGATTGTTGTTCTTGAAAATATCACAAAGCATATCGAACGAGGCAGTACACCCCGAGAAGCCGCTATTTACGGCACAAACGAGGTTTGGCTTCCGGTTATCGCTACAACATTAACACTTGTTGCCGTATTTTTCCCGTTTACGCTCATTGGCGGTATGGCAGGCATGATGTTTGCACCGTTTGCGTGGATTATTATTATCGTAACCACAGTAGCAACGCTTGCCGGTATCACGCTTACGCCGATGTTATCCTCAAAGTTACTTGCATCTCATCAAAAAAACACCTACAAAGGTTTGGGTGTTGTCTTTAAGCCGATTGATAAATTTTTGAACAGGCTGGACAACGGTTATGCCAAAATTCTTACCTGGGCATTGCGTCGTCGGGCGGTGATTATTGTTTCGGCAATTAGTATTTTTATCGGCAGTATCGTGCTGTTTGCTACGCAGGTCGAAACCGATTTCATGCCGGAGTCTGACGAAAGTCAATTGACAGTAGTCGTTGAATTGGAGCAAAGTAGAGGTTTGGAATACACTCGACAAGTTACAGCTTATTTGACCGAATACATTCAAACGAACTTTCCGGAAGTCGAAATGATTGCCTCGCAAACCGGAGCAGCAGACGGCGGTCATTTTTGGTCTGCAATAGGTACACAAGGTTCGCACGTGATCAATTTCACCATACGATGTGTGAATGTTCGCTATCGCGATAGAAGTGTGTTTGATATGGCAGAGGAGTTGCGTAGCAAGTTTCAGTCGATGCCGCAAATCGTTCGATATACCGTTGGAACAGGCGGTATGGGACCGGGCGGAACCGGTATCGAGGTCAAAATTTTTGGTTATGATTTTGAAGTGAGCGAAACGTTTGCAAACTATTTGAGAGATCGTTTTGAGGAAATCGAAGGTACACGTGATGTTAGATTGAGTCGTGATGAACAACGTTTGGAATATCGTGTGATTTTCGATCGCGAAAGGCTCGCCATTCACGGTTTGAATACGGCTACGGCTTCATTGTTTATTCGTAATCGTATCAACGGTTTAATCGCAGGTCAATTCCGTGAAGACGGCGAACAATTTGATATCGTTGTGCGTTATGCCGAACCCTTCCGTCAATCGCTTGAAGATGTTGAAAACATTCAACTGTTTGGCTCCGGAGGGCAAGTGGTGCGTGTTAGAGATGTTGGACGCGTAGAAGGATTTTTCTCGCCACCAAGCATTCAGCGAGAGGACAGACAACGCCGAATTTCTGTAACAATGGCTACACACGGCGTTGCGTTGAGTGAAGTTGTTAGAGAAATTAATGCTATCTTGGACGAAACGGAAACGCCACAAGGCTTTTTTGTGAGCGTTGGCGGTGCTGCTGAGGATCAAGCAGAAACATTTCGCGATATGGGGCTACTCCTTTTGTTGATTATCTTATTGGTTTACATCGTACTTGCCACGCAGTTCGAATCAATGCGAATGCCATTTATCATATGCTTACGCTACCGTTTGCATTTACCGGCGTGTTCCTTGCACTGTTCATAACCGGCACATCGCTGAGTTTGATAGGTTTTGTGGGTTCGATTATGCTTGTGGGAATTGTTATCAAGAATGGTGTAGTTATGGTTGACTTCACGAATTTGTTGCACGAACGAGGTTTGTCAATCAATCAAGCCGTAATCAACGCCGGAAAGTCACGTTTGCGTCCGGTTTTGATGACTTCCATCACAACAATTTTAGCGATGACACCGTTGGCACTCGGTATCGGTGAAGGCTCTGAAACATGGCAACCAATGGGGATTTCGATTATCGGTGGATTAGCGTTCTCGACACTTATCACACTTTTGATTGTTCCGGTGGTTTACTCGATTTTCGGTGCACGCACGCTTCGCCAAAAGAAAAAAAGACAAGAAAAAATGGCAGAAGCCTATGCATAAGTTCATAAAGTTTGTAAAGTGGAAAGTTCATAAAGTGCTTCGCCACTTTACAAACCCCTTTATAAACTTTATAACTTTATAAACTTTACAAACTCAAAAAAATGAAAGCAGTATTCATATCCTACAACCAAGCCCTTACAGAGGCAGTTAGCACAATCCTTGACCATCATAATATCAGAGGTTATACCAAATGGAAAGATGCGCAAGGACGCGGTTCCTACCATGGCGAACCGCATTACGGCACGCACACGTGGCCTGCGAAGAACTCGGCAATTTTGACCATCATTGATCAATCCAAAGTAGAACCGTTGCTCGAAAGTTTGAGAAAATTAGATCTCAAAGCCGAACAACAGGGTTTGCGGGCGTTTGTTTGGAATGTCGAAGGAATAATGTAATAGGAACGTCATTCCCGCTTTCGCGGGAATGACAACAGAAAAACACATAACAATGAAAAAAATCTTAATCACCACAATCTTTGCCACCTTGATGATCGGCGGATTATCCGCCCAAACCGTTACGTTCGGAGCAAGAGCAGGCGTGAACTTATCAAGCATGATGCCGGCCGGCGAAACAACACCGTTGAACGATGGCTTTGATATGCGAATAGCTCCGAATTGGGGAATTTTTACTGAATTGCAAATCAATCCGACTATTTCATTCCGCCTCGGCGTAGAATACAGCGGACTTGGCGGTATAAAAGATGGTATTCAAGCATTTCCAACGATGCGACTCATCAACGATATCGGTATGAGCATTGGGTTTGGCATGACTGAGGAAGCAATGATGGGACTCGGAATTCTTGCATTATCATTACCGCAGCATTATTACGCCAATGTAAATACCACCATTAAATTTGATTATATAAAAATTCCTCTTCTGGCACAATTCGGTACAAATATTGGATCGTCGTCATGGCGAGTGTATGCCAACGCAGGTCCTTTCGTGTCGTTTATACTGTCCGCAAACCAAGTTTCATCAGGAATAAGTCGTTTGTATACAAATACTACGCAAGAACAAACGTTATGGAATGCAGTAGAGGCGACAGGTCTCGCAGATATTGTTTTGGATGCATTTCCTAACATAAGGGCAACCTTGGACGATCCGGTTAATTTTGGAACAACCGATATTACCGGCGAAATGAGAAGTGCTAATTTCGGCGTTTCAGGAAACTTGGGGATACGTTATCAACGCAATCGTCATAATTTCTTTCTTGAAGCGGGAGGTAGCTATGGCTTCCTTAGGGTACAACAAAACGAGAATGGCGGAAACCGCTTGGGCGCACTATCAGTTGTGCTAGGATATTCATTTTCACTGTGGTAGAATACACACAACTAAAAAATTAGTTATATGACTAAAAAATTAGTTGTGGGAGAAAGCATACCTATTGTTTTATAAATCGACCAATAGAAACACCTGTATCAGTTGTTACACGTATAAAGTACAACCCCGGGGTTAGTCCCGAAATATCCAATGTATGGCTGTTGCCACTACCGCTTGTGCTGATGACAATAGTACCCATCATATTGATAATCTCAATCTTTCTGATGTTGTTGGCTCTAATGTTTAGAACATCTCTTGCCGGATTTGGGTAGAATGAAATAACCTCCATTGCCGGATCTTGGGTAGATATATCGTCGTTTGGAACTGTCCGCTCAACTGCAACATTTTCGAAACCTCTTTCGTATAGTACCCATATTTGCACAAAAGTGGTCTGCCCAAACAGTCCTGCCGTGACAAAGAATACTATTGCTATAGCGGTGAGTATCTTAATCTTGTATAGTTGTTTCATAATGTATTCGTTGCATGTGATTATTTTATAGTAATATCGGCACAAAGATAAGCATTTTTTTTGAAAAAACCAAATTTCTGTTAGTAATTTATTATCAACCGGCTTTTTAATGAATTTGCCAAATTTTATGAAAACTTAACAGCTTCTGCTTCACGGACTTTTCCAATAGCAATACTCGGCAAAAACACTGCCAAAAACACAACGGAGAGCACACCTATATTGCTAAAAATCAGCCATGACCACTCGAAATACACAGGAATGTGTTTATTATAATACATCGCCGGATCTAAGGTTAAAATTTGAAAATTTTTCTGAATCCAACATAAAGTCAGAGCAAGGAAATTGCCGATCAACATCCCTTTTCCTGCGATATACATCACCTTCCATACAAAAATCCGGCGAAGAGTTGCAAGGGTCATGCCCATGGTTTTGAAAATACCGATTTCTCTCGTCTTTTCGACAATCATAACTAAGAAAACCGAAATCAAACTAATGGCGATAACCAACGCCATAATCACTAAAATCACGATCACATTCATGTCCATTAGCTCAAGCCAATTAAACGTTTCAGGAAAATCGGCTGTAATCGGAATTGCAACTAAATCGAAAGGCAAAAAAGTGTTGAATACTCTCGCATAGTTGTTCAAATTTCGAACCGCCGAACTCGGCAGAATGATTTCGAAACCGCCCACTTCATGTTCATTCCAGCCGTTCAGCCGCTGAACATGCCGAAGGTCGCCAATAATCATTTTTTCATCAAACGTTGAGAAACCACTTTCGTAAATTCCCGAAATGTCGAATGCTCGAGCCCTCACATGAGTGCCGTCAACAAAATACACAAAAAGTCGTCCACCCAGTTCGAGATGCAGCATTCGTGCCAAGGTTCGAGAAATCAAAACATCGTTTGATGTCGTATAATCTGTTAAATTCGGGATACGTCCCTCAACCAAACACGACTCAAAAAACGAAAAATCGTAATCTTGATCGACACCTTTGAAGTGAACACCGTGATTGTAAATATCGGTTCTTGCCAACCCGATTTGTGTTGCAACGGCCTGTCTGTGAAATTGTAAAAAATCTATTTCCAACCAATCCACCACATTTCGACAAATCGGTTCGGGCATTCCGGTTGTTGATGTTTGGTGGTGTCCGATACGTAAATGTCCTGAAAAACCAAAGACCTGCCGGCTGACTTCATGTTTAAATCCAAACGAAATACAAATCGAAAAAACCATAATCATACAGCTCAAAACCACGCCGATAGTCGCTATCCGAACGATAGGGCGCGTATAGCCGACGTTTTTTTGTCGAATAAATCGGTTGAAAATAAGCCGTACAACAGACATTTTTCTTGCTCTTTAGAATTGCGATTTTTTATCTATAACAAATCACTCCCGTTCATGTTGAGTTTGAATTTAAGTCCGAAAAAATCGGCCGCCTTGCGGCAAAGCAGCATTCGGTCTAAAAAAATCTCAAAATAGTCCATAACAGAACTGATTTCTGTGTCGATAGAGAAATATGCTGTAAAGGTTTTTTCTTCGATGTTCAGTTTGACCTCGTTTTTTTCTACGGCATAGTTTACTCTGTCATGGATATCGAAATTAATCGTGGATTGACACCGCACACGACTGCGACGCACATCGGTTTTATCGGCAAGAATAACCGCGGCAGCAATAGCATTTACAGGAAAAGCCGTATTCTCATCGTGGTTGCCGATTGCGGTAATAATTGCTGCAATATCTTCCGGTTTCATTCCCATTTTTTCAAGAATGCGAAACGCCATAACCGCACCGCTTTGAGCATGGTCTTGACGATTGATGACATTGCCGATATCGTGCATATAAGCCGCAATTTTTGCCAGCTCTATGTCGTTTTGGCCATAACCTAAATCTTCAAGCAGTTTTCCGGCTGTTGCGGCACATTTGTTGGCATGTACGAAACTATGCTCGGTGAAGCCTAATACTTCAAGCGTTGCATCGGCTTGTTTGATGTAGCTGTTAACCTCGTTGGAGTTTTTGATGTCTTTGAATGTAACCATGCTGATTTGTTTTTTGCAAAAATGCCTCGCCCCTACATTTGTTATTGTTCTACCTTGTGAAAAATATTATCCTCCGCATTCATTGTAAACAAGTTTTCCAGCAACATTGACGGGTCTAGCGGAAGAGAAATTTCGTATCGCTTTCTGTTTCTATTTGGGAGAGTACTTCCTCTCAACCATGGATTTAATGCTCTAAGTTGCTGAAATGTTGTCCCTTGTTCACGAGCGAAAGCAAACAAGTCTGTAATGGCAGTATCTACAACTACCGTTCGAACAGGAATCGGCTGCCACAAATCTTGCTCTCGCAGAATAATTCCGTAAGCCATTGGGTTTTCCAAAATTGTTTTCAATGCAAGAATTCTGAACACGTAACGCATGGTTTCTTCCGGAAGATGCATGTTGTAGTAATCTCGTGTTTGTTGGTTTTGAATATGGCGTCTGATGTTGCCTTGCCCCGTATTGTAAGCTGCTGCAGCTAACGTCCAGCTACCGAATCTTTCGTAATTAGCCCTCATATATCTTGCTGCAGCACGAGTTGCTTTTTCCAAGTGATAACGTTCATCAACATAATTAGTGACTTCTAAGCCCATGTCGATTGCGGTTCCTCTCAAAAACTGCCAGAAACCTCTTGCTCCGGCAGGCGATACCGCATGTGTAAATGCACTTTCGGCTAATGCCAAGAATTTCAAATCGTCGGGAACTCCCATTTCTTCCAAAATTGGCTCAATAATCGGGAAATAGCGATTGGCACGTTTAATCAACAATATGATATTCGATTGCCAATAGACATTAACTAACAATTCGCGAACAAATCGCTCGTGAACGTGATAAATTTCCATAGGCACACGCTCACCAAAAATGAACAGCGAGTCAGGGACGGGAGGCGAAAAAATTCTATAATTCTCTTCAAAAGCACGTCGATATTCGTCATCACAAAGGTTGCTTTTTCTTGCAAAATTCAAAGTGACTACAGCCGTTAAAACAATGGCGAGAAAGGTAACCAAAAAATAAGGCACTCGAGACATTGATGGATTTTTTTGATAAATAGTTTGCAAAGATACGAAAAAAATCAAAATTTCGATTGAAACTCTGAAAATCTCGGTGCAATTTTATCTTTTTCGGACAAAATCGGATTATTTGTTCCCCAATCTATATTGAGGGTTTCATCGTTCCAAAGCAGTGAATCTTCGGATTCTTTGTTATAAAATTGCGAACATTTGTAAGAAAAAATCGTATCGTCCTCTAAAGTTAAAAAACCATGTGCAAAGCCTTCCGGAATGTACAGCATACGTTTATTTTGCTCGGAAAGCTCAACACAAACGTGCTGTCCGTAAGTGGGCGAATTCTTGCGAATATCAACGGCTACATCTAACACAGCACCGCGTACAACACGCACCAATTTCGCTTGTGCAAACGGCGGATTTTGAAAATGCAACCCTCGCAAAACACCTTTTTCCGACTTGGATTCGTTGTCTTGAACAAAAATTTTATCTATGCCTAATTCTTTCAGTTTCTCGTGAGAGTATGACTCGAAGAAATAGCCTCTATCATCAGAAAACACTGATGGTTCGATGATTTTTAAGTTCTGGATTTTGGTTTCAAGGATTTTCATTTTTGATTTTTGATTTGGGTTTGCGGGCGTTTCGACAGGCTCAACGACCGCAGTTCGGCAGTTGGACACTGAGCTTGTCGAAGTGTCGAAACAACC
>WQWA01000030.1 GCA_009785505.1 Bacteroidales bacterium
CATGGCAGACATCAAAAAATTAGCAGAAGAATTAGTAAACTTAACTGTTAAAGAAGTTAAAGAATTAGCAGACGTTCTTAAAGAAGAATACGGCATTGAGCCGGCAGCAGCGGCAGTTGCAGTAGCGGCAGGTCCGGCAGCGGCAGGTCCGGCGGCTGAGGAAAAAACCGCTTTCGATGTAATTTTGAAAAGTGCAGGTGCACAAAAATTAGCTATCGTAAAACTTGTAAAAGAGTTGACTTCTCTTGGTTTGAAAGAAGCAAAAGAATTGGTAGATGCAGCACCGAAGCCTTTGAAAGAAGGTGTATCGAAAGACGAGGCCGACGCATTGAAGAAGCAACTCGAAGAAGCTGGTGCTGAAGTAGAAGTGAAGTAATTTTACTTCTCTGAAACCCTGTAAGGAATCGGCTTTTTCAAGCAAAAAGCCGTATTCCTTTCTTGCGTAAATAACGCAAATAACTTTTGATTGATAATAAATACCTCTCATACATTGGCAACAAAACCTATCCCAAAAATCAATTTCGCAACGGCTCAACCTGCCGACCACATTGACTTTCTTGATATTCAATTGAAGTCGTTTCAAGACTTTTTTCAATTAGAAACAAATCCTGAAAATCGCGAAAACGAAGGGCTCTACAAAGTTTTCAAAGAAAATTTCCCAATTACGGACGCCCGCAATAATTTTGTGCTGGAATTTTTAGACTACTATATCGACCCTCCTCGCTACACAATCGAAGAATGTATCGAACGGGGATTGACATATAGTGTGCCTCTGAAGGCTAAACTCCGCTTGGAATGCACGGACCCGGAACACGAAGATTTTCAAAAAATCGAACAAGAAGTATATTTAGGAATGATTCCGTATATGACACCACGCGGTTCATTTGTTATTAACGGTGCAGAGCGTGTGATCGTATCGCAATTGCACCGCTCGCCGGGCGTGTTTTTCGGAACAAGCTACCACTCTAACGGACAACAACTTTGTTCGGCACGTATCATTCCGTTCAAAGGATCTTGGATGGAATTTACAACCGACATCAACAACGTGATGTACGCATACATCGACCGTAAAAAGAAACTTCCGATTACAACACTTTTGCGTGCAATCGGTTTTGAAACGGACAAAGATATTTTAGAAATTTTCGATCTTGCTGAGGAAGTCAAAGTTTCCAAAGCAGGACTCAATCGACATATTGGTGCACGTCTTGCCGCTCGTGTAGTGCGCTCGTGGATTGAAGATTTTGTAGACGAAGACACCGGAGAGGTGGTTTCTATCGAACGTACGGAAGTGCTTATCGACCGCGAGACCGAGCTCCAAGAGAAACACATCGACATGATTGTGGATGCAGGTATTAAAACGATCCTAATTCACAACATAAAAGAAGACCAAACCGACCATTCGGTTATCTTTAACACCTTGCAAAAGGATGCCGCAAACAACTCAAAAGAAGCTGTAGAATACATCTACCGCCAGTTGCGCAACGCAGAACCACCCGACGAAGAAACCGCTCGCGGCATTATCGATAAACTCTTTTTCTCCGACAAACGCTATGATTTGGGTGAAGTAGGACGCTACAGAATCAACAAAAAATTAAACCTCACCACGCCTTCAAATGTGCGTGTTTTAACGAAAGAAGACATTATTTCGATCATTAAATATCTTATCGAATTGGTGAATTCACAAGCAGATGTAGATGATATTGATCACTTGAGTAATCGTCGTGTTCGTACGGTAGGAGAGCAACTTTACTCTCAATTTGGTGTAGGTTTGGTACGTATGTCACGAACAATTCGCGAACGCATGAATGTGCGTGACAATGAAGTGTTTACGCCTGCAGATTTGATCAATGCAAAAACACTTTCGTCGGTTATTAATTCGTTCTTTGGAACGAATCAGTTATCGCAATTTATGGATCAAACCAATCCACTTTCGGAGATTACGCACAAACGCCGTATTTCGGCTTTGGGACCGGGAGGTTTGTCGAGAGAGCGCGCAGGCTTCGAAGTTCGTGACGTGCATTACACGCACTACGGACGTCTGTGTACGATTGAAACACCTGAAGGACCAAACATCGGACTGATTTCATCGCTTTGTGTTTTTGCAAAAATAGACAAACTCGGTTTCATCGAAACACCTTACCGAATTGTAGAAAAAGGAAAAGTAGATTTGACCGCAGACCCAATTTATCTCACAGCAGAAGAGGAAGAAGATAAAAACATCGCACAAGCTCATATCAAAATAGATAAAAGCGGAAAGATCTTGGATACACGTATGAAAGCACGTTATCAAGCCGATTATCCGATTTTGGAGAAAGAAGACATCCAACTGATGGATGTGGCCACGAACCAAATTGCATCTATTGCTGCATCACTCATTCCGTTTATAGAAAAAGATGATGCGAACCGTGCATTGATGGGCTCGAACATGATGCGTCAAGCGGTTCCACTTTTGAATCCGGAAGTACCGGTTGTAGGAACAGGTTTGGAAAAATACGTTGCACAAGATTCGCGGGTTTTGATGAACGCCGAAGGAGATGGAACGGTCATGTACGTGGACGCGAACGAAATCGTTATCAAGTACGATCAAGACAAATTCACGCAGATGACTTCGTTTGATTCGGACACAAAAACCTACAAACTCACGAAATTCCAGCGTACCAACCAAAACACGTGCATCAACCTTATTCCGATTGTCCGCAAAGGCGACAAAGTGAAAAAAGGTCAAGTGCTTTGCGAAGGTTATGCTACAAAACGTGGTGAATTGGCGTTGGGACGCAATTTGATGGTAGCGTTCATGCCTTGGAAAGGTTACAACTTTGAGGATGCTATCGTGATTTCTGAAAAGGTTGTAAAAGAGGATATTTTCACCTCATTGCACATCGAAGAATATACGTTGGATGTTCGCGAAACCAAGCGTGGCATGGAGGAATTGACGGCAGATATTCCAAACGTGAGTGCAGATGCAACCAAAGATTTGGACGAAAACGGTATCGTTCGCATTGGTGCGGAAGTTCGCGAAGGCGACATTTTGGTTGGAAAAATCACGCCGAAAGGGGAGTCGGATCCAACTCCGGAAGAAAAACTTTTGCGTGCTATCTTTGGTGACAAAGCCGGAGATGTGAAAGATGCATCGCTAAAAGTTCCGCCGTCTGTGGAAGGTACAATTGTTGAGAATAAATTGTTTTCACGCCTCATCAAAGATCGCAAGGCTCGTGCAAAAGACAAAGACATTTTGAAAAACTTGGAGAAAGAGTTCAACAAAGATGTTCAAGCGTTGAAAGACCTTTTGATTGAGAAGTTAATGGTTATTTTGAAAGATAAAACTTCCGCCGGTGTGACTAACCACTTGCGTGAAGAAGTGATTCCGAAAAAACTTAAATTTACGGTAAAAACACTGAACTCGCTGGATTTGCTGGATGTAAATCCAAACAAATGGACTGCCGACAAAGATACCAACAAAATGGTAAATACGTTGCTCAACAACCACTATATCAGATATCGCGAGCTTTACGGACGTTTCCAACGTGAGAAATTTACGTCGACTGTTGGTGACGAATTGCCAAACGGCGTAATTCAAGTTGCAAAAGTTTACATCGCTAAAAAACGTAAACTGAAAGTTGGTGATAAAATGGCCGGACGTCACGGAAACAAAGGTATTGTAGCAAAAATCGTTCGTGAAGAAGATATGCCGTTTTTGGAAGATGGAACTCCGGTAGATATCGTATTGAACCCGCTTGGTGTGCCTTCACGTATGAACTTGGGACAGATTTATGAAACTGTTTTGGGTCATGCCGGAAAGAAACTAGGAATGGAATTTTCGACACCAATTTTCGACGGAGCAACCTTGGAGCAAATCTCTGAATATTCTAAAGAAGCAGAGCTTCCGGAGAACGGACGCACATATTTGTACGACGGTGGAACGGGCGAAAGATTTGACCAACCAGCAACGGTAGGTTATATCTACATGCTTAAACTACACCACATGATCGACGACAAAATGCATGCTCGTTCGATTGGACCATACTCGATGATTACACAGCAACCGCTGGGTGGTAAGGCTCAATTCGGAGGACAGCGTTTTGGAGAGATGGAAGTTTGGGCACTCGAAGCTTACGGTGCTGCAAACGTTCTGCAAGAAGTGTTGACCGTGAAATCCGACGACGTGATGGGACGTGCCAAGACTTACGAAGCTATCGTAAAAGGCGACAACATGCCGCGCTCGGGTATCCCTGAATCGTTTAATGTTCTCGTTCACGAACTACGAGGACTTGGTCTGGAGATTACATTTGAAGAGTAGTAGGAGCGAGGTATGCCTCATCCAACACAATAAAAACGGAGCGCTTGGCGTTCCGTTTTTTTATTGTGTTTTTCGTTTTTTTTTCGTATCTTTGCAAGGCGAATACTTGGATACTATGGAAGCGAACAATAACAATAAAAAACTCAAAACACTAAGATGGATTATCGTTGCCCTGATTCTGCTTTTTGCGGCTTCGATGGTCATTATGATTTTCACAATGCGTCAAAGATCGGAAACTTTTGCACAAAATCTTCTCATGCAAGGTGAGTTGACGCAATTGATGCTTGAACATGAAACGATTAGACAGGAAAATCTTCAATTTCAGGCCGAGCTTACGGAAAAGGACAGTATTATTTTGGCAAATTCGGCGGAAATTCAGCGACTAATCGTCCAACAAGCGGACTATCGTAGAATCCGCAGACAGCTGGAATTGTTGCGAAATATCACACAAGACTATGTGCGTCGAATTGACTCATTGATTGTTGTGAACGAAGAGCTTGCCCTACAAAATCAGGAAATCCGACAAGAGCTCACAGCAGAACGTCAAAGATCCAGAGCATTGGCTCAAGATAGAGATAGATTAGACGACAAAGTAGCCATAGCGGCCTCAACGTTGAGAGCTTATAACCTCAGGGCTTATGCATTACGTGTGAGAGGCACAAACCAAACCATAACCGATAGAGCGGCTCGTGCAGACAGAATTAATGTTGAATTTACACTAGGAGAAAACCGAATTATTCAGGCAGGTCCCCGCTCAATTTATGTGCGAATTGCACGTCCGGATAATGTGATTATTTTAGCAGGGTTAGGAGATCAATATACTTTCATGTTGGACGAGGATCAACTGCAATTTACAATAAGAGAAGAAATTGTTTACGATAATACTGCTCAAAGTATCCGAACATCGTGGAGTCAGCGAGATCCGAGTCAACCTGCTATGGCCGGCGTGTATACAGTTACGGTTTTTATGGATGGTCAAGAAATCGGACAAACATTTTTCGAGCTTAGATAATTTTTTTCATGTTAAATCCGAAAACGATAAACTGTAGAGGCAATCTAATTTCTCTCGAAAAGCCTCTTGTAATGGGAATTTTGAACATTACACCGGATTCTTTTTCGGATGGCGGATGTTTTTTTGACGAAAAAAAAGCAACAAAACATTGTGAAAAAATGTTGAACGAAGGCGTTGCAATCATTGATATTGGTGCTGTTTCGACAAGACCTTTTGCCGATGAAGTTTCATTCGAAGAAGAAAAAAAACGTTTGTTGGAAATTCTTCCAAATTTAGTAAAAACATTCCCAGAAACTATATTTTCTGTAGATACATTTCGCTCGGAAATTGCGAAAATAGCGGTAGGCGAGGGGGCGAGTATGATTAACGATATTTCGGGTGGACAGGCAGACAAAAACATGTTCAAAATTATCAGCGAATTGCAAGTTCCATACGTGATGATGCACACGCAAGGCATGCCTCAAACCATGCAGATAGAGCCGAAATACGACGATGTGATGAACGAACTTATTTTGTTTTTTTCCAAGCAAATTGCGTCTGCACATCAGTCCGGAGTGCTTGATATTATTGTGGATCCGGGATTCGGATTTGGAAAAAATCTCGAACATAATTACGAAATATTAAGCAAACTCGAACGATTTAGAATTCTTGATAAACCTGTCATGGTGGGGCTTTCGCGAAAATCCATGATTCAAAATCTTTTGGAAGTTGATATTGGAAACAGTTTGAATGGGACAACTGCAGCAAATACTACAGCACTTCTGAAAGGTGCGGATATACTGAGAGTCCACGACGTTAAAGAAGCCGTTGAAGCAGTCAAAATAATCGAAAAAATCAGAAAAATATGATACAAGTAATCGCAAATTGGTTCGCAAGTTTACGCTGGATAGACTTTTTAGACATCCTTTTGGTGGTCGTTGTTATTTATCAAGTTTATAGGCTAATTAAAGGTACAGGAGCACATAAAATTTTTATTGGATTACTGACGATTATAGTTCTTTGGCGATTGGCAGACTATCTGAATTTATCAATAACAGCAGAAATTTTCTCACAAATCGTAAGTGTCGGAGCCATTGCGATTGTGATTATTTTTCAGCCGGAAATACGGCGTTTTTTACAGCTCTTCAACACACGAACAGTAACGTTTATTGAGAAAGGCAGAAAAAGATTTTCGTTCTTTCGTTTTTTTCTGAAAGATACTGCAAAATCAAAACTCAATATCTCTGCCATAGTAGAAGCGTGCTCGCAGATGTCCAAAGATTATACCGGTGCTCTGATTGTGATAGCGAACGACAACGAATTGGAATATCCGGTCAGCACCGGCGAACGAATTAATGCCACAGTTTCGGCACAATTATTGGAAACTATCTTTTACAAAAATACGCCATTACACGATGGGGCAGTAATTATTTCGCACAACAAAATTCTTGCCGCTCGTTGTATATTGCCTCTTTCGGCAAGTCCGAACATACCTGTGAATTTAGGTTTGCGACATCGTTCCGCAATTGGAATTACGGAGCAATCAGACGCTTTCGCGATTGTTGTTTCCGAACAAACGGGAAAAATATCGTTTGTCAAAGCCGGGCGAATTCGACGCAACATCACACCCGGAAGATTGACAGAACTATTATCGGGGGATTTTAGCAATACGGATGAAAAGCAAGACCTTATCTGATGTTTCTAAACATTAAATCGGATATGTAAAATATCACCGTCTTTGACGATGTAATTTTTTCCTTCCACGGATAGTTTTCCGGCTTCTTTGCATTTCAATTCCGAACCTAATGCCAGTAAATCGTCGCATTTTATCACTTCGGCACGAATAAAACCACGCTCCAAATCGCTATGAATAGCACCGGCAGCTTGCGGCGCAGTTGCGCCATGTCTAATTGTCCATGCTCTGTTCTCTTTTCCACCAACCGTGAAAAATGAAATCAGATTTAGCGTTTTATAGGCGGAGCGGAGCAGTTTATTTACACCGGGTTCGCTTAATCCGGCATCTTCCAAAAACATTGCCTGTTCCTCGGCTTCCAACTCTGAGATTTCTGCTTCTAATTTTCCGGCGATAGTCAAAATTTCAGCACCGGTATCTTTCAGAAAATCAATAACGGCTTGTGAATATTTATTTCCGGAGATGGCGGATTTTTCGTCCACATTGCAAACATAAATCGTAGGTTTTGCAGTCAAAAACATCATGTCTTCAACCACTTTTTCCTCTAAACTATTTGTTTCTAAAGTCCGTACATTCTGAAAATTTTCCAAATGGGCTTTATATTTGTTTAGCACTTCAAATTGAGCCTTTGCGTCTTTATCGCCTATCTTTGCCGCTTTTTCAACTTTTTGCATTTTTCGTTCGATTTGCTCAAGGTCTTTGATTTGCAATTCCAAATCAACCGTTTCAATATCCCGCACAGGGTCTATAGTTTCGTTGATATGCGGAAGATTTGGATCCTCAAAACAACGTAAAACATGAATAATTGCATCACACTGACGAATATCGCCCAAAAAAGAATTTCCAATACCTTCGCCAGAATTTGCGCCTTTTGTCAAGCCCGGAATATCTACAATTTCAACAGTTGTATAAACCAAATTATCGGCTTTTATGATTTTATGGATTTCGGCGAGACGCGGATCGGGGATTTCGCAGATACCGACATTCGATTTACCCGTGCTGAACGCGAAATTAGTTACTTGCGCTTTGGTTTTAGATATGCAATTGAATAGAGTTGTTTTCCCGGAATTTGTGATTCCTACAATGCCGCATTTTAGTCCCATGTTTTTTTATTTTTAGATGGCAAAGATACGAAAAAAAAACGACAAATTTACTTTTTTTTCATTTTGCAAATACAAAAAAAAGTTGTACTTTTGCGAACCGACAAAATCACCACTATGCCTAGTTATTGGAATCCCTGGTATGGCTGTATCAAACACAGTGAGGGTTGTAAACATTGCTATGTTTATCGTCAAGATGAGATGTATGGCTCGGGCAAACGTGCTAATCAAGTAACAAAAAATGCAGACTTCGATTTACCGATTAGGCGAAAGCGTGATAAGACCTATAAACTGCGTTCAGGGCAACTCATTTATACCTGCATGACTTCTGATTTTTTTGTGGAGCAAGCCGACCAGTGGCGTTCCGAAGCATGGGAAATGATAAGGCTTCGTAAAGATTTACGTTTTTTCATTTTTACAAAACGTATTGATAGATTTCGTGTAAATTTACCCGATGATTGGGGCAATGGTTACGATAATGTAATGATTGGCTGTACAGTGGAAAATCAAATATTAGCAGATTATCGCCTGTCGATTTTTAATGAACTTCCGATTAAACACAAAGTGATTATTATCGCTCCAATGCTTGAAAAAATGGATATTTCAGCGTATTTGGATGATGAAATTCGTGAAGTTGCCACAAGCGGAGAATCGGGTACTGAAGCCCGAATTCTCGACTATGAGTGGATTCTAGACATTCGCCGACAATGTATAGAAAAAGATATTCCGTTTTGTTTCCATCAGACTGGTGCAAAACTTCTTAAAGACGGTAAACTTTATCGCATCCATCGCTATCATCAAATTTCTCAAGCCAACAAAGCAAGCATCAATTACAAACTTCGGCGAGATTTTGAAAGGGATTTGAAGACAGAAGAAATTTGTTCGCAGTTGAAATTTTTCTGAAAGAGAAATTTTGCAAAAAGTTGTATATTTCGATAAAAAGTTGTAACTTTGTAGAATGAATGATAATGTAGTTTTTCAAATTACAATAGAGGATTTGCAATGTGAGGCAATGGAAAGACTTGGTAGAGAGCTTACTGATGATGAGATATACATCGCAAAAAAGGGTATAGAATAGGGGATGGGAGATATTACCCTTGTTAGCACGTATGACACGATTTTTACGGAAATGATAAATGGACAAAAGAAAAAACCTTAGTAGCAAAGAATGTAAACTCCCTAACACCCTTATTCCCTTATTTTCATACAATGGAAATTCAATATAACAATCTATACACACACTTTGTCTTTACAACAAAAGACCGATTTCCATGCATAAAAGAAGGAAGTCGTGAACGAATTGAAAAATATATTGCAGGGATTGTAAATAATCACAATTGTAAAATGTATGCGATTTATGCGAATCCAGAGCACGCTCATTTTTTGGTTTCTCGCTCGCCCAATATGAGCGAAAAAGAAGTGGCAGATTTGGTTGCCGACGCCTCAGAAAATTTTATCAATAAGGAACGTTTGGTTGTTGGTAGATTTTCGTGGCAAAGTTCGTGTTCAGCGTTTTCAGTTTCAAAAGGCGATATAGATAGAGTTTGTAAATATATTCTCAATCAGCCAAATCATCATAAAAAAAAGACATACAAAGAGGAAGTTGATGAATTTTTGAAGTTTTATCAGAAAAATTTAACAAAAAAATAAGGGAATAAGGGCTTGGGTCTGTGGCTGTATTCATTACTACTAAGGGGTCCAAGTAGAAAGAGAGAGTTATGACAAATAATAATTGGACAAAAGAGGAAACTATCATTGCTTTCAATGTGTATTGCAAAATACCGTTCAAAAGCAGTAGTAAGACGAATCCAACCATAATAAAATATGCAAATATTATTGGTCGTTCGCCGTCTGCATTAAATATGAAGGTTGGCAATTTTGGACGATTAGACCCCGAACTAAAAAAACAAGGAATTGTCGGACTGACAAATGGAAGTAAATTTGAAGAAGAAGTTTGGAATGAATTTCACAGAAATTGGGATAAACTAGCCTATGAAAGCGAACGTTTAATTGCCGAATTTCAGCATAAAACAATAGAAGAAAGTCTTGGTATTGATTTATATGATATCCCGATGGGAAAGGAACGAGAGCAAATAGTAAAAACGAGAGTAAATCAATCATTTTTTCGAAGTACAGTTTTATCATCGTATAACCAAAAATGTTGCATTACAGGATTATCTATTCCGAATTTTTTGGTTGCAAGCCATATTGTCCCTTGGAAAAAAGACGAGAAAAATAGGTTGAATCCGCAAAATGGATTATGCTTAAATTCTATTCACGACAAGGCATTTGATCAAGGATTTATAACAATTACAACCGACTATAAAGTCCAAGTTTCAAAATATTTTAACGATTACATAGATGAAAATGCTGTGATAGATTTATTTTTGAAATACGATAAACAGTCAATTATTTTGCCAGATAGATTTTTGCCTACAAAAGAGTTTATAGAATGGCACCACGACAATATTTTCAAAAAATGAATAAAATAAAAGCAATTGATACGTATCACATTAGGTCATCACGAACAATAGAGATTTTATTGATAAGTAATGATAATGACAGTAAAATTTGCTATGTGTATAATTATGAAGGAACACATTATCGCTTCTTTTCCAATATTGTGCAATTGATAGAGTTTTTCGCTGAAGGTAAACAGTCTGAGTATGACTTTGTGCGAGAGCAAGATTTAGATAACTTTTTAGAGCAAGTAAGTATTAACAAATTATTTGTTTAGAGTATAATCAAATTTACAAATTTAACCACTAAATAATAAAAAACAAATGAAAATCCTAGTCCTAAACTGCGGAAGTTCCTCCATCAAGTATCAATTCATTGCTATGGGCGAAACGCCTGATGTCCTTGCGAAAGGTATCGTTGAGCGTATCGGTTTGCCGGATGCAATTCTCAATCACCAAGCCAAAGACGGCGAAAAAATCAAAACTATTCTTGAAATTCCATCCCACCAAGAGGGTGTGAATTTTGTGTTGGAAGCTTTAACATCTCCCGAACATGGCGTAATTAAAGACCTTTCGGAAATCAAGGCCGTTGGCCATCGTGTGGCTCATGGTGGAGAATATTTCCCAAAAAGTGTTGTCGTTGGCGAAAAAGAGGAAAAACAAATTGAGGAATTGTTCACACTTGCTCCGCTTCACAATCCGGCGAACCTAAAAGGTATCGAGTGTATCAAAGCAGTGTTGCCGAGCGTTCCACAAGTGGCAGTATTTGACACATCGTTCCACCAAACTATGCCTGCACACTCATATATGTATGCAATTCCGTACGAATACTACGATAAATACAAAGTTCGCCGTTACGGTTTTCACGGAACAAGTCATAAATTTGTAGCACAAAAAGCATGCGATATGCTTGGTCTGAAACTCGAGGAAACCAAAATTATTTCTTGCCACTTGGGCAATGGTGCTTCGATTTGTGCGATTGACAAAGGAAAATCCGTTGACACATCCATGGGACTTACACCGCTTGAAGGTTTAATCATGGGTACACGTTGCGGGGATTTTGAAGCCGGTGCGGTTTTCTTCTTGCAAGAAAAAGAAAATTTGAACATTCAACAAATGAACGATGTATTGAACAAAAAGAGCGGATTACAAGGCATTTCAGGCGTTTCGTCAGACATGCGTGATTTGGAGACTGCTGCAAACGAAGGCAATGAGCGTGCAAAATTAGCCTTGAATATGTTCAATTATCGTGTAAAAAAATATGTTGGTGCTTACGCCGCTGCAATGGGCGGAGTAGATGTGATTCTATTCACAGGTGGTATTGGCGAAAATGGCTCTGCTGTTCGCGAAGCCGTTTGTAAAAACATGGAATACATGGGTGTGAAACTTGACGAAAAACTTAATGGCGGTTTACGTGGCAAAGATGCGGTTATTTCGGCAACAGATTCGCGTGTGAAAGTTATGCTTATCACAACAGACGAAGAGTTGGTGATTGCTACCGATACGTATAGTCTTTGTAAATAGTTTGCCGTTCATTTTCTTTTTATGACCAAAAGAAATGAAGATAAAAAATAAGTGGCGAGTTTTGAAACTCGCCACTTATTTTTGTAGTTGCTATTTGATTTCTACAAGATGCTCTTTCCAACTTTCGGGAATTTCTGCAATGTCTACGATTCTCAGTTCCTGAGAGAAAGACATTGCTGACCTGTTGAGTGTTTCGTGGATAAAAGTTGTGTTGATTCGCCACATTGCACCTGTTGCAGGGTCAACAATAAGCATTCCAATAAGGCCGCCAAAAAGTATGTTCGCAAAGTACCAACCGTCAACAGTCGCTCTAATAGATATTATTCTGTCATCATAACCGGGATTTGAAAATCTAATTTGATATTCTGCTCTTTGGAAAAAACCGGCACTTGCACTTAAATTAACGAGCGCTGGGGTATTGCCGGCAAAAACTGTCACTCCTCTATTGTCTGTAATAGTTACACGAGCATTAGAAGGAGTACTGCTGATATTAATAGGATAAGAACTCCTTGTTATTATTGTAGCACAACTAGAGAGAGCGATGACAGCAAGAAAAATAATTGCTTTTATGTAAATTGTTTTCATACGTTTTTGAATTAAACCAAACCTACGACTCTAAAATCTCCAAAATCTTAATCGCAGCATCAGCAATCACGGTCCCAGGACCGAATACAGCGGCAGCACCGGATTGGTAAAGATAATCGTAATCTTGCGGAGGAATTACACCACCAACAATTACAATAATATCCTCACGACCAAGTTTCTTCAACTCTTCAATTACTTGAGGAACGAGGGTTTTGTGACCTGCAGCTAACGATGAAACTCCTAAAATGTTCACATCATTTTCAACGGCTTGTTTCGCCGCTTCGGCAGGAGTTTGGAACAACGGCCCCATATCCACATCGAAGCCGATATCGGCATAACCTGTGGCAACAACTTTTGCACCACGATCGTGTCCGTCTTGTCCCATTTTCGCAATCATAATGCGAGGACGGCGACCTTCTTTTTCAGCAAAGGCATCCGCCATTGCAACTGCTTTTTTGAAACTTTCGTCAGTTCCGGATTCTGATTTATACACGCCTGAAATAGTTCTGATAACGGCTTTATATCTGCCAAAATGTTTTTCTAATGCATCGGAAATTTCGCCTAACGAAGCATGCTTACGAGCCGCATCAATAGAGAGTTCCAACAAATTTCCTTGTCCTGTTCTTGCCGCTTCGGAAAGAACTTCCAGAGCTTTCTGAACTTCGTCATTGCTGCGATTGTTGCGAAGTTTCGCCAAACGCTCGATTTGTGCTTTGCGAACGGCAGTATTGTCAACCTCTAACGTTTCGATTGGGTCTTCTTTTTCCAAACGATATTTATTTACGCCAACAATAGTGCTTGTTTTCGAGTCGATTCTAGCTTGTGTCCGGGCGGCGGCCTCTTCGATACGCATTTTCGGAATACCTGTTTCGATCGCTTTCGCCATTCCACCCAATTCCTCTACTTCTTGAATGAGGGCCCACGCTTTATCGGCGATTTCCTTCGTCAAAGATTCCACGTAATATGAGCCTGCCCATGGGTCAACTACTTTGCAAATGTTGGTTTCTTCTTGCAAATACAATTGTGTGTTTCGTGCGATACGCGCGGAAAAATCGGTTGGCAAAGCAATCGCTTCGTCCAAAGCGTTGGTGTGCAACGATTGTGTGTGTCCGAGTGCTGCGCCCATCGCTTCTACGCAAGTACGTGTTACGTTGTTGAACGGATCTTGCTCGGTCAGCGACCAACCCGATGTTTGCGAGTGTGTACGCAACGCCAATGATTTCGGATTTTTCGGATTGAATTGTTTCACGATTTTCGCCCAAAGCATGCGAGCTGCACGCATCTTTGCAATTTCCATAAAATGATTCATTCCAATTGCCCAGAAAAACGACAATCTTGGCGCAAAATCATCAATGTTCATGCCTGCATTCACGCCTGCACGTAGGTATTCCAAGCCATCGGCCAATGTGTATGCCAACTCAATATCTGCCGTTGCACCTGCTTCTTGCATGTGGTATCCCGAAATCGAAATCGAGTTGAATTTCGGCATATTTTTCGATGTAAATTCAAAAATATCCGCAATGATTTTCATCGACGGAAGCGGCGGATAAATGTAGGTGTTCCGCACCATAAACTCTTTCAAGATATCGTTTTGAATCGTTCCTGTCAATTCTTCCATTTTCACACCTTGTTGCTCAGCTGCCACAACGTAGAATGCCAAGATCGGCAATACAGCACCGTTCATCGTCATCGAAACCGACATTTTATCCAACGGAATCTGATCGAACAAAATGTTCATATCCAAAATGGAATCCACGGCTACGCCTGCTTTTCCGACATCACCAACCACACGTTCGTGATCAGAATCATAGCCACGATGTGTCGCCAAATCGAATGCAATTGACAAACCTTTTTGTCCTGCAGCCAAGTTGCGGCGATAAAACGCATTGGATTCTTCTGCTGTGGAAAAACCTGCGTACTGACGCACTGTCCAGGGCTTCATCACATACATAGTAGAGTACGGACCACGCAAAAACGGTGGAAGTCCTGCCGCATAATTCAAGTGTTCCATGTTTTCCAAATCTTTTGCAGAATAGACCGGATTAACCGAAATTTGTTCGGGCGTGAGCCATGGAGTCCCTGCAGAAGTAGGGGAGTTGGACGGCTGAGAAGCCGGATTGTAAGGGATGTTTTTAAAATTTGGACGCATATTTTCTAAATTTACAAAATTACAAGTTTGGTTTTTGTTTGCAAAGATAGTATTTTTTTCTGAATTGAGCAAAAAAATCTTGTAATTTGTGAAAAAAATCGTATCTTTGTACGTTGAAAAATTACGATAAAAATGAATATTTCCGTTGTTATACCCTTACTGAACGAAGCCGAATCGTTACCTGAACTGTGCGATTGGATTTCAGAAGTCATGACAGTCAACCAGTTTTCTTATGAAATATGCTTGATTGATGATGGCAGTACGGATGAATCGTGGGCTGTGATAGAAAAATTGGCATCTCAAAATCCAAACATTCGTGGTGCGAAATTCCGTAGAAATTACGGAAAATCTGCGGCATTAAATTTGGCATTTGAAATGGCAAAAGGTGACGTAGTTATCACAATGGACGCTGACTTACAAGACAGTCCCGATGAAATTCCGGAGTTGTATCGAATGATTACGAAAGATGGTTGCGATATTGTTTCAGGTTGGAAAAAAAAGCGCTACGATCCGATTTCCAAAACCATTCCGACCAAGCTTTTCAATTGGGCTGCGCGAAAAATGTCGGGTATTTATTTGCATGATTTCAACTGCGGATTGAAAGCCTATAAGTCGGAAGTTGTCAAAAACATTGAGGTTTACGGCGAGATGCATCGCTACATTCCGGTTATCGCAAAATCTGCAGGATTTACGAAAATCACCGAAAAAGAAGTCGAACATCGTGCTCGGAAATATGGTGTTACGAAATTCGGAATGAGTAGGTTTATCAGAGGCTTTCTTGATTTACTGACCATTTCGTTTATCGGAAAATTTGCCAAACGGCCAATGCATTTCTTTGGTGGACTTGGTACATTGATTTTTTTCTTGGGCTTTATCGCTGTGATTTGGTTGGGCGTTCAAAAATGGCTTTTTTTGACTCGTGGAATTGGCGCGCCGCTGATTACAGACAGTCCATTTTTCTACATTGCAATTATGTCTATGATTATCGGAACACAACTGTTTTTAGCAGGTTACATCGCAGAATTGGTGTCGCGAAATTCTCCGACACGGAACCATTATTTAGTTGAAAAAATGTTGTAAAATATGCTAAAAAGTTATTTCAAAGTAGCCATACTCTGTATTTTTGCAGGAATTTCACAAATTACTTTTTCGCAAGTAACACGACCGGTAGAGAGTAATTATGTAGATCAAAATGGACTCCGGCAAGGCCCTTGGCGAGAGACTAATGAGCGAGGAATAACTTTTGAAGGACAATTCCAAGACGGCGTACCATACGGTCGATTTAGACATTCTGATGGTTTCGATAGAACAATCGCCATTTTGGATTATTTCAGAGATGGACATGCAGCAAAAGTCACGCATTTTGCTCCAAACGGACGAATCCGAGCAACCGGATTTTTTTTGGAACAACTTCGCGACAGCACGTGGGAGATTTTTGATACAGTAGGTAGACTCATCCAACGCATCAATTATCTTGATGGCATGCGGCATGGATTGTCGGAGTTGTTTGATAGAGACGGCGAACTTATCGAAAGCACAGAATGGTACCGAAATCTTCGAAACGGGCGATGGTGGCAGAGAACAGAACGTGGTGAACAATGGACAATGTATAGAAACAACCTGTCGCATGGCATTTATGAGGCTCATTTTGCTAATGGAAATCTGTTTATTCAAGGACATAACGAATATGGTTTAAGAGAAGGAGCCTGGCTTTTTTATCATGAAACCGGGCTTTTAGACCGTGTTATGCTGTTCGAAAATCATAGACTTATCAGAAAACAAATTGCTATCCATGTGAGAGGCGAAGATATTTTGATTGACGCAGACTCTGTAGGATATATGCATACTAACGGACGAATTGTTGAAATTAAAATGCTTGACGGCACGCTATACCGTCCGGCTCAAACGTTTGAACAATTGGTAAGATCTTTCGATACCGAGAATTTTTTCTTGGCAACACCGCAGTTTTTGGCACCATTTAGATTGTTCGACTCGTTAATTATGCAAACCGATGACAATGAAAATCTTGCACAAACAGACTTTACAAATGACCCGACTTTTGCCCGTAGAAATACTGAAAGGACGCCGCCAGAAAACCAAAGAGCGCTGTTGATATTGAGAATTCCGACACCTTACGATGTTTACGTAGATGGATATATAATAGAATTACTTCGAAGTGTAACAGATATTAGTCCGGTAATAGCACGATAATGAAACGATTTTGGGCTTACATATGCACTCTAATTTTGTGTGGAAGTCTTTATTCACAAGGTGTTCCGAACACTGTATTTTCCTCTTTGAGGCTTGACCCTTCGGCACGACTGGCTTCGTTGGGCACTCCTTTCTCAACGTTCCATGAGCCGAATATCGGCGTAGCGGTATCCAATGCATCGTTGATTTCTCCTGCGTTGCATAATGCCGCAATGTTGCATTATGCTAATTATTTTTGGGCGTTTTCCAATGTGCATGCCGCATACGTACGAACTTTGCCGAGACTTGGAACGTTTTTGGCTTCTATACAGCACGCAAATTTTGGTTCTGTTGATGGTTTTGATGAGTTTGGAAATTATTTAGGACGGTCCAATATGTTTTATGATGTTGCTCTAAATATCGGGTGGGGAAGGGAATTGGTGGACTCTGTATTTAGCATTGGAGCAAATTTTAAGTATCTTTTTTCTCGTGGAGAAAATTTTTGGCAGCATGGAGTTGCGGTTGATGTTAGTGGCTCTTACATCAATCATGACAGGCGTTTGGCGGTGTCGTTGGCTTTTCGGAATATCGGAACTGTATTGAAAAGAGAAATGATCAGCGACTATGAAAGAATGCCCTTTCAAATTGATTTGGCGTTATACCAACGTGCTCGAAATGCACCGTTCGCTTATACTGTTGTGCTTTCAAATTTACAGAGATGGAATCTTTCCGGCGTGGATTTGAATGAAGAAACAGTCGATCCGGTAACTGGAGATATCACGACACCCAATAGGCTAGCGGCTTTCGCAGACAATGCCATGCGACATATTATTCTTGGTGGAGAAATTTTCTTGTTTAGAAATATTACATTTCGAGTGAGTTATAATTACCATCGTAGGCAAGAGTTGAGAACCGAAACACGTCCCGGATTTGTTGGATTTTCGTGGGGAATTGGAGCAAGAATTCATAGATTTCAAGTGGATTATGCTCGTTCTGCGTATCATTTGGCAGGAGCACCAAATTTTATTTCGATTAGTGCGAATCTAAACGATTTTTAACTTTAATTTTCAAATTCCGTTTTTTTTTGTATCTTTGCAAATCAAAATAACAACCTATGTATTTTCACAGAGAAGGCCGTACGATTATAACTATTACGTTAATTGTTTCAGCAATATTGATTTTCTTAGCATTTTTTCTGAGCTCTAAGTTTGGATGGGCAAGATTTATTCCTTACATTGTTACCGGATTTATAGCTGTAGAAACGTTTCTGGTTTTGTATTTTTTTCGAATGCCGAAGCGGAAATTTACTGAAAACGACAATCAACTCATTTCGCCTTGCGATGGAAAAATTGTGATTATCGAAGAAGTTGAAGAGCCTGAGTATTTTCAAGGAAAACGCCTGCAAGTTTCGGTATTTATGTCGCCACTTAACGTGCACGTAAATCGCTATCCGGCAAGCGGAAAAGTTAAATTTTACAAATATCATCCGGGAAAATACTTAGTGGCTTGGAATCCAAAATCATCTACCTTGAATGAGCGTACAACTATCGTTCTTGAACATGCCAACGGCAAGGAAGTTTTAGTTCGTCAAATTGCCGGACTTCTTGCTCGCCGTATTGTTTGTTATTCCAAAGAGGGCGAAAGCGTAGAACAAAATCAAGAGTTGGGTTTCATCAAATTTGGTTCGCGTGTGGATTTGTTTTTACCGTTGAATACAAAAATTTTAGTTAAGCACAACCAAATTGTAAAGGGTGGAGTTACAGCCCTTGCTGAATGGTAGATCATCTAGGAAAAATCGTACTCAAAGTGGCTGTTATTTTGTAGTAGTAATATCTGTATCTTTGTACACAAAAAGAGCCGGCAGGTAGTGGATATACAGCAACAGAGATAAATTACACTATATCTATTCCAGAACAACAATTCGATATAATCAGACAGCTTACAAGATTAAATATTGTGAAAAATATTGCTCTGACCACAACTCATGTGTCAACGCCTCTTGTAGTTGGCGACGAGAGAAACGATAATTTTAGAGAAAATCTTCTCGCACACAATCCTCAATTCATAATAAACGAGATAGCTCTCAGCCAGTTTTCTCTTTCCGGTGGAAATTTTTCACACACCGAAAAGCTGAACGGATCTTGGTATGAGACATCTGACGGCTCAGCTCTTCAGAATTTCATCACAGTTGACTATCCGATTGGCCAGCCTTTAACTGCGAATAAGCTGCAAGTTCAAAACAACCGAGTTGTCGCTCTCGGTTTCCAAAGGCATACCGAATATTATACCGATAACATATTAAACTTAGCATTAAGCAACAGCTGGGATACTATGCCTACAACGCCTTTGGAAACCGTCTCAAACAGCAGAGCAAGGCAGAGACATCAACTGTCAGATAAGAGCAGGGATGAGTTTCTAACGTGGATTTACAACACTGGAAACTATAGACTAAATGGCACGCAGTTAAATCTTGGTTCGGCAGGCACATTTGTGCAGGCAACTCAGAATCAAAGACCGCTGTCTAGACCTAATAACCTGCAGGAGGTTGGCGAAGACGACGTCTTTCTAGAGTTCGAGCTCGAGAGAACCGGCGGGAAGATTGTTCGAAAACAACAAGTTTACACGTTTAGACCAAATCACCGACAGAATATCATCAGGACAGAACACATCGTATTAGGCACACTCATCGCCTCTTTAGGAGACATCACGAATTCAGGCAATGGTTTTTTATACCAGATTTTAATATCAGCCCACAACATCATCTCGCCTGCATTGCCAGACAATCTTCATGTTGATGTAGGCATTACAATTGAATACAATTTTGGCAATCCTGACGATATGCACACAGCTCACGGATCGATCAGGCTGTCAGGATCAGGCGCCGACAATCAGATAGCATCAGAAATCTTCATTGAGGGAATTAATCAAATAGCAATCAACATAGACAGAGTTTATATCGATATGCCAACTCCGATAGTTACACCAGACGGAACTGCCGCAGTTAAACTCGAAGGAATGACAGTAGAAGATCAAACTATCTTAATTCAGTCAATTCTTAATCAGGCCAACTCAGTATCTGTTCCTGCTAATTCCTCAGATAGTTTAAATAATTTTTTATCGGCCGCAAGGCCTGTTTTGTCTCAACTTCTTGATTCCGCAGATCCTCTCTTTAATTCTGGAGGATTGGCAGAACAATTTTATCTGCAAGACATGCAGTATCTTGCATTTAATCCCGGAAATTGGCAGATAACATCGCCTGAGCCGATTTCACGGATAGTTGCATACAGAAGTGACGGAAAGCCTATATTTTCTTTCGAAAATATACAAACAGCCGTTGGTGGTCAACAGCACGCGGTAGTTCCTCAGGGCTTGATCCCATTCAGATTTGACGGTGAAATACTTGGCGAATTATCAATAAACATGCGAGAGACACCACAGGATAACATTGATCAGATAAACGAGACAGATGTAAACAGGTTGCAGTTTTCGGCCGAGGGAAACCCATTTGTTTTTCCATTCAAAAACAACTACCCAGTTGGCCAGGCAACAAATAATGTGAATGCGATAGCTGCGATAACAGACATTGTCGCAGAGACATCTATCTGGGCGAATGCATTTTACGTATTCTGCGACGACGGCATATGGCTTGCTGAAAGGGGGAATTCTGATGTACTGATTGAAAGCTTATTAAAATTCAGCGATTTGCTTGTATCGAACAGACACTCAATCGAACAGACAGATATCGGGCTGTCATTCTGCACAGATACAGACGTTTATATAATAAGAGGTCGCGACATAAAGAGAATTTCCGACAGAATTGTGCCGAGGAATGTATTAAAGATGAAGCCGGTATACAACAACGTAGAGATGCAAGACCACATAATTCTGTCGGAAATTCTCTTGGGCAATGCATTTTTTTCTCATTTTGACAACAAAAACAACGAATTAAACTTAATGAGATTGGGAGCTCTGTCGAATCGTGATATCTGCTGTTTTTGCTTCAACACAGAAACAGGTGGGTGGACAACTAAGACATTCAATCAGAGACCTTTTGGCGTAGATATAGATTCGGAGCAAATAAACGCCGGCAAGATTATAAACTCACCAACTTTTTACAGGTTATTCTCAGGCCGCTACGATTTAGTGCTGTCTAAAGAAGATCTAAGAACCAGGGTCGCCAACACCGGATACACACATCCTGTAAATGTCTTGATCAGGAGCAGACCAATCTTTACCAATGCTAGCAGGATAGAGAGGGTACTAACAGCTATCTACGCGGAAACTCAAGACAACCTTAGAGACCGGGTAAAGGTAAGTATATTCACATCCCGAGACGGGGTTAATTATAGCATTGCCGAGATGTTAGCACTTGGTGCAATACACGCGGAAAGTCTTTCAGGGCGCCTAGGAGCGTCCGCAATGTATTACATCATCCAAATAGAGGGACATGTCAATACGATGGCTGTGACCGGCGTATTTTTGCAACAAAAAACAAAGATAACACAAACACGAGAGATAAATCTGCAGTAGTTTTTTTCTTTTAGTTTGACAACTTTTTTTGTCTCCACCGTGTGCAAAACCTTATTGGAAGTATATGTATTGCTGTTTTTGATTTTACAAAAAAACACCAAAATTTTACCAAAAAAGTGGTTATTTCCGTTTCGGAAACAATCACTACAAAAAAAATAGTAGTTGACAATGGTTCAGAAAATTGTTATATTTACGCACGCACGGCGATGGGGCTGAGAAATCAACGGATTAGCATTTTTGCCTCTACTCACACCCTTTACAAACGACATCCAAATAATTTTGTATCTTTGCAAAACAAAAATAAACAAGGATATGATAAGCATAAAGCAGTTAGCACAGATGGCAAAGGATTTTATAAAAGTCAGTTTTGGCGAAGATATGGGTGTTGAAATATTGCATCTTAGTGAGATTTCAGAGCGTAGGGCCGATCTCGATATTCCAGAAGATTGTGGTGGGTTATTCAGGCCGCCAAGAAATGGACATAACGCGTTTTTGTTCGTTGGCTACAAGGACGAGTCTGACCTTTTTGAAAAATACCATCACGAATTGCAGCACGCTGCGGACTATTTCATCGTAATGAGTGAAATTGGAGAGATGCCGGAGCACTTTTCCTACTATACCGAATACAATGCAGGATTCGAGGGTTTTCTCAAATATAACACATCTGTCCTCAGCACGATACAAACAGATGTCGAACGGACAGAGCATATTGCTCAAACCAAAGCACACCTAAGAAGTGTGTTTGCGAAAACCCCAAGAACTATATTTGATTTACTTTGCGACATGGCAAGAATATCCGCATTAGCACAAATCGAAGAAGGCATAGACTACTCCTTGTGTCGTCATATACCAACATCTATTGCAGATATAGCCAATTTTATACACAAGTACAAGCCAACACGTGAGTGGTATGCGGAATTTAAGAATATAATAGAACGCGTACAGGCAACTAAAAAGAGCGATATCCGGTTTTTTTGTGAAAAAGATTTTTTGCAGCACGGAAACCCGCACAAAAACTGCGCTTGCGAGGATTAACACTCTGAAATATCAATAAAATCAATGGTTTCATCGTTTTCAATCAAACAAATCATAAAAATAATTCAAAAAATATTTGGTAGTTACAAATATTTGTTGTATCTTTGCAGTGTCAAACCGAGAGAGGTTTATTTAAGTTCTTAAAAATCAATACAAATAAAAAAAAACATATAGTTTTTTTTGATGGCTTTTGCGTTACATTTTATATTATGTTAAATATGACTTTGTAAGAAAAAGGCGAAACATGATTGTTTCGCCTCCTGATAAATCAATGATATACTTATCTACCCTGCAATGCTTCAATCTGTGCAGTAATTTCAGTGG
>WQWA01000031.1 GCA_009785505.1 Bacteroidales bacterium
CCACCCCAAAAAAAAAAAAAAAAAAAAAAAAAAAAAAAAAAAAAACAAAAAGAAACAAAAAAAAAAAAAAAAAAAAAAAAGAAAAGAAGGAAGAGGGGGGGGGGGGGGGGGGGGGGGGGTAAATACCCTATACTTCAAGCCATTACAGAGGCTCAATACGAGAAAATAAGCGTTCAAAAACGCAGTATATTTAGCAGAATATTTAAGTGTATTAAACACAGATTTTGAGATTTAAGGATTGCAAAGATACGAAAAAAAAAAAAGAAAAACAAGAAAATATCAAAAATTATTTTCGACAAAAACACAAAATTCTCACAAACAAACTATTAATCAAGGAAAATCACAAAGATGAAAAGTTTACTGCGGGTCCACATCGGCAACAATCCGAAGACTTTTGTGTGGAGCAGTTCTTGAGAAATTTTGCAGAATCTCTGTTAATTGATTTTTCAACGTAGTGATGTTTTTTTGACGATCGAATTTCAGCAAAAATTCTTTGATATAGTATGTGTTAATCCGCGATACAAGTGGGAAATTCGGACCCAAAACTTGATTTCCAAACGCATTTTTCAGTTGATGCGAAAGAGTTGCAACACCTTTTTCCAAAACATTAAAATCTTTGTGTTTGACTGCAATTCGAATGAGTCGATAATACGGCGGATAGTGGAATTGATGCCTGTCGCGAAGTTGCGAAAGGTACATTTCGAAATAATTATTGTCGATAATCTGCTGCAGAACCGGATAATTTTTATTGTAGGTCTGAATAACTACCGTGCCTTGCGTGTTGCGGCGTCCTGCACGACCGCTCACTTGTGCCATCAGTTGAAAACTGCGTTCATAAGCCCGAAAATCCGGAAACGAAATTAAATTATCGGCACTCAAAATTCCAACTACACTCACATTGTCGAAATCCAGCCCTTTTGTCACCATTTGCGTACCGACCAAAATATCAATTTTTCTATCCTCGAAATCCTGAATGATTTGTCGATAGGCGTTTTTAGAGCGTGTGGTATCCAAATCCATTCGACGAATTTTAGCATCCGGAAAAAAAACAGCCAAGTCGTCCTCCACTTTTTCGGTGCCGAAACCTTTCATAGTTAGGTGCGAATGTCCGCATTTTGGGCATTTTTCAGGCACAGGAATTGCCAAACCGCAATAGTGGCATTTCAGTTGATTGCTGTGCTTGTGATACGTCAACGTTACATCACAATTCTCACATTCCGGCATAAAACTACACACATCACATTCCAAGCGAAGCGAGAAGCCACGCCGATTTTGAAACAAAATAATCTGTTCTTTTTTCTCCAAAGCTTTCGTCATTTCATCCATCAACATTGAAGAAAAATGACCGTGCATGGTTTTTTCGCGAGTTTCTTGTTTGAGGTCTGCGATGCGAATGTTTGGCATATTCACATTTCCGTAGCGTTTTAGAAGTTCGACCAAACCATATTTTCCCGTTTGTGCATTGAAATACGTTTCAATCGAAGGTGTTGCCGAGCCCAAAATTGTTTTTGCAGAATGTAAATTTGCCAAAAAAATCGCAGAATCGCGAGCGTTGTAGCGCGGTGCAGGATCATATTGTTTGAACGAAGTTTCGTGTTCTTCATCGACAATAATCAATCCCAAGTTATCAAACGGCAAAAATACCGCCGAACGTGCACCCAAAACAATTTGAAACTGTTTTTCGCCTTTATCCATCACACGCTGCCAAACTTCGACACGCTCTTGCTCGTTGAATCTGGAATGGTAAATCCCCACTTTTTCGCCAAAATATTTTCGCAAACGATGAATAATTTGTGAAGTTAAAGCAATCTCGGGAAGCAAATACAAAACCTGCTCTCCCCTATTTACAGCTTGTTCTATAAGTTTAATGTAAATTTCTGTTTTGCCGCTGCCGGTTACACCGTGCAAAAGTACAACATTCTTTTCTTCAAAATGATTTTGAATTTCGTCAAAAGCGGTTTGTTGTTCGTCGGAAAATCTGATATGGTCGATTTCGTGCGTAGAATCTGATGTTTCCAGGCGTGTTTCTATTTTTTCGACTAATTCGAAAACCTGCTTTTTAACTAACGCTTGAATAGCCGCTGCTACATTTTGCAAAGCATCTGAAAGTTCCGAACGCTTAATCTCTCTGGTCGTTTGACCACTCGTCAAGTGAATAAACATCATCAAAGCTTCCAATTGTCTAACCGCTTTTTTTTCCAATTTGTTAAACAAATCCTGTAAACTCTCATCGCTATCGTAGTCGGCATGGAGTTTTAGATAAATCTCTATTTTCGGCTTTATTTTTTCCAAAACTTCATCTTTGATCATGACAATATTTTTATCACGTAAGTTTTTGATCAAATGGATGGTTTTGGCCAACCCTGTGATTTTTGAAATTTCGTCAATCGTCAGCTCAGGCTTGTGATGCAGAGCCTCCGCTACCCGAAATTCGCGTTCGGAAAGTGTCGAAACATCGCCGTCGAAATCGGGATTTAGCACAATTTTACTTTCATTGCTGAGCTTGAACGCAGACGGCAAAGCGGCAGCCATTACGTCGCCTTGCGCACACATGTAATACGATGAAATCCACTGCCAGAACTCAAGTTGAACGCTGTTGACAATCGGCCTTTCGTCCAAAACCGATTGAGCATATTTCGTGATGTAAGCCGTTGGTGCTTCGTGATGAATTCGCACAATCAGCCCGGCATATTTTTTATGATTTGCAAACGGAACCACCATACGCTTGCCTACGGCAATCTCGCTTTCCAATTCTTGCGGCACACGATATGTAAACGTGTTTTGCAACGGAAGCGGGAGTAAGACGTCAACAAAGTAGGTTAGGCGTTCCATGTTATCATCGTTTATTCTTAAAAAATTCCGAAACAATTTTTCCGCAAGGCTCACCTAAAATGCCCGAAACTACAGCCGTTTTCGGGTGCAGAACCGAAGGATTTACACGCGTATATCCACGTTTGGAATCCGAAGCACCATAAACTAACTTTCCCAACTGTGTCCAAAATGCAGCACCGGCACACATGACACAAGGTTCTAAAGTAACATACAGCGTACATTCGTCCAAATATTTTCCACCAATATAGTCCGCAGCCATTGTAAATGCCTGCATTTCCGCATGAGCGGTAACATCGTTCAAACATTCGGTCAAATTATGTGCCCTCGCAATAATTTTATTTTTACAAACCACGATTGCCCCAACAGGCACTTCGTCCGAAATAACAGCCTTTTGAGCCTCTTTCAGGGCTTCACTCATAAAATATTCATCGGTAAAAACTTGCAAATCTGCCATTTTTTTTGTATTTTTGCACATAAATTTTACAACCTACAAAGATACAAAAAAAAATCAAATGGAAAGCATTACAAAATTGTATAAAATCGGAAACGGTCCTTCCAGCAGCCATACTATGGGGCCTTCGCGTGCAGCGACACACTTCAAAGCCAAATATCCTGAAGCGGCAAGATTTCGCGTCACACTCTTCGGAAGCCTTTGTCTGACCGGGAAGGGGCACTTAACCGATATTGCAATTTACGGTATTTTAGGTCAGGATCGAACCGAAATTTTATGGGATCCGGAGTTCAAAGAACGCCACCCAAATGCCATGCTTTTCGAAGCATTGAACAATGACGGTTTGATTTTGGGAGCATGGATGGCCTACAGTATCGGTGGTGGAGAAATCGTGGACGACAGCACCGAATCTTCCCAAAAAACGCATATTTATCCACATACGAAAATGAAAGATATTTTGGATTGGTGCAACGAGACCAATCACGCCTTCTGGGAGTATGTAGAAATGCACGAACAGCCCGATTTTTGGGATTATTTGAGAGAGGTTTGGAAAGTGATGAGAGAAACGATAGAAGAAGGTTTGGAAAAAGACGGTGTACTGCCGGGCGGCTTGAAATTGCCGCGGAAAGCCGCATCCTATCACAGCAAAGCACTTGCATACAAAGATTCGCTTCGAGGACGTGCCTTGACTTTTGCTTATGCTTTGGCAACCGCTGAGGAAAATGCATCTTGCGGAAAGGTAGTAACGGCACCCACTTGTGGTTCTGCCGGTGTTTTACCTGCCGTACTTTATCACACGCATAAAGCACACGGAATTACCGAGAAAAGCATCTTAAAGGCATTGGCAACAGCCGGGTTAATTGGAAATTTAGTTAAAGAAAATGCGTCTATTTCCGGTGCCGAAGTGGGTTGTCAGGGTGAAATCGGCGTAGCCTGTGCAATGGCAGCCGGAGCGGCAAATCAGATTTTTGGAGGAAGTGTTTTTCAAATCGAATATGCAGCAGAAATGGGGCTGGAACACAACTTGGGGTTAACCTGCGATCCGATGTTGGGATTGGTACAGGTTCCATGTATCGAACGTTCTGCGTTCGCAGCAACACGTGCATTCGGCTGTAATATATACGCCTTGATGTCGGATGGGCGACACCTGGTGAGTTTCGACAAAGTTGTGATGGTTATGAAAAAAACCGGTCACGATATGCCAAGTCTTTACAAAGAAACCAGTGAAGGCGGATTGGCGGTTGTTGAAGGTTAAATTAAATGTAGGAGCGAGGCGCCTCGTCCTTACAGATATTCAAATGTTTTTTTGGAGTCTGATTTCAGATGATAAACGTGCTGTTTCAAAAGCTCTGCCCACGTTCGATCGTTGAAACGTTTGTCGAATGTGCTGTAGGGAATCGGTTTTCCGAAGGTTATATGAATCGGTTTTCCATCGAAATTAAACATTTCATCGACCAAAAATAACTGCTCGATATTGGCTTTTATACCTATTTTTTTTCGCCAATAGGCCCAATTGTAAAAACGGTTGGAGTTGCGGGCTTCGATATAGGTTGGAATGATGTCGCGTTGATTTTTTCGGGCTTGTGTGATGACTGTACTTTTCCAATCCAAATCGCAGATTTCTCTATTTTTTTGTCGGCGAGAGCATAGTCCCGCCGGAAAAAATAAAATCAAACGATCGCCTGCAAAAGCATCGGTTAAATTTTGAACGTTTGATAAATTTCCACCGTATTTATTGATACCGACAAACACCGGTTGCAAATTAACCAACAACGTCAAAATATCATTGACCGGAAACAATACATCCGGACGAATCTGCCCGACAGTACTAATCAACGCAACGCCATCCAATCCACCAAGCGGGTGATTTGACGCAACGAGAAATCGTCCATCGGAAGTGATATGTTCCGTGCCTGATACAGCTAATTCCGGATTAAACCGTTTTACGACTTGTGTCGCAAAATCAACGCCGTGGTAATCACGATTGACATACAAAAATTCGTTTACTTCATCAACATGCAACAATCTGTCTAACCAATTATACACGAATTTTGGTAAAAATTTCGCTAATCTCGGGCTTTTTGATGCGATGATTTTTTTGAGATTTATGGTTTTCGGAATCTCAGAATTTTCAACGAAATTATTGTGCTTTTGTAGGGCCATATTTTTCAATTAAAACGGCCACAACAACGGCAATACAAGTATCATCACAACCGCAAAAATAAGTTGCATCGGCAAGCCCACCTTGATATAATCCATAAACGAATAACGTCCTGCCGACATCACCAAAGCATTAGGCGGTGTGGAAAACGGACTTGCGAAGCACATACTTGCCGCAACGCAGACCGCAAACAAAAACGGATACGGACTCACACCCATTTCTATTGCCGAACGCATGGCTATCGGAGCGAAAAGCACGGCTGTTGCGGTGTTGCTGATAAACATTGTGAGTATCGAAGTGGCTAAATAAATACCCGCCATTAAAGCTAACGGACCATAGCTTCCTAAGTTACCGACCAGTGTCTCGGCAATAACTTCAGTAATCCCTGTTTTCCCAAATGCTATCGACATCGGCAGCATAGCACCAATCAGCACAACGACCTCCCAATTAATGGTTTTATAGGCTTCCTCAACATTGCGAAAACATTTTGTAAGGATCATTCCCATTGCTGCTAAAAGCACAGCAATAACGGCAGGAACTACATCGAATATGAGCAATGCAATCATTCCAAGCATAATAGTTGCGGCGATCGGAGCTTTCTCATCAAATGTAACTTTCGAGGCCTCAACTTGCGGCTCGCCTATAACAACCCACTCAGACGTTTTATTCTTTAAGTTCGCAATATCACTCCATTTGCCTTGAGCCAAAAGTATGTCTCCGGCTTGTATTTTTTCATTTCCTACATCTTGAAGAATATAGTCTTTTTTACGGTGGATACCTAAAATATTCACTTTTCGATTTTCACGAAAACCGCATGCTTTCACGGGTTGTCCGATTAACTGCGAATCGAAAAGCACAACGAGTTCGACAATGCCGATTTCGTCAAAACGATTTTTACCGCCAAACGTCGGAGCAGTTTCGTCTTTTGTTTCGTCCAACAGGCATGATTTGGTTTCGGTTATGAATTGTCGTATTTGTTCGAAAGAACCGGAAAGATAAAGCACATCGTTTTCCAAAATAATTGTGTCGGGACCAACTTGTTTTTGTTCAGTTGTTCGCAAAAGCGGATTTAGGCCGGCAGAGCGACGACGCAACTCCAAAACATTCAAATTGTATCTTTTAGGAAGCTCCAAGTCTCGCATCATTTGACCAATCAGCGTAGAATTTCGAATTGCCCGTATGCGGACTAAATTTTGATACAATTGGTATTCGTTTGCTAAATCTTTGAGAGATTTTGTTTTTTGAACATCGTTCTCATTTTCGGTTTTGTTGAGAAATAGCTTGCTGAGCGGAAGAAGTATGACTATGCCGAGCGTCATCGTAATTAAACCGATTGGTAAAAATGAAAAAAATCGAAGTCCTTCAAAACCGGCATCCCGCAATGCTCCGTCAATGACCAAATTTGCGGGGGTTCCAATCAAGGTGAGCATCGCTCCCAAAGTACTTGCAAAAGCCAAAGGCATCAGAAAACGACTTGGACTTAGCTTTGCTGCAACGGCTAAACTTATCACAATCGGCATCATCATAGCTACTGTGCCGGTATTACTCACAAATCCTCCAATAACGCCCGTAAGCACCATAATCAAAATAAATAATTTTGTTTCATTGGTCCCCGCCATATTTAGGATTTTTCTACTGACCACATTAGCCAAACCTGTTCTAAAAATACCGCCACCAACCATAAATAACCCAACCATCATAATCACAATGGGATTTGAAAAACCGGAAAGAGCCTCGGCAGGCGTTAGTATTCCGAACAGCACCAAAGAAATGAGCATCAACAAAGCCACTAAGTCCGAGCGGAGCCTTCCGCTTATAAAAAGCGCAATGGTCACAAACAATATGGCAAGAGTGGTGAACATGGGATTTTCAAATTTTTTTGCAAAGATACAACTTTTTTCGTATCTTTGCAAACAAAAATTGATACACTTATGTTTCAAAATTTATCCGATAGATTAGATAGAGCGTTTAAAGTGCTCAAAGGCGAGGGGAAGATTACCGAAATCAATGTTGCCGAGACGTTGAAAGAAGTCCGCAAAGCGCTGTTAGACGCTGACGTGAGTTACAAAATCGCCAAACAGTTTACCGAAGACGTTAAGCAAAAAGCACTTGGACAGAACGTACTTACAGCTGTTTCGCCAAGTCAGTTGATGATCAAAATCGTTCATGACGAATTGGCGGAATTGATGGGCAACAAGGCGGTTGAAATAAATCTTAAGGGCAGTCCGTCGATTATTTTGATGTCGGGTCTACAAGGTTCCGGAAAAACTACGCATACGGCAAAATTAGCGAGTTTCATTAAATCCAAAAAAGGCCGCACGGTGTTGATGGTTGCTTGCGATGTGTATCGTCCGGCGGCGATTAATCAGTTGCACGTGCTTGGCGAACAGATCGGTGTAGAAGTTTTTTCAGACGAAAATGAAAAAGATCCGGTAAAAATTGCAAAAAAAGCAATCGCTTACGCCAAAGAAAAAAATATTCAAACGGTTATTGTCGATACGGCCGGGCGTTTGGCAATTGACGATGCAATGATGGACGAAATTTCTGCCATCAAAAAAGCCATAAATCCGCAGGAAACCTTATTTGTCGTCGATTCCATGACAGGACAAGACGCTGTAAATACGGCAAAAGCATTTCACGACAGACTAAATTATGAAGGTGTAATTTTGACCAAGTTAGATGGCGATACGCGTGGCGGTGCGGCTCTAACCATTCGTTCGGTAGTAAGTGTTCCAATAAAATTTGTCGGGATTGGCGAAAAAATGGAGGCCTTGGATGTATTCCATCCCGAACGAATGGCAGACAGAATCCTGGGAATGGGCGACATCGTTTCGCTTGTGGAAAAAGCACAAGAGCAGTTCGACGAAAAAGAAGCTCAACGTCTGGCAAAGAAAATACACCAAAATACGTTTGATTTTAATGATTTTTACAAGCAAATTCAGCAAATCAAAAAAATGGGTAATGTGAAAGATTTGATGGGTATGATTCCTGGTATGGGCAAAGCTATGAAAGATGTTGAAATCGGTGATGATGCCTTTAAAAATATCGAAGCCATTATTCAATCCATGACGCCGAAAGAGCGTGAAAATCCAAGCCTTTTGAACGGACAGCGCCGTAAACGCCTCGCCGATGGAAGCGGTACAGACATTGCGGAAGTCAACAAGCTCATCAAGCAAGTCGGCGACATGCAAAAAATGATGAAATCCATGTCAGGCGGAAAAGGTATGGCAATGATGAATGCGATGATGGCGAAGGGGAAACGGTAGTAAAGGCGAAGTATGTCCCGCCCGCCCCTAACGGTTCAAAAAAAAAACGTATCTTTGTAGAAAAAAAATTGAATATCATGTCCGACAGCCTAATCATCATCCCAACCTATAACGAAAAAGAAAATGTCGAAGCCATTATCCGCAAAGTATTTTCTTTGCCGAAAGAGTTTCATATTCTCATTGTGGAAGACAATTCGCCCGATGGAACGGCAGATATTGTCAAACGCCTAATGACTGAATTTCCGGAACGTTTGTTTATCGAAGAACGTAAAGGAAAGTTAGGTCTCGGAACTGCATATATTCACGGTTTTAAGTGGGCGTTGCAACGCAGTTACGACTATATTTTTGAGATGGATGCGGATTTTTCGCACAATCCAAACGATTTGGAACGCCTGTACACCGCCTGCCACAACAATGGTGCCGATGTTGCTATTGGTTCGCGTTATGTCAATGGTGTGGTAAACGTGGTAAACTGGCCTATGGGACGTATCCTCATGTCATACTACGCTTCGGCTTATGTGCGCATGATTACACGCATGAAAATTGGCGATGCAACCGCCGGCTTCATGTGCTACACGCGAAAAGTGCTTGAAGCTATCGATTTGGACAAAGTTAAGTTTGTCGGTTATGCGTTCCAAATCGAAATGAAATTTACGGCATACAAACTTGGCTTCAAAGTTGTTGAAGTGCCGATTGTTTTTACCGATCGAGAGCACGGACATTCGAAAATGAGCAAAAAAATCTTCAAAGAAGCATTTTTTGGCGTAATTCAACTCCGTTTCCGAAAGTATAAACGTGCAAAATAAAATATTTTTGCCTATGAAAACAGCCATCCTCGGTGCCGGAACGTTTGGTACAGCCCTCGCCAACGCTATCAACCCTGAATCGGATGTGATAATTTACACGATTGAGCCGGATGTTGTTGACGACATCAATAAAAATCGAAAAAACAGCAAATATTTCCCCAATAAAACCTTGCCAAAACACATCAAAGCAACAGGCGATTTTGCGGATATTGCAAATGCTGAATTAGTTTTTATTGCAATTCCCTCATCGGCAATCGCAGATTTTTTTGGCAAATATAAATTCAATGCCGGAACAATTTTGATTATCGGGGCAAAAGGTTTCGCTCACGATGATACTTTGATTAGCACTTACATTTCCGAAAAATTGCCCGATTGTTGTGTTTGCGCTATGAAAGGAGCATCGTTTGCACACGAAATGATTTTTGAAATTCCAACGGCATTCACATTGGCTTGCAAGTCTAAACATACTTACGAACTTATTCGTTCTGCGTTGTGCGACGATCTGATTGTAACGGAATATTTCGACGACATTGACAGCGTAGAATACTTGAGTTTATTCAAAAATGTGTATGCCATTGTCATGGGAATTGTAGACGCTTACTACAACTCGCCAAACGTCAGATTCTTGGTATTTACAAAGGTTTTGAACGAAATTCGAGTGCTGATGAAACATTTCGATGTGAATCCGGAAACCTTATTCAAATACTGCGGCATCGGCGATTTAAGCCTAACAGCATTGAACGATCTGAGTCGAAACCGAACGCTTGGATTGCTTATCGGCAAAGGGTTTTTCGATTCTTCAATGACCAACAATGTCACACTTGAAGGTGTTCGTGCTTTGGAAAAAATCATGCAGCACATTCCCGAAAATGAGCACGCAAAATATCCGATCATGCACCAAATGCATCGCTTGCTTCATAACCAAACATCCGTGAAATCCTTTATTCATCGAATTATTTTTGCTCAAGAAACTTGCTAAATTCAAAAAAAAGTCGTAATTTTACATTGCGAAATTACGGCTTGTTATGAACAAAATTGCAAAAAAAACAGTGAAAATTCTCGGTAGAATCGGCTTGGGTCTGCTGGGAGTATTTATTTTACTGCTATTTGCGATAAGTTCTCCGCTTTTGCAAACTCAAGTCGTCAATCGATTTCTCGCTCAACAGTCCGAAAAACTTGGGATTTCCGCACGAGTTCAACGGGTAAATATAGATTTTTTTTCGAGGCAAGTAAAAGTTTCCGGAATCATAATTTATGATCATCATCAAAATCTATTGTTTGATGCCGGAAGTGTGCAAACTTCTCTTCGCGATTTTTCCGCACAGCATCTAAATTTGGGAGCAACCTATATTTATGACGTTGTTTTCCGACTTCATCGTTACGAGCAAGACAGCGTCAGTAATCTACAACTCATACTTGATGCGCTGGGTGCTTCGGAAGAAGACACGACCACATCGGACTTTGCATTCAGAACGTCGGCGGTTTTTCTGAGAAACATGGAATTTTCGTTTGTGGATGAAGTGTATTCGCAGGGCGACACATTCCAATTCATCGATTTTAAAAATCTGTCTTTGAGCAATATTAACCTCACTGCAAGAAATTTGCATATTCAGGGTGACAATATTTTAGCTACCATCGAGAATCTCTCGCTTAAAGAGCAAAGCGGTTTTGAAATTTGGCGATTTTCCTCACGAGCAAATGTGTCGCCAAGAGGAATCATTGCTCGCAATACAGACATCACTACATCGAACAGCGATTTAGATCTTGACATAAGATTCACAACAGAATCGTGGGATGATTATCAGGATTTTCTTTCAAATGTTCGGATATACGTGAATATCAGAAATTCGTATTTGGATTTTAAAGACTTGATTCATTTTGCGCCGGGACTCCAAGGCAAACAAAATCAGTTTCACATTTCAGGACGTATTTTAGGAACTGTCGATAATTTTCGAGCCCATAATTTTACGGTCTCGTATGGGAGAAACACCAAATTTTACGGAGATATTTTGATGGAAGGGTTGCCGGATTTCGATGATACATTTTTGGATTTTTCAATTCAAAATCTCACAACTTCTCCGGAAGATGTTGACGGATTCTTACTTCCAAATTTCGGAAAAATTATAGTTCCCGACGAACTTCATAATCTCGGACTATCTTCCTTATCGGGGCAAATTACAGGGTTTCCATCGGATTTGAGAGCAACTATCGACCTAACTACTGAAGCAGGACATATCCAAACGAGTTTCAGATTTTTTCACGACACACTCAAAGAAAATTTTGATTTTTCCGGACAGATTGAAGATGCAAACTTGGCTTTAGGTGTATTATTGAACAACGATGCCTTCGGCAATAATTTGGATTTGAACGGTTCGTTCGATGGAAAATTTTCAGTAGAAAACGGAATTGATTTTTCAACGAACCTAGTTTTAGAAAACATCGAATATCAAAACCGGCAAATCAATACAATATCGATAAAAGGGGATTGGATTCGATACCATATTGCTACGGTAGTTTCTATAACTGACGATCACGGAACTGCCGGATTTTCAGGTGAGCTGTCGCTTGACCCCGAAAATCCATATTTGGAAATAAGCGGATCTTTTAATGATGTTGATTTAGCAGAATTTGTATTTTTAAATGATACCACTCCTGCATTGTTGAGTTTTGATTTTTCCGGAAAACTGTACAGTCTCAACATTGATTCTTTGATTGGAAATTTTAATTTTTCCGATTTGAGTTTGGCAGTCAACGATACGGTATTTCGCACGAATAATCTCTCTATTTCTCAACAAGTCTTACCACAAGGCATTTCGACAAAGGTAAACTGTGACTATTTCAGTTTGGATGTTTTCGGAAATCACAAACTTTCCAACCTTGATGCAATTTGGAACAATATTCAAAGAAATTATTTATCAGCACTCCGCTTGGCTGTTGAAGATGTTGAATTGCTTACATCTCGAGAAATTCTCGTACGCCATACTGTCGAAAATGGAGTGCATGCCGTAGCACAAACTTTGGATTTGACACTTAACATTCATAAAACAGGCGGATTTTTGTCGTACTTTCTGCCGGAAATAGATTTGCCTCGAGGTGCGAATTTGCGACTTAAGTACGACGGAGAGCACCAACCGCTATCCTTGATTGTTAGGGCAAACCACGCAACTATTTACGGCTTCTATGCCTCCCTTTTGGATATTAGAGGACAGGTTCGCGATAGCGTTTTCCAAGTTAATGTCGATGCTAGAAATTTACACATTAACAATAGTCGTTATTTTGACGATTTTTCCCTCGTTGCCGGATTTGAAAATGATTTTATCTCGTGGGAATTGGGTTGGATAGGAAGTTCCAATGGAGATGGGCAAATCAATGGGAATTTGGGTGGGCGCATGGCTGCTTTGGAAAATAATAGCATATCATTCAACATTCAAAGTTCCGAACTACTTTTGGGTGGACAGGCTTGGCAATTTGATCCGGATAATTCAATTTTTATTGATTCGGTGGGGGTTCGTTTCGAAAATATACGTTTTTACAATCAGAGTGATACTTTGGAATATTTGAGTCTGAACGGTGACTTGTCGAGAGAACCTAACAGTGTGTTAGAACTCCGTTTTGAGCGTTACCAGCTAAGCCCTTGGGCTCCTATGATTGAGCGAATAGGCTTGGATTTCGACGGCGCAATCTCGGGCGGTATCAGCATTTTTGATTTTTACACGACCTTGCGTCTCAATACGGATTTGAAAATTGAAGATTTCTCAATAAACGGATTTAACTACGGAACAGCATTCTTACGAATGATTGCAGAAGAAGGAGCTGCTAGAAGTTTCATCAATCTTAGTGTTCAAGATGATGAGAATGTTTATCTTTCGGCAAATGGTGATTTTTATTCGGTCGGCGAAGAGCGAAGGCTTGACCTAAGTATATTTGCTTCGGACATGGATTTGTCACTTTTGAAAAATTATGTAGAAACATTCTCATCATCGCTAACCGGAAAGTTTAGTGGAGAATTAACGCTTGACGGATTGTTGAAAAGTCCTAATTTTTATGGGGATTTGACACTTGACGATGCGGTCATGAAAATAGATTTTCTGAACACATATTATGCCATAAGACCCGAAAAAATTGTATTCAGTTTGGATAGCATCCTCTTTGTTAATACGAGCTTGGAAGATATCACCAATCAAACGCAAGCCACATTATCAGGTGGATTGTATCACAATAGATTTGACAATTTTCGATTAGATATAAACATCGAAACCAATAATTTTTTAGCCCTAAATACCACGCGTTCGGATAATGAAGATTTTTTCGGACGAGTTTTTCTTACCGGACATGTGAATCTTAGCGGACCTGTTGAGAATATTCTTATTGATGTTCAAGGACGAACGGAAAGAGGTACGGAATTGCAAATCAATTACAGTTCGAGGGTTAATATTTCCGAAGCCAATCAGTTTATTCATTTTGTTGTTCCGAAGAAAAATGTTGATGAGGAAGATTTTCTTCCGATTACAAACAGGACAACAGCAGATTTGGATGTTCCAACAAATATTATGGTCAGATTGAATATTGACGTTACGCCTGATGCATCGGTCTTTTTCGATATGGAGGCCCCACCTATTTCCGGCTTGATTCATGCACAAGGAAGCGGTAATTTGCGAATGAATTTTGACTCAAGAACGCAAGAATTCACATTGTTTGGCGATTATGTTTTGCAAGACGGTTTTTACGATTTTATGTTTGAAGACCCAGCGTTAGGATTGGGACGATTGATTACTCGACGTTTTTATATCGAACGAGGCGGAACTCTTCAATGGACAGGCGATCCCGGCAATATGATTTTGGATGTTTCTGCAATTTATTCGACTCGTGCGAGTTTGGCGCCTGTTTTTGCAAATCAACTTTCAACGAGTGGTAACACGATGCGAAGAGTAGGTGTTCAAAGTGTAATCAGCCTTGTAGGGCGTATGTCGCAACCCGACATACGATTTGATTTTCGATTGCCGGCAGTTGACGAAAATACGCGTACGGAATTTTTTACCGCAATAAACAGAGACGACGAAAACGAAATGATGAGGCAAACTTTTTTTCTCTTGCTTTTCGGAGGATTTACAACTCCCGGCGACAATCTCGCATCTGCTGAAAATATCAGTGGCGAAGCAATGGTCTGGAATGCTTTGCTCAATCAAGCAAACAACATGTTGAACTTTGGAAATAATATCAATCTTAGTGCCAGCTACAGGCCTGAAGATATTCACAGTACAGAGCAGTGGCAAGTTTCTATGGGTGCACAGTTTCTTGATAACCGATTGCTCATTGAAGGGCATGTCGGGCAAGGCGGTTTGGCCCATCATTTAACAGAACATTCGTCACAAACGATTATGGAGCTCAATGTTGAATATCGCCTTACGGACAGGCTGAGTCTTAGGGGTTTTAATCGTCCGAACGAGCGAGATTTTGCACGAAGAGCTCAAATGGGTTATTCGCAGGGTGTCGGCGTTGCATACCGCCGTGAATTCGGTTCGTTTCGATCGTTGTTTAACCGCCGAAGAGAAGATGATTGATTACCTCACCGCCCGAAACATGCGATGCCAGCGGATATTTCGTGGAAATGAGCGATCTCTGTCTAACGAAAGCCACGTAAATCGAGGTTGTCCGACAATGTGATCTTCCGGAACAAATCCCCACATCCGCGAATCGGCAGAATTGTGGCGATTATCGCCCACCATCCAAAAATAATCCATCTGAAACGTGTAGGTATTTGCCAACCCGCCATTGATAAAAATCTGCTCTCCCCTAACCTCCAAAGTATTGCCTTCGTAAGTTGTGATAATGCGGTAATAAAGCGGCAGATTATCAAGTGTAATTTCAATAGTGCGGCCTCTTTGAGGAATGAAAATAGGTCCTAAATTGTCGACATTCCAAGGAAATCGCGCATCATGCGGAAAAACTCGCGAATCAAATATGCCTTCCGGAGAAATCAACAATCTAACCTCTTCAACACCCGGAAGCAATTCTACCCTTTTGCGCATTTCGCCCGTCAAAGGGATTTGTCCAAAAGCGAACAGTATTTCAATATCTTCGTTCGAAACCCCTATTTCACGCCATCTTGATCTTGGAACTACAAGTGCAGTAGGTAAAATTTGATAGTTGAATTGAATGTGTTTCGGGCATTTTTGCAATTCTCCATTGATAAAAATTTGTCCATTGATAATTTGCAACGTATCTCCGGCAATGGCAACAGCACGTTTTACAAAATTCTCACGTTTATCAACCGGTCGAACAATGATGTCGCCAAATCTCGCTCTATCGCTCCAAACCCGCTCTCTACCATACTCTCGAACAAGAGCATAATAGTCTCTTGCACTTTGATACGCAGTCGAAACCGTATCTCCAACCGGAAAATTGAAAACCACAACATCGCCACGCTGCACGGTTCTACGCTGAAAAAATCGACGATAATTCAATTGAACAGCATCAATATAAGACCTTGTGCCAATCAACGGCAACGTGTGATGAACAAGCGGAAATGAAAGCGGTGTTATCGGTATTCTAGCACCATAAGCCAACTTGCTGACAAATAAATAGTCGCCGACCAACATCGATTTTTCCATTGAAGAGGTTGGTATCATATAATTTTCAAAGAAGAACATTCGAACAATCGTTGCCGCAACAACAGCAAAAATAATGATATCAAACCATTCGCGTACGACACCTCTTTTGTATACCGGTAATCCTTTCGGTTGAACAAAAACTTCCTTTTTAACAAAAACCAAATACGGAAAATACAGAAACGGCAGCACAGCTGCTGCAAAATACTCCCACACCGCATTGCGTTTGAAACCTACCGAAACCTCGATAAAAAGCAGCATCAATACAAAGAAATTGATAAACGGGATAAAAAGCAACAAAATCCACCACCAAGATTTGTTCGTGATTTTAATCAATATCCATAAATTCCATGGCGAAATGATGGCTTCCCACCAATGTCTGCCTTGTTGTTTGAAAATAACGCAAAAACTGGCGATAATTGGAGCGACAATGATTAGTGTGATTAAGAATGTTAGCATATTTATGGTTTTAGTATATCTGACATTGTGAAAATTCCCGTTTTACCGATCAGCCATTCTGCCGCAAAAACCGCACCTTTTGCAAAGCCTTCGCGACCTTTAGCCTCATGTTTAATTTCGATAATATCGTCGTTGGATTCGTAAGAAACAGTGTGGATACCAAAAACATCTTTCTCGCGAAAAGATTTTATCTCTGAAATTTCCAACGGTAGATTTTTTGCTAACGAAATCGCTGTACCACTTGGCTTATCAAGCTTTTGCAAGTGATGAATTTCTTCCATACCGACTTTGTAATCGGTATAATTTTTCATCATTTGGGCGAGTTGCTTGTTCAGCTCAAAAAATAAATTCACGCCGATACTGAAATTTGACGCATAAAACAACGTTTTTTGATGTTGTTCGGCGTATGATAAAATCTCGTTTTTTTGTTCATCCCAACCGGTTGTTCCAACCACAATAGGAATATTAAATTCGAAACATCGAATTATGTTTTTCACTGCAGTCTGCGGCGTTGAAAATTCAATGGCAACATCGGCTTGCTTCACCTGGCTTTCCAAGACTTTCCAATCATCTTCATGGTCGATCTTTGCAACAATTTCATGGTCGTTTTGCGAGGCAGTCTTTTCGATTATTTTGCCCATTTTTCCGTATCCGAGTAGTGCGATTTTCATGTCATTTTAATCTAAATGTTAATCGCAATCCCCCTTGCATCGGGACTCGTTGATTATTGAGAGCATGCAGCGACATGTCCGGCAAAGCAAAAGGCTCTACACGCATGGTTAAATTATCACTCACATCAAATGTTGCCAAATGTGCAAAAACAATAGCATCAACAATATTCAGAAAGTAAAGCAATGCGGAAAAAACATAGACCAACTCCAAGTTTCTTCTGTAAAAATCTCGGGCGCTTAAGATTTGGTCTGTATTAAACAGAGCCAACGCCGGATCATTGTATTGTTCTTGCGGATTATTCAGCCGCCAGCGATACTCGTTTTGAAATCTATTGCGCTCTGTTCGATTAAAATTGTGAAGATAAACCAAAAAACCCGCACCTCCATAAATGATCGGCACTTTCCACCATTGTCCGTTATAAATTTGTCCGGCACCCGGTATTGCCGCAGAAAGCCAGCCGGCTACTCTCGGATTTCTGTGTCCGGGTAGTCGAAAAGGTTCGTTTGCTGCAATTATTGGCGGTGTTTCCGAAACTATTCGAGGACCCTGCAGGATTTCAATTTGGTATTCCGTTTGAGTTTCCGGAGGCGGTTCTGCAAAAATCGTATCTTGCGAAAATCCCACAAAATTCAGCATAAGCAGAACTCCGACAAGGCTCAATTTTATGTTAGTCGAATGTGTCAAAGCACTTATTTTAACATCGAAATAATGCGATGAAAATCTTCTTCCGAATTAAATTCGATGGTAATCTGCCCTTTGCCGGTTTTCGAGATTTTATATCTCACCTGTGTCTCTAATTTCTGCGACAAATCATCGTGGATTTGCACCAATTTATCAGAAATTGTAGTTTTGTTCAATTTTGTCGATTTCTCGGAAGCATCGGTCTTTTTGCAAAGTTCTTCCACTTGACGAACCGATAACTCATCTTTCAAAATTTGATGCAAGACTTTAATTCGCTCTTCGTCGCTTTCCAGAGTAATCAAGGGCTTGGCATGTCCGATATGAATTTCTTCGTTTTTCAGCGCCATTTGAATTTCAGCAGGAAGCTTCAGCAAACGCAAATGATTGGCGATAGCCGCACGACTTTTACCCAAACGGTTACTCAGTTGTTCTTGCGTCAGATTTTGTGCCTCTCTCAAGGCTTCATAAGTGAGGGCGATTTCAATCGGATTTAGATTTTCGCGTTGGATATTTTCGGTGACTGCCATCTCCAACGTTTGGATGTCGGTAGCAACTCGAATATAAGCCGGAATTGTTTTTTTTCCTGCGATTTTAGATGCACGAAAGCGACGTTCGCCGGAAATAATTTGGTATCTGCCTTGATGTTTTCTAACGGTAATGGGCTGAATAATGTCCATATTTTTGATAGATTCAGCCAATTCGTTGATATCCTCATCTGAAAAATCTTTTCGTGGATTTTCGGGATTAGGATCGATTTCTGCGATTGATATTTCTGCGATTCCGGCAACTACCGATGCTTCGGGAATTTCGGAACGATGTCTTTTCGGTCCGGCCTCAAGATCTCCCATCAAGGAGCCCAGACCTCTGCCTAATGCCGGTTTTTTAGTCATGTTCGGAAAGAATTTTATCTGCGTTTTTAATATTTGTCAAGTCGTTGTTTTGAAGAATTTCTCGTGCTAGGTTGAGATAATTTACAGCTCCTACCGATTGCGCATCATAGTCTAAAATCGTCTTGCCGTGGCTTGGCGATTCGCCCAACTTGGTATTTCGGTAAATCAGCGTATTAAACACCAACTCTTTGAAATGCTCTTGAACTTCCTCAACCACTTGCTTGGCTAAGCGTAGGCGTCCGTCATACATCGTTAGCAAAATCCCTTCAATGCCTAGATCTTCGTTGAAACGTTCCTGAACCAATTTTATCGTGTGAAGCAATTTTCCAAGACCTTCCAAAGCAAAATACTCGCATTGCACGGTAATAATAACCGAGTCCGAAGCCGTCATCGCATTCAGCGTAATCAATCCTAACGATGGCGAACAATCGATAATCACAAAATCGTAGTCGTTTTGAATTTTATTAACTGCCGAGCGCATGACTTGCTCGCGGTTAGGTTTATCCACCAGCAAAATTTCTGCTCCAACCAAATCAATGTGCGAAGGAATTAGATTTAGATTCGGTGTAGATGTTTTGAGAACAATCTCACGCGGATCCACGTGATCTACCATACATTCGAAAATGCTTGTTGTAACGTTATTCGGATCAAACCCCAACCCCGATGTCGCATTGGCTTGCGGATCGGCATCAATCAGCAAAACTTTTTTTTCCAATACGGCTAAGCTTGCAGCCAAGTTGATTGCTGTTGTGGTTTTTCCTACGCCTCCTTTTTGATTAATAATTGAAATAACTTTACCCATAAAACAAACAAAATTTTGTAGTGGTTAGAACTTGCAAAGATACGAAAAAAAAACGAGAATTGAAAACGAATAACGAAGAATCAAAAAAAATTTGGTTAATTCAAAAAAAAGTGCTATCTTTGCAACGCTTTTTATTCAGCTAAAGCACGGAAAGATGGGTGAGTGGCTGAAACCAACAGTTTGCTAAACTGTCGTACGGGTAACTGTACCGGGGGTTCGAATCCCCCTCTTTCCGCGAATTACGGTTGCAACAAATCGTTTCAAGACCCTCTTGATGCTTGCTCTCTGGTCCAATACATTGTGGTGCCAAACGTTGTTTTCACAAATACCAAAAATACGATTGTCAGCGTTTTTTTCAGGATTGGCATAATTTTCCAAATCTATGATTTCACATTGCAAAGGCACGAATTATTTTTGGTATAGTAACCAATCTATCGCATTTATCTGTTTTATACCATTGTGAGAGCCTGTTTCGAAATCCATTGTAATGAGTAGTTTTTCGTTATGGTCCGGATTTTTTCCAAACGATGCAAGTTCACGAGCAAGTGTATCCGCATTCTTTACGGTTTGAGCTACTTGAATATATTTTGTGTAGCCATCTTTATCCCTCGCCACAAAATCAACTTCTAATCTGTCGGCTTTACCAATCCAAACTTGATAATTTCGGCGTTGCAATTCGAGAAAAATCACATTTTCTAACAAATGTCCTGCGTCTGAAGCAAGTTCTTTCCCGAGCAAAGCATTTCGGAGTCCTAAATCTACAAGGTAGTATTTTTTTGCATCTTTTCAAATTATCACACCGCAAAGATACGCAAAATTCCCCAAACTTGCAAATTTTTACAGGTTTGGGGAATTTTGTTAATGTGGCACAATTCACACAAAGCAAAAAGCCTAACGCTTTGATTTTTTTTAAGCATTAGGCTTTTCCTTTGCAGGGACGGAGGGATTCGAACCCCCACCAACGGTTTTGGAGACCGCGATTCTACCCTTAAACTACGTCCCTTTATGATAAGGGCGACCGCACTTCGACAAACTCAGTGACCATCGCCCTTACGGTTATCTTTCGGGGCAACCGCAAGGGTTGCCCTTACGGAAATTAGTCGAGAATCTCAGTTACCTGACCGGCACCTACCGTACGACCACCCTCGCGGATAGCGAAACGAAGCTGCTTGCTCATTGCGATTTCAGAAATCAACTGAACTTCGATAGTCAAGTTATCTCCCGGCATTACCATTTCTACACCTGCAGGAAGGAAGATCTCTCCTGTTACGTCAGTTGTGCGGAAATAGAACTGCGGACGATATTTGTTGTGGAACGGCGTGTGACGTCCACCTTCTTCTTTTTTCAAGATATACACCTCTGCTTTGAAGTGTTTGTGCGGTTTAACCGAACCCGGCTTCGCGATAACCATACCACGAGTGATTTCGTTTTTGTCGATACCGCGCAACAACAATCCAGCGTTGTCACCGGCTTCACCACGGTCAAGGATTTTGCGGAACATCTCAACACCTGTAACAACAGACTTCAATTTTTCTGCGCCCATACCAATGATTTCAACCGGATCTCCGGAGTTGATGATACCGGTTTCGATACGACCTGTAGCAACTGTACCACGACCTGTAATCGAGAACACATCTTCAACCGGCATCAAGAAATCCTTATCGATATCACGAACCGGAAGTTCAATCCATGTATCAACAGCATTCATCAATTCCATAACTTTCTCTGTCCATGTTGGTTCGAGGTTCAATCCACCAAGAGCAGATCCGCGGATAACAGGCGTAGCATCACCGTCAAATCCGTAGAACGACAAAAGATCGCGGATTTCCATTTCAACAAGGTCTAACAACTCAGGGTCGTCAACCAAGTCAACTTTGTTCATAAAAACAACGATACGCGGTACTCCAACCTGACGAGCTAAAAGGATATGCTCGCGAGTTTGAGGCATCGGGCCGTCAGTTGCAGCAACTACAAGGATAGCACCGTCCATTTGAGCGGCACCTGTAACCATGTTTTTAACGTAGTCAGCGTGACCGGGACAGTCAACGTGTGCATAGTGACGATTTTCTGTTTCATACTCAACGTGAGCGGTATTAATTGTGATACCACGCTCTTTTTCTTCAGGAGCATTGTCGATAGAATCGAAAGATTTTACTTCAGACAATCCCTTTTCTGCCAAAACTGTAGTGATAGCGGCAGTCAACGTGGTTTTACCATGGTCAACGTGACCGATAGTACCTACGTTTACGTGCGGTTTACCACGCTTAAAGGTTTCTTTTGCCATTTTTTTATTGTTTTTTAGGGTTATTATTTTTTTTGGGCGACCGCAAGGGTCGCCCTTACTTTATTTATGTTGTTGGGGTAAGCCTCGCGGTTACCCTTTACAGCCGTGGCAAGCACAAGACTCGTCTTTAAGGCAGAGCTGCTGGCGAGAATTGAACTCGCGACCTCTTCCTTACCAAGGAAGTGCTCTACCCCTGAGCTACAGCAGCGAGAGCGGAAGACCGGGCTCGAACCGGCCACCTATAGCTTGGAAGGCTA
>WQWA01000032.1 GCA_009785505.1 Bacteroidales bacterium
CTCGGAGAACTTCTCTCTTTTCCTGTTCCGCAACTGAACTCATGGTCGCATAGAAGCGCTCTTAGAGGGGGAGGTGTAAATTCAGTGTGGGATTGGGGAGGAAGTGGCAATGGTTGGGGAGGTGGTGGCAACTGGGGAAGTCCACAACAATTGACAGCAAGTCTTTCTAATGCAGGTTTTCGACATCAAGTAAATAGGGTTGGGCATTCTACTCAAGTGATTTTTTGGACAACCGGGAGCAGAATCGATCCCGATGGAGTATTTACAGCTTTTCCTATAAAACACGTGATGTGGTTTGAGGGTGACGGTTTTGGAATGGGAGGTAATTGGGGGAATATGGGTAGTGGGTTTTCCGGTGGTGGCGGAAGCCTAATACATGACAGAACTTTCAATCGAGTGGGTTTTGTGCCTTTGGATCGAAGAAGTGGATCCCAAATGGCTAACTATAAAATGAATGTGAGAATATACCAGCACGGAAACAGTTTATCAATCAGAGCAAGTGCCTTCAATACTCCCGTATCAGGTGGAAATGCTATACCAAGTGCTCGAGCAACTTTAATGGTGGATGGTAGAGCCGTTCAAACAAATATATTATCGCTAACACAAGGTGCTAGTATCTCCTCTGCAGAAGGACTTAGATTATTTGGCGAAACATCTTTTATTGTTCCAGAAGATGGGAGAGTAGATATTAGGTTTCATGGAGGATGGAACGTACATTTCGGACATGGAGCTTTTGTTCCCGTTTATCACCCATTTTTTCCTTTTGCAATAAACATAAATCGTAGATTTAGGATTCCATAACCATGTAAAAACAAACTAATATGAAACTAAACAAAGCCAATAGATACATAAAAACAAAAATAATTTTATTGCAAATATTTTTTTTTATACTGCTACTTTGTGTTAAATTTATCTCTCGCATTCTAAATGATGTTGGAGAGGTTGATTATCTTTTATATCTTCACAGTAACATAGAAATAGTATTTGGGGGGCTTCTGCTGCTTGGCCTTTCTTTTGGAATATGTAGATATATTTTGAAATCAGACAAAATGCTAACTACTTTTTTTTGGATAACTTTATCTATGTATTTTCTATTTTTAGTATTTGAATATGTTGAAGCAGTGCTTTTTTTGCCGTTATATAACGCACCTATGATTTCTCATCACCTCCTCTCACTTGTGGCAACGTTTGTGTATATGTGTGTGTTGTATGTTATATGTTTGTTTTGGAGAAAAAAATCCCCGTTGGCTTGAGGCTGTAGAAGAGAGCGATTAGGCTGTTGGGCTGAGGCTTTGCCTCAGTCCGTCTATGATAGCAGGCTTTGCCTGCTAAAACAAAAACAAAAAATGACCCAAGAATATGAACATAAAGACGCAGGTAGAACCTGCTATAATAGTCCGACGGAGGCACAGCCTCCGCCGAACATCAGCGTTGCAACCTCTGCCCAACGGGGAAGTTGGAGCACTACATCAACTCTCGGAGCACACGCCTCTTTTGGCATATTTACAGCAGGTGGGAATATTTCTTTTCTCCACGGGCAACATGGTGGTTGGAATTGGGGGGTAAGCGGAGGCTTAGGCTGGGGCAATGATACACGGGGTATTGGATTGACTGTTGGATATGGTTCAGGAGGTTGGTCTTGGGGATTAGGAGGGTTTTTCAATCCTGAAGTTCATACAACAATTATAGACAGAGATTTAGCATTTGTAGAGCAAAATGCAATGTTTAACTGTGGTCCTGCCTGTGGAGAATCTGCAAGTGGAGGATTTGCCTCACAAAATCACTTAAGGGCTGGATTAGGTGGTGATCCTAATACAACAGGAGTAGGAGATGTCCATTTGTGGCGAGAATGGTCTGATCAAACAGGAAGACGACATCTTCGCGTAGGGAGGCTAACCAGAAGAGAATTGTTTACAGCTCTTCAAAATTTTGATGTGTCAGTAACAACACGAACAGGTGAAAGAACAGCAGATGGAAGCCCTTTAGGTCATTCAGTAATGCTAAACAGAGCAACAAGACAAAGAACAACCATATTTGGCATACCGGTTACAAGACATACATTTCACGTTATGGATCCCGCACCTCGTATTGGCGGTTCACATATTCCAGTGCATGGTAGTGTGGTCACCAGACCTCATAACACGTTCTTGCTTTTCCCGCGTCACCCCTAATCAATTCAAAGATCCGTGCACCTTTCTTATATCATACTAACTTTACTGTTATCAACAACAGAGCCTCGACAAAAAAACACTTTTGATTTTTTGGAGTTACATCCAAACGCAAGAACAGAGCAAAGAATTTTGGAAAGATTCAGAAAAGCGGTATGTTACGTAGAGGGACATAATTATACAATTCAAGTTATTTATAGCTTAGGTTTCAAACATCTTGAAGAAAGTGTTTTAACCGATGAATCTCTTTTTTTGAAAAATCTATACATACCGAGATTTCGTCGCATAGCAGACAGACATCTAAATAGATTTGAAAATGTCCACGTTATGTCTTATGTAATTTATAATGACTCTTTGCAACTTGTTGCAGTCCTTTGCCCTAATGATCTACACCTTCTCTGTGTATTTCGGAATAGTTGTCAACTTAATGAGGCTTTTCTATATGCTATGGTACATCAATATTTATTAGTTCATGTTTCGGGATTTTTTGCAAACACTCTTTTTGGGTATAGAGACGGGCGTTTATACGTTTTTGAAACAGGTGATGTGCAAAGACTATTTAGTGTTACTCCATTTGAAGAATTTGATTGGGATCATCCGTTTTTTTTTCAGTGGAGATACTTTATGAGAACAGGCGTACTTCCCCGTTGAGCGAAGGTTGTGAGTAAGCCGTTGGGCGGCGATTGGTATCGCCGACCGAGTTGAAACAGATTTGATTTTTTATTTTTACATCGCCAAAGGCGATGACGCCCCCGTTGAGCCGAGGTTGTAAGAAAGATTAGGGGACGTTCGGCGGAGGCTGTGCCTGCGTCGGACTTATGAAAGCAGGCTGTGCCTGTAAAAGAGCAGTTTTTTGTTTTAAAATTTATTTGTATCTTTGCAAAAAAGTTAGCAATAAAAAAATGTCAACCGGCTATAAAATGTCAGAAAAATACGGTTGCTACTACTTGACATTTCAAGTAGTAGGTTGGGTTGACATTTTTACAAGAAAAGTGTATCGAGATATTGTCATTGACAGCTTAAAATATTGCCAACAACACAAAGGATTGAGCTTGTTTGCTTATGTAATTATGTCGAATCATATTCATCTGTTGATGCGAAACGAAAACGGCGATCCAAGCGGATTTATAAGAGATTTCAAAAATCATACGAGCAAAAAATTTTTGGAAGTAATGGATTCAGAAATTGAAAGTAGAAGAGATTGGATGAAAGTAGTTTTTGCTTATCACGGAAAATTAAAAAACAAACAAAATTATCAAATATGGACACATGAAAATCACGCAGAACTGGTGTACAGCCAAAAGTTTATTGAACAAAAACTAAACTACATACACGCTAATCCTGTACAGGCTGGTATTGTAGAAAAACCGGAACAGTATTTGTATTCAAGTGCGAGAAATTATGCGGAATTGGATGCTATTATTGATGTAATAAAAGTGAGTGTAAGATGGAAAACGGTGGATTGAGCGAAGGTTGTGAATAAGCCGTTGGACGGCGATGGAATCGCCGTCCGATTTATCAAGATAGATTCTATCTATTAACTACAAACAAACAATAAAACAATTATGAAAAACAAAACAATTTTCTGTACAGTCTTCCTGTTGTTTTTTACCACTTTAGTAGCACAAACTTCCACAGACACTCTTACTATTAGAAGCAGTGCTTGGACAGGTTTCACTTTTGAGCAAAATCAAAGATCTTACACTTTCAGAGAAGTGCCTGCTCTAATGCAAAACAATCAGCAGGCTTACGATTTCATTCAAAAAGCAAGGACTCAAAACACATTGGCTAATGTATTTGGTGCTGCAGGTGGCCTCCTTGTTGGTTGGCCTTTAGGTGTTGCTGTTGCCGGCGGCGAAGCCAACTGGGGATTAGCTACCATCGGTGCAGGTTTGATAGTTGTAGCAATTCCGATATTCAATTCAGCCAAGAGAAATGCAAATAGAGCTGTGCAAATTTACAATGACGGTGTACAAGCTCAACAAAGTAATCTTAGCATTAATTTTGGAGTTACGCACCAAGGAGTAGGACTGCAAATTAATTTTTAGACGACCCGCTGGCGCCGACGTCCACGTCCGTGCTAATGAAGCAAAGTAAAGAAAAACAAGTAAAAATGTAAACTAAAAAAGTGCTGGAAAATGCGAAAATATATACAAAGTTTAGTGTCGGCACAACGGGACGTCCGCGCCAGCGGGGCATTGTGATAAACCATCTCCCCAATCTAAAAATCGAAGTCGAAAATCTTTTGAACTCAGAGAACATTAAGTAATTACTATTTCACGATTATTAAAGCTTCCAGAGGGTTAACAACCCTTTTTTTGTGTATATGTCAAACAAAAATGCTTGAAAATTTTCAAAAAATATTAATAAACTTGCTGAAATTTCATTTTTTTCGTATCTTTGTAGTCAAATATATGAGTAAATCCATAGTCTAATCTTAACTTTTATAAAACTATCATCATGGCAAAAGAATCAGAAAAGCTTAATTCCTACAACATTATCTGTACAGGAACAATTGTGAGCGGAGAATTTCACACACCCGGAAACATTCGTATCGACGGTACTTTTGATGGAAGTATTTCCACAAAAGGACGCATCATCGTTGGACCGGGCGGAAAAGTCTCCGGTAAGATTGCATGTCAAAACGGCGAATTCGAAGGAGAAATCAACGCTGTCGTTGAAGTGGAGCAGCATTTAGCCCTCAAAGCAACAACAACCGTGACCGGAGATATTCATACCGATAAACTTTCGATCGAAACCGGTGCCGTATTCCACGGACATTGCAAAATGAAGCCGAGAGAAGCCGAAAATTCTTCAAAAAAAGATAAAAAATAATCACCATGAATTCCGTTTCCCCCTTGAGAAAATACACGCGAAATCTCATTATCGCAGGTGTTGTGCTAATTATTATTTCATCGCTCGCACAGTATCTTTGGTCGAATAATATGTATCCGCTGTGGCCGATTCTTTTATTGTTTGTTATTGGTGTGCAATGGCTAGTGTTTGGTTTTGTATCAAAATTCGCACAGCATAAGCCCGCTACCCTGCTTAAGCAGTATCAAATTGCCAAATACACCAAAATGTTCATCTACATGGTCGTATTGGTCATATACGTGTTTGCGATACGGGTAAATCCTATGGCGTTTTTAATGACGTTCATCGTTTATTATCTTGTTTTCACAGTTTTGGAAACATGGTTTATTCATCGTTGGATGAATGCATTGCCGCGAACACCGGAAAAGAGACAACAAGCACCAACCGAGAAGCCGGAAACTCAGAACTCAAATACACAGGAGGAGCAAAAATAATATGTGTGGAATTGTAGCCTATATCGGACCAAAAAAAGCCTATCCAATATTGATAAAAGGCTTGAAGCGCTTGGAGTATCGCGGATACGACAGCGCAGGTGTTGCATTGATTTGCGATAATAGCAACCTCAATGTGTACAAAACCAAAGGAAAAGTTGCTGATTTGGAAGATTTTGCCAACGACAAAAATACCTCCGGAACTGTCGGAATTGCCCATACACGCTGGGCTACACACGGCGAACCCAACGACAAAAATGCGCATCCCCATTTTTCCGAACACGAATGCTTGGCACTTATCCACAACGGAATTATTGAAAATTACAGCACGCTCAAAGAAGAGTTAATGCTGAGAGGGCGCACGTTTCAGAGCGATACGGATACTGAAGTTTTGGTGCAGCTTATCGACTATATCCAAGTCAACGAAAAAACAGATTTAGTGAAAGCCGTTCAATTGGCATTGCAGCAAGTTACCGGTGCATACGCCATTGCAATTTTAAGCAAAGAAAATCCCAATATGCTCATCGCGGCACGCAAAGGAAGTCCTTTGGTGGTCGGCATAGGCGAAGACGAGTTTTTACTGGGATCAGACGCTTCTCCGATTATCGAATATACCAAAGATGTGGTCTATCTCAATGATGAAGAAGTGGTGGTTTTAGAGCGTGGAAAAAAAATGAAAATCACCAACCTGAAAAATGTCAAGAAGACACCCCGCATACAAACCCTCGAACTTAGTTTGGAAGCGTTGGAAAAAGGCGATTTTCCGCATTTCATGCTGAAAGAAATTTTTGAACAGCCGAAAACACTCCGCGACAGCATGCGTGGCCGAATTTCAACGGATCTCACGCAGGTTTCCCTTTCGGGAATTATCGACAACAAAGATAAGTTTCTCAATGCACGCCGAATTTTGATCGTGGCATGCGGCACATCTTGGCACGCCGGACTTGTAGGCGAATACATCATTGAAGAGTTGACCCGGATTCCGGTCGAAGTGGAATATGCGTCCGAATTTCGCTACCGCAATCCGCCGATTTACAAAGATGATGTGGTGATTGCTATTTCACAATCAGGCGAAACTGCAGATACACTTGCAGCTATTGAACTGGCCAAAAAAGAAGGTGCATTTGTTTATGGAGTTTGCAATGTTGTCGGCTCGTCTATTCCACGCTTGACCGACGGCGGAACTTATACACACGCAGGTCCCGAAATCGGCGTAGCATCTACAAAAGCGTTCACGGCACAGGTTACAGCTCTCATATTGATTGGCCTGACTTTGGCAAAAGAGAAGAAAACCATTAGCAAAAAACGCTATTTGGAGATTATCAAAGACCTTTCGGAAATGCCCGAAAAAATCGAGAAAGTCTTAAAATTGAACGACCAGATTATGGATTTCTCCAAGATATTTACCTATTCGAGAAATTTTCTATATCTCGGCCGCGGCTACAATTATCCGTTGGCCCTTGAAGGCGCTTTGAAACTCAAAGAAATTTCCTATATTCACGCCGAAGGCTATCCTGCCGCAGAAATGAAACACGGTCCGATTGCCTTGATTGACTCGGAAATGCCGGTAGTTGTTATAGCAACCAACAGAGGACATTACGACAAAATTGTGAGTAATATCCAAGAAGTAAAAGCCCGCAAAGCCCGCATCATTTCTATCGTTACGGAAGGCGACACCAGAGTGAAAGACATTTCGGATTTTTGTATAGAAGTTCCCGAAACCGAAGAAATGCTTGTGCCGATTTTGGCTTGTATTCCACTGCAGTTATTGGCCTATCACATCGCCGCATTGAAAGGCTGCAATGTTGACCAACCACGAAATTTAGCGAAGTCTGTTACTGTGGAATAATCACAAAACAAAAAAATTACTAACCTAAAAAATTTAAAACCATGGGAAAAGAAGCAATCAAAATCGCATCGCTTGATGTTGAAAAGTTAATCGAAATGTTGAATGCAGCCCTTTCGGAAGAATGGCTTGCTTATTATCAATACTGGATCGGAGCAAAAGTTATGGAAGGTCCGATGAGAAGCGAAATTGAACCCGAACTTATTCTGCATGCCACTGAAGAGTTGGCTCATGCCGAACTGGTAGCCAACAGAATTATTCAGTTGGGCGGAACACCGGTCATCAATCCTTCACAGTGGCCGAGATTGGCAGGCTGTGAATACGAAGAGCCATCAGATCCGTATATCGAGGTTATCTTGGAACAAAACCTCAGAGGCGAACGTTGTGCAATTCAAAGGTATCAACAAATTGCCGATTTTACAAACGGAAAAGATCACGCGACCTATCAAATGGCTGTTCAAATTTTGAACGATGAACTCGAACACGAAAACGACATCGAGGACTGGATCACGGATTTAAACCGAATGAAAGAGGAATTCAAAAAATTGAGAATGTAAAAAATGTAGGGGCGGCACATGTGTCGCCCCTACGTTTTTTTAGTTTGCAATAAACCCTACAGCATGATTCAAAACCGGGTAGAAATTCGACCCAAGCCCCAATGCAGTCGTAAATACTCTTTGATCAAAATTGCCGATAGCAACTGATCCCATGCGCTCGGAAGCCGTCCACAAATAAATATTTTGCGACACATAGCCGGCATCGGTGTGGCTGTATCTCATTTTCTCTGCTTTGTTTGAACCCCAGCGTTCCATTCTGTTCCAATCTGCGACGATACCAATAACTACCGGAGCCGTAGCAACAAATGCCTGTCTGCCGAATGCGGCACGATGATCGCCTTGAACGTGAAACTGCAACTCGTGAGTTTGCGGGAGATAGCGATATACAGCGTTGGGCAGCGCAACAAAAATCACCATTTGCTGGCTGTTTCCGGCTGTTGGAGCGGTCATTCTATTGCTTCCATCATCGCGGTTTATGCCCGACGCAGCCCAAAGCAAATTGGAAAGTTGTTGAATTGATAACTCTTGGTTTGTAAAATTTCGGTGCGTCATACGGTTGTCTAATGCTTCCATTAAGGGCATACCGCCTGTTCGTTGCGGCGCCGGAAGTTGGATGTTCTGTGCATGAATTGCCATTGCAGCAATTACAAATGCGAAGGTAAAAATGTGTTTTTTCATGTGTTTTATTTATTTGTAGGGGCGAGGCATGCCTCGCCCCTACCTGGTTATATCATTTTTTGTTCAATCAGATAATTCGCAATCTGTACAGCATTCGTTGCGGCACCTTTTCGGAGGTTATCCGCAACAATCCAAAGATTCAGCGAATTCGGATTGGAGAAATCTCTACGAATCCGTCCGACAAAAGTTTCGTTCTTATTTTCGCTGTGCAACGGCATCGGATACAAATTATTTTCCGGATCATCAAGCACTTCTACGCCGGGAAATTCCGACAACAATTTATGCACCTCGCTCAACTCAAAATCGCGTTCAAATTCAACGTTCACGGCTTCGCTGTGTCCGCCGAGTACAGGTACACGCACAACGGTAGACGTAATCCTCATATCGGGTGCGGCAAGGATTTTACGAGTTTCATCAACTAGTTTTTGCTCTTCGGTCGTGTAGCCGTCAGCATTGAAATTTCCGCCGTGAGGGAATAAATTGAGATGAATTTGATGCGGATAAACTTTTTTCGTTTCACGTCCTGCAGTTTCATCTTCCAACTGACGGACGGCTTCGACACCTGTTCCGGAAACGGATTGATAGGTTGAAACAATCACACGTTTAACGCCGTACTTCCAATGCAAAGGAGCCAAAGCCATCACCATTTGTATGGTCGAGCAATTGGGGTTTGCAATGATTTTTGTATCTTTCGTAATTTTCGAAGCGTTGATTTCCGGCACAACTAAAGGCACCTCGGGTTTCATCCGCCATGCTGAAGAATTATCGATAACAAATGTTCCAACTTCCGCAAATTTCGGAGCATATTCCAATGAAATCGCACTGCCGGCAGAGAATATCGCTATCTCAGGATGTTTAGCGATTGCATCTTCAATGCTGATTATCGAATAATCTTTTCCGAAATAGGTTACGGTTTTGCCAACAGATCGTGCCGAAGCAACAGGCAGCAATTCGATGTTATCGTATCCGAATTCTTCCAAAACTTTTAACATAACCGTCCCAACGAGTCCGGTTACTCCAACAATTGCTATTTTCATCTTGCAAAGATACGAATTTTAATTGAGAATTGAAAATTGAGAATTGAGAATTGTCATAAATTTGCAGGTTTCAGAAATTTATTGTACCTTTGTATTGGTGAAAAGTACCTTCTTATGTTTGATCCAAATAATATTGCAATTCCAAACGGAAATTTCTTTGGCTTTCCCTACACAATCGAGGAAAGTGAAATCGTTTTAGTTTCTGTTCCTTGGGATGTTACGACCTCGTATCGTGCCGGAACTTCGAAAGCGCCGGAAGCCATAAAGCAGGCTTCTTTGCAAATGGATTTTTTCGATTTTGATGTCGAACGTGCTTGGGAAACCCGCATCGGAACAGAGGTTTTGAGTGATAAAATTATTGATGCCAACAAAACCTACCGCAAACTTGCCGAGCAAATCATTGCCGATTTGGAGCACGGAAAAACGCCGAAACAAAGCGATTTAGATGCGGTTAATAAAGCCTGCGAAGTCGTCAATACTTATGTTCACAAACTTTGCGAATCGCACTTGAAAAACGGAAAAAAAATCGGCTTGGTTGGCGGCGATCACAGTTCGCCGTTGGGCTATATTCAAGCGCTTTCGGAAGTTTATGATGACTTTGGGATTTTGCATTTCGATGCACATGCTGATTTGCGTGAGGCTTATGAGGGTTTTACATATTCGCATGCATCAATCATGTTCAACGCTTTGCAATTTAAATCCGTTAAAAAATTTGTGCAAGTAGGGATTCGTGATGTTTGTCAAGATGAAATTGATTTGGCAAACAGCGACGAACGTATCGTGCAATTCTATGATTTTATCTTGAAAGAAGCCGGTTTTTCTGGCTATACATGGCAAGAGCAATGCAATTCGATTATTCAAGAATTGCCGAAAAATGTGTATGTCAGTTTTGATATTGATGTTTTGTCTCGTGAATTTTGTCCGAACACAGGTACTCCTGTTCCGGGCGGATTAAGTTATAATGAGGCGGTTTTTTTGCTCAAATTTTTAAAAAATTCGGGGCGAAATATTATTGGTTTTGACCTTTGTGAAGTGGGCGTCGGTCCGGATGAATGGGATGCCAATGTTGGGGCGCGGATGCTTTATAAACTTTGTTTAGCATCGTCATTGCGAGCGTAGCGAAGCAATCCATAACAGCAGTGGATCGCTTCGGCACGCTGTGCCTCGCAATGACGGCCAAGGTCTACCGACTACCAAAAATCGTGCTGCCAATCCGAACCATGGTACTCCCCTCCTCTATTGCGATTTGAAAATCATCGGACATTCCCATGGAAATTTCGCAAAAATGTGACTGGTCGGCAAAATATTTTTCTTTTAGGATTTGAAAAATTTGGTGTAAATTTTGAAATTCACGGCGGATTTGGTCCCGGTTGTCGGTGAATGTTGCCATGCCCATGACACCGCAAATACGGACATTCTGTAGGGGCGTATTGCATACGCCCCCATTGGCATTTGTCGCAATCGTTGGCTGGGGCGTATGCAATACGCCCCTACGGATTTCGGATAAAATTTGTTCGGCATCCTGCAAATTCAAACCAAATTTGGATTCTTCTTCGGCGATGTGAAATTCCAATAAACAATCAATAATCCGGTTGTTTTTTTGGGCTTGTTTGTCGATTTCTTTGAGCAACTTCAAACTATCTACACCATGTATCAAATGCACGAATGGGGCGATAAATTTGACTTTGTTAGTTTGCAGGTGTCCGATAAAATGCCAGCGAATGTCGTTTGGCAGATGCGGTTGTTTTTGAATTAATTCCTGCACTTTGTTTTCGCCGAAATCTCGTTGGCCGGCAACGTAAGCCTCTTCTAAGTCCGTAATGGGCTTGGTTTTTGACACGGCAACCAATTTCACGCATTTCGGAATCTGCTGTCTAACGTGTTTTAGACTTTCTGCTATCACACCGTTATGTTGAGCGGAGCAAAGCGTAGTCGAAACATCTCCCTGCATCAAGGGGATCCCTTGACTACGCTCGGGATGACGACCTAGCAACTGATTTGCCCGTTCAACCTCCCCTGCTCGTATCAATCTACGAATTTCCGAAGAACTAACCTTATGTCCGTCAAAATATTTTTCCTGAAAAATTTCGGCTTGAAAACCGTGTTTTTTCGCCAATTCCTGCAATTTTTCAAAATTTCCACTGCGATCTTTTCCGAAATTATGGTTGAAGCCGACGAAAACCAACTTTGGACGAATATATTTCACAAGCATATTTTCAATAAAATCCGAATAAGACAGCCCGGCAAACTCTTTTGTAAATGGTAATACAACCACATAGTTAATTCCAATTTCTCGAAATAATTCTAATTTTTCGTCCAACGTTGTCAGTAAAAACACCTCTTTTCCGTAGCGTTCGGGAGCAATCACTTCGCAAGGATGCTTATCAAATGTCACAACAACAGATTTTGCAGAATGTTCTTGTGCTTTGTGCTTTAATTCGTCTAAAATCAAGCGGTGTGCGAGGTGGACGCCGTCGAAGATGCCGACCGTCACCGCTGTTTGCAAGCCTTTCGGAAAATTTGATATGTCGGTTATTATTTGCAATTTTATTCGGCAAAAGGTTAGGGGCGAAGGGCAAAAGGTTTTTTACCGTCATTGCGAGGGAGGCACGACTGAAGCAATCTATGTGATGTTGGATCGCTTCGCCTACGGCTCGCAATGACGACCATAATCATAAATTAAAAGTAGCTCCCACAAGGAAATTCGTGCCAAACGTGCGATAGTTAAACCAATGATGACGTCGTTGATTGAGTATATTGTTGAACTCCAAAAACGCTCCCCAACGGCTGTTGAAACGGTATTCCGCGCCGATGCTCCAATCTACGATTGGTCTGAATGTTTCGAGTGGAGGCTCTGTAAATGTCCATCTGCTACCTACAAAACCAGCACCAAGTGTATAATCGCGGTACTGTCGTCCTGCATCAATATACAGCTGTGTTCTCAAAATAATTTTATCTTGAATGTTGTAGCGAGCGGTTAAACTTGCTTCGAATGTCGGCATATAGAGGATATCGTTGTTGTAGGAGTTTATGCGGGCCATTGTCGAAACTGAAATTCTTTCATCTAAATGATAGTTCAAATTGGCTTGAAGTCTGAAGATATTTACATCTTCCGAAGTCGCTCTGAAAAATGGAGTTCTTCCTATTGACCACCAACCCCACCAACCCCATTCCGACAAATGGGCAGCATTAAAATTCAGCATATTCTTATACGAAATAAAACTTCCTCTCATTGAAAAATCCATTCTTCGGCTCAATGCCGTATTCAAACCGAGATAATACTCTCTGCGTGTTTCTGTTTGATATCCGAAAAAAATAGGCGATGTTATAAATGGATTTCGTTCAACCACTCTTCTATAGGTTGAATGTTCCGCATTGCCGTCCATTCCCAAATTAACGGAAAGTATGTTGTCAAGCAAATTAATTCTTGCGTGAACTGTAGGAAAAACTTGTAGTCGTGTTAGGGCGTCATTGATCCAATCAAGCGGGTCAAAAGTATTCACTCTCAGCCCAACTGATAGTTCGTGTTGACCGATATAAAATTTTCCATAAGGACGAAATTGAACCATTGTCGAATGTGAAGGACTTTCCTCCGTGTGAAATAGATCATTCCTAAATCTATTCCAACTGACAGATGCATCAAGTCCTATGGTTATTCTGTCCAGATTGGGGCGAAACATATTCCACGTTTGATTGATATTTCCGGAAAATACAAGTGAAAACTCTCTTGGATTTACAGTATCTCCGCCGTGATTGGTTTGGATTGAGCTTATATTAAAATTTCCGCTGTATCGAAATCCGGTTGCTTCGGTGTTGTTGTCGGAAAATCCAAGACTTCCACCAACAGTATTGTAAATTAATCTGTAACGTTGATCTTGTACAAATGTCGGATCAAATTGCAAAAACATGGTATCTGCACCATACGTCGAAAATCGTCGTCTGTCGTAGTGAAAATCCGCCGAAAACAGAACATTTTCACCAAAATAATTTCCAAACAATCGAATTAAATTTACCGAGTTATTAAATGGAACTTCGTGACCACTAAATCTGCCATGCGACGAGCGATGTTTGAGATGCGTACCGTATTCCCAATTTCTCGAACGTCCGCTTCCATAGAACAATTCGCCATACCAAGTGTTATAATTCCCAAATCCGCCCCGCGCATGAAGCGGGCTAAGTACGGAAAGCGGTTCGCCTGCAACTCTCGCCGGTCTTATGTTATCAATGGGAAACACTGTTGGAACTTTGCGGCTAAAAATACTGTAACTGATCGGTCTCGGCACTAAAACGCTGTCGATCGTTTGCGGCGAAACGTTGATTTTCGTAAATTCGCTGATCAATACCGGCTGATGCGGTGCAACTACGGTTACTTGTTCGTTATGGCCTTGCGCAAACAAACTTCCTGTTAGAAAAAGTAGTGCGAATGTTATTTTTATAGTTTTCATCTTTTGTGATTTTACAAGTTAAAAAAATCAGGTATTGAAATAATTTCGTCTTCATCGGCACCTTCCGTAGCACGTCTGTGGTCTTCCTCGGCTCGGATTCGGGCTTCTCTGTCCAGTACATTTTGAAGTTCTTGTCTTGACATTCTGATAATACCGTCATCTTCGACGTCATAGTTGTCGATAATACTTTGGAACGTTTGTCTGGCTTGTAAAAAATTGCCTCTTTCGGCATAGATTCTGCCCCAAATGATGTAGCTTCTTGCCAAGAAGTACTGGCTTGACGGCACTTCGCTGATGAATTCGAAAATTCGTCGTTCTGCCAAGTCGAATTCGCCGTTAGCAAATAAAGTTTCGATTTCGAAATAACGTGCTCGTGCTGCAAATTCGCTGTTTCTCGAGTTTCGCAGCAATGCAAAGGTTTCGGCTGCCAATTGGTTTTGCCCCAAACGCTGTGCTGATGTCGCAATGGCGTGATGCGCTTCGTCTCGAATATCGTCGGACAATTGTTCTAAATTTAGTACATTTCGAGCGGCTGCTATAATGTTTTGGTCGTTGCCTAAACGCATTTCGGAACGCAGAATAGCGATGACTGCCATGTTGATATTCGCGGGTACTTCGGAAAATTCCGCCAAAAGCGTGTAAAGTCGCGATGCTTCCTGAAAATCATTCAAATCGAAAGAAATTCTTGCCGCATTGATGATGGAGCGTTCCGTAAAAACTGATTCCGGACGAGCAATCACGGCTAAAAAGTGTCTTCGTGCCTGCTGCATATTGCCGCTCCGCATTTCACAATCGGCTAAGTAAAACGTGGCTTCCGTGACAAAAATTCCATTCGGAAATCTTTGCAAATAGTTCTCCAGCGAAGGTCTTGCACCGTGGCAATCGCCTTCCAAATAACGATTTTCAGCCGCTGCGAAAGCGATGGAATCTTGCGCATCTTCATTGATATTTGCTCCGATTCTGCTGACAAACGCAAAGAAATCATCGGTTCTGTTGATAGCGATATAGATGTTTCGCAAACTCATCAAAGCCTCTCTTGCTTCAGCGGTTCCGGGGTTTTCCGCAACGACTCTTTCAAACACTGCGATAGCTTCGTCGTTTCTTCCGGCGTTGAAATGAATCAAACCTTGTCTGAGCAAAGCGACTTGTCCGAAACTTGATCTTGGGTGGTTGGTCGAAAGCAGTTGAAAATATTCAAGGGCTCTTGCATCGTTGCTTATAACTAAATATGAACTCGCCAATTCGTTGAGTGCTCTCGGCATCAAAGGTGTATTTGGGTGTTCGCTGATCAGCGTTTGCAAGGTTGCAATTCTTGCATCCATTCTTCCCAAGACACCCTGTACTACAGCTCTTTGAAGCAGTGCATAATCTCTATCCGGCTGGTTTAATTGAATGGCTGATTCGTAATTTCTCAACGCTTCGTTCGGCATTCGCTGCATATAAAATGCATCTCCCAAGCGCAGATACGTATCGTTCAAAATTGCTATACTGACTTGATTTCTACGGTTAACGACCGTTGTAAAATACCGAACAGCCTGCGGCCAATTTTGCATTTGGAAATTCACAAAACCTGCACCATAAGCCGCTAACGGATATTCCGGCATGGTTTGAAAACGTGTCGAGAAAAGTGCTTTTTCGTAATACGTGAGAGCTTGCTGAAGCTGTCCCATGCGGAAATAAGCTTCGCCTTTCCAGAAAAATGCACGTAAAGTCAGGTCTTGGTCAAAGCTGCTTTCGACAACCTCGTCGAACAATTTTTGTGCTTCGGCAAATCGACCTTCGTTGAATAATTCCACACCTAAATTGAAGGCGATACGCTGGTGGGCTTCAATCAAACGCGGGTCTCTCCGCTGTATCATTGAGATTGCGGCGTGTGCCTCTCTAAAGTTTCTCGTTGTGGTGTACATTGCCACCAACAAACCGTGAAGTTCGTCGGCATGTCTCGAATTCGGGTATCTTTCCAAAAAGGTTTGAACAGCTCTCAGCGCTTCGCCAAACGGACTTGGCGAAAGTTGGTAAGAAAGTCTGGCGTAATTGAGAAATGCGTTTTCTTGAATACGTGGGTCTATCTCAATTCGAGAAGCATCTAAAAATGCGGCTTGTGCGGCTCTATGCTGTCCAAGTTTGATGTAAATATCGCCCAAATGATAAAGTGAATTTTGCTTCAACAAATCCCTTTGTGTGGAGGCATTTACCACTCTTTGAAAAAAGATTGCGGCAGAGTCGTATTTTTGCAAATTATAATACGTAAATCCCAAAATATAGTCGCATTCTCTGGTCGGCGTTACGGCAGATCGTTCAAAAAACAAATGCAGATGTGGGAGTGCTTCGGCAAATCTACCTTCATTGTAATAGGCTTCACCGATTAATCGAGAAAGCTCCACGGCTCTGCGGGTCGAGGCTGTTTCGAGGAGTGCCGGTGCTTGTTCAATAATCAAGTTGTGCCTGCCTTGTTTGTGGTAAATCTGCATGATATAAAACGGAACGATCGCTCCGAATATTTCATCATCTCGCAGCTGTTCAAACTCCAGCAACGCCGATTGAAAATTTCCTTCGGTGTGAAGAATATGTGCGTAAAAGTAAGAAGCCAAAGCTCTATAACGGCTTTCGACATCTTTGATTCTTGCAAAATGAGGCTTAGCCGCCGACATTTGGTTTTGCCTAAAATGCGAATACCCTCTTTTGAAGTGATATTCAATCCGGCGTTCTTCACACAAGTCGAGCGGATCAATTTGGCTGTAAATCTCAACAGCCCGTCCCCATTCTTGGCCGACATAAAACACGTTTGCCAATTCCATCAAAGCGGCTGTGCGTCTTGTGCTTTCCGGAAAGTCTAAAATAAATTGCTGTAGATTTCTCACAGCATCTCTGTGGGCTAATCTTCCCGAGGAGACTGCGGCATAAAATCTCGCATTCATGGTCATCATCGGATCTGTTCGTCTTGCTTGCTCAACAACTGAGAGCATCAATTCTTTTGCGGAAGCATATTTTTCTAGATAAAAAAGTTCCACACCCATGCGATAGGTTTCGCCTGGATTTGTTCTTGACATGGTTTGCTGCCCTACTGCGTAAACACTCATAAACACAAGCATTCCGAGCAACAACCGACTTGTTATTCTTTTCATAAAAACGGTTTTTTCAGAATGTAAAGATACAAAAAAAAGAACCTCAACGGGAGGTCCTTTTTCACAAATTATTAACAAGTGCGACTTAATAACTGAAGGATTACACGGCGAAGTTACAGAATTATTTTTACAATTGTCAAAATACAAAACTTTTCGCCTTCAAATCCATGAAGGCTACTAAGTTCAACGGCTGACGCTTATTCTGCTGGCAAGGTAAACGCTCGTTTTCGATTCCGCTTCCGGAATACAAGAAAACCATCTGTTCCATAATTAAGTCATCCGACGATTTTTTTATGAGCTAGGGCTAGGCGGAAACCGATGTTGTTGTTGCGATTAGACACACGGCAGTTCTGCGCGTTGTTGTTCCAACTGCCACCACGCAAAACGCGGTTCGAGCCTTCGATGATTTCCTTTCTTAATCTCTTTGTGTAAGCATGTTGTACAAAACTTAGCAAAGGCATAATATGTTGTTGGTATGTTTTATCATCCCAAATAGTTTTGTTCAAACAGTTTTGATATGTTCCAAATTTTGTTTTGAAACGCAATTTACTTGTTCTGTTCAATAGAATTTTGTGGGGATATAGTTTATAGCCCAAAAATGAAATGCCTTGCTGTGTTTTGTTTAATACAACAGGTTTTAAAGTAAGTTGCAAATTTTCTGCTTGTTGATAAATCGCGATCAGTTGTTGTTTCAATTCTTCTTTATTGTTGGAAAATAACAACATATCATCCATATATCGCAAATAAATCTTAATCTTCAGTTTTTCTTTTATAAAATGGTCGTATTCGGATAAATAAAAATTGGCAAAATATTGACTGGTTAAATTGCCGATCGGCACACCAAAACCTTTGGTTACACAATAACTGTCTATAATTTTATCAAATAGTGCCAGCAGTTGTTTATCCTTAAATTTTGTTGCTAATTTTTGCCTCAGAATTTCGTGTGGAATGCTGTCAAAATATTTTCTAAAATCCAATTTGGCAACGTACTGATAGTTGTGCATCGCTTTTTTTGCTTTTTCTAATGCTTTGTAAATTCCCTTATCTATTCTTGTGGCATAAGTATCAAATATTAAGGTTTTTTCAAAAAAAGGATGACAAATATTCATGATGGCGTGATGCAAAACCCTTTCGGGAAACGACGCAGCACAGATAAGGCGTTCTTTGGGGTCGTAGATTTTGAAGTAGTGATAATTTCCTGTAGAAATATTGCCTGATAAAATTTGTTCGCGAAGCAATACAATTTGAGATTGCAAATTTTGCCTGTAGTCTAAAGCTTCCTTTTTGGTCTGTTTTCCTTTGTTGGTTTTGTAGTATGCCAAATAAAGATTGTCCAAGTCGGCAATTTTCTCAATCAGATTACCTGCACGTTTCATTTTGGGTAAATTTCAATTATTTTTTTACCGTATTTTTCAACTTTCTTTTCACCGATACCTTGTATTTTAAGCATATTTTTTTCGGTCATTTCTTCCAATTTGGCAATTTCTGCCAGTTCTTCGTTTGTAAATACGGCATAAGCAGGAACTGCGTCTTGTTCCGCCAATTGTTTTCGGATTTCACGCAATTTGGAAAACTTTTCAAATGTTGCTTCGTCTAATACATTTTTGTAGTCTATTTTTTCTTTGGGCGATGATGTAGTATTATTTTGCGGTACATCTAAATATTGCACGATAAACGCCCAGCCACAATATTTATCATGCGAAACAAAATTTGACTCTATACTTACAATTTTTTTGCTTCGTAAAAACTTGTTCACTTCTTCGTTTCCTTGCTCAAAATCAGCAAATCCTATGAAAAATAATTTTATTTGCATTTTTTCAATTTTAAAAAAATTCTCGACCACCAATTGAGTTTTACCTTTCGCTTCGTTCGTCCCTCACTTCGCTCTTTGTAAAACTCGCCCTCTATCCTTTTTTTTGCTCATAAAAAATCGTCGAATAACTTAAATTATGAACCTAGGGCTAGGCGGAAACCGATGCTGAAGTGGCGATCGTCGGGCGAGTAGCTGAAGCGATAAGACACACGGCAGTACCGCGCGTTGAAGTACCAACTGCCACCACGCAAAACGCGGTACGAGCCTGATTCATCATATAAATCTTCGCACCATTCCCAGACGTTGCCAGACATATCATAAATTGCTAACTCTTCTGCTTTTTGCACAGTTCCAACTTCGTGAGTACTATATTTGCTATTTTCAGAAAACCACGCATATTTTCCAAGTTCTTGATCGTCATCAATTATATTACCGCCCACATCTTCTTTGTGATACGTTGAACCCGCATAAATTTTGCATTCTTGCTTGTCTTTTCTACTCCAATATCTTGCAGTGTACTCCCATTCATTTTCAGTTGGCAAACGAAAACCGTTTCCATTGGGATTATGCGTTACATCATTTCCATTGATATTATAGTATTTTTTCAAGCCATATTTATCGCTCAATTTGTTGCAAAACTCTACACAGTCATACCAAGAAATTTGTTCTACAGGCAATTTTTCGCCTACATTATCGCTTGGATTTTTGCAACCCATAATTTGCATATAAAATGCTTGGGTAACTTGACACTTTCCCATGCTGAACTTATCAATTTTTTGTTTTCGACTTTCTTCTTCTAACAAAGCATATTCTAGCCCACTTACATCAATATCAACAAAATTTTCCTCTAAAAATTTCTTTAAATCTGCTTTAATTTTACCCTCATAATACAATGGAAAACAATTTTTCTTTTTCTCTACTTTATCGCGCAAATTCGATTTTGCATCTTTTTCTCGTATAAAGTTTCGAGAAATATTCTTCGTCATTTCACTGAAATTATCTTTTGTGGGATTTTCTTGGTGAAAAAACGGTTTTATTTTTTTGCAACGTTCATTTTCAAAAATAGTGTTTAATAATGTTCTGTCTGAAAGCCCGCAAGAATGTCCAAAAATAAACACCTCATAGTCTGCTTTGATAAAATCCAGCAGTCGGTCATAATTATCTGTTTCCAGATATTTTATAGATTTTGCATTTTCTAAAAACTCGTTTCTATTGGTATTTTCAATATCTTTGAAATCCACTGCCAATTCGTCACCATAGCCAAAAATCATTGGGCGAATCTCATCATCTTTCACTCCTTTTTGTTCTATTACTCCGTGTATATGAATCACTTCATTTCTACGTGTGTCAATTTCTGCATCAACATCACTGTTGCTGCTATTTTTTTTTGTATATAATTTTTCTGTCGCAGTATAATTGAAATTCAAAAACAATACCTTTCCTATAAAGTCGTTTTTTGTTTGTGTTCCATTTTTTAACTCTTTCCAGATATGCTTATCTATTTCGTCAATTTTTTTATCTTTAGTTATCTCATTTACGACATTTGTTTTCAAATAATCTTCGAAATTTGCCCTGATAGATTCGAAATCTTCATTTAATTTTTTGATTAACGAAACCACAAAGACATCGTTATTTTCTTTTTCAATTTTAAGGCAACTAAGTAGTTCACGATAATACAATTCTTCCAAATCAACCCAATTTGTGATTACTCTTGCCTTTTCTATTCGTTCTAAAAAGCTGTTTTTATAATACGATATATCTTGTTTTAAGGTAGCAATATCAGTATATTTTTTGTATTCTTTGCGTCTCAATTCGAAGAATTTGTTTTCAAAAACGAAGTTACCATTTTCTACCTTCCAATCCTTGAACTCCATTGCTTCTAAAACCTGATCTTTCCAAAATTTGTTAATAAAGTCGCCATAACGGGTGGCAAGTCCGTGTGCCAAGTCGAAGCCATTCCCAATCAAAATTATTCTATTCATAAACTATTTGTTTTGATTCTGCAAAAATACTAATAATTTTACAAACTCACAATCTTTTTAAGAGCAAATACCAACTACAAATATGGTTTTGTGTATAAAAAAAGAAACAGCCCTTCACAAATATTCTTGTAAAGGGCTGTTTCCCGAGTGGAGAATAACGGATTCGAACCGTTGACCTCTTGAATGCAAATCAAGCGCTCTAGCCAACTGAGCTAATCCCCCAAAAGAGTGCGAAAGTTAAAAGTTCGAAAGTGTGAAAGTGATTGCCTCACTTTCACACTTTTTACTTTCACACTTTCATACTGCTTTGTAGTCCTGCGCAGATTTGAACTGCGGACCCCTACATTATCAGTGTAGTGCTCTAACCAAACTGAGCTACAGGACTGTACCAAAAAAAAACGACGGATGTCGTTTCTTTTTGTTTATTAGCAAACCGAATAGCAATAGGATATAACCCCTGTCGTTTAGTTCAGTAATATCTCTCCAGAAAGGAGGTATTCCAGCCACACCTTCCGGTACGGCTACCTTGTTACGACTTAGCCCCAGTTATCTGTTTTACCCTAGGACGCTCCTTGCGGTCACGTACTTCAGGTA
>WQWA01000033.1 GCA_009785505.1 Bacteroidales bacterium
CAACACAAACAAATAGATTATTTTTGGTGTTCGGCTGTATTTTCGTAAAATGTGTTCTACAGAGATTTCAGTGAAACTGGAAGGGAGGATTTTTTGGTCGGGCATGAGGGTATTGTGTTTGGGATTTTAGGCATAAAAAAAACGTGAGCGATTACACTGAGTTCTCATTCGCCAATTGAGGTCTTCGACTACCTTAGGATGCAAATGTTTACGAGTAAAAGCTCACGGTTTCCCGTGAGCGTTCAACTTTACTCGCCTTACATCCTTTTGAAATTTGTCGAAGTTTCAATTGGCAAGACGAAAGCTAACGCTTTTTTTCAAGAAATTTTTTGCGTATTAGCTACGCTGTTTTATTCATAGGTAAAAAAAATGATTTAGTTACTATTAGGTTTTGCAAAGATACAAAAAATTATGAAAACAACAAAAATAGGGGTCGAATTTTCGACCCCTACAAGGCTTAGAATGCAAAAATTACAACCCTATTTCATTCCCATTATAAAAATCCAAAACCTTTACGTTGAAAATAAACTCGTATTTGGCTTGGATCTGCTCGGATTGAGCTCGTTCCAAACTGTTTCTGGACTGCTGCATATCGAAAAACGTTGTCCGTCCGGAAGAAAATGCTTGTTCAACAAATTCAAACGAACGTTGATTGGCACGGACAGCATTTGCAGCTGCAATGTAGCGATCTCTTGAAACGTGTGCGTTGAGCATTGCGCGCTGAATGTCGTTGTAAATAGCATTTCTCGCCTGTGTCACTTGAAATTCCTGATGTTCGATTTGCATTCTGCTTTGCGAAACATTTGTTCTTACCGCAAAACGATTGAAAATCGGAATGTTCATTGACACGCCGACAAAACTCCGCCAATTTTGTTCAATTTGCGAACGGAAAGGAGCGTTTGGAAAATCGCCTCCGAACATGTGAAAATAGCCTGTCGAGGTTGATGCACCTAACGAAACACTCGGGAAGTAAGCCGACCTTGCAACTTCCAAATTTCTTCTTGAACTTTCCAAACGATGTTCTTCAGCTCTCACGTTAGGTAAGGAAACTATTGCATTTTCAAAAATCACAACGGGAATAGGCATTTGCGAAATATCAAAATCAAAATCCGGTGAAGAGATATTGAAATTTTCAACATCTTCCAAGTTCAAGAGTTGTGCCAAATCCAAGAGTGCCAACCTCAAATTTCGTTCGGCTCCGGTTATGTTAAATGCGTCGTTGGCGGCTTGTGCTTTGAGTTCGTAGAGTCTTGAAATGGGCTCTCTGCCGTTTTGCACCAAAATTTCGATACGATGAAGTAGAGTGTCAGTCAAAGAAAGTTGTTGTTGTGCAACTTTCAGATGTTCCTTTTGCACCAGAACATTCAGAAAATGCGACACAACCGTCAAACTTACATCGTTTTTAATGCGTTGATGATCTTCGACCGCAGCCATAAAATCATGCCTTCGGGCGGCAACTTCGTGTGTGATGCGGGAACCTTGAAAAATCGGAACGTTCAAGTTTAGCGACCCGTCTGCGGAATTAGAATTTTGGTTGATATACATGTTATCGGGTCCCAATGTTCGTCCAAAAGCAAATCCGTCGGAAAGGTTTGCATTTACGGCAGGCAAGCGATTATTTCTCGCTTGCCGCCAGCTTAATTGGTTGTTTTGCGAAACAATGCTTGCCTGTCTGATTTGGATGTTGTGTTGCAAAGCATGATCGATACAATCGGCTAAAGTCCATTGTTTTTGAGCCAAACCGAAGAAGGGGGTTGCTACTAGGATAAGGATGAGAATAGTTTTCATAACTTTTATCGTTTTACTGCACCGCGAATGCGGTCACCATCATTAATTCCACTTAAAATTTCAATGCGAAGTCCATCGGAAAGCCCTATTTCTACTGGAGTTCTTTCGAACTCTTGTGGTCGTTCGGCAGTTAAGATGTGCACAAATACGCTATCACCGCTAAATTCGAGGCTTGATTCAGGAATGGTCATTACGCTATCACGTTGTGCAGTAATGATTTCAGCGTTTGCCGAATAACCGGCTCTTACAAAAATATCGTCAGGGATTGTGAGTGCGGCCCGAATTTCAAACATGATGGCACCGGCTTCTTCAACACCTCGAGGTGATATGAATTCAAGGTTGGCATGCAGTTTTTCGTTTTGCAGAGCGCCCAGCGTGATTTCAACATTCGTTCCTTCGTTGATTCGTCCAATTTCTGTTTCGTCGATTCTTCCCAAAAAAATCATGTCGGTCATATCGGCAACGGTAGCAATAGTTGTGCCGTCGCTGAAATTGTTGGATTGCACAACGGATGTTCCTACTCTTACCGGCATGTCCAAAATCAAACCGCTCACCGTGCTTCGAATAAGCGTGGTGCTGTAGTTTGCCGTGCGCGAAGATACGCCGGTTCGGATGATTTCCAAATTATCCTTAGCGGCCTGAAGTTCCTCTTTGGCACGCTTGAAATTCATTTCACTTTGCTCGAATTCTTCACGGGCAATCACGTTGCCTTCGAAAAGTGTTTGAATGCGCTCCATTTCTCTTTCGGCTTGATTGAAACTGATTTGTGCCATGTTCACACGGCTTTCGGCGGTATTTAACATGCCCATTTCGGGAACGACCATCACTCGAGCAATGACCTCATTTCTACGAACATACTGCCCAACTTCTTTGTAAAGATGCGTAATAATACCGTTGATTTGCGGTTTGATTAAAATTTCGTCACGGGGCACGACTGTGCCTGTTGCCACAGTCCTTTGTGTAATCGTGTGTTGCTCCATTTCGATGATTTCAAAAACGATTTCTTGCGGTCTTGATTTCGAATAAAGAAAGTAGAATGTGTAGATTACAACGAAGGCTACAACTGCGAGAAGTGCGTACTTAAAGAATTTTTTCATATTGATTTAGTTTGAAAGTTTATAAAGTTCATAAGGTTTTGATTAAGGCTGAGAGCATTTTTGAGATTTCTTCTGAGAGATTGAATAGTTCTGTGTATTCTATTTGGTTTATTTTTTCCAAGTCCTGAGCCAAGATAATCATTGAGCGAACTTCTCCACAAGAGCCTTTTGCAATAAAAAGAAATTGTTTGAACTCATTATTTGACTTTCTTTCAAATCCTTCTGCAATGTTATTCATAACAGACACAGAGGCTCTCAATATCTGATTCTTAAACCCCCAGTTTTTTGACTCCCCGAACAACTTATAACATTTTATCGTTAATAACTTTGCCTTCTGCCACGCTATGATATCCTCAAATCTATCAAATTTCATACACTTAAATATATTATCACCAACTTTTAAACTTTATGAACTTTACAAACTCATTCGTCTCGAAGTGCATCAATAGCCTTAATCTGCATCGCTCGCCAAGCGGGTAATAATCCTGCGACGATGCTGAGCAAAAGCAACACAACTGTAGCCGAAATTGCTGTCCAAAACTGTATTTGAAATCCTGCGGTTTCACCACCGCCGCCACTGATACCCAAGTCTGCCAAACGCAGGATAAGCACACCAAACGAAATTCCCAACATCCCTGCAATTCCTGTTAATACTGCTGTTTCAGACAAAACCTGAGACAAAATCTGCCAAGGTTTCGCACCAAGAGCTCTTCTCACGCCGATTTCTTGCGTGCGTTCTCTTACCGTTACCATCATGATATTGCTCACACCGATCACACCGGCGAGGAGTGTACCGAGCCCCACAATCCAAATCAAAATATTAATACCCAAAAACAGGTTGCTAAACATCAGATATTCCCTTTCGATATTCATCATGACAACCGCTCTTCGGTCGTGCGGAGCGATGCGGTGTTCACGCTTGAGAATTTGTGAAACCCTTTCTTCCAAATCGCTGATGCGATGGCCTCTTTGGGCAGTGAATGCAATCATGTCTAAGCGGTCACCCGATCGAAACATCAGTTGTTTGGTAGGCAATGGGAGAACAACCATTTCGTTGTCGTTTCCGCCAATGTTCATGTTTTCGGAAACTGGTTCATAAACACCAACCACCTGCAACGACACGCCATTCAGCAAAATCCTTTCCCCAATGGGGTCTTGGCCGGGCAAAAACAGAGTTTCGTACACACGTTTGCCGATGACAGCCACTTTTCGTTGTTGCAGTACATCTATTTCGTTGATATAACGTCCTTTCAACATGTTTGGTTGATGGATTTTGGCATACAACGGTGTAACGCCACGCACATGGGCTTGTGTGGTGTTTTCACCCCTAACTGCCGTTTGTCCCCAACGCATATTTACACCTGTAATATATTCTATTTCCGGTATTTGCGCTCTAATGATGTCCACATCTCGCGTTCTCATCGACCACCACCGTCCTTCGCGAAACCCTTGGTAAGGTTCGGCCGTTCGATCCGTCCAGACAAAGGCGGAATTTGTAGCGATACCACCTATCTGCTGTCTGAGAAGATGATCCAACCCATTTCCTCCGCCAATCAGCACAACGAGCATAAAAATCCCCCAAAACACACCAAAGGCGGTAAGAAAACTCCGCGTTTTGTTGCGAGTAATCGTTTGTAGAATTTCTGTTATTTTGTCTAAATCGAACATATTTTTTAATTTGGTGCGAGGTGGCTTCGACAGGCTCAGCCACCGGTCGTTGAGCCTGTCGAAACGACCTTTCTATTTCGCAGTTAATGCGGTTACAGGTTTTATCATTACAGCATTACGTGCAGGGAAAAATCCCGCCAGCGTACCGGCAATAATCATGGTTAAAGTTGCTGAAATGGCGATAGATAAATCGACCGTAGGATTGGTAAACATTTGCGATGCTCCATCCGCGCCTTGTGCTTGCATCAAGGCATGGATACCCTCAGTTACGCCAATGCCTAAAAGCATGCCTATATATCCGAAAATAGTTGTGATGATGATAGATTCCAACACAACCACTTTCAAAATCGACATGGGCGAGGCCCCAATGGCTTTACGAATACCGAATTCTTTGGTACGTTCTTTCACACTAATCAGCATGATGTTGCTCACCCCCACAATGCCCGAAATCAGCGTGAACAACCCAATGATCCAAACGGCAATCGTCAGCACACGCATAATCATGTTGGTTTGCAAATAATTTTGGTATTGGTTCCACATCCAAACGGCGTTTCTATCATCAGGATGGAATTGCTTTCTCTGTGCGAGTGCAGTTCTAACTTCTTGATTGAAATTTTCGTTGTCTTCTTGCGTGGTGAGATTTTCAATAACCATCACAATTTGATGAATAAACGGACCTACATTAAACACTTCTCGTCCGGTTGTAAAAGGTATGATAAGCGTTTGGTTTCGTTCGCCATCGCCATCCGGAGCGTCAAAAACGCCAACCACCTGAAAGAGGATGTTGTTAATTCTAATATGCTCTCCCAACGGATCTTGATTGGGGAACAAAATTCTTGCCGTTTGCGGATGGAGGACTGCCACTTTTCGACGCTCATCAAGATCGAGTTGATTGATGAATCGTCCGTTGCCTTGCGAAATAGTGGTACCGCTAATCATCGCGTTTTCGGGATATACCGCATGAATATGGACGATGGAATTGCTTGTGCCTACCGAAACCGTTCGGTTATTAAGCCTCAATACCGGCACAATGGTGGAAATATTGTCCGGAAATTGATTTTTAAGAAATTCTAAATCACTCATTTCAAAACGAATCTGACGATTTACTCTGAATCCTTGATGTGGCATTGAAGTCCTGCCGGGCCACAGCGAAGCCGTGTTTATAGTCCGTCCCTCGAACCAAGAAAGCGAAGCATTTATCAGCCCATTCCCGGCCCCCAATAGCACAATAAGCATAAAAATCCCCCAAGCCACAGCAAAACCCGTCAATGCTGTGCGTAACTTATTTTTACGGAAAGTGGTAAATATTTCGTAGAGCGTATCCATTATACTTCAATAATACCATCTTTAATATGGATAATTCTGTCCGTTCTTTCTGCAACCTCCCTTTCGTGAGTAACGATAATCACGGTTTTTCCGGCACGATTGACTTCACTCAAAAGTTCGATAACTTCTTCGGAAGTTTTACTGTCTAACGCGCCGGTTGGCTCGTCTGCCAAGATAATATTTGGGTCTGAAATCAATGCACGAGCGATTGCCACACGCTGTTTTTGTCCGCCCGATAATTCATTTGGCAAGTGATGCCACCAATCTTTCAAGCCGACTTTATCTAAAAATTCCAATGCGATATTATTTCGTTTTCTTCGTGAAATGTTGCGATAATACAGCGGAAGTGCAACATTTTCCATCGCATTTTTGAAGTTGATGAGATTGAACGACTGAAACACAAAACCAATCATTTCGTTTCGCAATCGTGCCGACTGTGTTTCTGTTAAATCCTTGATTAGTCTGCCGTTCAGATGATAAGTTCCGGTGTCGTAATTATCCAAAATTCCCAAAATGTTGAGCAATGTGGATTTTCCCGATCCGGATGCTCCCATAATCGAAACGTATTCACCCTCTTTGATGTTTAGGTTTATGCCTTTCAGAACGTGCAAAGGCTGTGCACCGAAATAAGTTTTGTTTAGTTCTGAAATTTGTATCATGAACCGATATTTTTTTGTTTTTTATACTATGACGGAGTGACCTGCAAAAAAGTTACAGACACTCACAAATCATTAGACGTAAACATATGCAGATTTGGTTGCAAAGTTACAAAAAAAATTACATTTGCACGACTGTATTTGCTTTTGTTGCCAACAATTCGTTGTGAGTAACCAAGATGCAGATACGTTGATGTTTTTCACGTTCTAAAAGCTCCCATACAAATTGTGTTGCTGTTTTATCCATGTTATTGGTGGGTTCATCAAGCAACAAAATTTTAGGATTTCCGAACAACGCACGGTACAAACCGACCAATTGACGTTGTCCGCCGGAAAGATTAATACCGTCTTCTCCAACTCGGGTTAGAGGACCTAACGGCAGATTTCCAAAATATTTTTGCATATCCAATTCTGTGCAAAAAGCCAAACAGCGTTCTAAAGTTTCTTGGTCGTTGGTCAAACAAATATTTTCCAAAAGGGTGGAATTAAACAGTTTGATGTGTTGAGGCATCACTCCAATCATATCTCGCCAATCGTGCAACGGAAAATCCTTCCAGTTTTTTCCGTCAACGGTTAATGTTCCGGATTCCGGCTCATAAAAACGAGAAATCAACTGCAATAATGTACTTTTTCCTGAGCCAATTTCGCCCAAAATAGCTGTAAGTTCTCCTTTTTTGGCTTCAAAACTAATGTTGTTCAATAGCAACGGTCTACCCGGAAAGCGAAAACCAATATCTTTGACTTCGAGTGTGTCTACTTGCTCCGCTCGCGCGGACGTCCACGTCCGTGCGGCATCGGCTTCGCCTTCCAAGCTTGCAAACTCATATAAGCGATCATAAGCCACTTTTGCTTCCTGCAAAGTGATGTATGCACCGGAAAGCGAAGCTGACGACGAAATTACCATTCCGGAAAGCGATATAATAGCCACCAATGCCCCCAAACTCAACTGATCGTTCAGTACGGCTAATGAACTGAAGGCAATAACAGCAATCGTTGCAACTGTTCCTATATTTTGGATATTTAAGCCTACTTTATTCCCCAAAAGCGTTAAATCGTATGCCGATGTTTGAAAATCAGCATAGATTTCTTTGGTGTAACGGGTAAAAAATTCCTCTTTGTTGTTGCCTTTAATCACTTCTGCCCCCTGCACTGTGTCGAAAAAATTGCTTTCCGCTCCTGCATAAGAAACCATCACGTTACGCTGTCCCTCTATAATTCTTTTGGCATATTTCCAAAATACCAAAGCAAACAATAAACTTCCCAAAAGTGTTGTTGCCCCTGCCATCCACCAATAAATAAATAATAAAACCGTACAAACCATAACCGTCAAAATATCTATCAACAGTGTTCCTGCCACGTAGTTTATCGTGCGTTGAATACGTGCGGCATCGTTGAGTCTTGCTGTGATTTCGCCGGTTTTCAGGCTGTCGAAAAACGATTTGGGTAGATAAAGCAGTTGGTTGTAAAAACTGCCCACAATGCGATTGGCAAAATCACGACTTTGCCGAGCCACCAAAATAGTCCGCACGTAGGAAAGCAAATTTCTTGCCAATAGCAGCAAAGCTAAAAAGATGATAGCAAGCCATAAAGTTTGATGTTCTTCCGACGGCAAGATATGGTCGATTAAGCGTTGCGAAAAAATAGCCAACGAAATACCTGCCACCGACACAATCAACCCTAAACCCGCCACTACGGAAAGTATTGAAATATCAGGCGCAAGCAGTTCTTTCAGCCAAGCCTTTTTTCGCTCGCTGGTGTCATTTTCAGTGCGAAACTCTTTGCCACGTTCTACTAATAAGAGTTTTTTACTTTTCCACAAGTCTGAAATTTCCTGCTCGCTCATTGTTGTCATTTCTTTGGCAGGATCGCCAATCAGAAATGCATTGTTTTGATAGCTGAAACAAACCACATAATGTTCCAATCCATCAGGCAAAGAAAGGTGTAAAATTGCAGGATGTTGCAATTCTTTCAAATCGTCGATTTCGGCTTCAAAGCCTTCTGCTTTTAAGCCTATGGCGTTTGCTGACTGATAAAGCCCCAGCAATGTTGTTCCGGTTACCGAAGTTCCGCTTGTAGGTATTAATTTTTCTTGCGGGATATTTCCGCCGTAATACTTCACAATCATTGCCAAGCAGGCAATACCGCAAGAAGCCTGGCCATGCTGACGCACAAAAAATTTATCGTATTTTTCAAGCATTAGTTTGGCAAATGTTTTAAGATTGCATCCATTCTAACCGCACCTTTGTGCCAAAACAACAGTTGTCTATCCGCACCATACAAAAACACTGAAGGAATAGGCGGAGCACCGTACATACGCGACACTTCGAGAAAGTCGTCTATCAAAAAATGCACGTTCTCGTATTGCGATAATTCATATTGCATATAAAATTCAAAAGCAAGTTCTTTATCGGCGTGGGTTATCATTAAAATGATAACGTTTTCAAATTCCGATTTTCGGTTTTTCAGTTGGTTGGTTTTTTCGTGGCAGAATGGGCAGTCGGGATGTGTAAACATGATCATTATGGGCTTTCCGGATAATGATTCGGTGCAGAATTCATCCATTGTTTTTAGGTCGAAACTGCAAAATTCTTGAAATATTTTTATTGCTGCCTCAAATTTTCTTTGCTCATCCAAGCGTTGGAAAACCCGCACTCCAACAAAGAAGAGAGCTAAAGTAATAATGCCGAGAATAACTGTTTTTATGATCTTTTTTTTCATACGATTAGGAAAGTAGAGTAGTAATATAAATCACAGCAATGACTAATAAAATCAACCCAATGCCATAAGTCGTTAATATAAAATAAAGCGACCGCCAAAAACTCTTTTGAGTAAACACCGAAACAAATGCTGCAAGCATAATCCAATAGATAAACTCAAAAATGCTTAAAACTCCCAACGGATATGCCAAATATGGCAGCACATTATCGGGTCCCAGCCAATGTAAAAGCGAGAAAAGAGGTGTATTGATTTGTTGCAAAGAATCAGCTCCCACAATCGAAAAATAATTGATACGAATCATGATTTCCATCAAAAAAATCACGTCTGCTTTGAGGGCAAGGTTGTAAGATTGACCAAATGTTAGATTTTGATCGCTCAACAAAGCTCCGGTTGAGAGGCACAATGCCGTGTAAAACGGCCTTATTAGAAGTATCAAAGGAATAAGCAAATAGCCAAACCTTTGAAAAAATCTTGTTTGCTCAATGAGTTTTGCAACATTTTCGACACCCACGATTTCGCCAAATTCACGATAATACAAGGCATCATCAAGCAGAATATAGTTCGCCATTATCGTGTAGCCGATATAGACCGCACAGTATATTAGAAAAAAATAAAAAACGGAAAAATTTAGGTATTTATTCATTTATAGAGAGCATTTAACAAACAGTGGCTATCGTTTTTTGCAATAGCCACCGAATGTTTGGAACTTCACGATGATGTCACGCCTCGTGCCCTTTTATCTGTTTGAGATTTTTCATTACAAGGTAGAGAAATCCGCATCCCGTTAGAAAAAGAACAGAGCAAACTGTAATTATCAACGGCAAGTTACCGGAAATCCTGTCTCTAAAGATAAAGATAAGCAGAAGGATGAACATCAGCAGTACAAAAGAAGTTATAGAGGTTTTCTTTAATTCTTTTGTAGAGAGAGCCTTTGTCTCGGAGCGACGTTTGATTATGCTCGTGCTAACATATAATGCTGTAAAAGACAGAAACATGGCAACACCCGTCCACACATCAGGCAAATCGAACCTTTCTATGACAATCAAAGATGATACAAACACAATCGTAACAACAGTAGCAAGAAGAAAGATTTTTTTGTACATGGCGCTTTCCTTATTTGTTTAATTACAAACTACTTTATCCACAGCCATGAAGACTGCACCAGTGATAAGACCTCCGACTATACCAATAGGTCCACCAGCCACGGCAAACCCAATCAACCATGGTGTACTAGCTGCAAAAAGAGCTCCCGAACAAACCCAGTCTCCACCATTCACTTGTTCCATTTGTTCAAAATTCATTTTTTTCATAATTTTTTCACGACTATAACCCTGGTCGTCTGGTTTAAGTTCTTAGTTGTTTTGTTTTTCTGAAAATACTTCGCCACGCGTTGCGAGATATTTCCGACTACAAAAATACAACTTTTCACTGACAAAAAATGGCAGGGAAGAAAAAACTTTTAATTTTTTTTCATACTGCAAATATAGATAAAATTTTTGAAACAACCAAATTGCAAGCAGACTCGTTGCTTAAGCTGTTGATTTTATGCTAAAATGAACATCAACAACCTCGTCATTGCTGTAATAAAACGTGTTTCGAATTCGTGAAAATTTGATTTCCGAACCGTGAGATTTCAAAATCTCAATTTTACGGTACAATGTGCGTTCACTAATAGAAAGTCGTCTTGCCAGTTGTTTTGGTGTGCCGGTGCATTCTTGTCTGATGAGTTTTTCTAAAGCTGCTAAGGTTTTGAGTTTTTCAATTCCGTTCATTTATTGGGTTTGTTTGTTTGTTTGTTTTCGGATGTGGTATAAAAAAAACGTGGATGCTACCCTTATGCTTCCACATTCGTATCTTGAGGTCTTCAACTACCTTTACCAGCAAATGTTTCGACGAGTAACACCCACGGTTTCCCGTGGGCGTTGAACTTACCCGTCTTGCTGGCTTTTGTGAAATGTTGAAGTTTCAAGATACCAGACGAAGCTAACGCTTTTTCTAATATATATGTTTTCGCGTATTTTAGTTACGCGGATTTTTCATAGGCTTTTTTTGTTTTACGGGACAAAAAATACAGTTTTTTTTTGATTGACCAAATTTACTTTGAAAAAACACGGAAGGTAGTTGTGTAAAAAGCATTTAACAAACAGTGGCTATCGTTTTTTGCAATAGCCACTGATGTTTGGATAGTTAGCGGCGTCAATTCTAATTTTACTCTTGGGTAGTTTCTGCTTTTTCTTTCTTTAGATGCCAAAGGGAATACCACATACCAGCAATCATTGCCAAGCCACCAATTGTAGGTGTAAGAAATGGCTCTATACCAGCTCCCTCATTTATTGAAATAAATAATCTCACAATGAAAGAAATAGTCCAAGGAACAATTATAGCAAGGAGCACTTTCAATAGTACCTCTCTTGTTTTAATAGATTGTTTTCGCACAACAGTTCTATGAATGATACGAGCTAAAACTGTTAATACCACTGCTGACGTTATTATTATCCACCACATGAACCTTATTCATTTGTAAAAAACATTTAACAAATGGTGGCTACTGTACTGTGCAATAGCCACCGATGTTTAGCAATTGTTGGGCAGTGTTAATCAGTGCTTAGTTTTTTATTGACTCGTACTTCCTTCCTCTTTGAGCGGTAGAGCTCAATGCTTAAGCAGATCACTATACCTGAGCTTATAAGTACAGACGTCAAATGGTCTTTTCCATCTCCATTGTTTATAGAAATAAGCAATAGTACGGATCGAAATATAACCCAAGCGGTAATAATCACAATAGCTAACACCAATAGCCTATTTCTCGTGCCAACAGATTGTTTTCTTACACTGTATCTATTGATAAAGATAGCTAAAGTTGATGCAACTATCGTCATTGTTATTATCCATAACCACATACCACAACAAATTAGTGAGGACAATGGTTCCACATACCCTGGAAACCTCTGACCATTCCAAAAACACCAAGCACTGCCACTGCAATAAAACCTACCATAAAGTCACCAAGTGCTAATAGACAGTCCCCCATGCCTCCGCCATTCACTTGCTCCATTTGTTCAATAGTTAATGTTTTCATAATTTTTTCACGACTATAACCCTGGTCGTCCGGTTTTAGTTTTTTTGAATTTTGTTTTGGAAATATTTCCGCCACAAAAATACAACTTCTCACCGTCAAAAATGACGGGGAAGAAAAAACTTTAAAGATTTTATTTTTTTCATGCTGCAAAGATACGAAAAAAAGGCAAAATGGCAAAGAGTGTTTTGAGTTTATATTAGCGAAACTAAGCGAAGTCGAGGAATCTCCTTGCTATTTGTCCGTATAAACAATATATTCGTGCTTACAGATAGTCACCGGAGCTTGTTTAGACTATCGATTTTATCTTAAGCTGAACATCAATAACCTCATCGCCATTGTAGTAATAGGTACTGCGGATGCGACTGTATTTGATTTCTGCACCGTGAGCATTCAGCTCGCTAATTTTACGTTCTAATGTGCGACGGCTGATTGAAAGTCGCCTTGCTAACTCGTCGGGCGTGCCGGTGCATTCTTGGCGAATAAATTTTTCAAGAATAACTAACTTTTGAAGTTTTTCTACTTGGTTCATTGTGGTTTGTTTGTTTTTAGGTTTGGGTATGAAAAAAACCGAAGGCAATAACTCTACGTTCTATATTCGTTCAATGAGGTCTTCAACTACCTTTTATGTCAAATATATTTAACGAGTAAAGCCCACGGTTTCCCGTGAGCGTTCGACTTACTCGCCTTGACATAATTTGAAGATGTTGAAGTTTCATTGAACAAGACGAAAGAAAGCTAACGCTTTTTTTTCAAGAAGTTTTGCGTATTAGTTACGCGATTTTTATCATAGGCAAAAATTTGATTCAGTTATTATTTAGTTTTGCAAATATACGTTTTTTTTTTAATTATACTTATTTAATTTTCCTCCCTCGCAAAATCCACCGCCCTATTAACATGGTCAGCGTACGGCTTAGTTTTCTTAAACTCTTTCACACAAAAATCCAACAATTTTTTGTCATCGGCAAGCAATTTTTCATCAAATCCTTGAATAAGCGAAAAACTTTTCTGCTTGATGTATTCAATATACGGACTATCCGCCGGAAAACCCTTTGGCGGACGAGAAAGCCGTCCCTCTTTGTCATTGTCCCATTCAAAACCTTTCGCAAGTTTAATCGTTTTCACGAAATCTGCACCGTTGCTTAAAATATCTTCACGAACACTTTTGAGAATTGCAGGTTCAGGCGCATATAAGCCGGTAGCAAGCATTGATCCGCCAAGCCAACTGCAATTTTCAGGCTCCATGTGAAGATAATAACCTACATTTCCCGAATTTTTTCCGCCTTTGCAAATAAAAATTCCGATATGCGTTTTGTAGGGAGTTTTATCGTTGGAAAAGCGCGTGTCGCGATAAATTCGGTATGAACAATCCCTTACGGTTAAACTTCCTATTGCAGGATCGAATGTGGCAATTCCGGCGATTAATTTTTCGGTAAAATCTTTAACTTCTTTTTGAATGGCTTGGTAGCGAGGCTTGTTAGCAGTAAACCAATCTTTGTTGTTGTTTTTTGAAAGTTCTTTTAGGAATGGGATGATATCTTTCATGGTTGATTTTTTTGCAAAGATACAAAAATTTTTGTATCTTTGTACTCTATCATCATGTTTTTAAAGACACCAAACAAATTATGAAAAAAGTTGATGTTATTTTAGGTCTCCAGTGGGGTGACGAAGGTAAAGGAAAAATTGTAGATGCATTAGCTCCGAACTACAATATTGTTGCACGCTTTCAAGGTGGTCCGAATGCAGGCCACACCTTAGAATTTGACGGACACAAGTATGTTCTGCACACGATTCCGTCGGGAATTTTTCACAAGCATATCACCAATATCATCGGAAACGGCGTTTTGATTGACGCTCAAATTTTCATGAAAGAAATCGCCATGATTCGTGCAAACGGTTATGAGCCTTCAAAAAACTTGAAAATATCGCAAAAAGCACACTTGATATTGCCAACGCATCGTGTAATGGACGCTGTTTTAGAGCATCTCAAAGGAAGTGCAAAAATTGGCTCAACGTTGAAAGGAATTGGTCCCACTTATACCGACAAAACCGCTCGTCACGGCTTACGTTTGGGCGATAGTTTAGAGCCGGATTTCAAAACCCGTTACGAAACTTTGAAAGCCACGCATATCCGTCAGTTTGAAAGTTTAGGCTTCGATTGGAAAAATCACAAAATCGAACAACTATCATTCGACGAATACGAACAAAAATGGTTTGCCGGCTTGGAGGAAATCAAAAAATTTGATATTATTTCCAGTGAATATTTCATCAATCAAGCGTTGGATGCGGGAAAAAATGTACTGGCAGAGGGCGCACAAGGCACATTGCTTGATGTGGATTTCGGGTCGTATCCGTTTGTAACTTCGTCGAACACCACAACGGCGGGTGTTTGCACGGGTTTGGGCGTTGCTCCGAACAGAATTGGAAAAGTGTATGGTGTTTTCAAAGCTTATTGTACGCGCGTCGGTTCAGGCCCTTTTCCAACGGAATTGAATGACGAAGTTGGCGAAGAAATACGCAAAGTCGGCAGAGAGTTTGGTGCAACAACAGGACGTCCGAGACGTTGCGGTTGGCTGGACATGCCTGCATTGAATTATGCGATTATGATTAATGGCGTAACGGATTTGGTTGTTACAAAAATTGATGTGTTGAACGATTTTTCTGAAATAAAAATAGCAGAAAGTTATATCGTCAACGGTCAAAAAACAGCAGAATTTTCAACAGCAGATTTAGAAGATATCAAACTTGACTACTTGTCGTTTGACGGCTGGAATCAATCATTAGCCGATATCGACACTTTCGAAAAATTACCTTCAAATGCCCAAAAATATCTGGAGTTTATTGAAAAAAATACGAACACAAAAATCAGTATTATTTCAACCGGCCCCAACCGTTTGGAAACCTTCTTCAATTAAAAAGTTGTCGAAAAACTTGCATTTCTCGAAAAAAAGTCGTATCTTTGCACCCACATTGCGGGGTAGAGCAGAGGCAGCTCGTCGGGCTCATAACCCGGAGGTCGTAGGTTCGAATCCTGCCCCCGCTACATAACGGAATCTCAATTTGCTATTTTATAGAAAGTTGAGGTTTTTTTGTTTTAATCTTGTGCCACACACATCTATTTCTATTTTCAAAATTTTTCGTATCTTTGCACTATCAAAAGGAAAGATTATGAAAATCTATCACGGCGGTTATACTGTAGTTAAAAAGCCTGAAATACTAAAAAGCAAATTTCCAAAAGATTTTGGAGATGGTTTTTATTGCACCAAGTTGGAAGAACAAGCCGTGCGCTGGGCAAATCGCTACGACACCGCTGTTGTGTCGGTTTATGAATATTTACCTGAGAATAATCTTAATGTGTTAGTTTTTGAAGAAATGACGGAACAATGGCTTGATTTTATCGTTGATAGCCGTTCGGGTAAAAAACACGATTTCGACATTGTAATTGGTGCAATGGCTAACGACCAAATCTATAACTACATATCAGACTTTATTGACGGCGTGATTACACGGGAACAGTTTTGGGTTTTGGCAAAATTCAAATATCCGACACATCAAATTTGCTTTTGCACTGAAAAATCGTTGGATGTTTTACAGTTTGTCGAGTCCAAAAAAATAAAATAAGTGCTATGAATGGTAGAGAAGAAAAAACTGCAAACAACTTGTTTTTCCTTTGTTCATTGATTGAGTACATCGGCAGAAAAACAAAAAACCATAGAAATGTGGTTGTAAATGCTATTGGAAACGATGCTTTACAACACATTTTCGATTTGGCAGATGTCTATCACAGCGAAAACATAGATAAATTAACTTTTGAACTAATCGAAAAACACAACATAGAAACGGGAACTTTCGATAATATCGCCAATGCGAAATACGCTATTCCCACGCATTGGGATATAGGAAAAGTCTATAAACGCTTGATAATTGGCGTAAGCAATGTCGAAAATAAACCATTGATGGATGCGCTTTCAAATGTTTATAATTCGTGGCTTTCTCGCAAGATAGAAGATTTTAACAGCAGTATTTATTACGAGAATCCTCAATATCTTTTGCAGTCGTATTTGACTGGGGATAACCTTTAAAGCACCGCTTTATCTACATGATGGACGATGAAAATGTGATTGTCTTGTTGCTTTCTGCTTACATTATGGCGACAAATAGTGGCATTCAGTAGTTCAAGTGTTATTCCACATAATCATACCCCAAAGTGGCAATAATATGTTCGTAGTTGAACTGTAATTCGGCAAACCGACAATTAGTACAATATTCTTTGCAGTTACAGATTTCCTTACTTAATGCCTGGCGGGCATTGATATGACTTTCACCTTCCCACAGCGTTATGAAAGGTGTTGTCAATACGTTTCCAATATGAGTTTTTGGCTCCACTATATAATTACAACACGTGTAAACATCGCCGATAGGATCAATTACAACATGTATCGGAGATATCCAACACCTCCAATTTTGAGGATAATGTATATTGGACAGAGAAAGGGCTATCTTTTCTTCAAATCTATTCTTTATTTTTTCAGAACCTTTCAATGTCCTGTAAACTTCTTGTTCTATGGGGTAAATTATATCCGAATCTACCGTTCTTTCGCTTCTAAATCTAATATGATCGAATTTATCAAGGAATTTACCTGTGGTATCTTTTCGAACTTCGTCTGCAAACGACTCTTTATTTTTGGAACTCAAAAGATACTTCAAGCCTATTTTTGTACTATTGTATTTTTGCTTATTTTGGTTTTTTGTTTCACAAAGCAGATTGATTCCTGCATGCCATGTTTTCTCTTCTTTTGAGAAGATCTTTCCTGTTATATCAAGATCTTTTTCGATCAACCGACTCACGCGGATATAGTCATTAAAAATGTGTAATAAATCATATTTTTTCAAACTCTTTTCCAAATGGAGTCCATTTGTTAACAGCCCAAATCTGACCTTAGGATATTGTTTTCTTATACTCATAAGCTCCTTCATGATATCTTTCAGATAGGGAGTTTCCAAAGGCTCACCTCCACCCGATATTTCGATATGGGTCACTCCATACTGTAATAGTTGTTCCAATATATTTCGAAAATTTGTACCCGAGAGACTGTCGTCGCCTTTTTTTTCTTTATACATACAATGCCCACAGGAATTACTACATCGATAGGTGGGGTAAATAATGGCTTGTTTTGGGGGATCTGTTACTGGTGTCTTACCATAATAAGATTTCTTAAGTTTTAAAAACTCTTCCCAGTTCTTTAAATTCTCTTTTGTGACAATATCTTTATATGGTAAAACTACTGAACGTTTTTCCCAAATACTTTCGAATTCTCTTTTTAATCCTTCAAATGCTGGTTTCTTTTTTCCCTTGATAATAAATGTTGGTAAAGTGTCTGCTTCTGGCTCCGTAGTATAGGTTGTTACCACCATATCATTATCAATCATTGTAAAAGAAAAAGGTAAGTCTACTGTCGAAAAGCGTACATAGGGCTGATTTTTTATATCTTTTATATTTTCGATTAGATTATTTTCTATTTCGGTTATGGTCAATTTAATTTTATTAACCAGGTTTTGTTGGGGTTGATCGGTAGAAGGGTCTTTCATTCCTTCGCCTACAGACCTAAGTTGTTGGGAGTTTGAATTTGATGGTGAAAGCAAGAGTATTTTGAATTTAGTCCCTGCGTTGCACCATTCAGCAAATAATTTTACTTGTTCAGGATCGCTAAAAGCTTTGGCTAACGATTGCCCCATAAAAATAACTTCCTGTGGAGGAGATGTATATTTATGAAAAAAAGCTTTCCAATTAAAATCAGACCGCTTACCGTAAAACCGAACAATGCCACCAACGCTTTTTTCGAAACTAAAAAATCGGACAATCTTATTCCATTTTTTGATACTAAAGTATATCACTACAAGTAGTACAGCCAAACCGAAGGTTACTATCCAAAAAATCTGAAATCTATTGCTATCAATAAAAAACAGGGCAATACCAACCAGTGCAAGTATCACTGACGTTATCCAATTTACGTCATAAGGGTTAAGACGAAATTTATTTTTTTTCCATAATTTTATGGTTTTTGACTGTTTAGAAGTACAAATATACAAAAAAGTTTGTAATTCTACAAACAAAGCCTACAAAAAAACCTCGACACTAACAACTTAAATTTTTGTCGAGGTTGATTTGTAGGTTATGTCATTTCTATTTTCAAACGGATTGCCTTTCTTTGATTTTTCAACTCAAAAAAAATGCGTACCTTTGCAAAATGATTTACCCAACAAACTTCAAAGAAAAAATAGCCTTCTCAACGGTCGAAACAACCTTAAAAAACTACTGCTTGTCAGCATTAGGACGACAACATGTAGATAATATTTCTTTCGAAACTGACTTTGAAAAATTGTTTGAAACGCTTTCGCAAACCGAACAATTCAAAATGATGTTTGAAGAATTCGGAAATTTCCCCTCGCAAGATTATTTCGACTTGACAGAAACGCTGAAAAGCCTTGAAGCAGAAGGAAATTTTATTGAACGGGAAGCGTTGCAAAATCTACAATTATCGTTGCAAACGATTGCTCGAATTTTGGTTTATATTCATGCTTTGGATGCAGAACGTTTTTCGAATGTTGTGATGTTGATTGACGATGTTTTTTTGCCGGAGGAAATTTTACAACAACTGTTTGAATTGCTGGATTCGCAAGGACAAATCGCAGACAGCGCATCCCCCGAACTTCGTGCCATTCGACAATCCATTCGCTCCAAACAAGCCGAAACCGAAAAACGACTGCGCCAATTTATGACACAGTCAAAATCAGATGGACTTGTTGCCGAAGATGCAGAACCTTCAGTGCGAAATGACCGTTTGGTAATTCCGGTTTTAGCCGGACAAAAGCGAAAAATCAAGGGTTTTGTTCACGATATTTCGAACACCGGACAAACGATTTTTATCGAACCGGAAGATATTTTTGTTTTGAACAACGAAATTCGGGATTTGGAAAACGACGAAAGGCTCGAAATCATTCGCATTTTGAAAGAATTTACCAATCAAATTCGTCCGCATATTTCCGAACTTCTGAATGCGTATAAATTTTTAGGAGTTGTTGATTTTTTGAGAGCAAAGGCTCGTTTGGCAATTGAAATGAACGCTGTGATGCCGATTTTTTCGCCGGATGCCGAGTTGGAATGGTGGGACGCTCGACATCCGATTCTTGAGAAATCCTTGAAAAATCAAAGCAAAAAAATAGTTCCGCTCAACATTCGTTTGGATTCTGACGATAGAATTTTGATTATTTCCGGACCAAATGCCGGTGGAAAATCCGTATGTTTAAAAACTGTCGGCTTGTTGCAATATATGCTGCAATGCGGTTTACTGATACCTTTAAGTGAAACTTCCGAAGCCGGAATTTTCGATCAATTATTTTTAGATATCGGCGACCAACAATCTCTTGAAAATGATTTGAGCACGTACAGTTCGCACCTCACAAATATGAAAAATTTGATTAACTCCGTAAATCCGAAAACATTGTTTTTGATTGACGAGTTGGGTGGCGGAACAGAACCTCAAATCGGTGGTGCAATTGCAGAATCCGTTGTGGAATATCTGAACAAAAAGAAGGCTTTTGGTGTGATTACAACGCACTACGCAAACCTCAAACTTTTAGCAGACCGTTTGGATGGCGTTGTGAATGGTGCGATGTTGTTCGACACAGATTCGCACAAACCGCTATATGTTTTGAAAACAGGAACTCCCGGAAGTTCTTTTGCTATCGAAATGGCTGAAAATATCGGTTTGCAAAAATTTATTTTGGATAATGCCAAGCAAAAAACCGGCGACTCACAATTGAATTTCGAACATCAATTGCAACAATTAGATGTCGAGAAAAAAATCCTCGAACAAAATCAATTAGAGGTCAAATTAGCCGACGAGCTTTTATCGAAAACCCTCGAAAAATACAATAAACTCGCCCATTCGCTCGAAACACAAAAAAAAGAAATTTTAAATAAAGCCAAAACGGAAGCCAAAAAAATTCTTGACGATGCGAATAAATTAGTCGAAAAAACTATTCGCGAAATCAAAGAATCCCAAGCGGAAAAGACTGCCACGCAAGCCGTTCGCAGTGAAATGGAAAAAATGAAAGGCATC
>WQWA01000034.1 GCA_009785505.1 Bacteroidales bacterium
ACGGCCTCAGCGGATATTTGCTCCTTAACCGTGCTTATCGCAGCTTGTCACGTCCTTCATCGCCTCTAAGAGCCAAGGCATCCCCCGTACGCCCTTAATAAATTTCTTTATTAAAATTGCACGGAACGATAAAAGGTAAAAGGTTAAGGGTAAAAGGTAAAGAATTACCAATACAGCCTAAACCGCCTTTTTGTTCCTTGTACCAAATATACACGATATAGCATATTTGGATTTCTAAATTTTATTTTTCTATTTTTCGTTATATATTCAGCAAAAATTAAGGCAAAATCAAAAAACTTTGACCTTTGACCATTAACCCTTGACCGAATATCGATAATTTGCTCTTGTGTTCGTAATTATATTACACGTCTACCAGCATGTCAATGAACTCTCTCTGCATTACATCTTGAAAATCGCTACAACACAACTATCCAAAACTCCCGCAAAACGCGGAAACACCCAGTAAAAACCAGACATTTCCATCCTCTAAAAACTAACCCCCATTGAAAACGGGACTGCAAAATTACAACATTTTTTTCAAATATGCAAGCTTTTTGGAAAATATTTTTGATAAAAACATGTAAAAAATTAATATTCAAAAAGATATTTTTTTTTCTTTTTAGCATTTCGTTGCTGGTTTTGCTGTTTTCAATTAAAATTCGTATCTTTGTGCTCATGCAAAAAGCAATTTTTTCAAAAATATCAGCAATCGTCGCCCTTCTCGGAAGTATTCTCCTCTTTGAGAGTTGTCGACCGGAGCCGACATTCAACACTGATCCGAATTTTCGTTTGGAATTTTCAAACGATACCATAAAATTTGACACGGTTTTTACATCGTTAGGCTCCACGACGCTTTGGCTTCAAGTTTATAATCGAAGCAACAGAGATGTGGATATTCAAAACATCGAATTAGTCGGTAGAGAAAATTCTCCATTTCGAATGAATGTGAGTGGTGACACATCGCTTGTTCAAAGCCATGTAAGGCTTCGGGCGCAGGATAGTTTGTTTATTTTTGTTACGGTAACTATCAATCCCGACAATGAAACTAATTCATTTTTAAAAGAGGATTTTATTCGTTTTTCGTTTAATAATCGTACACAGGATGTTGTTTTGCAAGCCTTCGGGCAGAATGTACATTATCATATTCCAAAAAGAGATACCTTGTTGGAAATATTTTGTCCTATTGTTAATGACATAATCCGACTTCCTTACTCTATCGCGATTCCGAGCGATTTCGTGAAGACCGAAAAACCGCATGTTATTTTCGGTTTTTTGCTCGTACAGTCCGGCGATACGTTGGTCTTGAACGGCGGAACACGCTTGCACTTTGCACCGAATTCAGGACTTATTGTTGCTGATGGTGCAAGTTTGAGAATCAACGGAAGTTTCGAAAACGAAGTGATTTTCGATGGTATGCGAATGGATGCTGCCTACAGAAATATAACCGGACAATGGAATCGGATTTGGCTTTCGCCGGGAAGCGTTGATAACAGCATTAATTGGGCGATTATCCAAAACGGAAGAATTGGGCTTTTGGTGGACAGTATGGAAAATCTCAACCATCCGTTGATTATTGAAAATACGATTATCAACAACATGCAAGTTCATGGAATTTTCGCAAAAAATGCAAGAATTTTAGGCACTAATTTACAAGTGAGCAATGCCGGAGAACGCCTGTTGTCTCTAATCGGTGGCGACTATACATTTGTACATTGTACGTTTGCAAACTATTTTTCTGCACCGAATTTCTTCCGAAATCGTGCATCAATCTTACTGGATACAACCTCTCTACATCCGGTGATTCGTGCAGATTTCATAAGTTGTATCATTTTTGGAATGTTGCAAGAAGAGTTAGAGATTCGTCCAACTAATACAGAAAACATTAATTTTTCTTATTGCAACATTCGCACTCGAATAAACGCAAATAACAGAATGTTTCAAAATTGCCAAATCAATGTGAATCCGCAATTCAAAAATCCATCAAATGTAAACAGCGATTTCGACATCGCCCCACATTCACCTGAAACATCAGGCGTCATCGGAAGAGGAAGACCTGGTCCTGCGGGGAATGTTCGTGACGATTTAAAAACTCGGCTCCGACCTCATCTTCCGACAATCGGGGCATACGAGTTTACAGAAGAACCATAAAACGTTTATCTATTCGCCAGAAAAAGCATCTACAACACCCGATCCGGGACGTGCTTCAGATTCTTTTACTAAAATCGCCTTACCTTCCCACTCGGCTCCGTTGAGTTCGGCAATGGCCTTTCTGGCTTCTTCCTCGTTCGGCATTTCAACAAAACCGTAGCCTTTGGAGCGTTTGGTGTCGCGGTCGAAAATGACTCTTGCGGAAGCAACTTCGCCATATTCGGCAAAAATACCTTCCAAATTTTCTCTCCGGATTCTGTAATTCAAATTAGCAACAAAAATGTTCATAAAAAAGTATTTGGTTTAAAATCATTTTGCAAAGTTACGAAATAATTTTGAAATAGCAAAATTATTAACCGTCATTGCGAGGCAGGTACGACCGAAGCAATCCATAACGACACCGAATTGCTTCGCCTAACGGCTCACAATGACGCTTGTTGCAAACTCAACTTCGTTCAAGCCGTCAAAATTTCCGGAAGTCATAAGGAGTAAATTGGCGTTTTTCCACGATTTTCCGAGTAAATGCCGTTGTAATTTTTCGCTATCGTTAAATACCAAAATATCTTCACGAGCAAAGGCTTTTTTGACTGTTTCGATCGTAAGTTCAGGTAATTTTTTGTGTGCAATTGTGTGTGGATTGAAGTATACAATTGCTTCGTCTGCCGTTCCGAAAGAGTCTTTGTATTCAGTCAAAAATTCTTGTGTTAAACTGCTAAATGTGTGTAGCTCCATGCAGGCGACCAATGTGCGATTTGGGAATTGTTCTTTGACTGCACTTACTGTTGCTTTTAGTTTTGACGGTGCGTGTGCAAAATCTTTGTAAATCACCATATCGTCTGATTTTGCTACTAGTTCCAAACGTTTTGAGGCTCCCGAAAAAGATTGGATAGCTGTAAAAAACTGTTCATCGGAAACGCCTATACGTTTGCAGATTTCCCACGCTCCGCAGATATTTTGCAAGTTGTGTTTTCCGAAAACCTGCAACGGATAGGTTTTTTCGTCAAAAACAATTGTCGTAACTCCATTTTTAATTGCGAATTCAGGCAAATTGTAAGGAATTTTCGTAATATCAGGACGTGCACTCTTTGCAATTCTACTTACTTCGTCATCTTCGGAATAGTAGATTAGGCAACCGTTTGGTGTGATTTCATCTGCAAAAATCTTGAATTGTTCTACATAAATTTCAAACGTTGGAAACACATTGATGTGATCCCACGCAATGCCGTTTATTAATGCGATATCCGGTTTGTAAACATGAAATTTCGGGCGTAAATCAATCGGGGAAGTCAGATATTCGTCACCTTCCAAAACTATATATTCAGCATCGTTCGTGAGTTTTACCATGACTTCGAAACCTGCTAGTTGCGCGCCAACCATGTAATCACAAGCTATGTTACATTCTTTCAAAACGTGCAGAATCATTGCGGTTGTGGTCGTTTTTCCATGACTTCCGCCGATAACAATACGTGTTTTCTCTTTCGATTGCTCGTACAAAAATTCCGGAAAAGAATAGATTTTTACGCCTAACTCCTGTGCTTTCAGAAGTTCCGGATTGTCTTTTCTTGCATGCATTCCAAGGATTACAGCATCTAATTTTTTTGTGATTTTTTCGGTATCCCAACCGATTTTTTCGGGCATTAATCCGTATTTTTCTAAACGAGATTTCGCCGGATCACGAATTTCATCATCGGTGCCAGACACGTTGTAACCCTTGATATGCAAGGCTATTGCAAGGTTATGCATAACTGCACCGCCTATTGATATAAAATGGATTTTTTGCATAGAATATTTTTCGACAAAGATACGAAATCTATCCTAAATTGCCAAATCCTTATATCAAGAATCTCACTCCAAAATACACCATTCTTGGCATCGCAGGACCGTAAACAAATCCTGAATCACGCAATCTTCCCGCATTTAGTGCAGTTGATTGAAATTGGTCAAAAATATTTCTCATCCCGGCACTAGCTTGCATTCTCAGTAGCCTAGACAGCTGAAATTCGTATGCAATTCTGAATCCTGCATCGAAAAATGAAGGCGTTCGAAATAGTTCATTATGGTTGATATATCCCTCCAAATGAGGAACCAGCATTGACCCCGTATAAGTTGCTGTTGCTGAAATTGTAAGCCTTCTCGTAGGTGTGTAACTTAATGTGATGTAACCGTATTGATTCGGAGCACGCAACATTTCTCGTATGGGATCAACGTCGTCGGCCCATTCGTATGGTTCTTTGTAGCGAGCACTTTGGACAGTAAATCCTACATTTGCAATAAATCTGGACGTTAAGCCCAAAGTAAGCTCGAAATTGAGACCTTGGACCACAGCGCCTTCTTCGTTTACACGCTGAAAAACTTGTTGACCGGGCGTATGTCTTGATTCGGCAAGTTCTAGTGCAAACACGTTCCGAATATTTGTGTAAAACGCATCAATTAGGAAATTAGTACTTACTCTACCCAATGTTTTATTCAAATCAACTGAAAAATTGAAACTGTTTGAAAACTCGGGCTTCAAATCTTCTGCCATTTCAATCAAAACAGGAAGGCCGTCTGCGAAAGGAATATGCAAATCTTCATCGTCAATTTGCGGAGCACGAAAACCGGCGGCATAACTTGCTCTCAAAGTTATGTGGTTATTCAGGGCAAAACGCGTATTTGCACGTGGTGAGAAAACCACATTATTCATCAAATTATGTCTGTCTAAGCGCCCTCCAATCAATAAACTGAAACGTTCGTTTCGCCATTCGTTTTGAATAAATGTTCCAAAAGATCTTGCGTGCTGCTTGAGAGCATGCTCGCGGTGATCGGAATGGTCCTCAAGATTGTTATCAATATACTCTATTCCTGCCGTGATTTGTGCAGGCATAAACAAAAAATTATCTAAAGAATAGGTGTATTGTGCTCCTACAACAAACGTGAAATCATTGGTTCGTCCGTAGCCTTCATGGTGGTCTCCAGCATGAAATAGCTGGAAGCCATATTGCTCAAAATCATCACCTTCACATGCGCCGAAAAAACTTTCACGACGAATATGTTGTGCCGAAGCGAAAGCATTGAAGCGGTGTCTGTAATCTCTTGAGAAACGATTGTATGTCAAACTTCCTCCGTTGATTCTGTGGTTGAGTTGTTCGGCAAGATCAGCTTCATGTGCAGGTTTGTCGAGCATATTTCCACCACGACGAAACTCGTGCATACGGTGATATTCCAATGTTAGTCTGGATTGATTAGTTAGATTGTGATGAGCCTTGAAGCCGAATGTTTCTGAGCGAAGCCTCGGGGCTTCAGTGAATCCGTCACCGCTACGATCGTAGGCGTCGCGATTGTTGGCAACAGCAAATAAATAGGCACCTGTTTGAAAATCGTCTGTTACGAACGAACCATTGAGCGTAGTATTTATATCTGTCAGGCCTCTTCCGAAAATTCCTGTTTGATTGGAAATCGCAAACGAATTTCGCAAAGGTTCTCTAGTAATGATATTAACTACTCCGGCGACTGCATTTGAACCATAAAGAGCAGAGCCTCCGCCACGAATAACCTCTACACGCTCGATCATTCCAACAGGCAGTTGCTCCAAGCCGTAAACACTCGCAAGCGAGCTGAATATCGGACGGCTATTGATCAAAATTTGCGTATATTGCCCACCCAATCCGTTGATGCGTAGGGAGGGGGCACCGTCAACAATGCACGTATTTTCGAGACGAAGTCCGGGTTGAAAACTGAGTACTTCAGATAAACGTGTTGCTCCGACAGCATCAAAGCTTCTTGAGGATAGCACGCCGACAACCGTTGCAGATTCTCTGCGGTCAATTTCGTTTCGCGAGCCGGTAATAACCACACCCGACAATTCTAGTGCTTGCGGTTCAAGCTCAAAGTTGACTTCGATAGTTTGTCCCGCTATAGCAACGATACTTTTTTCAACACGTTCGTAACCCATAAAAGATGCCACAAGTATATGTTCGCCGGCAGGTATATCGGTAAGTAAGAAATGTCCGGTAGCGCCGGTCGTTTTGCCCAAAGTCGTCCCTCTTATTGCAATGGACACAAAAGGAAGGTGCTCGCCGGTTACTCTATCAATGGTATGTCCCGTTATATTTGCAGTATTTGGAGAGTGAGAAAATAATGTTGTTTGAAAAATTAGGAGTATGGATAGTAATATGATGTTTTTTTTCATTTGGTTTTGTTTTTGGTTGAAAAATACGTGAAATACGAACATATCTCGCTCTAGATGGCACGATATGTCAAAATAAAAATTGTGAGAAAAGATAAGTTACACCACCAAAGGAGGTCCTCTTAAGAAAAAGGAGGTATAAAAACCAACTTCCGGATGTTCCGGCAAGAAAAATTTTGTATGGTCACAAATAGTTATTGCAAAAGGTGAAGCAAAGGCACAAGGTGATATGTCTAACGTTTCAAACGTGGATTTTTTTGCAATAAAAATAAAATCCTCGTGAGAGTGTCCGCCTGAAAGCGGCGGTTTGCTCGACTCCGCACCATAGTAGTGGGCACAACTATTACTATGGCACTTATTGTGAAAGTGAGAGTGCGCAATTTTTACACCATCAATGATGTGTATGTGCGTAAAGAAAGTGATGTTAGCGTAAAACGCTACAAACAAAAGCAGTAAAAATCCCGCAATTAGTCGTCTATATGCCTCCGTTTTCTCCATTCTACCTGCAAAGGTACGAAGAAAATTCGAAATATGCAATTTTTTTTGCGTTTTTTTTATCGTTCGGTCGGATTAGTAACCGGAGGTAAAGTGCCCATATTCGCAGTACTGCGTCTGATTTCTACATCATTAAGCAGGATTCCTGCCGGACAAATAATCGACACAGGAAATGCCGGTCCTCGCGAACCATCGGCTGCACGAGCTCCAAACATTCTATTGGCGACAAATTCTTGATTTGAGACGGCATCAAAACGCATCAAGCGACGTACATTTATTTGCTCAATATCCGGCGAGCGCATTAAGGTTTCCTGACCTGTTCGGACATCTACACGATAAATTCTCGGCGTACCGGAAAGCTGTCGAACGATATAAGCATAGTCCAAACCTTCGTTTCTTGCCGTTCTAATCAACTGCTGTCTAAGCCTTGACGGAGAAAGCGCTTGCGAACTTGTAACTTCCAAAACGCTAGGCATTATTTGCGTTGTAATTTGTGCCGCATTCGGTCCTAAACGGAAGTTTCCATGCGAACTTGATGCCTGCTGGTTGGGTACACTTGTATTCAGAATCTGCCGCAAAAGTCCTCTTTCAACTAACACTTGTCTTGCTGCAGGTACAACACCGTCCGCATCAACAGCATATGCTCCGACAAGAGGAATACCTCTGTGAGAAGTCATTTGGGTATGATTGATAACCGTCAAACGTGTGTCTACAACTTTGCGCCCAATCGGTCTGTTTGGCGTAAATGTAACATTTCCTGCCACAATCGGTCTTCGGGAAAACAAAACACCTCCGGGAGTAATTAAATTATCAAGAAAAATATCCGCAGCGGCATCTCCTTCAAACAAAACCGGACCACTGTAGAATTCCGCCACCAAAGGTGCATCTGCAAGGTCTTGCAAATTGCCGGCGAATTCTCTGACAATACGCTCCAACTCTGCAGAACTCGGAAGTGTATTGATGTTTTCTGCAACAATAAATCTCTGATCAATATAATTTGTTCCGTCGTCAGCACGAACTTCAGCACGAAGCCTAATCACAACATTCGACAAAGGCTGTCTAATTTCGCTTCCTTGAGAATTTACAATGTAAAATACATTTTGGCGAGCTTGCAACAGGACGTTTGAACTGTGAATTCTCGGGAATTCTCTGAATATCGCTGACAGAGTCCGCATTTGCTCATTCAAAGCCTCTTGCTGAAAAGGCACAAAGTTTCTTGTTTCGATGCGTTTTCTCACCTGCGTCGGAAGGCTGAAATCTTTAAGTTCTTTTTCTGCTTCGGGCAGGTTCATTCTTCGAAGAATATTTCTTTTTGTTGAAAGAGCGGCAAGGCCTCTTTTATATTCGTTATTGGTTGATAACCAAAGGTTTCGACGGATTTGATTGACATCATTTTCAAGGGCTACAGCTCCTATTGCACCTTGATTGAGAAATCGAGCATCGTGTGTAAGCTCCGGACTTTCCGTCATAATACGTACATTGGACGATCTAACTTTCGGACGATGGTTTGAATTGACAATAGTTCCCAGATTGGCTGTAATGTCGATGGTTTCGCCTTCAACAATGATGTAATTGATGAAAAACGGTGCCGGCATATTCGGAAGCTGCAACCCTTCCATGCTGCGGTTTAATTCTTGCTGCATTGCAGTAAAAATTAGGGCATCGTTGTTGGCTTTTATCTGTGCTGTGGCGAACAGCAGGGCGGTGATTATTATGAGGAGTTTTTTCATTTTTGTCTTTTTTTTTCCCGAGTTGCGCTACGCTTAAACGGGTTATTTATATGTCGCCCTTCGGGCGATGTGGAATTTATTTATTTACTTTTACGGACGAGGTAAAATTGGTTCTCTGTCCATAGTTCTGGGTTTACTTTGCACTTCGACTTGTCTTACCAAAATGGTTGGCGAAACAGATGATACAGGAACCCAGCCTGAGCCTGCTCCGCAGTTTCCTATAAATATCTCGGCTGTTTCGGGCTTTCCGGCGTATGTAATGCGGGAAAACATTGATAGCGGCGTTCCGATCAAATCTACACCTCTAACCATCACATCCGGACGTCCGTCCACATAGATACGATAAACTTCGAGCGGCGTGACATTGAACGCATTGATTGCTCTAGCTCCTGTTTGCGTAAATCCACCGGATACTGTTTTGAAAAAATAACCAAATTCTCTACCTTGTGCAATGGCTTCCTCAATAAGAAGGCGGCGCAACTCCTCATCAGATTTCGGATCTGATGTTGATATAATCAAATTGGATTGACGAGAGTCCGGATCAAAACCCATCTCGGCTCTACCGTGCCCCGTTGATCTGGGAAAACCATCGATAGGTGTACGCGTCATTAGAAAATTTCTCAAAATTCCATTTTCAACCACGACCACTCTTTCGCCTCTCACACCTTGATCATCGAATATATAAAATCCGTTAAGATCACGTCCGCCATATTGACGCATCGTTGGGTCGTCAAAAACGCTCAATGTTGGAGGCAGTACATATTCACCAACCATTCTTTTGAATGTTTGACCGTCTCTATCACTTTTCATTTTCTGCCCTTCGATGCGATGTCCGAAAATTTCATGAAAGAAAACGCCGCTTGCTGCTCCCGACAACAATGCCGGTCCTGTGAAAGGACTTACAAGAGGGGCAGTTCTCATTACGAGCAAACGTCGAGCCAAATCCTCAGCTGCTGCAATCAGTTCTTCTTCGGAAGGCAGATTTTCCGGAAGAAACGCAAAAAACGACGTATGTAAGGGTAATTCCATGCCGTCTTCTGCTCTCAACATAGCATTGACCGAAATTTGTGAATAAGTTAGGTTCTGCACAACAGAAGTACCTTCTGTGTTAATAAAATAAGTGCGTCTAATCCGAAAAGTTACATTCGCATTACCTCTGATAAACTCCCCGTGATTCAAAAACACAGCCGATACATTTCTCAGTCTTTCTGCCCACTGCTCCATGTCAAATTCAATTTCGGGACCTGTTAGAACCGGCTCGAAATGAATTTCGACCGGCGCTGCCGAAAATGAAGGCATCGTATCGCTTCTTTCCAACTGGAGCCTGCTTTCGTCGGTAGCACGTTGAAGATCACCAATTGCTCGCTGGTATCTTATAAACGTTTCGTTCCAGATTGCTTGACGAATCGCCAAGGGGTCATTCTCTAACGGAAGCGGCGACAAACGTACAGCACGCTGTCCCGGAATTGTAGCCGTTTGGCGAGGATCGATTTGGTTGTCGAATTCCATAGTACCGATACGTAGCGACGGTACAAAATTGCGAACATGGGTTCTTGTAGTTTGGTTTGTGGCTCCAAAACTTGTCGTTACCTGATATACTCTCTGATCCGTTACATGGAAATCCATGTAGTACAAATCAGGCTGCGTTTTCTGCATTTGAGTAAATTGATACTGTAATTCATCTTTCAGAATTCTCAATAATGCATCCCCTGCGTGAAGCGAAAATCCGATAAACAGCAGAAGGATTAGGGTGTAGAGTTTTTTTAGGTGTTTCATTTATGTGTGATTTAGGATTTATCGTTCTGCAAAGATACGATTTTTTTCGAAATTTACAAATTTAGCTTCATCGACCCAATAATATCGTCAATCTTCTGAGCTAAAATATTGTCTATCTTATCAAAATCAGCTTTGGATTTTAATTCGCCCTTTACTCCAAAATAGAATTTTATTTTAGGTTCTGTTCCACTCGGACGAGCTGTAATTTTACTGCCATCGTCTGTAAAAAATTGCAAAACATTCGACTTGGGCAAATCTATTTTTTCAGTGGTATTTGTCAATAAATTTTTTACAGTTTGCTCTTCGTAATCCTTGATTAATACGACCTTTGAACCATTGATTTCTTTTGGTGGATTGCTTCGTAAATCAGCCATCATTTGCTGAATTTCTTCCAAGCCGGCTTTGCCTTTTTTGGTGAGCGAAAGTAAATCTTCTTTGTAAAACCCGTATTCCATGTACAAATCCGACAAAATATCAATGAATGTTTTGCCTTGCTCTGCCGCCCATGCAGCCATTTCAGCGATGATCAAACACGCGCTCACTGCGTCTTTGTCGCGAACAAATTCGCCAATCAAATAGCCATAGCTTTCTTCCCCTCCACCTATGAAATATTTTTTTCCTTCGTTTTTTGCAATGATATCAGCGATGTATTTGAAACCCGTCAAAACATCAAAACACTCTACACCATTTTTTTCTGCAATGTCTTTCAAGAGTTCGCTTGTAACAATGGTTTTGGCAATATATTCTCTGCCTGTGAGCAGATTATTTTCTTGCCACTTTTTGAGCAGATAATAAATCAACAGAGAGCCGGTTTGATTTCCGTTGAGCAACATATATTCACCGTTATCTTTACGAATTGCAGCACCCACTCGGTCGGCATCCGGATCGGTCGCCAACACAAGCGCCGCACCAATCTCTTTGGCTTTGTCGATTGCCATTTGAAGTGCTGCTTTTTCTTCCGGATTTGGCGACTCTACCGTTGGGAAATCTCCGTTTGGAACGGCTTGCTCTTCAACAACGGCAACATTCTCAAAACCTACTTCTTTCAATAATTTCGGAATGTATACAATTCCAGTCCCGTGAAGCGATGTGAAGACTATTTTCAAATCTTTTTGATTTTTTATCGCTTGCGGCGAAAGAGAAAGCTTTTTGACCTCATTCAAATAGGCTCGGTCTAATTCCTCTCCTATTTTTTCGATTAACTCTGTATTTCCGGTCATTTTCACATCTTCGATACCTTTAATCTTTAGCACTTCATCAATTACATTTTTGTCGTGAGGCTCGATGAGTTGGGCGCCGTCATTCCAATAGGCTTTATAGCCGTTGTATTCTTTCGGATTGTGCGATGCTGTGATAACCACACCCGATTGACAGCCCAAATGACGAATGGCAAATGACAATTCAGGAGTTGGACGCATACTTTCAAACAGATAGCATTTACAACCGTTTGCAGTGATAACGGATGCAGTAATTTCAGCAAATCTTTGACTATTATTTCGCGAATCGCAAGCCACAGCAAACGAAATTTGAGGCACATTTGGAAACGATTTTTTCACATAGTTTACCAAACCCTGCGTTGCCATTGCAACGGTATAAATGTTGATGCGGTTTGTTCCAACGCCCATAATACCACGCAATCCGCCCGTTCCGAATTCCAAATCACGGTAAAACGAATCGGTAAGTTCCGTTGGATCTGTGTCGATGAGATGCTGAACTTGCGCTTTGGTTTCAGCATCAAAACTGCCGTTCAGCCATGCTTGTGCACGTTGCAAAACTTGTGGATCAAGGGTTGTATTCATGGTTTCGTTTTTTGATTTTTCAGCATCTCCAAAAGTGCGTCTTTCCAATGCGGAATAGACAGTCCGAAACGTTGTTTGATTTTTGTCTTGTTTAAAACGGAGTAAAACGGACGTGCAGCCGGTGTTGGATAATCTTTGCTTTCTATAGGGGTAACCTGACATTTGAGTTTGCATCGCTGCATAATTTCTCTTGCAAAATCGTACCAACTGCACACACCTTCATTTGAAAAATGATAGATTTGTACACCTTCTTTCCAATCGGTTAATTGAGGAATTATTTTCCATATCGCTTTCGCTAGATCACCTGCAAATGTGGGTGTTCCAACTTGATCAAAAACTACATTAACTGTTTCGCGAGAACTGCCTAATTTTTGCATGGTAAGCACAAAATTGCTTCCAAAATTGGAATACAGCCACGATGTACGAATGATGATGCCTTTTTCAAGCGTCTTTACAACCTGTTCGCCACGCCATTTCGAAATTCCATAAACCGAGGCAGGTTCAACAACATCAATTTCTTGATAAGGTTTATAGCCATGTCCGTCGAAAACATAATCGGTAGAAATATGAATCAAAAAACTATTGTATCTTGAACACGCTTCCGCTAAATTTGAAACGGCTTGATAATTGATGGACAGCGCCAGATTCTGCTCGGTTTCCGCTTTATCTACAGCAGTATAAGCTGCACAATTTACAACAAAATCAATTTGATTTCTTTTGAAAAAATCGTTCACATCATCTTCTTTTGTGATGTCTAATTCCTCTACATCGGTAAAGAAAAAATTAGCATTCGCAAGCAACGCTGTTCTCTTTTTGAGTTCGCAGCCGAGTTGTCCGTTAGAGCCCGTTACAAGGATATTCATGCTGTTGTCGTCACAAATTTAATTAACAAAACATTCAAAACCAATTCCGATGTAATCAAAGCCCTCTTTCAGAAGTTCGTTTTTATCGTAGATATTTCGTCCGTCGAAAACAACCGGATTTTTCAACGTTCCCTTTATTTTTGTCCAATCCGGAAAACGAAATTCCGTCCATTCGGTTGCCAAAAACAAAACATCGGCATCATTCAATGCATCGTAATGATCTTTTGCATATTCGATCTTATCGCCTATTCTGCGTTTGCATTCATCCATCGAAACAGGGTCGAATCCTCTAACTTTACAACCTGCTTGGGTCAATAAATCAATCAACACCAATGACGGCGCTTCGCGCATGTCGTCAGTCCCGGGTTTGAATGCCAAGCCCCACATAGCAACGGTTTTTCCTGCGATATTTCCGTTGAAATATTTTTGAAATTTCTTGAACAAAACTGTTTTTTGTTCCTCATTTACTTCCTCAACGCTTTGCAGAACACGCATTTTGTAATTATTTTGTTCGGCTGTTTTTACCAGAGCTTTTACATCTTTCGGAAAACACGAACCGCCGTAACCAATTCCCGGATACAAAAATTTACTGCCAATCCGGCTGTCGCTGCCAACACCTCTACGCACTTGGTTGATATCTGCACCAACCAATTCGCAAAGGTTTGCAACATCATTCATAAAGCTGATACGTGTTGCCAACATTGCATTTGACGCGTATTTTGTCATTTCTGCAGAAGGAACATCCATAAAAATAATTGGGTGCCCGTTAAGTGTAAATGGTTTGTACAAGCGCTTCATCACGCTTTCGGCACGCTCGCTTTCTACGCCGACCACAATCCTTTCCGGATACATAAAGTCTTTTACGGCAGAACCTTCTTTCAAAAATTCAGGGTTGGAGGCCACATCAAATTCTATATTCTCTTTTCGAGCGTCTAATTCGCTTTGAATAGCTTGGCGAACCTTTGCGGCAGTCCCCACGGGAACAGTACTCTTGGTCACAACTAAAACATGTTTTTTCATATATTTTCCCACGGTTTTAGCCACATCTAAAACATACTTCAGATCAGCAGAGCCGTCTTCGTCAGGCGGCGTTCCTACAGCCGAGAAAACAACATCTACGTCATTCAAGCATTCGCTCAGATCCGTTGAAAACCGGATAGTTCCACGTTGAATGTTTTTGGCTAAAAGCTCTTCTAAGCCTTGCTCGTAAATAGGTGAGATTCCTTTTTTTAGGTTCTCGATTTTGACTTTGTCAATATCTACGCAAGTTACGTTTATACCAACGTCAGCAAAACAAACACCGGTGACCAAGCCAACATATCCTGTTCCTACAATAGCGATTTTCATATCTTTTTTTCTTTTTTTGGAAACAAAGATACGAAAAAAAAAGCAATCTACAAACATCATTTTGTAAATTTCAGATTTTTTTGTATCTTTGCACAAAAATCTATAAGGAAATGAGCAAAGTTTTAGTTATCGGAGCCGGTGGTGTATCAACCGTTGCAGTTCACAAAATGGCTGAAAATTCAGATGTTTTCAAGGAAATTCTAATTGCCAGCCGTACCAAATCCAAGTGTGATGCGATTGCCGCAGCACTCCCCGGAAAAAACATCAAGACCGCACAGATTGATGCCGACAATGTTCCTGAAATGGTTAAATTAATCCAAGAATTTAAACCTGATTTAGTCGTGAATTTAGCACTTCCCTACCAGGATCTGCCTATCATGGACGCTTGTTTGGAAACCGGAGTGAGTTATCTGGATACGGCAAACTACGAGCCGATCGATGAAGCCAAATTCGAATACCACTGGCAGTGGGCATACCAAGATCGTTACAAAGACAAAGGTATTACGGCCATTCTTGGCTGTGGCTTTGATCCGGGCGTAACCGGTGTTTTTGTGGCTCATGCCGTAAAGCATCATTTTAGCGAAATCCACTATTTGGATATTGTAGATTGCAACGCCGGAGATCATGGGAAAGCGTTTGCAACGAATTTCAATCCGGAAATCAACATTCGTGAAGTAACACAACCCGGAAAATACTGGGAAAACGGGCAGTGGATCGAAACCAAACCTCACGAAATTCATCAGCCGATTACATATCCGAATATTGGACCGAAAGAATCTTATTTGATTTATCATGAAGAATTAGAGTCGCTGGTAAAAAATTATCCGACGTTGAAACGTGCTCGTTTCTGGATGACATTCGGCCAAGAATATTTGACACATCTCCGTGTGATTCAAAACATCGGAATGGCAGGCATAGAACCGATTATGTACGAAGGAAAAGAAATCGTTCCGATTCAATTTTTGAAAGCGGTTTTGCCAAATCCGGGTGATTTGGGTGAAAATTATAAAGGCTGGACGTCTATCGGCTGCCGCATCAAAGGTTTGGACAAAGAGGGCAAAGAAAAAACCTACTATATCTACAACAATTGCAGTCACGAAGTGGCTTACAAAGAAACCGGCACGCAAGGTGTGAGTTATACGACCGGTGTTCCGGCGATGATTGGTGCCATGATGTATTTGAAAGGTCTTTGGAAAAAGCCCGGTGTGTTCAATGTTGAGGAATTTGATCCGGATCCGTTTATGGCGGAACTTGGTAAGTGGGGATTGCCGTATGTGGAGCTACACGATGTAGATTTGGAATTGTAATTAAAACCAAAACCCAAAATTAACAAACACCCCCAACGGGTCTCTACTTTGAGAGCCATGTGCCTGAGAACCATGGACAGTTATCCCAATCGGCCCTAACCTTGTGTTGAGCGACGCTGTAAGTCCTACTCCAAACAGCGTATTGCTAAAGTCGAACATATCCTCAGCAGAATTTTCACTTTTGAGTGCACCTATACGACCTGTTAAAAAGAAATTATTAAACATGTTGTATTGCAAGTTGAGTTGTGCATTTGCCGCATACAGCCCGCTTTTTTGCATGAAAAGTAAACCGACAAATGGTGTTTGATTCAAAAAAGGAACCTGAAACAACCCGCCTTGATAAAACTTTTGTTGCTGGGAAATATGATTGCTTGCTACATCTTCCGAGCGAAATACAAATGTTCCCGCAAGCATAGCACTCGGAATCAGCGTAACTCTTTGTGAAAGCGGAATTGCACCCTTTGCATCAACATAGTATGTACCAAACGTCCTAATCATACGATGGGTTGCTATTTCTCTATCAATGCTGTTCAATATTCGCCCTCTTGCGTTGATTACTGTTCCTCTTGTCGGAAAATGCCTTTGATTGAATGTATGTCTGAGAAAATAAAATTGCGGATACCAATAGTTTGATGATAATACGGCGCCGGTTCCCCCAACGTGCTCTCTTGCACGAGTTATATCCCAAAAAAATCCTAATCCTAAAACATTTCTGCCGAAATTAACTTCTTTTCCAATAGCGAATCTATGTCCGGTCATACCATATTGAACATTACGCACAGTCACAGTGTAAGGTAAAGTGCCTTCTTCCCGATGTTCAATATCGTACTCATAAAATCTCAAATTACAAAGCATATAAGACAAGAAGAAAGTTGGTCTGAATGCCGAATAACGCTGCGGACGACGACTAATAGTTGGAGAAAAGCGATATTGCAAATCAAGTATCGGCAACGTTGATAAATTCAAATTAGCGTGAAATTCCGAATCTCTCAACAACACATGTCTAAACGTAACTCCGGCCAAAAGTGCGGAACCTCGAATGTCATCATAACGAAACCCTAATCTCGCTTCAGCAGGAGGTGCCTCCTGTACATCAATGTGTAAGGCTTTTACTCGTGGTTCTTCGGACAGTAGTGAAAAGTGATAGGTTATTTTGGTAAACCATCGCGTTCCAAATAATCTCTGAATCGCCTCCTCTATACCTCTTACAGAGACAGGCTCTTGCGTCACAATTCGAAGATTTTGAAGTATGAAGTTGTCTGAATACTGCCTATTTCCCTGAAGAATAATTGTATCAATAATTATGATTTCGTTTTGCAGGTACGGTTCTCTGTTGAATGGCTCTATATCAAATCTTTCGGATAACAAATCTGCCAGTCTTCTCAATTCCGGATATGCTTTTTGGGCGGCATCATATCCTCTTTGCAAAATACTATCTGCATTTGCAAAGCTCATTGCAGTAAATTTTCCCAAATCAGGCGTGATCAGAATGTCGGCAGCTTCCTTGTTTCTATTGTTAAGCCACTGTGCCCCCATAAATACGACCTGCTCAATAACTTGCATAACGCTCTGTAATTCATCTATATCTCCATAATGCCACCCTACGTTGACGCCGATGATGATATCTACGCCTCGCTGACGCATTTCCAAAACCGGAAAATTATTAAGCACACCACCGTCAACCAAAAGCTGTCCATTGATTTCAATAGGAGAAAAGACCCCGGGAACTGCCATACTTGCACGAACAGCGTGCATCAAATTACCGCTATCGAAAACGACATATTCTGCTGCGATAAGATCAGTTGCAACAGCAAAAAACGGAATCGTCAAATCAGAAAAACTCGACACTCTATAGGACTCAAAAAGATAGTGTGTCAACATGTTATCAATATGTTGTCCTTCAATCATACCTCTTGGTAATTGGGTGATATTTCTCGGATTAAACGATATGCGAAGTTGATAGTTGTCATTCTGTTTTCTATCAAAAACTCGAATATGCTCTCTGTCCGGAGTATCGTTAAACAAACTCATCCAGTCAGTTACTCGAACAATCGTATCAATTTGATCAGCAGTATATCCCATGGCATAAAGAGCTCCAACTACTGCCCCCATACTTGTTCCGGCAATATAGTCAATAGGAATATTCAATTTTTCGAGCATTCTTAATGTACCGACGTGAGCAATTCCTTTTGCCCCTCCACCACTCAACACAACACCTATTCTTGGGCGTTCCTGACCAAATTGGAATGTGTCTAATCGAGATGTGTTTGCAAAAATAGAAGTACAAAATAGCACCAACAAAATAAAAACGCACGTTTTTTTTGTCATACTTTAAATTTTTTATGCAAAGTTAAAAAAAAAAAATGAACCTTACAAATTTCACTTTAGACGAGCGATTTTTTTTATATTGATGTCGGTATTCATTTTTTCTCTAAAGATACCTCAAAATCTAATTTTTTCTGATTCGATTTATTGTCAAATTGATTTATTTTTGTAATCTACAATACGCGCTTACAAAAATAAATCAACAAAATTCATGCAGATTTGTAAAGATAAATGCAATTTACAATATTAACATTGTAACCTCTGATATCTATATAGATATATCGTGAAAAATAATTATAATATGCTAAGAACCAACATTCATAAATGCGTATTTAAAGTATAAAGTCAATAACATTGCTTTTTAAATAGCATTTTGGAGTAGATAAGTTGCGAACAATATAAATAACTCACAATTATATATTTACATGTTTTTATTAAGGTGCTTGTTGATATCTTTTATAAAATCGATTTGTTTAATTCTGTGAATTTTCGTAATTTCACAGAATTAAATTTACTATTTTTCACATTTTGCAATAAAATTTACTTTTGTAACCTATGACTGATCGTATCGAGTTAATTTTAAAAACTCAAAATTTGACCCCAACCCAGTTCGCAGATGCGATCGGAATTCAACGTTCGAGCATGTCCCATATTTTGGCTCGACGAAACAAACCAAGTTTGGATTTTGTGACGAAGCTTCTTAAGCGTTTTCCGGAAATCAATGCGGAGTGGTTGCTCACAGGTAAAAATCAGATGTTCGACATCGGAGCCCAAGCCCCTACTCTACCCGCAGAGCAAGCACCTCAAGTAAATAGTTTGAAAACGCCCGAATTTGAGTGGGAAGATGAGGATTTTGAGACTGCAGCAAGAAATGATGTCGCAACCTCTCTTTCTACTCCACCTGTAGAACATAAAAAAATCCAGCACACAAGCAAGCCGGATCTTAATCAGAATTCTGATATCGAAAGAATTATCGTGTTTTTTACAGACGGAACTTTTAAGAGCTATAGTTAGTGGTTAATGATAAGATTTTTAACCATTAACCATTAATCAATTGTCCGAATACTCCGAATTTCTCCGGTTTGAGGCGAAAAATCAATTTGCAAGTGATCCGGTGCAAGTGACTGCGTAATTCCAAATTGACTAAAAGGCATTTGTTGCGAATGAAGCAATTGGCTGCCAAGTTTTACCGTTACCAGAGCCGGACTTGGAATTCTGTAATGAAAACCTGTCTGCCTCAATCGGATGTTTTGAGAAAATCGCTGAATGTTAGAAACAATGTCATCCTGCAACAAAATGTTCAACGTGATTGTCTCAAAATCCGGTTCTCCCCTGTTTTCCATACTTAGCAATCCATAATCCTCTGAGAATCTGATTAAATTAAACGTTAAATTATTTCTGTTGGTCGGCATAAACTCGAAACGAACAACTTCGTAAGATACTTTCACTGTACCCGTAAACAGCCGAATATACTCATCTTCCATACGATTGAACTCCTCATTCATATACCTGATTGCGGCATACTCGTAATTAACTTCCTGAAAACCTGTCAGAAGCCGATTTCTATCTTCACGGATTTGAGCAATATTTGCTACTATTTCTTGTGCTCTTTGAAAAGGTGTTTTTGTCGTTTGCAACGTGCGGACCTCAAAACGCTGAACAATCTCCGTATCAACTAATTGTTGAAAAAATAAGGTATCTTGCTGTTCAATAAGATTAAATGTAGGGGCAATCGGAAAATCTGCCGTTTGCGATGCTTGGATTATTCGTCTCTCAAGGTTTCTCCTTTTCGCCTCGGTCAATTCGACACTTGGCACATTTACGCTACTGATAATCAAACCATCATAATACTCCAAAGCCAATTCGGAATCATTGAATTGTACAAAGAAAATTTGACTTGGGTCAGGTTCTATTCTTTGTGAAACTGACACATTTTCAATGCTAAAAATGCTATAATCTTCTCTGACAAAATTTGTTACGCCTAATAATCTTTCTGCAAATTGGGCATACGGACCTCTGATAAATTCTTGTTTTCGAACCACAATATCCACACCCACACTTTGGCGAGGAAGTGCATAAAATTTTCCTGTTGAATGAATCGGCCCTGTTTGTTCTGTAATCGGTATAACTTGAAACGGGACAAGCCGAGTAGATATGTTGCAAGAAGTCAAAACGATAGACAAACCTATGACGGTAATAAACAGCTTTTTCATTGTTAGATTTTTTTCATAATTTTGGCACAAAGATACAAAAAAAATTGGTTATCTCAAAAAAAAATCGTAACTTTGCAGTTCAAATCTATGGGGTTGTTTTGGTTTTGACAGCAAGGACAGTGGATTTGTAAGCACGTCGAGGGTTGTATGCCTGCCTCGCTAATCCCAACATTCACGCCAATAACTG
>WQWA01000035.1 GCA_009785505.1 Bacteroidales bacterium
ATAACAAAAAAGCCAAGTACAAAAAACCAAAAAGCAAGTCCTTGCGAAAGATTATCACCTTGTAGCGTACCAGACAGTAGGTTTTTGATAATACTCCATAAATAATCTTTGAACAACGCAATAGCAACAATAGTGTGAAGTATTCCTGTCGCAACAAGGAGTACACCGCTGTATTTCCAAAGTTTTATTGTTTTTTTCATGGTTGTGAGTTTTAATTTTCCACAAAAATACCAAAAAGTCTTGAGTGTCGCAAAAAGTTATCAACAAAAACGGAATTTATCAACAATTTCTATACGAAAAACGGGGTTTTTGCGTTATATAGGGTAGAAGCACTAAAAAACCAAAATTATGGAAAAATCAAAACCGTACAAACAGACAGTCATTCCCGAAGTCTCAACAGAAAACTGGAAAAACATGCCTATTAAGGCATTTCACGAAAAGGTATCAAACTACTATCGTATGCACTACCAAGGCAAATGTCGGATTATCAATCAGCATCTAGGTATAGCCGTAGAATTCGATCGTTCAGGTGCCAATAAAACCAGTCACGGTGGGCATCTTTATGCCAAAAAAGCTTGCTTGCTTGAGGTGTTAGACAAGGTGATTAGATATGCAGAGTACAGCAATTGGGGAGAAAGGAAAATAACCGATAGCCCAACAGTTATTGGCTATCTAAACTTCAAAGTGAAAGTAAAGATTGACGGAAAGATTGAACACGTTCATCTTATTATTCGAGTGACAAATAATGGTAAGTTTCACTATTCAATGGAAGTAAATATTTGGAAATAAAAAAACCGTTAGGTTTACATACGTAGTTTGTAAGCTACTTCCCAACGGTTTTTTATTTTAGTCTTTCGACACCACAAAGTTACAACATTTTTTTCAATTTTGCAAGTTTGTTTTGATGTTTCCGTCAATTATTTATACAAAATCAATGCCGAACTTCCGGAAACGTTGACCTCTCCGCCTTGAAAGCGACCTAATCCATCGAGATTTATCATGCCGTTTCGCAAAACTGCCGTGTAAGTGCCTTGCGGAATGTCTACAGAAATTTCGTCGAGATTTCCATTCAAAACAACAATAATGTGCTCCCACTCTTCGCCATTGGCGTGATTAGTGAGTTCGTAAGCAATCACATTACTGTTCTGAACAGGTAAGAAATTCAGATGTTTTCGAATTAAGTCTGCATTTCCCATACGAAAGGCAGGATGAGCTTTTCGCAGAGCAATAAGCCCTTTGTAATAGTTGAACAACGGAAAATAGCGTGTTTTATTCGCCCAATTGATGAGATTTATACTATCGGGCGATTTGTATGTGTTAGAAACACCTTTTTTGTCTCGAAAAATTTCTTCGCCGGCATACAAAAATGGAACTCCTTGACTTAAAAAAATTGCAGTGTGTGCGAGCTTGTGATACTTCAATAGTTGCTCGTGCCTTTCGACAAGCTCAACGCCCGATCTTGCTCCGGTGGCTGAGCCTGTCGAAGCCCCGGCGGTGGTAAATTTCAATTTATCCACCAAGCACATATCGTCGTGGCAACTTACATAGCTGATGAATTGCATTGGTTGTGGAGCCCAAGCCCGTTTAGGATCGTAGTTGATTTTCCAATATTCGATCTGCGGATGTTCGATACCGCCGACCTGTCCGAATTTCACGGATTCTTCGTGATTTGGAACGCCAACTGCGAAACCACCAACTTTATGGTCGAAAAAACTCCCACGAAGTCCGTCACGAAATTCATCGCTAAATGTTGCGATATTATTGAGTTTTGAGGTGTTTGCTTTCATCGCCAAATCCTCAAAAGGCAGTTGTGGAGGCTCTGCCGACCAACCTTCGCCATACATAAAAATTGTTGGGTCTATTTCATCTAATGCTTTGCGAATTTGGTTCATGGTTTCGATGTCGTGAATGCCCATCAAGTCGAAACGGAAACCATCGATACGATATTCCTTCGCCCAATACACAACGGATTCAATCATAAATTTTCGCATCATGTCTTGTTCCGATGCTGTTTCGCTGAAACAGCCGGAACCGTTGGCATATTCGCCATCTTTTTTGCGAAAAAAATAACCCGGAACCGTCCGTTCAAAAGGCGAATCCGGAATCGAATACACATGATTATACACCACATCCATAATCACACGAATGCCATTTTTATGGAAATTTTGCACCATTTTTTTGAATTCCGAAATTCGTGAATACGGATTGTAAGGATCGGTAGAATATGAGCCTTCCGGAACGTTGAAATTCAGCGGATCGTAACCCCAATTGAATTGTGGAGTATCCAATTTGGTTTCATCAATCGTTGCAAAATCGAAAGAGGGGAGAAGATGAACGTGCGTAATTCCTAAATCAACCAAGTGGTCGATACCTGTGGAAAGCCCGTCGTGGTTGGTGGTTCCGTGTTCTGTCCAACTCAAGAATTTGCCTTTGTTTTCAATTCCTGAATTTGGAGAAATTGAAAATTCACGATGATGAACTTCGTAAATGACAATCTCCGAAAAGTCTTTTAATGCCGGGCGTTTGTCGTTATCCCAATTTTTCGGATTGGTTTTTTCAAGATTGATAATCGCTCCGCGAAGTCCGTTCACGCCGACTGCTTTTGCGAATATACCCGGTGTCTCGCCGTACCATTTTTCATCAATACGGATTTCGAACGTGTAAAATTTTCCTTCGTAATCGCTGTTCAACGAAATTTTCCAATAACCCTGTAGAGACGCAATGCATTGCGTCTCTACCAATAAATTTCCATTAATTCCTGCATCGTAAATCCGCAACAAAACTTCGTTGGCAGTTGGAGCCCATAATTGAAAATGCGTAGATTCCGATGTATAGGTAATTTCGTTGCATAAATTCAAAGTCATTCGCTCAAAAATCTTTGCTTTGCTCGTTCAAATTCTCTGAAAAGCAAATCCATTCGGGCATCTTTCAAAATGACTTTTTTATCTCTGTCCAATAAATAAATTGTTGGCGCACCACGCATTTGAAACACTGCGTCTTCCATCATTTGCGACATTCCATCGGGTTCTCGGGCATTTATCCAGTTACTTGGGATATTGCTCGCATACGATCTGAACAAATTGAAATCATGTTCGGGATAAAAGGCAAAAGCTGTCAGTATTCCTGCGTGAATAAGTTCTTGAAGAGTTGAATCTCCTTGAAGCCATTCCATGGTCATTCGGCATTGCGGACAACCCGGAATGTAGAAATAAACCATCAAAAGTTCAGCCTCTATTTCATGCAATCGTCCTCGTTGACCTTGAATTGTTACAAATTCCAAATCTGCCGAAAGTGAGCCAACTCGGTTTTGATCTACTTGTCTTAGTAAAAAATTAATTCTTGCACTGTCCGAGAATGTAACCCATCTCGACTCCAACATTTGATGCCAAATTGCTTCTGCCCATTGCTCGTTTCGCAGTCTTGAGATAGGATCATGCAGAAAAAAATCGAATGACTCAACAAAGTGGCGGTACATTCTTTCGTTGGTATCGGCTCTTCGGAGAGTTTCAGCAAGCGACCTTTGAATTGTCGGCAAATCTGCAAATTGAATTAATTGCAAATAACGTGCAATAGCTCCGCCATAAATGTTCACACTACCAAATACATCTCTAGGGCCGATGAACTCATTGGAATGAAGAACTGCTGTGTCGTAAAACGGAAAACCGTCCCAAAAACGTTCTGCCAAGTGAAGACTTCGATCCTCATCTGACATTTGGTCTATTGGGCGAAAAATCTGAGCAGTCAGGCTCATGCAAGCAAAAAGAAATGCTGTGATTGCAATGTTTTTTTTCATAACTTTAACAAAATTTACGGTCTATAATTTGATAATCTTAAAATATTCTGACTATTCGTCTCGGCAAACAATTCCGGAATGGTTTTTCCGGTGTTTTCCATGTATTGCCTTACAATTCGGTAGCCTAAAAAATGCCCGATTCGTCCGGGAGAGCCCGGAAATATTTGTACGGTTGGGGCTTCATTAACATACGCACGAAATCGGCGTAAGTTTTCTTCAAACAACAATTGTTCTCCAACCAAATACGACCATACCAATCGCTCATGCCTTTGAGCCCACACCATTTGCTCCGGCGTGAATCCGAAGCGAACGGCCATGTCCGTTCGTGGTAAAGTTCGTGCTAAAAAGTAGGCAACTTTTCCGTGCAAAATCATGTGATCTAAAAGCGTTCGCATAGGTTGTGGTTGCGGTGTTCTCTCCAATTCGTAATGAGCGACGGCTCTCATGACATCAACTGCAATAAACGGCGTTTCCAACCGCCTGCGCATATACATTGGAAGGGCAAGAGCATTGTAGTGTTCGTTATCCGCACCCAAATACATATCAATTGCAATAAGCAAAATCGTATCCAAAAAAATCACACGATTGTCGTAATCCAGGTGTGAAATATACGTAAAAATTGTTGGAATAATATCTCTGTCGAAAAACCGGTTGTATCGTGCGAAACTCTCTCCAAGTGCATATTCCAAAAAAGTTAAGTTCGGATATTTTTCCAAAACATCATTTAACAAACTTTTTGTACGAGGGCATGTAATAAAATCATAAATTTGTTGTAGATTGCCCTCGTAGTACAAATCCGCACCATACAAAAATATTGGATATAGCGTGTAAAGTCTTTCCAATTCCTCTTGCACGCGATCGGTATCAATATTCATCAACGTAATCTCGTAACGTTGAATCGGTATTGGTGAGAATTTTATTCTATCTCTGTCTCTAAAGATAATAATCGCCAAAAGGGTTAAAACAACTGTCGTTGCAAGCAAAAGTATGTAAAGATTTTTTTTAGTCATGATCAAAAAAGCTTTATGCCAAGTGTGAAAGAAATGAGACTGTAGCGCGTTCTGAAATCAGAATGTCTGTGCATCGCAGAAAGTCCATATTCATAACGTACATCAAACGTGAAACGCCGTATATCAAATCCTGCACCAACTTGCGCACTAAATGCATGCGTTCTGGCACGAATATCATCAAATGTTATCGGTAGCCCGTTTTTATCGACATTCACATTTTGATCTATCAAATATGAAACCACCGGTCCTCCGTAAAAACGAAGGCAAAATGCATCGCTATGAAAGAATCGCAAGCCAAACATAATCGGCAAGTCGATACTACGCGCACTAACCTCTTGTTGGTTAAACGTATCAGTCGGATTTACGCGAAATGCATTTGCCAAACCACCTTTTCGTGTAAAATAAACTTCGGGTTGAATAAATAAAATATTGGCAAACTCGAATCGAAAAGCCATGCCGAAATTGTAGTTCAATTTCGCTTCCGAGAAAAAAGTTTCCCTTGAGCCTGTTAGCTCTGTAATGGTTCTTGACGAATTAAATCCGCCAAACAACATGAAATGCACATGGTTATTATTGGCTTTTCCGGAAGAGAAAAGCGCAAAAAGAAAAACCGATAACCAAATTTTTTTTATTTTCATGCGTTTGTTTGAAAAAAAAATCGTATATTTGTCAAACCATTTTGCAAATATAGGAATTTTTTTTCAATTTGTGACGATGCAACGACAAATTTAACAAAAAAAATGACAGAAATTGTCCAAATACATACTCTTCCTGCGAATCTCGAAGCAAATTACAAATATATTCGGAAATGTCTGAAAGACGCGAAAAAGAAATCGGCTGAAACGCTGATTTTTCCCGCATTTTCATTGACCGGATATCCTGTTGCGGATGAGTTGAGGTCGCCTGAATTTGTTGAACAATGCTGGCGTTATATCGAGCGACTTTTGAAGTATACTGAAGGTTTGACCGTGTTTTTGGATATTCCGTTTTTCGAAAAAGACCAGCTTGTTCATCGTTTGTTGTGCTTGGAAAATGGTAAAGTAAAGGCATTTTCGGATAATTCGTGCGGTTGGAATGATGTCGGGTTGAATTTTCAGCGGTATTTTAAAACTTCCGAACAAGAGAAAGTTCCGAAACCTTTTGAATTTGGCATGGCTTTTGCTCCCGAATTGGAACAAAAACTTGAAAATACAAGCGAATTTGAGAAATGGATTGTGTTAGATGCGTGGAGTTTTGATTATAAAGAGGTGAATTCGCGAATTGATTATTTTTGCAATTTAGCAAAAAAATATCATGTGGAGATTTTTCTTGCAAATGCAGTTGGTGGACAAAATTCGCTGATTCTTGCCGGTGGTTCGATGCACATTAATTCGGACAGAAAAATTTTGAAACAATATCCGTATTTTTCGGAGTCATTTTTAAGGTCGAAACCCACAAAAATTCCGCAATCCGAGATTGAATGGATTTATGAAGCGCTGGTTTACGGTATTCGTGATTATTTCAATGATAGAGGCTTGAAAACGGCCGTTTTAGGGCTTTCCGGTGGGATTGATTCGGCAGTAGTTTTGCCGTTGGCGGTAGAAGCATTGGGGCGAAAAAATGTGTTGGGTGTTTTGATGCCTTCACAGTTTTCATCACAACACTCGATTGACGATGCTGTGGAACTTGCAAAAAATCTAGGTGTCGAATATCAAATTATTTCTATCGAAAAAGCGTTTCAAACCATGCAGGAAACCTTGTTTCCCGTTTTCGGAAAACGACCGTTTAACATAGCGGAAGAGAATTTGCAGGCACGCATTCGAGGCATGATTTTAATGGGAATTTCTAACAAGTTCGGACATGTTTTGCTGAACACATCGAACAAGACTGAATCTGCCGTAGGTTATGGTACGCTCTACGGCGACCTTTGCGGAGGGTTGGCTGTAATCGGCGATTTGTATAAATTTCAGGTATATGAATTGGCAAATTTTATCAATCGAAAACGCAAAACTATTCCTCAAAATTCCATAGATAAAGCACCGTCCGCAGAGTTGCGACCCAACCAAAAAGACTCCGACTCATTGCCGGAATATGATGTTTTAGATGCTGTTTTGCAACTGCATTTGGACCAAAATTTGTCGGCAAAAGAAATTGTTGAAAAAGGATTCGATCAAAAACTTGTTGAAAAAACGTTGAATTTGATAAAATTTTATGCTTACAAACGCCGGCAAACTCCGCCACAACTGCGAGTTTCCAACTCTGCCTTTAATATCGACAAAATAAACGTTTTTTGATCGAAAATCACTTTACGAACCTTACAAACTTTATAAAAAGAACAAAATGAAAGAAGAATTAATCCAAAAAGTAAATGCGGCTCTCGACCAAGTTCGTCCGTATTTGCAAGCCGATGGTGGCGACATTTCACTCATCGAAATTACTGATGACAACATTGTAAAAGTCAAACTTCAAGGCAGATGCGGAAGTTGCCCGAATGCCCAAATGACCTTGAAAAACGGCGTAGAAGTTGCCGTAAAACGTGCGGTTCCGGAGATTGTTTCGGTAGAATCGGTATAGCGAGGTTATTAACAATTTCGGAAAGTTATTAACATTTTAACACTTTTTAAGGAATTTTTTATACGAAAAACGACTTTTTTGCGTTTATAATAGGTGAACGCAAAAAATATCGTTATGACCGAAGATTTCTTACAATACTTGTGGAGGTTCCAGATATGGAATGCCCCGCTTCAGACTGTCAACGGTGATTCCGTTGAAGTGATTAGACCCGGATATCACAACACCAACGGTGGTCCCGATTTTTCGGATGCCCGCATTCGTATTGCCGGGACGCTTTGGGCGGGACAGGTGGAAATTCACACCAAAAGCTCAGATTGGTACGCTCACCAGCATCAAAAAGATCCTGCTTATAACTCTGTGATTTTACACGTCGTTTATGAAAATGACGCTTCCGCAAGACGGACGATTGGAACAACAGTTCCGACTTGTTTGATTCGTGGAAAATTTTCGGAAGATACTTACCAAACTTTTTCAAACTGGCGAGAGGGTAGGGGATTTGTGCCTTGCGAGAAGCATTTGCAAAATTTGTCGGAGCACAAACGTGTGATGCTTTTGGAACGCTTGAATATTGAGCGTTTGGAAGAAAAAGTGAACGAGATTTTAATTGATGTTGCCTACAATCTTAGTTCTTGGGAAGAAACGTTTTATCAACATTTACTGCGAAGTTTTGGGCTTAAAATCAATGCCGAGGCCTTTCATCAAATTGCCAAACGCACACCGTTAAAATTTCTGCAAAAGCATGCTGATAGCCGATTTCAGCTTGAAGCTATGTTGTTTGGACAAGCGCAATTGCTGAACTCAATATTTCAGGATTCGTATCCGAGGGCACTGCAAGAAGAGTATGCGTTTTTGCAACAGAAATTCGGATTGTTGCCGATTTCGGAAGGTTTGGTAAACTTTTTGCGCTTGCGACCTTGCTCGTTTCCAACCTTGCGTTTGGCGTTTTTTGCATCGCTCATTCAGCGAAAAAGCCAGATTTTTCAAGATGTTTTGCATATTAAAACCATTAGTGACGGCTTGAGCCTGTTGCAAGTTGATATTTCGGACTATTGGAAAACACATTATGTTTTTGATAAATTATCCGTTGAAAAGCCCAAAGAGTTAGGGGTTTTCACACAACATTCGATTTTCATAAATACAATTATTGCGTTCTTGTTTGCTTTCGGAAAACTCCGCGACAAGCCGGATATTTGCGAACGTGCACTTGGTTTTTTACAAGATTTACCGGCAGAAAATAATCGCATCATTCAACAATGGAAAACTTGTGGAATGATTGTGGACAATGCTTCCGACAGCCAAGCCTTATTAATGTTGAAGAAAAATTATTGCGATTTAAAACGGTGTTTGCGGTGTAGTATCGGCATTGAATTGTTGAAATAACGACCTTGCAATAAAACAGCCGTCCGTAGGACGATACATGAATAACCGCAGGCGTAAGCCTGAGGACAGAGTACCGACAGCACAAAGACTACACATATCCCATGAGCTACACACAACTAATCTACCACCTCGTCATAAGGACGAAATACAGCAAGCCAACTATCGTAAACGAACACTCGGAAGATCTGTATCGCTACATCCACGGCTTTATAAGAAACAAAAAATCTCTGCTATATCGGGTTAACGGCATGCCAGACCACATACACATTTTGGTTGGCTTGCACCCCACTTTGTCCTTGTCGGATTTTGTTAGAGATTTGAAAACATCAACTAATTCGTGGATTAAGCAAAGTGGAAAGTTCCCGGATTTTCAGTCGTGGGGCGAGAAGTATGGAGCATTTACATTACGTTATCAAAGCAGGCAAAGAGTTATTGAGTATATCAAAAATCAGCGGAAGCATCACAAGCAAGAGGGCTTTGTCAAAGAGTATCGCAGATTGATAGAGAGTAACGGCATTGAAATTGAGGAGCGGTATTTTTTAGAGGATTGACATCCAGCCCGGAGGGCATAATATAAATATCCGTAGGCGTAAGCCTACGGCCTCTGTAGTACGTAAGTCTACGGCTTCTGCCGTGCGTTAGCACACTAACACCGCCCGTAGGGCGGCACATATCGCTCTACGAGCGAGGGCTAGTAACAGAAGTGGGGGCTGGTGTAAGCGATACGTGTCGTTCTGTGCTATCGGCACTACCTCCGTAGGCTGACGCCTACGGTTACTCACATATCGTCCTACGGACGATTTTTCATCGCCATTTTAGAAGTTTTTCTTATCTTTGTGGTCTGAATTTCACATTAAATAGGGGGTCGAACGGCGACCAAAACTACATCTTCAACTGATGCCCCATGCGCTCTTGTTTGGTTCGCAAATAATCTCGGTTATGTGCGTTTGCTTCAGTCAAAATCGGAATGGTTTCCACAATCTCGATGCCGTAGCCTTCCAAACCAATTCGTTTGACGGGATTATTGGAAATCAATTTGATTTTATTGGCTTTCAAATGGCGTAAGATTTGTGCGCCAATGCCGTAATCGCGTTCGTCCGGGCGGAAGCCGAGCATCACATTTGCATCGACCGTATCTGCGCCTTTTTCTTGCAGATTGTAAGCTTTGAGTTTGTTGATAAGCCCTATGCCTCGTCCCTCTTGAAACATATATAATACAATACCTTTTCCGGCTTGTTCAACCATCGTCATGGCTTGATGCAGTTGATCGCCGCAATCGCATTTACACGAATTGAAAATATCGCCCGTAACACACGACGAATGTACACGCACCAATACCGGCTCATTGTCGTTCCGCTCACCTTTGACTAGTGCTAAATGTACAGCTCCTGTTTGTTTTTCGGAAAAAGCTTTGAGTTTAAAATCTCCCCATTGTGTTGGTAAGTCTACTTCTTCCTCAAATTGAATCAAGGTTTCATTTGCTACGCGATAAGCAATCAAATCTTCGATGCTGATGATTTTTAGATCGAATTTTTTTGCAACTTCGAATAGCTGTGGCAAACGTGCCATTGAGCCATCCTCGTTCATGATTTCGATTAGGGCCCCTGCCGGCTGAAGTCCTGCCAAACGTGCCAAATCCACTGCCGCCTCGGTGTGTCCGGAACGTTGCAAAACACCTCCATCGCGGGCTCTCAGCGGATTGATATGTCCGGGGCGTCCCAGGTCTGAAGGTAAAGTTTTTGGATCTGCCAAAGCACGAATAGTTGCCGCTCTATCGTGAGTCGAAACACCGGTTGTACAGCCGTGTCCAAGCAAATCAACCGTAATCGTAAATGGCGTGCTGTAAAAAGATGTGTTAGAATTTTCGGAAGCTTGCATCCCCAACTCCAATTCCTTGCAACGCCCCTCCGTAATCGGAACACAAACCAAGCCACGCCCCTCCTTAATCATAAAATTAACCATTTCGGGCGTAATTTTTTCTGCCGCACAGACAAAATCTCCTTCATTTTCACGATCGGCATCGTCAACAACAATTACAAAACGACCATTTTTTATATCTTCAAGAGCCTCCTGAATAGAATTTAAATGCATAACTTTTGATTTGGACTTGCAAAGGTACAAAAAAAATCGTATCTTTGCAAACCAAAGTGCATACTTTGCGAATAAATACATGGTCAATTTTTTCAAACATTGGTATAACAAATTTTTTTCAAACGTTCATCATAAGTATCGTTTAGTTATTATGAACGAGGCACTTGAAGAAAAATTTGGATTTCGATTGTCGCGACTTAACGTATTTGTAACAGTCGGAATGACCTTTATCACGTTGATTGTTGGAACGACAATGCTGATTGCTTTCACGCCTTTGCGTGAATTTATTCCGGGGTTCACCAGAGAGCATATTGTACAGCTGACATATCAAAATCAAATTAAACTTGACTCACTGGCGGCTTTGGTAAATGCACAGGAACAGTTGTTGTTTGCAATGAATTTGGCTATTTCCGGAGAAATCCCGTTTGACGAAATTCGAGAAAACAACGAGCCGGAAGTCAGAATAGATCATGCAGAAATTGTGTTTGAACGCTCTCAAGAAGATGACTTGTTGCGCGAACAGGTCAGAGGACGCGAAAGATTTAATTTAGCACAACGGCCACGTTCGGCGAGAACGCAAAATGCCGAAAATGCAAATGGGAACGCGCATTTTACAACTGTTTTCAACACACAATCCCACTCGCCAATGTCGTTTTTTGTTCCGCTCGAAGGCACTATCTTAACAGAATTTGACCCTCAAAATGGACATTACGGAATGGGTATCACAGGCAGAGTGAATGATGTGATTAAATCCATTCAAAACGGAACGGTGGTTTCGGCAGACTGGACGATTGATGCAAACTATGTCATCACTATTCAGCATGACAATAATTTACTTTCGGTTTACAAACATAATTCCGCCCTTTTGAAACGTGTCGGCGATTTTGTCAGAGCAGGCGAACCTATTGCGTTTATCGGAAGTCAAGGCGAAGGTTTTAGAGGCCCGATTTTACATTTCCAACTTTGGTTTCACGGGGTCCCTGTGAATCCGAGGGATTATGTGCCATTTTAGAAAACACAGCAAAATATGGAAAAATTAGGCAAGGTATGGTTGGAGAGATTCATAATGCTTGTTGCTGTGGTGATTTCTTTTATTGCATTAGGGCTTATCTCTATGTTATCCAACACTCCGCTTGAAGTGGCGGGGCAAATGGGAAATCGAGAAATCTTTTTATGGCTTTTGGCGTTTTTTATGTTAAGTTTCGCAATTGCGATAGTATCGGTCATTGCCGGAATAGGTGGTGGAGTAATTTTTACACCGGTGATGCTGGCATTTACAAACGTGGATAGCATGGTTGTTCGTGCGACGGGGCTGATTGTCGCCATGTTTTCGGGTTTGATGGCAACCGGAATATTTATGAAAAAAGGGCTCGGGAATTTCAAAATGAACATAACACTTGTTGTAAGCATGGGATTAGGTGCACTACTTGGCGCACAAGCAGCAGTGGTGCTGGCTCAAAATACGGGTGATGTCGGTGAGGGGATTTTGCGGATTTCTCTCGGTATTTTACTTGTTTTTATAGCATTTTATATGCTGACAGGCGGAAAAAAAAGGGAATTTCCCAATGTTTTATCGTCAGATAAATTTACTAAATGGTTAAAAATTGACGAAAACAGATACTACGAAGAATCGGAAAGACGCATGATAACGTATAAACTGACTAAAATGGCATATGGGCTTGTTAGTGTACTGTTTGTCGGTTTTTTAGGCGGTTTTTTCGGAATGGGTGCGGGCTGGGCTCTGGCACCGATACAAAACTTTGTGTTAGGTGCGCCACTTAAAGTCGCCACAGCCAACAGCGGAGTTATACTTGGAATGGTTGATTGTGTGGCAATTTGGCCTTATATTTTAAGCGGAGCACTGGTTCCTCTTTTTGTGCTTCCATGGCTGTCGGGGCAAGTTGTTGGCGGATATTTGGGTGCTTCTTTACTTGTTAAGGTAAAGGTAAATGTAGTGCGAATTATACTCATAGGAATAATGGTATTTATCAGTTTCGGGCTTGTAGTCGATGGTTTGGCAACATTGAACATGATACCAAGAATTCCCGGAAGTGTTTCGTTGGCAGTATTTTTGATCATTATGCTTGCCAATGCCGCATATATTTGGTCTATTCGAAAAGAAACGATATAGATTATGGAAAACAAACTTGAAATTCACAAAAGTGCGCTTTATTATGGCCAGGTAGTGCATTACAGCACGATTACCTCTTGCCTTATTGCGTTATTTTCACCGATATTTATAATGCTGTTCCCGGAATCCAATATAATGAATCCAAATGTTGTTTTTAATATTATTTTCAACGGCGGCACCCCTGAAGAGATTTTGCAAGCATCGGTTGAGCCGGCTTTTTTCACCCAAATATTTGCGGATGGAAATCTGCAATTCTGGAAAATGATGTCGCTAAAACCATTTGCTCCCGACGGAATCGCACTTTGGGGAATAATTTTAGGATGCAGTATAACCATGTGGGCACTTATTCCTGCGATCTGGATTTATGTGAAAGAACGGCAATGGAAGTTCGTCTGCATTTGCGGATTTGTATTTTTGTTGGTATTGTTTGCGATGTCGGGACTACTCCAACGTATCTGATAAAAAACACTATTATTAAACATCAAAACAATTTTACATTATGAGGTATCATCAATCAATAACAGAGCTAATCGGCAAGACACCTATCATCAAATTGAACAAGTTAGGTGCAGACTTTTCTCTTTTTGCTAAATGTGAGTTTATGAATCCTATTAGCATAAAGGATCGAATAATTCTCAACATTATAGAAAAGAGCGAAGAGCAGGGTATTATTCGACCTGGCAGTGTGTTAGTGGAAGCAACAAGCGGCAATACAGGCATGGCACTCGCATACGTAGGTGCGATGAAAGGCTATAAAGTTAAGTTGTATATGTCTGAAATACAGAGTGTCGAACGCCGAAAAACGATGAGTCTTTTTGGGGCGGAGCTGGTTCTAACTCCGGCGTCTAAAGGAACGGCAGGAGCCAGAGAGCGCTTGTTGGAAGATATGGAAAAAAATCCGCGCTATCACTATGTTAATCAGCATGCAAACCCCTTTAACCCGGATGCACACTACAGCAATACGGCTCCCGAAATTTGGAATGATATGGATGGTAAGATTGATATTTTTGTAGTTGGACTAGGCACATGTGGCAGTTCTCACGGCATTGGGAAATTCTTGAAGGAACGCAAGCCATCAATTAAAGTCATTGGTATCGAGCCACAAAATGCTCCGTTCATTAAGCACGGCGCTTTTCAGCAACATAAAATTATGGGTATTGGCTCCGGTATGGTTCCACAAAATTATAATCCGAATGTTGTAGATGAAATCATGCTTGTGTCCGAAGAAGATGCTTTTGAGATGACAAGGCAGTTGGCGTTGGTAGAGGGTATGTGTGTGGGTATTACTTCCGGTGCGGTGGCACATATTATGCTTGAAGTAGCAAAAAAGGAGAAAGATAAAAATATTCTCGGTATTTTTGCCGATAGTGGCGCTAATTATTTGAGTGTCGAAGGATTATTTTAAGTTGTTCTTAAAGAGACAGCCACCAAGCAACAGAACTACAAATATAGGAATATTGATGTTAGTCCCGTCTTCGAAGTTCAGAGCAAAAAATCGCCGTTGCTATCGAAGCATTTAACGATTCGGCATGTTTAGACTCCGTCGAAAATGAAGGAATATGAATTTTTTTTGTGATTAAGGATTCTACGGGTTTTGAAATGCCGTGGGTTTCGTTCCCAATTACGATACAAGCCTTTGAATTTAGTTCGGTTTGATAGATGTTTTCGCCATCCATAAATGCGCCGTAGATCGGCGTGTTTTTGGGCTTTTGAGACAAGATTTCCGAAAGGCTTCCGTAGTGTACTTCAACTCGCAAAAACGAGCCCATAGAGGCTTGTATGCACTTCGGATTGGTGTATTCCACACTTTCGTTCGAACAAATCACATGTTTTACTCCAAACCAATCGGCAATCCGCAAAATTGTCCCCAAATTTCCCGGATCACGGATATCATCAAGCATTAAGTTTGTATCCGAAAAAATGGTTTGAAAATTTGTTGAGATTTCCGGTTTTTTGACCACTGCAAGCACCTGATTTGGCGTTTGCAATCCACTGATACGTTCGAGTTCTTTGGGCGAAACTTCCTCTAACGTGTGGCGTGCAAAGCGTTTCCAATTCTCATCGATCCACGACTTCAAGCCATACACGGTCTCCACCGAATAGGTGTTGCTATTCAAAATTTCTTCAACGATTTTCGGCGTTTCCGCAACAAAACAGTTTTCTTCTTCTCGGAATTTCTTTTGTTGTAGAGATTTTACACGCTTTATAGTTTGGACTGAAATCAAAATCTATCGTGTCAACGCAGGGAAACGATGTTTTGCAAACTCATACGTACCAAACAAAACACCGCTGTATACCAATGTTCCTAAAATTTCATTTCTGAAAAACGGAAGACCTGCTGTGTAGCACATCATCAATCCTTCCATGGTCATTGGATACAAACCGATGCCGCCCAACCATATCCAAGCGGCAAAATTTGTGATTAAGAAAAACACAACCGATGATGCCAAAGCACCGCCGATTACACGGGTTACGGAAACTTTTTTTCCAATCCACAAGCCAATAACTCCGGCCAAAATAAAACTGATATATACGGCAGCCATTGTGAGCAGGTCGAATGCGCCCAGCCAAATATTTGTTATTGCCAATGCCGCCAACGGAATTAGAAACGCTATACTTTTTCTGCTGAAGTAGGCCGCACCGAAAAGTGCAATCGCTGCAATCGGTGTGAAGTTAGGAGCCGGTGTGAAAAATCGAGCAATTGCTGCAACTGCAATCAACGCTGTGATTGTAAAAAAACTGTTTGTGAATACTTTTTTCATATTTGTTTTGTGCTTTATTTTTTTTGCAAAGATACGATTTTTTTTTCAATTTAGCAATTAATCGCATTTTTATTCATCATCCTCGTCGTCATCTTCATCCTCGGCCAGTTGCTCGTCGTCTTCGTCATCATCATCATCTTCGGAAACTGTTGCATCGCCAATAGCTTTATCATCAACTTCGGAGATGTCGCCAAAATGTTTGTCGAACTCGTCCTCTGTAATCAGATTATCCACTTTCACCTCAACTTTGATCAAGTAGTGCATATCCTCTACATCCAAGGGAACAGCTAAGAAAAATTCGCCGTTGGGCTTCGGGTAACGCCGAAGATAGTTGGAAAAACCGTCAGGATATTTTTTTATCAACTCCCGTTTGAGATTATCATCAATTTTGTTGTAACTTGTGATTACATTTTTCGGAGCAGTTGTCTTAGGAGCAAGCTTGCTCGTCGACTTGCTTGGAGGTTTAGGCTTTTCTTTTACCTTTTCTTTGATTTTATTTTTTGCAACTTTTTTTGCCATGATTCGTTCATTTTATTAGCTCGTTTATCCGCAATTTTTTGCAAAGATAAACACATAAATTTGAAAAAACAAATTTTTTTCTATTTTTTTTCAGATTGCTTTTGTTCAAGCATGTTCGATGCGATGATATTTGAATGGTCTGCACTACGTTCCAGATCTATAATCATGTCGGTAAAAATTACACCGGCTCGCGGATCTAACGTTTCTTCCTTCATTCTATTTATTTGATTCTCGGTGAGTTCTTTCGAAAATTTATCCACTTGATTTTCGAGTTCCTCTATTTGAGGAAGCATAGAGGCATCTTCGTCTTTGAAGGCAGACAAGGACAAATCGGCAAGTTTTGTTGTTAGTGAGCCAAGTTCTTTCAATTCCTTGATAGCGTCATCGGGAAAATTCAAATCATTTTCTTTAATTTGTACAACATATTCGGTTATATTTTCAGCGTGAGCGGCAATTCTTTCCAAATCGTATAGGGTACGGAACATTTTTCCAACTTTTTTTGCGTCGCGCTTTATCATCGTCATTCTATTTAGTTTTACCAATTTCGACGATGTTTTTCGGGTCAAGTATCGGACAGTTTTTGCATCTACTTTTTTCGCTTTATCTACGTCGCTTTCGACAAACGCATCTATTGCGAAACCGAGCATTTCGTTGGCGATTTCTTGAATGCGGCACAGTTCGAGATGAGCGTTGCGTATAACAACTGACGGTATCTCCACAAGATCCGTATCGAGATACATCAATTTTTTCTCGTATTTGGTATCCGGTTTGTCGGCCTCTTTGATCGGCATCATTTTTTCCATTAAAACTGCAACCGGCTTCAAGAATGGTAGGATGAGGAACATCGTTGCAAAGTTGTACAGCATGTGGAACATTGCCACTCGACGTGCAGGATCTTCCCATGTGCCTTCAAACCACGCTAATACATCAGGAACCAGAGGCATAGTTAATCCCAAGTATACTAATGTGCCGAATATTGTACTTCCGATTACATCAAACATAATATGGAACAATGCCGCACGCTTGCTTTCTCGACTTGCAGGTATCGAAGCGATAATAGTTGTTATACTCGTTCCGATATTTGTGCCCAATATAATGAACGCTGCTGTTTGGAATGACATTGGAGGAGGCTCGCCGGGGACGAGCGTAAAGTGCATGGTTACCAAAAGTGCCATAGTTGCCGACGAACTTTGGATTACTGCAGTAAAGATGAATCCCGCCATTAATGCAAGAAATGGATTTTCAAATGTCTTTAATATAGCATAAAATTCCGGTTGACGAGCAAGTTCTCTGAGCGGTCCGCTCATTACGCTAATTCCAAAGAATAAAACTCCGAATCCTAAAATAATGTATCCGATATTTTTGTATTTTCGCCTTCTTGCGAACAAATGTAAGAGAATACCGACAAAAATAAAGAGTGGTGCAATCGTGTCAATCCTAAAAGCGATAAGTTGTGCACTAAATGTTGTTCCGACATTTGCTCCCAATATGATACCCATTGCTTGGAACAAATTGAGCAGTCCGGAATGCACAAAACTGACCGTCATAATGGTGGTTGCTGTCGAACTGTTTATAGCGATCGTTGCCAAAATACCGACAATAACTGCCATTACTCGGTTTCTTGTTGCTTTTTGAAGCATGTTTTGCAACTTTTCCCCGGCAGCCATTTCGATTCCGCTCGACATCATTTTCATACCAAATAAAAACAATCCCAAGCCTCCGGCCGTCAAAAATACTGTTTCAAGTGTAGGTCCGAACATATTTTCTTTTTAGACTACTTCTCTCCAAGTATGTTGGATGCGATGATATTTGAATGGTCTGCACTACGCTCCAAATCTATAATCATATCTGTAAAAATTACACCGGCCCGCGGATCTAACGTTTCTTCTCTCATTCTATCTATTTGATTATTTGTGAGTTCTTCCGATAGTTTATCCACTTGATCTTCGAGTTCTTGTATTTGCGGAAGCATGGAGGCATCTTCATTTCTAAAAGAAGACAAGGACAAATTGGCAAGTTTTGTTGTCAACAAACCGAGTTCTTTCAGCTCCATAGTGGCATCGTCCGGAAAGTTCAGATCATTTTCTTTGATTTGCCCAATATATTCGGTTATATTTTCAGCATGAGCCGCAATTCTTTCCAAATCGTATAAAATACGGAACATTTTTCCGACTTTTTTTGCATCACGTTTTATCATCGTCATTCTATTTAGCCTTACCAATTTCGACGATGTTTTTCGGGTTAGATACCTGACTGTTTTTGCATCTACTTTCTTTGCTTTGTTCATATCATTCTCAACAAACGCATCTATAGCAAAACCGAGCATCTCGTTGGCAATTTCTTGAATGCGGCATAGTTCGAGATGAGCGTTGCGTATAACAACTGACGGTATTTGGATCAGGTCTGTATCCAAATACATCAGTTTCTTTTCATATTTGCTATCCGGTTTATCCTCCTCTTTGATTGGTATCATTTTTTCCATTAAAA
>WQWA01000036.1 GCA_009785505.1 Bacteroidales bacterium
AGACCAGGAAGGTTCTTTTTGGCATTACGTAGTCAGCGACCAAAATCCGATGCTTGTTACCGAGCTTCGACCCGAACAAGGTTATCAATACCAAATGATGGCTTATTGTGCTTTTGAGCAGAGCAATTGGACGCCTGTTCGTACGTTTAGTACTCCGCCTGCCCCTCCGCCCACGTTTGTGTGTGGTGCAGAACCTACAGTAATGGTTGTAGAAAATTTGAACCCTTTGCAACAACTCAGGCCGGGAGATGTAACAAGAGTAGGTCGTGATGGACGGATTTTTAGAATTTCAGAGGTTACCGCTTCCCGTGGCAATGGCGTTTTTGATGGCTACGGACAAAGGGTAGTTCCTATGCTTGGTGATATTTGGATTGTGCAGAGATTTGAAAATGTGCAGTTCAATGAACTGTATCAGGTTATGTCAGACCAAGGTTTTTTTGTTTCTGTTTTTGATAGAGCCGAAGGAGGCATTTTGGATTTTGATAGACCGCAAGAGCCACCACCAACAGACGACCCGCCTATAATCGAAGTCCCCATTATTATTGCAGATAACACCGAAGTAATCATAACCGACAGTGATGGAAATCCGATTACCGATGGGAGTAGTCCGCCGTTTGTTATCACTATAACTGACCCCGATGGAGAAGAAATACAAATTACTGTTACAGACTTTCCGGCAATTATTGTAGATGGAACGGGGACGGAGTACATCGTGAATCGGGATGGGACGGTGGAGAGAAAAACTATTGAAGAAGAAAGACCGGGAGCTTTAGCAGAGCAAGATCATCAGTTTTATATTCAAATTAACGACAACACGACAAGGTATAGAAGTAATTATTTTGCACATATTTTAGCCTCTGACAGAGAAAATATATTGAGTGTGTCAACAAGTACACCGAATATTCAATTTGATGTTGAAGATGTTTTTTGGTCTGTAGATGGCGAAGAACAAGAGATAGAAAAACTCAAAATTTCCTCCGCAAGAGCAAAAACACTGTACGTTTCTGTTTTGTTCACTTACACAATTAGAATAGATGCAGATTCTGAACCAAGATTTCAAGTCGGTCAAATAGACAGCCTGAGAATTACTTTTTTTGAAGGTGGGCTTGTTCTTTTTGCCAAAGCGGATTCTAATACTGGAGACTTTGGATTTGATGATGCTCAACTTGGGCAGTTGCGAACAGGCACAACTTACAGAAGGGAGCAAATAGGCGGAATAACCTATTATGTTCCATGGATGTCAATAAGACCAAACGCTCCTCCTGCAAACATCAGAATACGTCCACAGGAAATGAACTTTGGCTTTCCGCAGGAGGCAATATCAGAGATGGAAATAGAATTGATCTCAATAGATCCATCCGGAGCTCCATCCGACTTTATTAGGATTAACGGACAAAACTCTATTCGGTTACCAGCATCTCAAATCGGTAGAAACATTGGAATAACTGTGCCGCGCTTTGGCAGAGGGTATATTGTAGCATATGCCGTTCTGGGTGACGTTCGACAAAGAGTAGGAAAATTAGACGTCGAAGCAAAAGATCCTATTGATAGGACTTTTCGTGTTGTCTATGTCAAAAAAGCAACCGAAAGTTCATTCCCAGTGCTTGGAAAAGCAGATATAAATCATTTTTTAAATAATTATTCATTTAATCAAGTGTTTGTTAGTTGGCATCCGGACGATACGCCCTATCGCAACCAACTAATTTTGAGCAACGTTACGGCACGAGATTCTTCAGAGCTATGGAATGATATAAGATATGCCTATCAAGACTCTACAGGAAATTTCATAGACGACCAATCTCCATATTATATTTTTATAGTTTCCGAAAAAGTAAGAGGAAATATAACTACGGCTAACGGATTGGCTGGTGTTGGAGAAAGACATAGTCTTGTGTTTAATCAATCATTGATTACAACAACCCATGAACTTGGACACAACTTAGGTTTACGGCACATTTTTACCACTTATCCTGCCATCCCAAGACGTGCTACTCAAAACTTTATGGACTGGCCAAGAGGTCACGGTCACGACGTTAGGGCTTTCTTTCACAAATTTCAACGCAATATTCTTCACCCATAATTACAGATAAAATTTATACAATCATGAAAAAAATACTCATTATTTTGCCTTTCTTGTTTCTTGCATTTAATTCTTTTGCAGAAGAGCAAAGAATTAGTCAATTTGAATATATCATGGAGATAAATAAGGAAAGAATAGAACAAAGACAAATGCGTATAACGGAAAACCTAAACACTGTGAGAACAAGAGGTGTTATAAATCTTCAAAGTCCACTTACTTTTACCGGTGTTGTGAATGTTCGTAATATTTTTGAAGATTATGAAAAATTCAGCATTGGGCTAATTTACACCGAAGAACATCGCCTACGCATTTTGGAAGTGTTAAACGATGAATGGCCGGAATGGGAGTTGGAGGCTATTACTCAAAGGTTTTTGGGATACAGTATGCGATATAGGGAGATTGATGTTGAAAGGATTGCACAAACAGATACAGTGCGAACCGAGGAGGGAATACTGGATAGCCTTTTGAGGCATCGGTATGAGGAAATAAGGGAGCGACTCAAAAACGACACACGTTGGCGTAGAACCTTTGCAGAACTAGCAAGTTTTATCAACGATGAGCGCTTTGTAGAGCCATTAAGAAGAGTTTATCACGAAGATCCTGAATTTTATGGACTGGTTCTCGCACGCATGGGTGTTGAGCCTTATTTGAGTAGAGTAGAAACTGAGTTGATAGCAAAGATGCAAGAACCTAACTCCGGACGTTTCTTTAATTGGGAAAGAATGAGGTTCATGCCACGAACACAGACTCTGTTTAGACAACTATCAGAGCATTTGCTAAGAGACGACACATATGACCTTCTTGGAATAGATGATGCTTTTCATTTTAGGAGAGTTGCACAAGTATTATTTAATCTTTTAGCCAACGAAGAAATCCGAGATTTATATACCCAAGAAGAGCGAGACCTCTTCCGTTTTCCAAGTGTTCAAGTCCGTAGAGAGTTTACCAAAGAACACGCCCGCCGTCTTTACGATTGGATGCAAGAGAATTATGGAAACTATAAAATTAGGCCGTTTTAACACAGCAAAGACAGATAAAATTTATACAATCATGAAAAAAATATTTTCATTTCTGTTTTTCACCATTATTTGTTTTGGAAATTTATTTTCTCAAACAAATCAAGTAGTAGATTTACTACCCGAACTCTTCAGAACACGCCTTGAACAAGCACAAGAAAGGGTGTCTGAAGCCCTCGACAGCTCTCGCCTTAGAAGTATAATAAACCTTAGTAACTGCCATGTATTGAGCTGTGTATTTCCTTTAGATCGCATCGACAATATTGACTACAGGTTGCTAAGCAACGGCTTGTTGTTCACTGAAGCACATCGCCTACGCATTTTAGAAGTATTAAACGATGAGTGGCCCGAATGGGAATTGGAGGCTATTACTCAAAGGTTTTTGGGGTACAGTATGCGATATAGAGAGATTGATGTTGAAAGGATTGCCCAAACAGATACAGTGCGAACCGAGGAAAAAATACTGGATAGCCTTTTGAGACATCGGTATGAGGAGATAAGGGAGCGATTCAAAAATGACACTCGTTGGCGCAGAGCCTATGCAAGATTGGCGAGTTTTATCAATGATGAACGTTTTATAGAGCCTCTAAAAAGAGTATACAACGAAGATCCAGAGTTTTACGGATACCTTCTTGCACGTATGGGCGTGGAGCCTTATTTGAGTAGAGTGGAAGCCGAATTGATTGCGAGAATGAGAGAAGACAATTCGGGACGTTTCTTTAATAGGGAAAGAATGAGATTCATGCCTCGAACGCAGACTTTATTCAAACACTTATCAGAACATCTATTAAGAAACGATACATACGATCTTATCGGAAGAGATGATGCCTTTCATTTTAGGCGAGTAGCAGAAATAATATTTCTAGATTTAGCGAATGAGGAAATACGTGATTTATTCACACCTGAAGAGCGAGAAAATTTCCGTTTTCCACGCGTTGAAGGAAGAGTAGCATTTACTAAAGAACATGCCAAACGCCTTTATGACTGGATGCAAGAGAATTATGGAAATTATAGAATTAGACCGTTTTAACGTAAAAACTAAATGAACTTTACAAACCAAATGAAAACATTCATAACCACCCTCGCAATCGCCATTGCATTTGGCACTCTCTCTGCTCAGGAAACCAGAGACGGCAGAATCTTCGTCACGGGAAAAGCCCAAGACGGCAGAATCTATCTGCGTTGGGCTGTTGATGATATGTTTGCGTTGGAACAAGCGATGAAGCACGGGTTTACCGTCCATCGGCAAACGATTTTGATAAATAATTTCGTGCAAAGATTTCCGCTAACCATCGAACTTCCGGGGTCTCCATTCCGACCTCAACCTATGGAAAAATGGGAAGAATTTATTGATGATGATAATTTCGCCATTGCTGCCCAAGCTCTTTTTGGCGAAACTTTTGAAATATCATATTCAACTAATCCCTTTATGCAAGCCGCACAACGAGAGCAAGAGCGTGACCAGCGCATGGGCTTTTTGCTCTTTGCTTGCGACCAGGATTTTGCTGTGGCACAATTTGCAGGATTGGGTTTGGTGGACTCCAATGTGCGGCCGAATGAACGATATCTCTACATCATTTTTATCAATGATCCTGATAGCGTGTTGAATGTAGAGAGAGGGCTTTATTTCATCAGCCCTGCCGACGAACCAACAGTTCCCATCATGGAGGATGTTTTGCGGGCAACATTTTTTGAACATCATGTAGTCCTTACGTGGGATATTCGGGTGCTGAGAAATTTCTTTTCAAGTTATGTTATCGAACGATCGGAAAATGGGCGGGATTTTGCAGCCGTCAACGATCGTCCCTTCCTGCTGTTGGAGAATCCGGGTACAAACCCCAACGAAATGGTGTTTATTGATTCGTTGAGAAATCCCAACATAACTTATCATTACCGCATTAGAGGAAGAGATGCTTTTGGACAATTATCGGCACCTTCGAATGTAGTGCAAGGAAGAAGTCAAAGAACGCTGACCGTCAACCCCGAGCTTTTAGAAATAACAGTAGATAATAGGAATCGTTTAGAAATTTCATGGACTATCGACCCGGCAAGCGAAAGAGACGTGTCGCACTTTGAAATCAGAAGCCGCCACGACCGTTTCGGTGAAGACGAGGTTTTGTCCGCAAACATCGCATCTCGGCGAAGAAGTGTTACCGTTCCCAAACCGCAAAGAGCCTCCTATATTTCAGTAGTTGCTTTTGGTCAGGATGGTAGCGAAAGACCATCGTTTCCGATGCTTTTTCAGGAAGAAGACAGCATTCCACCCGATCCGCCTGTTGGCTTGCAGGCAGCCATCGACAGTTTTGGCGTGGTACATTTGCAATGGCGAGCCAACACCGAAGACGACCTTTCGGGATATAGAATATTCAGAGCCAACCAGGCCACAGCAGAGTTTATACAAATCACAACAGACGAAATCAGAGATACCGTGTTTTTTGATACCGTTTCGATGAACACAACTACGAGTGTTTTTTACAGAGTAATGGCAATAGATTTTCGGGGCAACCAATCTCAACTTTCTGCCATCTACGAAGCCCGTCGTCCGATACTTTTTGCTCCCACAGCCCCTGTGATTACAGCCCATCGTTTGGACGAAAACAGACTATTCCTAAAATGGGCAAACTCCGCAGAGCCAAACGTAACTGCTACCCAAATTTTAATTCAAACACAAGAGCAAGCACAGAGCGATAATAACGCTGGCGCGGACGTCCACGTCCGTGCCGATGTTTCAGCAGATTGGCAAATCCTGACTACAATTCCAACAACAGGAACCCACGACAGCACAACCATCATACTACAACACTTCGGCAACATAAAAATCACCACAAGGTCACAAACCCAAACCCACGTCTCGAATCTCTCCAACCCAATCCACCTCACACCTCGTGCCCCGAACCTCGCACCTCCCGAACTATTCGCTGCCGCCAACCAACAACAAAGAACAGTCTCCCTACGCTGGACAATAAGAGGCACCGAACCCATCCAGCGCATACAAATCTTCAGAAACGAGCAAGGACAACCACCCACTGTTCTCCGAACCCTCTCAGGCAACGAACAACAATACATCGACACAAGCGTGCAAGAAGGAACAACCTACGAATATCGAATTCGAATCGAAACTGAAAGCCAAAACACAAGTTTTTCGAGAGCTATTACCGTACAATTCTAAAAACTAAATGAAACAATCGCTTTTCATAACATTACTTTTGTTTTCGGCACTAAAAGTCAATGCCCAAAGCGTAGAAAATCTCCTGTCTGCTCCATGGTTCGGCATTTCGGGCGGCGTGTCGGCACAAACGGTGTTTTCGCTCGGCATCAACGAGCCGAATCTAACTCCATTCACCTATCTGCTTTCGGGAAATCTTTCGCCCGTCATCAGAGGATTTGCAGTTCCTTTGTCATTTTCTTATTCCAATCAGCGCGTAAATTACAGTTATCTAAATCCGTTCAATCGGTTTGAATTTGCACCGTCTTACAAATGGGTGAAACTCTATATTGGAAGAGCAAATATGAGTTTTTCACCAAACACATTCAACGGACAGCAATTCGATGGTTTTGGTGCAGAACTCACGCCCGACGGACCTTTTAGAATCAGTTTCATGTATGGTCAACTGAGAAGAGCAAGGCTTGCTGACTCAGCCTCAAACCGCGAAGCATCTTTCCGGCGGATGGGCTTCGGAAGCCAAATGTCGTACACCTTAAACCAACACGTTTTCGGATTTACCTTTTTCAAAGCCAAAGACGATCCGAACTCTTTAGAAAGATTGATAGAACGGGACGAGTTTGCCCAGCCGACCGCCATTATCGCCAAAGAAAATTTGGTGACCGAATTTTCCTATAACGGAACACTTACTCCAAATCTTAGAGTTTCCGCAGTCTATGCCCTTAGTCAATTCAACCACGATCACACAGCCTTGTCTCGAAGACCAAGAGGTGTTATTCCGTTTCTCACCTCGTTCATGATGTCGAACAATGCTGCAACATCATCCTATCGTTCCTTTAGGCTTGGGCTCAACTACCGTTGGATAGGTGTCGCTTACGAACGTATCGACCCGGGTTATCAATCCCTCGGAACATTCTTTTCCAACAACGACATGGAAAACTTTACCATAAATGCCAACTATCAGTTTTCACGTTTTGGTGTTGGAGGAAATTTTGGTGTTCAGCGCAACGACCTTTTGAATGTAAAAGAAACTTCAGCTCTGCGCTTTGTTTGGGCGATAAATACCAATTGGCAGACCAACGACCAAATCAGCATGACTGCCAACTATTCCAATTTCACGTCCTTCACAAATATTCGTCCAATCTCAGAACTCAACGAAAACCACCCTTTGGACTATGTGGATACACTTTCTTTTTCACAAATATCGCAATCGGCAGACTATTCGTTGAATTGGAACATCGGCAGACAAAACATTTCATACATGTTCAGTTTTCAGGATGCAAGAGATGTGAGGTATGAAGGCACATTGCAAGGCATGAGAATTTACAGCCAATCGCTGAATTATTCCACCACATTTGCTTCTGACAATACATACACAATAGGTATAAACAGCACCATTCAGCAAATGATGGATGGACAAAGCCACTTGATAGGTTTTGTTGTTTCGCAAGGTACATCCGTACATCAAAATCAAATCCGAATTCGAAATTCGTTCAGCTACAATTTCGAAATATCCCGCCAAAATCCAAGTATGCACATCTTCAACCTGCGAACCACAGCAACGTATACCTATCGAAAAAACCACAATTTCAGTGCAAGCATTGTCCAGCAAGCACGTTTCCTGCCCCAGGCCTCAAATCGCTTTATCATAGCCTTTACTCTTGGTTATGCGTACAATTTCTAAAAGCTACCCACTATTCCGCAAAAGCGAAGCAATCCCATTTATCGAAATATGAATCCCTTTGCGGATTCCTTCGTTTGTTTCTTCGGGGTTGCAGGTTTTGGTTTGCTCTCGATAACGGCGCATCATCTCAATTTGGGCGTAGTTAAGCGTGTCGATATACGGATTGCGATCTTCTACCACACGTCTGAGAACAGGATTGTGTTCAAGCAAACTTGTTTGCTCTCTAATTTTTAACACATAATCGTAAACACGATCGTATTCTGCTTTAATCATGGAAAAAACCTTATTGCGAAGTGCTTCATCCTCTACCAAATCGGCGTAGCGTTCTGCAATATCCATATTCACCTTAGTCAGGATCATATCGACATTTGAAAGCAAAGTCGAAAATACCGTCCATTCTCTGTGCATTTTTTGGAGAAGCGCCATGCCTTCCGCTTGACCGTGCTTTTTAAGGAATTCGTCTATCGCAGTTCCTAATCCGTACCAGCTTGTGAGCATTATGCGGCATTGCGACCACGAAAATGTCCACGGAATAGCACGTAGAGTTTCGATACTACGGCTTTTTGTTCTTGACGCCGGACGCGAGCCGATATTAAGTCCCGCGATCTCGGAAATAACCGTTGACTGCCAAAAATAATCCTCAAAACCGGGTGTTTCATAAACCAAGCCGCGGTATGCTTTGAACGATGATTCCGAAAGTTCGTCGAACACATTCAAAAAATCCTCGCTCGGTGGTTCGGAAAGTTTTGGTACTGCTGTCGCAGCCAAAGTTGCCGCAATGATAACTTCCAAATTTCGTCTGCCGGTTTCCGGATTTCCGTATTTTGCTGAAATTACTTCACCTTGCTCCGTCAAGCGGATCATGCCTTCTACGGCTCCGCTTGGTTGTGCGACAATCGCCTGATAACTTGGTCCTCCGCCGCGTCCGACCGAACCGCCGCGACCATGGAAAAAGCAAATTTTTACATCATATTTTGCGAATATTTTTACCAAAGAAGCCTCTGCACGATAAAGTTCCCAGCGCGAAGTGAGATAACCGCCGTCTTTGCAACTGTCAGAATACCCAATCATAACTTCTTGAACATTGTTGCGAGATTCGAGCAATTTGCGATAAACCGGCAACGATAGAAGTTTGTCCATTATTTGCGATGAATCACGTAAATCCTTGATTGTTTCAAATAGCGGAACAAGGTTAAGGTCAAGTGCGTTTTCTGCAGGGCGCAAAATTCCTGCTTCTTTGAGCAAAACGGCAAGTTCCAAAATATCCGATAGTTCGTTTGTCATCGATATGATGGATGTGCGGATACAATTTTTTCCAAATTTTAAATGAGCGGCACGAGCGGCATGAAAAATTCCGAGTTCTTTAGTCGTTTCGTCGCTGTATTTGACGTGTGGAGAAACCAACGGACGCGATGTCTCAAGCTCTTTAAGCAAAATTTCTACACGAGCTTCTTCGCTCAATTCGGTATAGTTTGTGCCGGGAGCGGCAAACTCAAAAAGTTCTGCAATAACTGCACCATGAACTGCCGAATTCTGGCGGATATCAAGTGGTGCCAATGTCCAGCCAAACACACGGACTGCACGAATTAAATCGTCTAATTTTCCCTTTGACAAGAGCTTGGAACCGTGGCAGTCCAAAGATTCTTTTATGATTTCAAGATCGGCAATAAAATTTTTGGGCGTTTCGTATAAATCTGCACCGGCATTTCTGCCTTCTTTGCCGTCGATAAGTGCGATTTTGGTTGCCTCCAAACGATCTTTTATCGCCAAAAAAGCCAAACGATAAGGTTCGTCTGCGCGGTGTACGTCGGTTTCCGGAGATGATTCGCCAAGTTTTTTTAATTCGGGCGTAATACCGCTTATTCTGTCGGTTGTGAGCGAAAAATCGCTGTATAATTGCCCTACTTCGGAAATGTAAAAATTCATAGCCAAATCCACTTGATAGGCGAGAGCTTCATTCATTACATCTGCGTTTACAAACGGATTTCCGTCTCTATCGCCACCAATCCAGCTTCCGATATGCAAAAATGGAGGCAGATCATTTGCACCGACCGCTTTTTCCACGGATTTGTACAATTTCGGAACGGCGGTCAAAAATGTAGAACTGAAAAATGCCATTACATTTTTAACCTCGTGGAGAACCGTAAGTTTTGATTGACGGAGCACACGTGTCTCCCAAAGTGTAAGGATTTTCACACGAAGTTCAGCTTCGATTTCCTCGCGTTCTTCTGTGGTGATATCCGCAATACTGTCGCGCTTTTCGAGTAGCGTTGAAATCGCATTAAGAATTTTCAATATGGATTGACGCTGAACCTCTGTCGGGTGTGCAGTCAAGACCGGAGCGATGTGAGCATGGTTGAAAAAATCCTTCAAATTTTTGTCGCTAAAACCATTTTTTTTCACAAATTCGATACTTGCTTCCAAACTACCTTCACGTGCAGGTGCTTCCACAGCGTTTTGGTGAGCACGCCAACGGCGCATGTGGTGATGATCTTCGGCGATATTAATCAAAGCCGAATAATAACCGATAGCACTTGTAACCTTGGTTACTTCATCATCCGATAGATTTCGTAAAAGTTCTTCCATTTTGGCATGAGCCGACTCATCATTGTCGCGATAAAACTGAACGGCGTAATTGTGTAGGGCTTGTCCTCTTTCAATAACCAATGGGCCCTCTACAGCCCGAACGGTCTCCATTAACATCCGTGTGAGCAAATAAGTGTCATCAAGCAAAGCCTTGTTCATTTTTTGCATATCAACAGACGCACTTTCATCGTTTTTGAGCAGATATAGCATGATTTTAATATTTTTGAGTACAAAGATACGAAAAAAAAAGGTCAATTGCAAGCGGATTCCTCGACTTTACACACTTCGTGTGTTTCCCTTTAGTCGCCGTCATGTCGAGCGAGGCGAAGCCGAGTCGAGACATCTGCTTGCAATTTTCGGAAATTTTTATTACCTTTGTGCTATCATGAAACTGCAAACCTTACCCCTCATCAAAAACGATCCATCGCTGAAACCTTACGAGCGCGTGATTCAAAACCGCTTGCAACGCACGCTTTTGAAAGCGTTTGATTTTACGCACGGCAAGAAAAAGCTGAGCGATTGTTTCAGTGGATATTTATACTACGGTTTGCACGAAACCAAAGCAGGCTGGGTGTTTCGCGAGTGGGCGCCCAATGCGGAAAACATTTGGTTGCTTGGCGACTTTTGCGATTGGCAACGAAGAGATGAATTTCGTTTAAGTCGTATCGAAAACGGAAATTGGGAAATTGAGCTTCCAAAAAATGCGGTAAAACACGGTGATTTATACAAGTTGCATATCGAATGGAACGGCGGGGCAGGCGAGCGTTTACCGACTCATGTTCGGCGTGTGGTTCAAGACGAACAAAGCAAAATCTTTTCCGCACAAATTTGGAATCCAAAGCCTTATAAATGGAAACATCAATCGCTTAAAAAAGTTGAAAATCCTCTGATTTACGAAGTTCATGTCGGAATGAGCGGAGAAGAAGCAAAAATTTCAACCTACAACGAATTTCGCGAAAACGTACTGCCTCGCATCGCCGATTTGGGCTACAACATGATACAAATGATGGCTGTTCAAGAGCATCCGTACTACGGATCGTTCGGTTATCAAGTGTCGAATTTTTTTGCCGTAAGTTCGAGATTCGGAACGCCGGAAGAGTTGAAAGCCTTGATTGACACCGCACATGAATTGGGTATTGCCGTAATTTTAGATGTTGTACATTCGCACGCTGTGAAAAATGAATTGGAAGGTTTGGCGAAATTCGACGGAATCTCGACACAATTTTTCTATGAAGGCGAGCGTGGTGACCATCCCATTTGGGATTCGAAATGTTTCGACTACGGAAAAAATGAAGTAATTTCGTTTTTACTTTCAAACCTGAAGTATTGGCTAGAAGAATTCCGTTTCGACGGATTTCGTTTCGACGGCGTAACTTCCATGATTTACTGGCATCACGGTATGGGTACAGCATTTACAAATTATTCGATGTACTTCGATGGTGAGCAAGATGAGGACGCTCTCACTTACTTGGCTCTTGCCAATCAAGTCATTCACGAAGTGAATCCCGAAGCAACAACGATTGCCGAAGATGTCAGCGGTTATCCCGGATTGGCAGCACCTTTGAACGATGGAGGTATTGGCTTTGATTTCAGAATGAGCATGGGTGTGGCAGATTACTGGATTAAAATCATCAAAGAAAAGCCTGACGAAGAGTGGCATGTCGGCGATTTGTATCATGAATTGACCAACAAACGTGCCGACGAAAAAACGATAAGTTATGCCGAATCTCACGACCAAGCGATGGTTGGCGATAAAACTATTATTTTCCGATTGCTTGATAAAGAAATGTACACGTCGATGAGCGTGTTTACACCGAATTTATTGGTGGATAGAGGAATTGCTTTGCACAAAATGATTCGTTTAATTTCATTGGCAACCGCCGGAAACGGCTATTTGAATTTTATGGGAAACGAATTTGGGCATCCCGAATGGATTGATTTTCCAAGAGAAGGCAATGCTTGGAGTTATCATTACGCTCGTCGTCAGTGGAGTTTGAGTGATAATAAATTGCTGAAATATCATTTTTTGAACGATTTTGACAAAGCGATGATACACCTTGTTAGACAACACAATATTTTTGCATTTCAGCCGTTTGCGATTGTGCAAAATATCCCCGACCAAACGTTGATTTTCAAGCGTGGCGAGTTGTTGTTCGTGTTCAATTTTAATCCCGAAAAATCGTTTACGGATTACGGTTTTCAAATTGACGAAGGCTCCTACGAAATCTTGCTTTGCAGTGATGATGCACAATTCGGCGGACAAAACCGTGTTGATACGAATTTAGAATATTTTACCAATCGCGAGAATGGGAAAGCCATGTTAAAATTATATGTTCCGAACCGAACGGCGATGGTTTTGAAGTTGAAGTAAAATAAATTTGCACAATTCAAAAAAAAATCGTATCTTTGCACCCAATTTAATGATGAAAAAGAAAAAAAACAGTTAAAAAGTTATGTATTTAACAGCAGAAGTAAAGAAGGACATTCTCACCAAACACGGTAAATCGACAGCGGATACCGGCTCTTCAGAAGGACAAATTGCATTGTTTACACACAGGATTCAGCACTTGTCTCAACACATGAAGCAAAACAAAAAAGACATGAGAACCAAGCGCTCGTTGGTAAGCTTGGTTGGACAACGTCGTAAATTGCTCGATTATTTGAAAGAACGTGATATCACTCGATATCGTGCGATCTTGAAAGAGCTTAACTTGCGTAAGTAATCTTAAGAAAGATAATAAAAAAAGAAGAGGGGCGCTTAATTCGTATCACTTTACGAAATGTGCCTTTTTTCGTTTATGATGAAAATAAAAAAAAGAAGAAGATGTTAGGAACACAAAAAACATTTCTACTGCCCGACGGTCGGGAAGTAATGATTGAAACAGGAAAATTAGCAAAACAAGCCGACGGTTCGGTAGTTGTTAAAGTCGGCGACACCATGTTGTTGGCAACAGTTGTAAGTAAAAAAGAAGCAGCCGATAATGTGGATTATATGCCGCTTTCGGTGGATTATCGAGAGCAATATGCCGCAGTGGGACGATTCCCGGGCGGTTTTTTCAAGCGTGAGGCTCGTCCTTCGGAGTACGAAATTTTGATTTCAAGGTTGATCGATAGAGCATTGCGCCCGATGTTTCCAAGTGATTATCACGCAGAAACGCAAGTATTGGTTTATTTGATTTCGGGAGATAAAAACGTTTTGCCCGATGCATACGCAGCGTTAGCAGCGAGTTCGGCGTTGGCCGTATCGGATATTCCGTTCAACGGACCGATTTCGGAGGTACGTGTAGCCCGCATCAATGGCGAATTTGTGATTAACCCGACGGTTGAACAAATGGAAAACGCCGATTTAGACTTGATCGTTGCCGCTTCTGAGAAAGACATCAACATGGTGGAAGGCGAAATGCAAGAAGTGTCGGAAGAAGTCATGATTGAAGCGTTGAAAGTAGCTCACGAAGCCATTAAAGTACAATGTCAAGCTCAACGCGAGTTGGCGGAAATGGTTGGGAAGACACAAAAACGCGACTATTGCCACGAAGTACACGATGAAGATTTAAAGAAAAAGGTGTGGGATTTTTGTTACCAAAAATACTACGATGCAGCTAACGAACGTATCGCTAACAAAGCCGTTCGAGGCGAAAAAGCCAAAGAAATCGAAGCACAATTTTTGGCGGCTCTTTCGGAAGAGGAAGCAGCAGAAAAGAAATTTATGCTGAATATGTATTTCCACGACTGCCACAAAGAAGCCGTTCGAAATATGGTTTTGGATACACAATTCCGTTTGGATGGTCGTAAAACGGATGAAATTCGCCCGATTTGGTCGGAAGTGGCTTATTTGCCTGCTGTACACGGTTCAGCGATTTTTACACGTGGCGAAACACAGTCGCTTACAACCGTAACTTTAGGAACCAAACTTGATGAACAAACCATTGATGGTGCAGTTATCGAAGGCAAAAATAAATTTTTATTGCACTATAATTTCCCACCGTTTTCGACAGGCGAAGCAAAACCAAATCGAGGTACAGGCCGCAGAGAAGTAGGACACGGAAATCTTGCAATGCGAGCTCTCAAGCCGATGCTGCCTTTGGGTGATGAAAATTTCCCTTATACGATTCGTGTAGTTTCTGATATTTTGGAGTCTAACGGTTCGTCTTCGATGGCGACAGTTTGTGCCGGATCACTCGCATTGATGGATGCCGGTGTGAAAATCAAAAGACCTGTAACCGGTATTGCGATGGGTCTGATTTCTGACGAAAAGAATCCAAGTAGATTCGCGGTATTGTCGGATATTTTGGGTGATGAAGATCATTTGGGTGATATGGATTTTAAAGTTTGCGGAACCCGCGAAGGAATCACGGCTTGTCAAATGGACATCAAAGTTGACGGTTTGTCATACGAAGTATTAGCGAAAGCACTTATGCAGGCTCGCGATGGACGTATCCACATCATGGATGAAATGGAGAAAACGCTTGCAGAGCCTCGCGAAGATTATCGCCCGTTTGTGCCGCGTATCGTACAAATGACGATCCCGAAAGAATTTATTGGAGCAGTGATTGGAAAGGGTGGCGAGGTCATTCAGGCGATGCAGCGCGAAACCGGTACGGAAATCGCTATCGAAGAAGTTGGCGAATTTGGAATTATCGATGTTGCGGCTGCAAATAAAGATGCTATTGATGCCGCAATTGCGAGAATCAAGGCTATTATCGAGGTTCCGGAAGTTGGAGAAGTATATCAAGGTACGGTAAAAACTCTTCAGCCGTTTGGTGCATTTGTTGAGATTTTGCCGGGGAAAGATGCTTTGTTGCACATTTCTGAAATTGACTGGAAACGTTTCGAAACTATGGAAGAAGCCGGTTTAAAGGAAGGTGATGCAATCGAAGTTAAATTGGTTGACATCGACAAAAGAACCGGAAAATTGAAACTTTCTCACAAAGTACTTCTACCAAAACCTGAGGGTTATGTAGAGCCGGAGCGTAAAGAGCGTCCGCCTCGCAGAGAAGGTGGTGGTGGTTTCCGCAGAGATGGTGATCGTCGTTCGGATCGTCCGGAAAGACGGAGCTTTAACCCGGGTCCGCCGCAAAAGAGAAGCGAATAATTAAGGATATTATAGATATTTTTCGTATATTCGCATACTGTGGATAGGACTGTAATTGTACGAAAGGCTATTATTGCTGTTGCTTTTTTAGTGATCTCGTTGTTGGGATTTTCTCAAGATACATTGGGACTTTCTCAAGATACGATTGAACAAAAATGTGTCTATGTGCCAAAAACTCCCGTATTGGAGGCATCGAAAATTGTTGTTCCTCAACTTCAAGAAAGTTTTTTGACACGGCATTTGCGACAGTTTGACCGGGCTTTTGAGCCGCCGATTTTAGAGGAAGACACATACTATGAGCCTCTTGGTGATGACGCAGATTCGATTTTTAAAGCACGATTGAACCAAATTAGTACAGAAATAAACTTACCCTACAATCGGAGAGTTCGCGCTTTTATTGAGGTTTATACCCAACGCAGACGAAATCAAATGCGAACGATGCTGATGCTGTCCAGATATTATTTCCCGATTTTTGAACGAAAATTAGCCGAACACGGCATGCCGGAAGAATTAAAACACTTGGCAGTTATCGAATCGGCACTAAATCCACGTGCTGTCTCGCCTGTAGGTGCATCAGGACTTTGGCAGTTTATGTATCGTACAGGACGAGCATTTGGATTGAGAGTAACCCATGAATTAGACGAACGCTTTGACCCTGAAAAAGCGACAGAAGCCGCAGTTCTTTATTTGAGACAGTTACATGACCGATTTGGTTGTTGGACATTGGCGCTTGCAGCCTACAACAGCGGTCAAGGCACTGTAAATAGAGCCATTCGAAGAGCTGGGGGCAGACGTGATTTTTGGACAATCTACAATTTTTTACCGAGAGAAACACGAAATTTTGTGCCCGCTTTTATCGGTGCAACTTATGCGATGACATTTCACAATGAACACAGTATCACGGTTTCGGAAACAGATTGGCCTGAGGTTATGGATACGGTTATGATCCGGCAAAGGATTCACTTCGAACAAATAACCAAGTTTACAGGCATTCCTATACAAAGCATTCGTGATCATAATCCGCAATACAGGCGAGACATTATTCCGGCAAGCGAAACAGATCCGTTTGTTCTTAGGCTTCCTGCGGATTTTATCCTTAGATTTATTGCATACAGCGATTCGATTTTTGCAAATCCGTTTCCGGAACTTTGGGAACAGCGCCCGGTTGCACCAACAGTTACCAGAATTACCTATCGCGTAAGGCGTGGCGATGTATTGGGTTCGATTGCGCGACGATTTGGTGTTACAGTGGCTCAATTGAAAGCGTGGAACAATTTGTCGTCGGATCTTATCCGAGTGAATCAAAACCTGATAATTTACACAAATCGTCCGGGTTAAATGAAATTCGCAACAGTTGGTGAAAATTATGAGTAGATAAAAAAAGTAGGGGTCGAAAATCTTCGACCCCTACACAATATATTCCTTAAACCTTAAACTTCGTAGGTTTAATCATATTCTCCGGTAACAAAATCTTATCGATTTGTGCTTTGGTTAAAACCTTTTTCGCAATAATCAAATCATACACTGAAGCACCGGTTTCTAAGGCTTCCTTAGCAATAGCGGTAGAGTTTTTGTAACCGATATGCGGGTTCAAAGCCGTAACAATTCCGATGCTGTTTTGAACCATTTTCTTGCAATGCTCGGCATTTGCCGTGATACCGTCGATACAAAGTTCTCGCAAAGTAACGCAGCCACTCATCAACCACTCAACGGATTCAAAAAGCGAAAACACAATAACCGGCTCCATTACGTTGAGTTCCAACTGTGCCGCATCAGCAGCCATCGTAATGGTTACATCGTTTCCGATAACTCTGAAACAAACTTGATTGACAACTTCCGGAATGACCGGATTTACTTTACCCGGCATAATGGATGAACCCGGCTGCATTGGAGGAAGGTTGATTTCATTCAATCCACAACGTGGACCCGACGACATCAATCGCAAATCGTTGCAGATTTTTCCAAGCTTGATAGCCAAACGCTTCAAAGCGGCTGAATAGCCCACAAAACAAGACGTATCTGATGTTGCGGCCACTAAATCTTTTGCCAAATGAACGTTCCAGCCTGTGATTTTTTTCAATTCTTTAATGCAAAGTTCGCTGTATCCTGGTTCTGAACAAATGCCTGTACCAATTGCTGTTGCACCCATGTTGCACTCCAAGAAATCGTTTGCGGCAAAGTCCAAATTTTGGATTTCACTTTTCAATAGATTGGCAAAACCTGCAAAGGCTTGTCCCAATGTCATCGGAACAGCGTCTTGCAATTGCGTACGGCCCATTTTGATGATATTTTTGAATTCTTTCGCTTTCTTTTCGAAAGATTCAATCAAATATTTTAACACCTCAACAAAATCCTGATGGTACAGATACATTGCAAAGTGAAGTGCCGTAGGATATGAGTCGTTCGTGGATTGCGAGCAATTCACAACATCGTTTGGCGAACAAAATTCGTATTGTCCGGGTTTTTTACCCATGTGTTTCAACGCCAAATTTGCAATCACCTCGTTGGCATTCATATTTCCCGAAGTACCGGCTCCGCCTTGCATCATATCCACCGGAAAATGCTC
>WQWA01000037.1 GCA_009785505.1 Bacteroidales bacterium
CAAAGGTTGGCGTCCATTTTTTGAAGTCCGATAATTCTGCGGAAACACTAACTTTTTTCGTAAATTACCTCAACGCCAATAAAATTTCAGCAAAAGATGTAAAAGGTTCGATTAATTTCGACTTTTTGGGCGATATGCTAAAAAATGGCGGTTGTAGCTGTGATTCACAAGAAAAATGTGTTCAAACAACCGTAGAACTTTTCAATAAATTTGCAAAAGAACTGCCGAATTTTCGCTTGTTGTCCGTCAATGCAGATTTATTGCATAACGCCGGTGCTACTGCCGTCCAAGAATTGGGCTACGCCTTGAATTGGGCGAACGAATACCTGATCTTACTCACAGAAGCAGGTTTGGATGTAAATACGATCGCTGAGAAAATGACTTTGAATGTTGCCGTTGGCTCGAATTATTTTATGGAAATCGCCAAAATCCGTGCAGCACGCATGCTTTGGGCGAATATGCTAAAGGCTCACAATGCAACACACACACAAGTTTTTGTTCACGCTTCAACGTCAAAATGGAACAAATCCATTTATGATCCGAATGTGAATATGCTCAGAACGACCACGGAATCCATGTCTGCCTCACTTGGCGGAGCAGATTCGATTCATGTGGATGCATACGATGACACTTATAAATGTGCTGACGAATTTTCTGCACGTATCGCAAGAAATCAACAAATTATCTTGAAAGAAGAGTCGTATTTTGACAAAATTGTTGATCCTTCCGGAGGTTCGTACTATATTGAGAATTTGACGGATTCCCTTGCTCAACACGCTTGGAAATTATTCCAAGATACTGAGGAGGCAGGCGGTTTTACAGCGACTTTCAAAGCAGGCACCATCCAAGATGCCATCGCAAAAACTGCACAACAGCGTGATTTGGATATTGCCAACCGCAAAACCATTATTTTGGGAACCAACCAATTTCCAAACCAGCACGAAACCATGCTGGATAAAATCGAACCGGAATGCAGCATGAACTGCAGTTGCGCACCTGCAGGCGAATACAAAAAACTTCATTTGTATCGTGGTGCTGAAGCATTCGAAGAGTTGCGCTTGGCAACCGAAAAGGCCGTAAAATCCGGAAAGAAAAAACCGATCGTATTTTTGTTGACGTACGGAAATCTTGCGATGCGTAAGGCTCGTGCCGGATTTGCCTTGAACTTTTTCGGCTGTGCCGGTTACGAAATTATTGATAATGCCGGATTTAAAACGCCCGAAGAAGGTGCAAGTGCCGCACTTTCGGCGAAAGCAGATATCGTTGTCTTGTGTAGTTCGGACGATGAATATCCGGAGTTGGTAAACGGCGTTTGTGCTGTACTTAAAGGAAAAACAAGCATCGCTTTAGCCGGACATCCGGGCGATAATCTCGAAACATTCAAAACAGCCGGAGTTAGCGAATTTATCCACGTTCGTTCGAACTTGATCGAAACGTTGACTGCCTATCAAAAGCAATTGGGAATCCAGTAAAGCACAACCCAAAAAAAGGCGCAGACTTGTACTCTGCGCTTTTTTTTAGCCTATTGAAAATAAACAAAAAAAATGCGGTAAAAAACCGCATTTTAACATTTTTTGTGCCCGGAACAAGATTCGAACTTGCACACCGTAACCGGCGCCACCCCCTCAAAGTGGTATGTCTACCAATTCCACCATCCGGGCATTTTTTCAAAAAATAGGACTGCAAAGTTACGAAAAAAAAATGAAATTTGCAAAAAAACAGCGTAATTAACTTTGGATTGTTGAAAATTATTCGGGAACTCTATACAAATATCGGTTACAAACAACTAACTTTGCAGTATCATTTCTTAAAAATCGCTTTATTATGTCGAAATCTTTACTGCAGACACGTATCGTTGATAAACTTGAAGTCATCATGACCCAAGTGGATACCATGAATAAATTCGGAAAAAACATTCCGTTGCTCCATTTAGATGTTTTGAAATCGAATATTTGTACCTTGTACGAACAGATTTGTGAATTGGAGCGTGGACAAAAGTATCCAACAGATACACAAAAAACAGCAAATAGCCTTTTCAATGAGCTCGAAGAGACTATCGCTTCAAAATATGAAGAAGAGCATGTTGTTGAAGTAAAAGAAGAGGTTGTTGCAGAAACTATCACCGAAACGATTGCAGAAACACCGATTTCAACTATTGCAGAAGCACCTTTGTTGACAATCGAAGAAACATTTGAGGAAACTATTTTTGATGAAAAATACGAAGAAGAGCCTGTGGTTCAAAATTCCATTCCGGATATTTTTTCGTCGTTGCAAACCATTGTAGATCGCTATAAAACACCCGACTCTTCGTTGAATGAGGCAATGGCTATCTCCAATTCTTCAACTGTTAATACGGCTGTGAAGCAAGTTCGAGATTTAAAATCGGCTATCGGTATCAATGAAAAATTTTTGTTTATCAACGATCTTTTCAAAGGCAACATGAAAGAATACACTGATACAATCGTAATGTTGAGTGATGTCGAAACTTTGGACGCTGTACACGAAATTTTAGCACCGGTTAAAAGTAAATATGGGTGGCATGACGATTCCGCTGCTTATGTTACGTTGATTGATTTCCTGCAACGCAGATTTGTTTAAAATGTCCCGCGTCGGACTTTATTTTGGCTCATTCAATCCCGTTCACAACGGGCACTTGGCGATTGCCGAATATATGCTCGAACATGCACCGATTGATAAACTATGGTTTGTTTTGTCGCCACAAAATCCGTTGAAAAGTCCCGATGATTTGTGGTCGAACGAGAAGCGTTTTGAACTTCTAAGATCCGCTATTGACGAAAAATACAGAATGTCGATTTGTACAGTTGAATGGGATATGCCCAAGCCGTCTTTTACGATTGACACACTCGAAAAGTTGTCGGAATTATACCCAAGCACAGAATTTTCAATCCTTATGGGGGCCGATAATTTGGAAAAGATCGAGCAATGGAAATCGTTTGAAACGATTTTGAATACTTACAAAATTTTTGTGTACCCACGTCCGAACGTTGTGGAAAATTCGTATTTTCAGCATCCAAACGTAACGGTTTTTGATGCGCCGTTGTTGGATATTTCTTCTACGCAAATTCGTTCGGAAGTCCAGTAAACGCTTGGTACACTTCGCTAAGCATATCTATTACCTTTGTAACACAAAACAAGTTAAAAAAGCAACAATATGTCAGTAGAAAATAAATCAGAAAGTAATTTCGACCACTTAAAGTCAAAAATACGAGACTTATACATCCCGCTACCGAATTTTAAATATTTTCACAAGCCTTCTTCAGAAGAAGAAGTCTTTGAAAATTTTATTGGTCGTGAGGAGGATTGCGAACAATTGGAGGAATGGTTAACAAATGGCGACTCCGGAACATATTTGGTCACTGGGTATCGTGGTATGGGAAAAACTAGTCTTGTTGGGAAGGTTTTGAATAAAATTACTAGCCAGCTTAGATGCTCTCGAGGGCTTACATTTTTGTGTGTACTTCTTATTTTGATTTTTGTTAGTGGTCTTTTTGTGCTTTCATTATCTGAACAACTTCACTGGTTTTTCATATTGTGGGTTGGTCTTTCTGCAATATTTATTCTGCTACCTCTTCTTTTTACTTGGCAAGACAGTGATGCAAAGAGAGAGAAAAAACAAAAGGAAGAGCTAAAGGATAAAGAAATCGAAAAAAAACATTACAACAAGCACAAGATTTGGTTTGATAAAATTTTTGACTTAAACAATAGTACTACTAAAGCGAATAAGCATAATTTAGTAGTTAAGATAAATTTGGGACATGAAAACTTAAAAGAAAAAGACATTCTAAGCCTTGTTGCAAAAAGAATATATGATAAATATGAAGAGTATTTGAGTGATTTCTACACAAACTGGGCTAGACTTTTTCTAATAAATATTGCTTTTTTTGCATGCGCTATTCTTGCTGTAAGATTCTTGGCAGAGATAAATATAACTGGGATTATTACTGACAACATTCGATGGCCCAAAAGTGACTTATTGACAATCATTAAAAACCTTGTTAAAAGACTCACTTGTAGCGATCCAGCGATATTATTTCTTGCTCCAAGAATAATTACCAAAATTGTTTTGTGTATTGCATTTTACTTTATCGTAAGAAGGTTCTTCTATTTTGCTGTATCTAAAATACCAACCCTTGAAAAACAATTATCATCAAAAATGGTTTTGGAAGATTTAAGATCCTTAATTGATAGAATAGATGCCGCTGTAACAGAACGCTCTGAGCAAAAAGGTGGCACCTCTTCTTTCCTTAGTTTCAATTTTTCACGCAAAAAAGATAAGGCATACCCCTTGGCTTCAACTCGTGAAATTGAAGATCAACTAATACAAATTTTGGATAAGATACAGAAAACTCGTGGTTTATGGAAAGGCTTAAAGGAAACTTTAAAAAAGAGCAAGGCAGACAAGGGGGAACAGATTGATAGACCTTTAAAATTTATTATAGTCTTCGACGAACTAGACAAAATTGACCCCGTTTATAACCATATTACCAAGGCTGAGCAAAACATCCCGGAATTTGACTCGTCTGTAGCTTTTCAAGGTGGCTCCGCTATGCGACACAGAAAGCAAAATGTGTTAAGATTACTTGGAAATATGAAACTGTTTATGTCGCAAGCAAAAGCAAAATTTGTTTTTATTTCGGGGCGAGAACTTTATGATGCTTTTTTGGCAGATGTTGCTGATCGTGAATTTGCTGTAAGTAGCATTTTTAACGGCATTATTTATGTAAACTCATTTTTGGAGTCCTCTACTAAAGAAAAAAGCATTCTTACTAAAACCGAAGAATACATCTGCGGGTATTTAATTCCTAAAAAGTATTATAAAGAAGAGGCTGGAAATCGATATAAAGATGAAAAAGAAAAGTCAATCAAGCCGGCATATCGTCTTCCTAGCTTAAGAATGTATAAAAAATTTCTGATAGATAAATTCATAAAAGAAAGTCTGGAAACTTTTCTAAGCGAAGAAGACAAGAAGAAAGGAATGCTTGAGGAAATAGAAGCCTGTTTAGAAGATAAAAGATTTGAGAGTTTTGAAGAATTCGTCAACCTCTTGAAAAAAGACAACATTTTTAGTGAATGTGAAGAATATTTTCTACCCAAAGTCAAACATGCATTTTTGTACATAGAAAAAGTAATTGTATTTTTAAATCAACTCTCTATTTACTTAACTATTGTCAGCAATGGCTCTCCAAAAAAAATCACATTGTATTTTGAGAATTATATCAGAATGTTCAATCCCGAGCATGAAAAAAATCCTTTTTCGGAAATTAAAGACAAAAAAAGAGAACTAAAAGACTCAGAATACTGTTTGGCATTTAAAGCCTCCGACCAGCAGAGTATTGGTTTTGTCAACTATCTGACTTATCCGATTATTCAAACAGTTATAAACAACTCAAGCCATTTTGGAGATAAAATGCTTATCTCTGCTTCATTTCTAATTGACCATATTTTTAAACATCACAGAGGTGGCTTCTCGCATGAAAATATTGAACATACACCAGAACTATTGGAAGTTTATAGCGTTCCTTATTTACGAACTATGATAGATACTATTCTGTCGTTCTTGAGGCAAAATCATGTTACAGATATTTCTGGCGGTGTGTATCAATATAGATTTCGCAAAACCGTTGCTGATGAAATTGAATATAACTCAAACGTATCTGATCAAGTATCGGCATTGTTCAACTTCTCTCTTGATGAATCATTACCCGTAAAGCACTACTATTACAAACAGATTGCCGAAAATGAAAAAAAATACTTGGCATTGGAAGAAAGAATCCATGCATCCTCTGCAGAATCTATAAAAAATCAATATGCAAATACGCTGATTTCGCAGTTGGAAACATTGGGGGAGATTCACTTATGGGATGGAGAATATAATGAAGCCATACAACATTTACAAACAGCCTTTGAAATCATAAAGTCGGAATTAAGAAGAGCCACAAAAGACAAAGATAAGTTGCAGTTGTATGTTTTGTTAACAAGGACAGCCTTAAAACTTGGATTAGTAAAAGAATGTAAAGGATATTATGATGAGGCATTTGTAATTTATAATATTTTGATTGATTATCTCACAGAATTTAGAAGTTTAAAAGAAGCGGGACTTGGATTGAACTATTTTTTTGAAGATAATAACTTGATAGAATCCGATGGCACAAGTGGTGAATGGAAGACTAAAAAGACAAGTATCTATCACAATGCTCACGGGCATTTGTTAAGTAAATATAGAGATGATTTTTATAAGAGTAACGTATTGCCTTTCTATAGGGAAATGGATATAATTCAGGATGAAAAAATAGATTTTTTAATAAAAAGCGATTACATTGTTCCCGGATTGTCAAAAATATTATCGCCCGAGAAGCAAGAGATTATTTCAAAAACTACTTTGTTTTCGGAGGTAAAATCTATTTTTCAAGTCATCTTGGCAAATCTATTTATTGTTGAGAAAATCGACCATAATGGTATAACACAAGAAAATCTCGATTTGGCAGAGAATCAGTTCAAATATATTTATTTGCTAACCGATTCAAAAGATAAATTTATTCAAGCTGTTGATTTCTATAAGAAATTAGCCTCAATACTGTTTTTGAAAAACTATTCCAATCCGAAACCTCACGAATATTTACAAATGTGGGGCTTTGATATTTACGAAACTATAGATGAGTTCTGTTTTATTATTAATGATTACGAAAAAATGATTGCAGGAAAATTTCCAAAGGAAATTTTAAAAATTTCTTTTGTTGATGAGTCTGAAAATTTATGGAGATTTTACATTAACTGGGAAATAAATAAATCTACCGAAATCCAAAAACTACCTGTTGCTACTTTTCGATTATTAGTGAAACATCAAAATGAAAATCAACTATCTAAACAGGAGATAAAAGCAGAAGAAAGAAAAGTAAACAAATTTATTTCGGACTTTATTTCTTTTGGTCTTAAAAAACGAAACAAATATTTTAAAGAAAATGATCTGAAAAAATCCGAGGCTTGCCACAAATACTGTATGGATAGAAGCAAAAATCACCCTTGCTATGCTTGTAACTATATTTCAAAAAGCCTTGATATTTTCAGAAGAGTGCTTTCGCCTAAATGTAATGATCTGCGTAAAATGGCAGAACGCGGTGAGACTTATGAAAAAAGAAAGTCATATTTTTTCAAACTTCTTAAACATTTTAAGAATGCAAAAGCAAATAACAACCTCTTATTTGTATTAGCTTCTTCATTGAAAATAAAAGCTGATGTTCTTTTAAGTTGTGTGAATGGGGCAGATGAAAATGAATTGAAAATAAATTTTTTATCTAGTTTTTTCAATTCCGTCAAAGACTACTATGATGGTGGAAGTTACCCTGTAGACGGCTTTACTGAAATAACTGAAAGAAGGCATGTCAAGCTTTCAAAATTGGAAAAATCAATATTATATTACTGGTTGGCTTCCGAATATTTTTATTTAAGTAATTCTCCTGTAGATGCCAACGAATGTTTGACAAAAATTCTAATAATCTTCGACAGATATTTGGTTGTAAGCAAGGAATTACAACTTTTTCAAAGTAGTAATAGTTTTGAAAATCCATTTAGCCTATACAATGATGTATTTAGGACAATTCGAAAGACGATAGTTAGAAGAATACTTAAAAATAGTAGAACTTCAAGCGACAATGTTAATTATATTGAGTTGCAAAATTTAAAACATATTTTAAGGAGCAGGAATGCAATGCGTATTAATTTGTCTAATTTGTCCACGATAACAACCATAGAAAAAATCCTGTTTCCTTACTGTAAGTTAGAGTTGGGCTCAATAGATATTGAAGATTATGGTAAAAACGATATCTATTTGGATTGTTATAAGTCATCTTTATTGTCTCGAGATCGTCTTACTTTTACATTTCAAGAGAAAATACGTTCGTTAGAATTTAAGGAAAAAGTGAATATGGCGATTTTTGAAAAGATTTTTGAAAAAAGTGGAACAACCTTAAGTTTTTATGACGATAAATTTTCTATAAAAAACTTTTCATTTTTGAAAAAGTACTTTAATGAGATAGAAATCTCCGAAAAAATATCAGAATTATTAGAAATTAGAGAGCCTATCAAGACTCGTACAAAGGTGCAAATACTCCATTTCTTAATCAGCGATTCTTTATACTGCTTAACTCAAATTGTAGAAATCTTGTCTTCAAGTAGGTTCTCTACATACTCACACAGTTTTATTGGCAACATCTATCATCAAATATCTAAATGGGCTACTCTTTATCAACATATTTATGCTGTTTTGCCAAAGTACAACAACGGGTCTCAGGACGAAGATATTGAACTTTTCATAAAGAGAGAAGTAAAAAGAATGGGTGAAATTTCACAAACCGAAAAAGAAGATTTTGAAAAGGGTATAAAGGAAATTGTGGGGAAATTGAGTAACAAAGAAATAAACATAATGACTCGCAGGGACTTTGAGACCAGTATATTAAACGATATAGGTGACGGTAATCGCCACTTTCTAGTTCCGGTTTATTCTGTTGCAATGGTATTAAAATATTATCATAAGGCCATTGGGATAAATAGCGAGGGCAAAGAATACAAGGATATGATAAATGAAATGTACATCGTTGATGACGATATTTCGAATGGGATGCATAATTTTTCGTTGGCTCTTGAGCGCTACACAATGAATTGCGGTGTAATTAAAAAGAAAATGGATTGGTTGCGAGAAAACTACGAAGAACAGTTATCCGGCTATGGTCTTAAAAATTACTTAAGTGATACAAGCTATAATAGCGAGGAATAGCTCTACCCAAATTCGGGAAACCCAATAACGCCAAACAGTTTCAACGCAGTCAATAAAACTACCACAAATATCAGCCAACGAATAAAATTATTTCCCCATTTTATTCCAAAGTGTGTAATCAAACTTGCCCCGATTACATTGCCGATGGCGTGAATTAAGCCATAACTTGCCATCCTAAAGGTTAAATCTCCGCTAAAAATAAAAAATCCGATGGCAAACGGCGAATACAGCAACACCAAAAAATTCTTTTGTGCGTTGCCCTTCAACAAATCATAGCCCATCAATAAAACCAATGCAACAATTAGGAAATATCCAATCCCGACATGCAAAAAACCTCCATAAATCCCAATAATAAAGAAAACAGCGAATGATTTCCAGTCCATTTTTTTCTGCTGCAATTTTTCGTTTCCTTTGAGCCATGCCTCGGGCTTGTAAAAAATAAAAAATAATATCACCAGCAAAATCAAGCCCAAGAAAATATCGAACGCTTGTTCATTCACGACCACCAAGATATTTGCACCAACCAATGTTCCCATGATCATTGGTATTCCCATCGTCAACCCTCGCGATACATCAAGCAATCCTTTTCTCCAAAACAAATACGACGACGCAATGGTTTGAAAAAACACGGGCACTCGATTGATAACATTTGCTTGAAGCGGCGACATTCCCAACATCATAAACAATGTTATGGAGATCACAGAACCTCCACCGGCAAAGGTGTTAATGACAGCAACAATAACGCCGGAAAGAATGAGTATGAGTATTACAGTTAAGGAAAGTTCCATTGATAATTATTAGTTTTTTCGACCAAAATCAGCAGGAATTTCACCCCAATTTTCGGTATCCCATTTAAGGATCGGATTTTTGTAAGTATTTGTTTTCAGCCAGTTTTCCGCACGCGCAATGAGGTCGAAAAGGATAGCATTATCAGCAGTTCGCTCAAGTTTGGTCTTGGCTTTTTTGTCGCGAACCCAAGCCATAGCAGTTTTGGAATCCGTAAAAATCGGAACATCGTCGTAGCCGTGTTTTTTTAAATAGCCCAATCCGTGCACCAAAGCCAGAAATTCGCCGACATTGTTGGTGCCGTTTTTGAATTTGCCTTGATAAAAAATTCGACGTTTGGTATTGGTCTCAACACCTTGATATTCCATGGTTCCGGGATTTCCCGAACAAGCCGCATCAACACTAATCGAAATTTTGGGTAAATTTGAAAACATTTTGCAAAGGTACAAAAAAAAAGTATTTTCACAAAAAATTGTGAATAAAATTTGGCAAATCGGATTTTTTTTTGTAACTTTGCAATCCCATTTTTGAGGAAATGGAAATTATCTTATTGAAAAACAGCAAATAGAATGAATACGTTAACCTACAAAACAATTTCTGCAAACGCCGCTACCGTGAACAAGGAGTGGGTGCTTGTAGACGCTGAAAATCAAACTTTGGGGCGTTTGGCTTCAGAAGTGGCGAATTTGCTTCGTGGCAAATACAAAACCAACTACACGCCTCACGTGGATTGTGGCGATTATGTGATCGTTATCAACGCCGAAAAAGTGCGTTTGACCGGAAACAAAATGGTCGAAAAGCAGTATGTTCGTCATACCGGATACCCTGGTGGACAACGTTTTGCCACACCAACCGAACTTTTGAAGAAAAAGCCGTATGCTGTAGTTGAAAAAGCCGTAAAAGGTATGTTGCCGAAAAATAAACTTGGAAACAAGCTTTACAGAAACCTCCACGTTGTTGTAGGTCCAAACCACAAATACGAAGCTCAACAACCGAAATTAGTTAATACAAAAGACTTGAAATAAGCATGGAAAAAATCAATAAAATCGGTCGCCGCAAAACAGCTGTAGCACGTGTTTACATGAAGCCCGGAACAGGGAGTATCACGGTAAATGGAAAAGACTACAAAGAATATTTCACTACAGCAACGATGCAGTATATCGTTCGTCAATCACTCGAAACCGTTGGTGTAAGCGAGCAGTACGATGTTACAGCCAACCTTGATGGCGGTGGCGTAAAAGGTCAAGCCGAAGCCTTGAGAATGGGTATTGCACGTGCACTTTGCGAAGTAAATCCGGAAAATCGTCCGGCTTTGAAAGCAAAAGGTCTTTTGACGCGCGACAGCCGTATGGTTGAACGTAAAAAACCGGGACAACCGGGAGCGAGAAAGAAATTCCAATTCTCGAAACGTTAGGCTTCGACTTCGCTCAGCCACCAGAATATGGTCGTTGAGCGAAAGTTCGAAACGCCCACACGAACATTGTTTAGCATCAAAATCGCATAGACCTGTCACAGCTACCTTGCGATTGCCTTTTCCTCGAACGTAAACAAAACACAATATCATGAATAGAACAAATTTCGACCAATTATTAGAAGCCGGCGTTCACTTCGGTCACTTGAAACGCAAATGGAATCCTAAAATGGCTCCGTACATTTTTATGGAGAAAAACGGAATCCACATTATTGATCTCAACAAAACTGTTGAAAAAATTGATGAAGCCGCTGCTGCTTTGAAGCAAATCGCAAAGTCCGGCAAGAAAATTTTGTTTGTTGCTACAAAAAAACAGGCAAAAACCATCGTTGCTGAATTAGTAACTCCAACCGGGATGCCGTACGTAACCGAACGCTGGCCTGGTGGCATGTTGACCAATTTCGCTACAATCCGTAAAGCGGTGAAGAAAATGTCGTCAATCGAACGCTTGATGGCTGACAAAACTTTTGAGCAAATTTCAAAACGTGAGCGTTTGCAAATCACGCGTGAAAAAGCCAATCTTGAGAAAAACTTGGGTTCTATCGCAGATTTGACACGCTTGCCGGCTGCAGTTTTTGTAGTTGATATTTTGAAAGAACATATTGCTGTTGCCGAAGCAAAACGATTGAATATCCCTACATTTGCAATGGTTGATACCAACGCAAATCCTGAATTAATCGACTTTCCTATTCCGGCGAACGACGATGCTTCAAAGTCAATTACCATTATTGTTGAAACTATGGTAAAAGCTATCGAAGAAGGTTTGACAGAACGTAAGTTCGACAAAGACAACATGCCTGAAGCTGAAGACGAGTTAGATGCTATTGCATCCGACACTTCAGACGATGATGACGATGACAACAAAAGAAAGCGCGCACCTCGCGGTGAAGGCGATTCTAAAGATGGAGCAGGCCGTCGTCCAAGAAGATCGACAACACCCGCCAAAAAAAGATAATAACAATGTTTGCAAAGTTCATCATTTGTTGAGGAATTTCGTAAATAAAAAAACTCAACTAAATAATAAAAAAAATGAACATTTACATTGCAGGATTAAATTATAGCATAGATGATGCTGGTTTAGAAAGTTTATTCGCAGCTTACGGCGAAGTTACGTCAGCAAAAGTTATCATGGATAACTATTCTAAAAGATCAAAAGGTTTCGGTTTCGTAGAAATGGCCGATGTTAAAGCCGGGCAAACCGCAATCGAAGAATTGAACGGCAAGGAAGTTGAGGGCAAGACGCTCCTCGTAAATGTTGCTAGAGAACGCACTGAGCGTCCTTCCGGTGACAGAGGTGGTTATGGCAGAGATAATAGAGGTGGCTTCAATCGAGGAGGCAATCGCGATTCGAGACCTCCGAGAAAGTATTAACTTCTCGCGAGAAAATTATCAGTAAAAAAAGGGTTGCAATGCAACCCTTTTTTTTTATTTTTTACCGTAGGGGCGAGGCATGCCTACCCCTACAAATTTTTATCTTAAAACTACAACCCTTTTCGGAGCTACACCTGTTTCAAAACTGAAACGATATTCGCCAAGTCTATCGAAAACAAAGACTTTTCCGGGAGCAGAGAAAGAGAAATCTACAACATCTGCCACATAGATATCCTCGTTTTGGCTATTTATGGCAATGCCGTTCGGAAGTGTAAGTAAACTCGGATCATCGAGAAAAGACGAACTCACAATCGTTCCCGTCGAAGTATTAAATTCAATGAACTGGGTGGGACCCTCTGAATTCCAATCAGAACTATAAGCAAAAGCCGTGGTTCTATTTACTGCAAAGCCGGTAGGAGCAATGTTCGCAAACCTTTCAACCGTTCTGTCGGGACGAATACGATATGCTCTTGAGGGAAGAGTCGCGGTTTCGCTACACCCCACAATGATATTGCCACTTTGATCCATTCCGATAGAAACCGGATTTAGACCTACGGTAATTCGATCGACTACTTGAAATGTTGTCAAATCGATAACAGAAACGGTGCTGTCTCCACCAGTTTCCATCCAAGAATTGAATCCGCCCGAATTTGTGACGTATGCAAAATTATTTCGGATAACGATGTTTTCCGGATTTTGGCCGACTTGAACAAAATCATCAATTTCTAACGTTGTCGTGTCCAGCCTTGCAACATATCCGTCGAACAAAGCAAAATAAACTTTCCCGTTATGACTTGCCAACCCTCGTGGATTACGAGCCACATTGTTCTCACTTCTCAAAGGAATTTGTTTGATTTCGTTAAGTTCTAAATCCGTAATTTCAAGCGTTGAAGAACCTCCGACAGTAATAAAAATTCTACTGCCATAAATCAGAATATCACTTGGAAGGTCTCCTAAGTGACGTCCGTTTTGACGGCGAAATACGTCTTGCGAAGCCGCCTCTGTTTCAAAATCGAAAAGTGTAATATCGCCATTGTTTCCACCCCAAGACCCTTCGTTAAGAACGATAAGTCCTAAATCAGGAATAATAACAGGTGGTTGAGGATCATCACTGTCTCTTCTGCAAGACGTTTGGAATACTAATGCCGATGTCACAAAGGCTAATAATAGGAATTTGATTTTTTTCATTGTGTTCATAGTTTTTTATTTTTTGTTGATTAGTGTTTATGTGTTGGATCGCCGTGTAGTAGCACGATTCGCACGATCGCTTGCGTCCATTCTTGCGGGTGCGAGCCGTGCTCTCACGGTCAGTCGATAATGTCGTCCGGGCATCGGATAAAATGCCACAATTTCGTAATTTTTATTCGTAAAGTTCAAAACTTCAAATACCACTCGCCAATCGGTTCTTCGTGTGGAAAAATTTCTCGAAAGCGAGATATTATGGTCAAAATACGGCTCTAATCGGTTGTTTGGCGTATTTACAGCAACCCTATAACGTTCGCCAGCGAATAATAAACTGTATTGCAACGTCAAAAATGAATTTACACCAAAAACAACGCTTCCGGAATGCCTTGGTGTGTAGGCTATTTGCTGATTGTATGTTGCCGAACGGGGATTACTCACATCCCTTGCATCTTGAAATGTGTAACTGATTTTGCTAAAAAAATCAAGTCTTTGGTTCACATCAACACCACTTTTCAAAACAGCATCAACGCCTAAAATATCAACTTTTCCAATGTTTCTCATTGACCACGTGAATAAATTAGTCGTAGGAATAGCAACAATTTTATCTCTAACTCGATTCAGATAACCATCGACGGAAACAACAAAATATGCTCTCTCCTGCAACGAGTTTCCTACGGAAAAACCCAAATTAAACTGTCTCGCCGATTCCGGAATAAGTCCGGTGTTTCCAACACTTGTGTAATAAAGTTCATTAAATGTTGGAATACGATAAGTTTCTCTGTAAAAAAATCGAGCCGAAAAATTAGGATTCCGGTAATTCACGCCGAACATAGATGTAAGTCTACTACGATTATTGGCAACATCATCAGACTCTGCACCTTCGAAGGTGGCAGTGTATAAAAGATTTTTGTAAAACACAAACGATCGCCAAGAAAGACTTGTTCCCCAATTCGTGAGCGAGGTTACTCGTGTGGGATAACTGAAACGTGGCAAATTCGAACGCATATTGTGACGAATAATATCTGTGCTCAACGATGTTTGAAGGAATCCAAACATGCGGCGTTGTACGGCAGCAGAGCCAAACCATTCCGTTTGTGTAAAACGGAGATCCAACGGTTGTTGAGCAGCGAGAAAGTTGTGGTCCACGTAACGGTTAAATGTTTCTGAAACTTTTGCATTAAACAAAAGCTCCGTACTATCCCGAAACCAAAAATTGTACTGGGCTTGCAAGGCTTTTTCTCTGTCCCACATTTCTTGATTACTCGTAGGGTTGTAGAAAATTACGGGACCTGGCAATTGCCGATGATTATCGAAAAAGTTGGCTTTGACAAAATACTGATGTCTCGAATTCGAAAGGTTTCGCCACATCAAATCCACGCGATAGCTTTCAACCGCCGAATTGGTGCGTGTTTCGATCGTTCTAATTTGCCCATTGATCAATTCAAACGGATAATTTCCTGAGGCTCTTTGATAGTCCGCATTCAGCGAAAAAAGTTGGTTTCCGAATCTTTGATGAATGTTGAATTGCGGATTAAATAATCCAAACGATCCAACTCTCAACGATACATCCACCTGCGTATTTTGGTTTTCGTCGAATGTCGGAGATGCAGTGATTAGGCTGAGTTGCGAGGACTTTGAAAAGAACGAAGCCGTTTGCAACGTTTGCGAAAAATTATCGCTCGACAACTGGATTTCGCCGATAGTGTTCAACGAAAATTTGCCCAAATCGATTTGTCCGTTCATGGCATTTCTCATTGGAATTCTATCTACGAATACACCCGTATGCGATGCTCCCAAACTCCGAACAGACACGGTTTTCAACCCGCCGATGCCACCGTAATCTCTCACATTTGCACCTGCAAAAAACTTTACGGCATCGGATAATTGGAGGGCGTTCAAACGTTCCAGACTGCTTAAATTTAAGGCTTGCAATTGTCCGATATTTGGACTTATCCGTGGACGACCAGTAGCTGAAATCGTCACACCCTCCAAATCGTGAACGGCAATACTATCAGCAAAATTAATGCTATCTAATGGCTTCGCAAAATTCTGAAAACAAATTCCTTGCATCAAGAATAAAACCAATGCAAAGCGTCCCAAAAAGTACATATTTTTTTTGTTCTTCATCTTTCTTTTCGTTTTTTCGTGAAAAAAGATGAAGGCTAAAAAAGAACCGCAATGTTCCAGTTTAGTTTCAGCTTCAATCCACGAAAGCTTTTAACTGTTGCGGTTGCAGGTCTTCTGACTTACCGTTCGTTTGGACACCTTCCCA
>WQWA01000038.1 GCA_009785505.1 Bacteroidales bacterium
CAATCACTTTTCAATCAATGATAAACAGTGGTACTTGGTGGATCTGCCGGGTTATGGATATGCACGAACATCCAAAACCAATCGCGAAAAATGGGAGGGTATGATTGTGAACTATTTGTGCGAGCGTGAAAATTTACACTGCGTTTTAGTGCTGATAGACTCTCGTTTAGAGCCTCAAAAAATAGATTTGGAGTTTATTGATTGGCTCGGTGAACACGGACTTCCGTTTGTTTTGGTATTTACAAAAACAGATAAAATTTCGGCGGTTCAAGTCGATAAAAATATTGCTGCATTCAAACGAGAGATGTCGAAATCGTGGGGCGAAATTCCCCCGATTTTCAAAACCTCTGCCGTTGAAAACAAAGGCAAAGCCGAGATTCTGGATTTCATAGAAAAAACATTGTCATGAGTACAAAAAAATTCCCTCGAAAGCAACTAAGCTTGTGGCACTGGCTTTTGATTGTACTTGTGGTCTCGGCAGTTATCAGCGTTTTTTACAATTGGTGGACTGTTCGGAACGAATACCGAGATCGATTGATATTTGCCGAAAGATTGCTTAAGGGTGACGAAGAAAATGCCGTGGCTTTCTTTGAAAGATGGTATCAACTTGTTCGTGAAGACTCTTTAATTTTTGACGAAACTATCGACGAATATCTCAAACTCGAACGCTTGGAAGAACTATTCGAAGCTTCATTTTTAGGCAACTATACGGTCTCGTTTCTTTTTTGCAATGCTGACGAAGATTTAGTGCTGAGAGACGGATACACCATCGTAAATTGTCATGAATTTTTTGAAGAACGAATGCGCATGAGGGGACGTCAGACAAGTCATGAAAATTTATTTAGACCCTATCGAAATCCTTTTGATTTCAGGTATTTTGGAATTGTGAAAATTTCGGAAGATCGACAACTCTATATCGAATTTGTGTCAAGAGAAAAAACATTTTGGTTGCAAAACACACTCAGAGAAAATAGGTACAGCGTGGTGCTTTACGACCACTCCGAATTGGTCAGACAAATCGGATTTTTCGATTATCCGCTTAGGCTTTTCACTCCGGCAAACAAAGAAAGCAAAGACTTTTCGGAGCATGAGAGATACAGTCATTTGCAAGTAATCATAGAGGGCTCATACGGTGAGCAAGTGTTGATTGTTAGCAGAAGAATACCAAGATTTCAAAATCAATTCTCCACATTTTCGGTTGCTTTTATTTTGAATTTGTGCTTAGGATTGTTAATTTTACTTGTTTTCAAACGCGTGTCTCGCAGATTATTCAAGACCTTTGCAGAACGGTTGCAAATAACGGTTCTGGCCATAGTTTTGGGTACATTTGTGTTGGCAGGGGTTGTGTCTGCCATCCAAGTTCAAAGGTTAAATTCACTAAAAAATCAAAAAGTTCTGCGTGAAAAAACACATTCTTTGCTGCTGTTGATGGAGCAAACATTTGATGGCGAAACACCGAATGAAATCCTTGAAAGTCCATTGTTGCAACAAGCATTAATTGATTTTTCGAATGTGTTTTTTACGGACATTTTCTTCTATGACGAGATGGGTTATCTCGTTGCGAAATCTTCTGTTGAGCAAATTTTTCAAAATTATCCGCGAAACGAAATGGACTTGCAGGCACTTTATCGCTTGAATCAAGAGCATAGAAATTTTTACATTCAACAAGAGACTTTGGGTAATTATACATTTTATAGTTCCTATGTGCCGTTTCGCAATTATCGAAATGAATTGGTGGGCTATTTAAATCTTCCGCATTTTGCTCAGCGAGCAGAACTCCGTCATGAAATCATGGCTTTTATGGTTGTTTACATCAATTTATTTGCTGTGTTGATTATGTTGGCATTTGTGTTGGTTTTTCTGATTATAAAGCGTCTAACCAAACCTTTGGTGGAATCCGAACGCCAAATTGCTTGGAACGAAATGTCAAAGCAAATTGCTCATGAAATAAAGAATCCGCTAACGCCGATGAAACTGAGCGTTCAACAAATTCAAAAATCATGGAACGACCAAAAAGATGACTTCGATAGCCGTATGAAAAATTTTTCAACGGTGATGATTGAACAAATTGACACGCTTTCGGCAGTTGCTTCCGAATTTGCAAATTTTGCACAACAACCGAATGTTAAACTTACTGAAGTAAACATAAAAAAATGTTTAGAAAAAACCGTGCTGTTAATGAACTCGGAAGAAACTATTCACTTTGAAGCAATGCAAGGTGCAGAAAATATCACTGTTTTTGCCGATGAAAAACAACTATCTCGGGCGCTGGTCAATATCTTGAAAAACGCAAAACAAGCCATTTCGGAAGTTGAAGCCCCACAAATAAAAATTTCTCTGTCCACGTCTGAAAAACATGTGGTTATTGCTATTAAAGACAATGGAAGTGGTATTCCTGCCGAAATCCGCGATCACATTTTTGAGCCGAATTTTACCACAAAAACATCCGGAATGGGATTAGGTTTGGCGATTGCAAAAAACATAATAGAGCAATTCGGCGGCACAATTTCATTCGAAACCGAAGAGAAAAAAACCGTGTTTTTTGTTCGATTGCCAATACGAAATTAATACGTTGAGTTAAAATTTTCGAAAAATTTTGTGAAATCAAATATATTTCGTAACTTTGCACCACTAAAATAAAAAAAACACTATGAAAAGAGAAACTATGATAGAGAGACACATCCGAAAGATGATAGAACTCGTGGATGTTGCATCAATTGCCAAAAAGATTGTTCTTGCTTTGCTCGGGCTCTTTTTGATAACTTTCCTGTTGGTACACTTAGGTCTCAATCTTACCATACTTCGTGGCGATGGCGGAGAATGGTTTCGCGCCGGGGCTTACTTTATGGGAGCGAATTGGATCGTGAAAATATTAGGTTTCGGAATTTTAGGGGCAATCCTCGCACACATCGCACTTGGACTTTTCATCCAAGTCATGAATTGGCGTGCACGTCCGATAGGGTACAAGGCGAAAACCAAATCCAAAACTATGTTTGGCTCCAAATTGATGATTTGGACGGGGATTTTGCTCGCATTTCTTATCGTTATTCACCTGACTCATTTTTGGTTTGTCAAACATGGCTGGGCAGAAGGACAATACATTGTTAGAACCGAAAAGGTGGAGAGAGCGCTTGGTGCAAGACAGTTGGAATTGTACACTGCTTTTGAAAATGCGCAGAATGAAGATCAACAGACATTGGTTCAGCTGGAATTTATGGAGCTCAATAATTTCATTCAAGGTAATGAAAAACTTCAAGTTGTTATGTTTCCCGGTTTCGCAGGCCAGCACTTTATTACGGACTTGAGTAAAGAGGATATTAGGGAGATGAGAGCATTTTTGGATGTTGATTACAAAGCCGATTTTTATGCAATGATGCATGACATGTTTAAAAATATATGGATGGTTTTACTATATGTCTTTTTCTCGATTGTGCTTGGATTCCACTTGGCGCACGCTGTACCGTCCGGATTTCAAACGTTGGGCTTGGCACATAGCAAATATACATGGCTTGTCAAATATGCCGGTTACGGACTTGCAGCGATTATTGCCGCAGGGTTTGCGACTGTTCCGCTTTTCATTTATTTTTTCAGATAACATAAATTTTTCGATATGTCGAAGTTAGATTCTAAAATTCCACAAGGTGCATTAGAGCAAAAGTGGACCAATTACAAAACCTCTCAATCGTTGATCAATCCAGCCAACAAACGTCGTATAGATGTTATAGTTGTAGGTACAGGACTTGCCGGTGCTTCTGCCGCGGCGAGTTTGGGTGCATTGGGTTTCAATGTGAAAATTTTCTGTATTTCCGATAGTCCGCGTCGTGCACACTCTATTGCGGCACAAGGCGGTATCAATGCAGCAAAAAATTATCCAAATGATGGCGATAGCGTTGACCGCTTATTCTATGATACCATAAAAGGTGGCGATTATCGTGCAAGGGAGTCAAATGTACACCGTTTGGCGGAAGTCAGCAACTCAATTATCGATCAATCTGTGGCACAAGGTGTGCCGTTTGCTCGCGACTATTCGGGATATTTGGACAATCGTTCGTTTGGTGGTGCGCAAGTTTCGCGTACGTTTTATGCTCGCGGACAAACCGGACAGCAATTATTGATCGGTGCTTACGGCGCATTGAGTCGTGAAATCGAACGCAAAACGGTTGAGATGTTTTCTCGTCAAGAAATGTTGGAGTTGGTGTTGGTTGATGGTGTTGCTCGCGGCATCATTACTCGTGATATCACAACAGGCGAGATACATCGCCACGCTGCACATGCCGTAGTTTTGGCAACAGGCGGTTATGGAAATGTGTTTTTTCTTTCCACAAATGCGATGAATTCTAACGTTTCTGCAGCTTGGCAAGCCTATAAAAAAGGCGCATTCTTTGCAAATCCGTGTTATGTGCAAATTCATCCAACGTGTATTCCGGTTCACGGCGATTACCAATCGAAACTCACATTGATGTCGGAAAGTTTGCGAAACGACGGTAGAATTTGGGTTCCGAAAATGAAAGAAGATATTGAAATGATTCGTAACGGACGCATGAAACCGACCGGAATTCCCGAGGAAGGACGCGACTATTTTCTTGAGCGCCGCTATCCGGCATTTGGAAACTTAGTGCCTCGCGACGTGGCTTCACGTGCGGCAAAAGAGGCTTGCGATGCAGGTTTCGGCGTAGGTAAAACCGGATTGGCTGTATATTTGGACTTTTCAGATGCTATCGAACGTTTAGGCAGAGATGTTGTTGAGGAGCGTTATGGAAATTTATTCCAAATGTATGAAAAAATCACAGACGAAAATCCATACGAAACACCAATGAAAATTTATCCTGCCGTGCATTACACGATGGGCGGACTTTGGGTAGATTATGAATTGCAGACAAGTATAAAAGGTTTGTTCGCCATCGGCGAAGCCAACTTCTCTGATCACGGTGCAAACCGTTTGGGGGCATCTGCCTTGATGCAAGGTTTGGCAGACGGATATTTTGTACTTCCCTATACAATCCAAAATTGTTTGGCAGATCAAATTCGTGTTCCGAAATTTTCTACAGATACACCGGAATTTGAGGAAGCCGAAAACCAAGTGAAAGAACGTATTGAAAAATTGTTAAGCATAAACGGCAAACAATCGGTGGATACTATTCACAAGAAATTGGGTAAAATTATGTGGGAGTATGTCGGCATGGCTCGCACCAAAGAGGGCACAGCAAAAGCGGTTGAACTGATCAAAGAACTTAAAGAGGAATTTTGGAGTGATGTCCGCGTGGTTGGAAAAGGCGATGACATGAACAACGAACTTGAAAAAGCCTTGCGTTTGGTGGATTATCTCGAATTGGGCGAACTTATGGCTCGCGACGCTAATCAACGTGACGAATCTTGCGGTGGACATTTCCGTGTGGAGTACCAAACCGACAGCGAAGCAGAGCGCGATGATAAAAACTTTATGCACGTTGCTGCTTGGGAATTTACAGGCGAAAATGCCGAACCCGTACGCAATGTCGAACCGTTAATTTATGAAACCGTCAAGGTTGCAACCAGAAATTATAAATAATTATTGCCATGAATTTCACATTAAAGATTTGGCGTCAGGAAAATGCAAAAACCAAAGGACGCTTCGAAACATACGAAATTACTGACGTTTCCAGCGATTGCTCGTTTTTGGAAATGTTAGATATTCTCAACGAACAACTGGTTGATAAAATCGAAAAACCTGTTGTTTTCGACCACGATTGCCGTGAGGGTATTTGCGGCATGTGCAGCTTGTACATCAACGGTCGTCCGCATGGAAACGATGATGGTGTCACAACTTGTCAGCTGCACATGCGTAAATTCAAAGATGGCGAAACGATCATCATTGAGCCTTGGCGCTCTAGAGCCTTTCCTGTGCTTAAAGATTTGGTTGTAGATCGCAGCGCGCTCGACAAAATCATTCAAGCCGGTGGCTATATTTCCGCGACTACAGGCGGAGTTCCTGATGGAAATGCTATTCCTATCCGCAAAGACAAGGCAGATACGGCTATGGATGCTGCAGCCTGTATCGGTTGCGGTGGATGTGTAGCTGCTTGTCCAAATGCATCGGCGATGTTATTTGTGGGTGCTAAAGTGTCGCACTTGGCACACCTTCCGCAAGGCAAGATTGAAGCGATGAAACGTGTAGAGGCAATGGTAGCACGCATGGACGAACTTGGTTTTGGTTATTGCTCCAACGCCGCCGCGTGCGAATTTGAATGCCCGAAAGGCATCAAAATTGAACATATTGCGAAATTAAACCGCGAGTTTATCTCCGCGAAAGTCGGCTCACAACTGCCGAAAGAAGGTGGTAGTTTTTCGATATAACACACTGTAAGGGCGGGTTGAAACCCGCCCTTATTGCAAAATGCAATGAAAATAGACGTAAAGAAAAATCAATCCCTGCTTGAACTTTTGAGTGAAACATTTCCGGAAAGTTCCAAAACACATTTGAAAAAAGTAGTCAAATACGGGTTTGTATCCCGTAATGATTTGGTATTGAAAAATCCGGAAACCCCTGTAAAAAAAGGCGAAACCCTCAATTACAAAAAATACAACGGCAAGGAAGCAAAGAAAAAGAGCGAAAAAGTGCCGTTTCAAATTGTTTTCGAAGATGAGTATTTGATTGCTGTTTCAAAACCCGCAGGGATTCTAACTGTTGGAACAACGACAGAAACCAAAAAATCCATGTACAAGATGGTACTGGATTATGTCGTAAGAAAATCCAAACATAAAGAAAAGGTTTTTGTTGTACACCGCTTGGATAGGGAAGTTTCAGGACTTTTATTGTTTGCAAAATCCGAACTTGTCAAAAAACGTTTAATCGAAAACTGGAGCGAAAACGAAAAACTGTACTGGGCATTAGTCGAAGGGAAGCCTCCAAAAGTAAGCGATACAATCAAATCGTACGTGCTGGAAGGTCCAAAACAGAAGATGATAATTGTGGCTCCGTCAATGCTCCCTTCGACTCCGCTCAGGGAGCGAAAATCACGGTCGTTGAGCGAAGTCGAAACGCCCGTGTCCAAAACCCCACAATTAGCCACCTTAAAATACAAAACCCTCTCCCACCACGACGATTACACCTTACTCGAAATTCAGTTAGAAACCGGTCGGAAAAATCAAATCCGTGTGCAGTTGGAAAGCATAGGCTGTCCGATTGTCGGCGATCGCAAATACGGCGCTGATGCAGCGTTTATTCGTCAAATACGTTTGTTCGCTTTTTCGCTTTCATTCAAACATCCGATGACGAAAAAGCGTGTGAATCTTTCGCTTCCCATGCCGAAAACATTTTTGAATGTCGGGCGAGGAGATGAAAAGTATTGATTTTTTTGATATTTTCTTGAAAATTTGCTGATTTCAGGTTTTTTCCGTACCTTTGTAGATTATGGAGTTCAACCTTACCTCACAATTTAAACCTACGGGAGATCAACCGGAAGCTATCAAGGAATTGGTTGCAGGCGTTGAACGTGGCGACAAAGCACAGGTTTTGCTTGGTGTTACGGGTTCGGGAAAAACATTTACGATTGCGAACGTAATCGCCGAAACCGGCCGTCCTACGCTGGTTTTGAGCCATAACAAAACCTTGGCGGCACAACTTTACAGCGAGTTTAAGCAGTTTTTTCCGGATAATGCGGTGGAATATTTTGTGTCGTATTACGATTACTATCAGCCGGAAGCGTATATTCCAAGCACAAACACATATATAGAAAAAGATTTACAAATCAATGACGAAATCGAAAAACTTCGTTTGAGTGCAACCTCGTCGCTGCTTTCGGGAAGGCGTGATGTAATCATCGTTTCGTCGGTTTCGTGCATTTATGGAATGGGCAATCCGCAGGATTTTGCATCGAATATAATTGTGCTCGAAAAAGGACAGCGTTTGTCGATGAAACAAGTGATGCACGCTTTGGTTAACTCACTTTATTCGCGGCACGAATTGGAATTTAATCGCGGAAATTTTCGTGTGAAAGGCGACACGTTGGATATTTATCCTGCTTATGCTGATTACGCTTATCGGGTGATTTTTTTCGATGACGAAATAGAATCGCTCGAAACCATTTATCCCGACAACGGACAACGCATTGAGTCAAAAAATCAAATCACAATTTTTCCTGCAACGCTATTTACAACTGATGCTGCACGAATGCAAGAAGCAATTAAAAACATTCAGTTGGACTTGGGAAAACAAATTGATTATTTCAAAGAAATCGGCAAACATTTGGAAGCAAAACGTTTGGAAGACCGCGTTATTTACGATGTTGAGATGATGAAAGAATTGGGCTATTGCACCGGAATTGAAAACTATTCGCGATATTTAGATGGCCGAAAACCGGGATCTCGTCCGTTTTGTTTGTTGGATTATTTTTCGAAAGATTTTGTGTTGGTTGTTGATGAAAGTCATGTGACGATTTCGCAGATTCATGCGATGTACGGCGGCGATCGCAGTCGAAAAATAAATTTGGTGGAGTATGGTTTTCGACTTCCTGCCGCACTGGATAATCGCCCGTTGAAATACGACGAATTTGAAAAATTAATCAACCAAACGATTTATGTGAGTGCAACACCTGCCGATTTTGAATTGAAGGAGTCCGGTGGTGTTGTAGTGGAACAGTTGATTCGTCCGACAGGCTTGTTGGATCCTGTGATTGAAGTTCGTCCAAGTCAAAATCAAGTTGACGATTTGTTGTATGAGATTGAGAAAGTAACCGCAAAAGGCGGACGAACGCTCGTAACTACGCTGACCAAGCGGCAAGCGGAAGAATTGACAAAATATCTACTCAATCTCGGCATCAAAACACGCTACATTCACTCCGATGTTGAAACATTGGAACGTGTGGAAATTTTGCGAGATCTGCGTGCCGGTTCGTTCGATGTTTTGATTGGTGTTAATTTGCTTCGTGAAGGCTTGGATTTGCCGGAAGTAGCGTTAGTCGCAATCATGGACGCGGACAAAGAAGGTTTTTTGCGAAGTGCCCGTTCGCTCACACAAACCGCCGGACGTGCCGCACGAAACGTGGAAGGTTTAGTCATCATGTATGCCGACAAAATCACTAAATCCATGAAGCAAACCATCGATGAAACCAACCGAAGACGAGAAAAACAGATTGCCTATAACACCAAAAATAACATCACACCGACACAAATTATCAAGTCGCTTGATTCAAGTTTAGCAAAAAACAAACAATTGACAAATTATTACGTTGAAAATCCGGAACTCAGTATCGCCGCAGATCCGGTATTTCAATACATGACCAAAGATCAATTGCGACGTTCCATTCAAAACAGCCGAAAACAGATGGAAGCCGCAGTTAAAGAACTTGATTTTATGGAGGCCGCACGACTGAGAGATGAAATCGCAGAATTAGAAAAACGACTGTAATTCTTTCTATATTCAATTTATTTTCGTATATTTGCACCCAAAAACATATACATTATGAAATTTAAACCGTCCGTAATCCTGCTTATTTTAGTGTTGGGATATTTCGCCTACAGCATCGCCAATCGTATTTGGTTTGAAGACATGCGTGCAGAACGCAGAGCACAAGAACTTGGACAAAGCGGATCCAGAGGTGCCGGCGGACGTGCCGCAATCCCTGTTGATTACATGATTGTAACGTATGAAACCCTCGAAGACATGGTTGTTTCGACAGGAACTTTGATCGCCGGTGAGCAGGTTGATCTTCGCAGTGAGGGAAGCGGAAGAATTACGCAAATCAATTTTACCGAAGGTTCTCGTGTGAGAGCCGGGCAGCTTTTGGTTAAAATGAACGATAGGGAATTGCAAGCGCAATACGATCGTGCACGCCATCGTCAGCGATTGGCCGAAGAAAGAGAGCGTAGAAGCAACGTATTGTTGGAAAGAGAGGCGATCAGCCTTGAAGAATATGAAATTGTTTTAACCGAATTGAATTCGCTTAGAGCCGAAACGGATTTGATTAGAGCCCAAATCGAGCGTACGGAAATTCGTGCACCGTTTGACGGCGTAGTCGGTTTACGTTCGGTTTCAGTTGGCGAATTTATTACATCACAAAATATTGTTGCACGGATTGTCAGCAACGATCCGATTAGGCTTGATTTTTCCGTTCCGGAACGTTTTTTTGATGTGGTGAAAATCAACAGTAGAGTTCAGTTCAGAGTTAGCGGAAGTGATACGCTATACACTGCAACAGTATTTGCAATTGAACCTCATATTGATCTCGACACACGTACGATTTTGATGCGAGCCATCGCTCCAAACCCTGATGGCAGGCTGTTTCCGGGTGCTTCGGCAAGAGTACATCTTTCGATGACGCCTACAGATAACGCCATTATGGTTCCTGCTGAATCTTTACTTTCAGAAGCAGAAGGACACAAAGGATTTGTCTATAAAAACGGCAGAGCAGAGATGCGTGATTTAGTCATCGGTACACGCACACCGCGCGAAACACAAATCATATCCGGTCTTCAAGTTGGCGACACATTGATTGTTTCGGGGATTATGCAGATTCGTCCGAATAGCCCGGTGCGATTGAACCCAAGAATGGATTAAGGGCTAAAGGTCAAGGGTTAAAGGTTTTTAAGTTTGAGGGAAGTTTCAAAACGCTAACCACAAAAATAACAAAGTTATGGGTGAATTAAAATGGAAAGAGGCAATAGAAAAAGTGCTGAATGAAGAGAAAAAACAACTTCATTATACTGAAATCGCAGAGTTGATAGCACAACGAGGTTACAAAACGTCGTTGGGAGCAACGCCGCAGAATACAGTGATTGCTATGTTAACGACTGACATAAAAAAAGGAAATTCAATTTTTGAAAAAGTTGGTGCGGGGATTTTCATAATAAAAAAACACTTGAAAGAAATAAATGAGAATATTGGGAAGGACGAGGTTGTGACACCCAAGAAAGAAATTCAAACGGCAAATAAAAAAAGAAATATTGACAACCATAAAATAATAAATGCATTTGGTATTTACTGGAACCGAGATTTTGTGCATTGGAAGTCTGTAACTCCTGATTTATTTGGAATTCAGCAAGCCGGAGCAGAAAAAGTAAATTTTAAAGACCAAAGGGGGATCTATTTATTGCACGACAACAGAGAAACAATTTATGTTGGGCAGGCGATAGAGCAAACTTTGGGAAAAAGATTAAAAGACCACACAACAGATAGACTTGCAGGCCGTTGGAATAGATTTAGTTGGTTTGGTTTTTATCCTGTTAAAGATGATGGAAAACTAAATTTAGATGCCCAATTCAGTGAGTTCACAATTCAAACTTTAGGGGATATTTTAGAAGCAATCTTAATAGAAAGTATTGAGCCTCGACAAAACAGAAAACAAGGAAATTCTTTTGTCGGATTAGAATTTTTACAACAAGAAGCACCAGAAATTAGGCAAAAGCGAAATAAACAAGTATTGGATGAATTATCAAAACATCTTTAACACTTAACGTTTAATCCCATGAACAACGCGAGTTTCGAAGATTTAGACATTTGGAAAGAAGGAATGCGATTAGCACTCCAAATTTATAAAACTGTGAAAACATGTAAGGATTTTGGTTTCAAAGACCAAGTTCAGCGTGCCGCGATTTCTATTCCGTCCAATATTTCAGAGGGTTTTGAGCGACAAACCAACAAAGAATTTATACAATTTTTGTACATCGCTAAAGGCTCTTGTGGAGAGTTAAGAACACAAATTTATTTGGGGCATCAACTAGAATATATCAACAAAAAAGATTATAACGCCATGTTAGAAAAAACAAAATCCCTTTCAAGCATGCTCAGCAGTTTCATCAAAGCCCGCAAAAAATTTACATCTTAACACACCTTTAACCTTTTACCCTTTACCTTTAACCTTAAAAGAATATGAGCCTTTCCTCCTTAAGTATCCGCCGCCCCGTTCTCTCCATAGTGATGTCCTTAGTGATTGTCATTTTTGGGATTGTCGGATTTATGTCTTTGGGTGTTCGTGAATTTCCCAATGTTGACCCGCCGATTATCAACGTAATGACAACCTATCCCGGAGCCAATGCCGATGTTATCGAAAATCAAATTACCGAGCCTTTGGAGGAATCCATTAGCGGTATTGCGGGTATCCGCACCTTGCGTTCAAACAGCAGTGACGGACGAAGCCGCATCACTGTGGAGTTTGAGTTGGGTGTTGATATGGACGCTGCCGCTAACGATGTTCGCGATCGTGTTTCGCGTGTTATGCGTGCCCTTCCGCCCGATGTAGATGCACCTATTGTTGCCAAAGCCGATGGCGATGCCGATGCAATTATGGCGATCGCTCTCACGAGTAATGCACGTACGTTGATGGAGTTGAGCGATTTTGCCGAACGTGTGTTTCAAGAGCGTTTGCAAACCATTCCGGGCGTTAGTGCCGTGCAAATTTGGGGGCAAAGACGCCAGGCAATGCGAATTTTTATTGATGCCGAACGCTTGGCGGCTCACGGTTTGACACCGATAGATTTGCGAAATGCTTTGGTTCGTGAAAACATCGAACTTCCCACAGGCTCGCTCATCGGACAGGCCACCGTACTTTCTGTTCGCACAGCAGGACGCCTCACCACAGAAGAGGAATTTAACAATCTCATCATTTTAGAACGTGGTGGAAATATCGTTCGAGTCAGAGACATCGGTCACGCCCGATTAGCACCCGAAAACGAACGAACGATTATGCGTAGAGATGGTATTCCATCTGTTGTCGTTGCACTTGTTGCACAACCCGGTGTAAATCAATTGCATATCGCCGAAGAATTTTACAGGCGTATCGACGAAATGCAAGCCGAACTTCCGCCCGATATCAATGTTGTACTTGGTTTCGACACCACACGTTTTGTCGTTCGCTCCATCGACGAAGTGGTGCAAACGGTTGCTCTCGCATTTTTCCTTGTTCTCATTGTGATTTTTGTTTTCCTTAGAAATTGGAGAACAACGCTGATTCCCGTCATTGCTATTCCGATTTCGCTGATTGGAACATTCTTTGTGATGTTTGCTTTTGGCTTTTCCATAAATGTTCTAACGCTTCTGGCGATCGTACTTGCCATCGCTCTGGTGGTTGACGATGCCATTATTATGATGGAAAATATCTATGCAAAAATCGAACAGGGAATTCCACCAAAAGAGGCAGCAATGCAGGGTTCAAAAGAAATGTTTTTTGCAATTGTTTCCACAACCATTGTATTGATTGCGGTATTTATGCCGATTATTTTCTTGCAAGGAATGACGGGGCGCTTGTTCCGAGAATTTGCAATTGTTATAGCCGGAGCAGTAACGATTTCATCATTTGTTGCACTCACGCTTTCGCCAATGTTATGTTCTAAAATTCTGAAACGTAGCGAAAAACAAAATAAATTTTTCCAAATAACCGAATCTTGGTTCACTGCACTTGCTGTGAGATACCGCTTGCTGTTGAATAGATTTATGAGAAAGCCTATTTGGACGGTAATGATTTTGATTGCATCGTTTGGTATAATCTACTTGTGTTACGTTAATATCCGAACAGAACTTGCACCGCAGGAAGACCGCGATACCATTACGTTAGCTGCTACTGCACAAGAAGGTTTTTCGTTCGAACTGATGGATGCGTATATGTTCGATTTGTACAATTTGGTTTTGGATAATCTCCATGAGAACGAAATTGAGTCTATCGCAGTAAATACACCCGGTTGGGGCGGTGGTACCAACACTGGAAACATGCGAATTTCGCTAACGCCGGCATCCGAACGAAATCGTTCGCAACAGGAAATTGCGAATATTTTGACACATGAAGTCCGACAGTTGAGTTGTGCTCGTGTTGCCGTTCGCCAACCCGCAACGATACAAGTCGGAAGAGGTGGTGGCGGTGGAAATTCCGTGCAAATTATATTGCAGGGACCCAATCTTGAAATGTTTCGTGAATATCTACCGAAATTTTTAGACGAGGCTCAACAAAACCCAACGTTTTCGTTCGTAGATGCGAATTTGAGGTTTAACAGCCCTGAAGTGAGAATCGAGATTGACCGTGACCGTGCAAGAACAATGGGAGTTTCAGTTCAAGATGTTGCACAAACCTTGCAATTCGGGCTTTCAGGAACACGTTATGGTTTTTTTGTGGCAGATGGCAGACAGTTTCCAATTATCGGACAATTCGACAACATCAACCGCAACACGCCATCGGATATTCGCTCGCTTTATGTCAGAAACAGCAACGGACGCCTCATTCAAATGGATAACTTGGTTACCATCGTTGAGCAGGCGAATCCGCCACAACGCCACCGTTACAATCGTTTTTTGAGTGCGACCATAACCGCACAAATGTCACCGGGCGTTACACTTGGCGAGGCTGTTGACGAGTTGCAAGCCATCGCAAGAAACACGCTGCCCGAACAATTTCGTACCGAACTTTCCGGACAAGCACGAGATATGCAAGATAGTGCCGGTGCGATGATGTATGCACTTATTCTCGCATTGGTGTTGGTGTATCTCGTATTAGCCGCACAGTTCGAGAGTTTCAGAGACCCACTGATTATTTTATTTACCGTGCCTTTGGCTTTGACCGGTGCTTTGTTTTCGTTATGGTATTTCCAAGAAACTTTGAACATTTTTAGTCAGATCGGAATTATTATGCTCATAGGTTTGGTTACAAAAAACGGTATTTTGATTGTAGAATTTGCCAATCAGAAAAAAGCACAAGGAATGTCTGTTGCTCAGGCTGTTCAGGAATCTGCACAACAGCGTTTTCGTCCGATTTTGATGACAAGTTTGTCAACAATTTTTGGAATTTTACCGATTGCTTTGGCGATGGGTGCAGGCTCTGAAAGCCGTGTGTCGATGGGTATTGCAGTTATCGGCGGTATGGCTTTGGCTACGCTGTTGAGTTTGTTTGTGATTCCGGTTGTTTATACGTGGTTTTCGGATAAACGCAAGACTGTTTCGAATATAGATTAAAGATATATTGAAAAATTCTTTGTTATTTCAAAAATAATTCGTAGTTTTGCAGACGAATTTATAATTCATTAACTCATAATTCAAAAATCAAAAGCATCATGGATGTAAAAAAACTTTTAGCCGATGTTGAGGCTAAAAACCCCGGGCAACCCCTGTATTTACAGGCAGTTACTGAAGTATTGGAAACCATCGAAGACGTGGTAAAAGCCAATCCAAAGTACACAAAGTACAAAGTTGTAGAGCGTCTTCTAGAGCCGGATCGCGTTATTCAATTCCGCGTGGATTGGGTTGACGACAAAGGCGAAGTGCAAACAAATCGTGCTTGGCGTGTGCAGTACAACAATGCGATTGGACCGTACAAAGGCGGTATGC
>WQWA01000039.1 GCA_009785505.1 Bacteroidales bacterium
TCGACCATGAGTATTTTATACCTTGCCGATGCGGACTACGAAGAAGACGATCCCGTTTTTAGACAGCGAATACTCGAAGAATTGAGTCCATTGAGCGCTATCGCTTTTCTGATTTTTATATTGCTGTATTTCCCGTGTGTCGCCGTTTTTGTGGTGCTCAAAAAACAAACCAGAAAATGGCGATATCCGATTTTTTTGACGCTCTACACAACAGCAGTCGCATGGACTGTAGCGTTTGTGGTGTATCAAGTTGGCAACCTCTTTGGATTTTAAAATCTTACTCGTCTATTTTATACTGAACCGATTTCGGATTTTTGAACAAATTCAATTGATTCTCGGAAACTTCGTCGTTGATATTTGAAATTCTCTCTTTCAAATATTTACGTAAAACGGATTTTATCAATCTCGCCTGTGTGGTGCCGTCTTTTTTGCAAACCTTTGCCAATAGTGTGTTTTCAGCACCGGATAGCGTGATACTATATTTTACGCTCTTGGCTTTCTTCTTTTTCTTTACAACTTTTTTTGTTGCTTTTTTCGGCTTGACTTTCAATAGCTCCATACCCAAATACCCAAAAATTTTTAACAAAGTTACAATTTTTTTTCGAATTTTGGAAATTTTTTCGTAATTTTGTTGATTGTTATCGCAAAAATAGCGACTTGAAAATGACTTTCGACCAAATCATACAAAACCTCAAAAATAAAGTTTATCATCCGATTTACTTGCTACACGGCGAAGAATCGTATTTTATTGATGAAATCTCGGATTACATCGAAAAAAATGTTTTGGACGAAATGGAGCGTGAATTTAATCTCACCATTCTTTACGGTCGGGATTGCACGGTGGATGCGATTGTGAGTAATGCAAAGCGCTACCCGATGATGGCAAATCATCAAGTGATTATTGTGAAAGAAGCCCAAGATGTTCCAAAACTCGAAGAACTCGCAGACTACATCGAAAAGGCTGTTCCTTCAACGATTTTGGTCTTAGCACACAAAACCAAAAAAGTAGATTCACGAAAAGTATTTTTCAAACGTGCCGATAAATTCGGCGTAACGTTTGAAGCCAAAAAACTCTACGATAGCCAAGTTCCCGCATGGGTCAAAGAGTTTGTGGCAAAAAAAGGTTATACTATTGATCAAAAATCGTGCAGTTTGTTAGTCGAATATTTAGGCGGTGATTTGAGCAAAATTGCCAACGAATTGGAAAAATTAATGCTGAATATTTCGGAAAAATCGACGATAACACCCGAAATTATCGAAAAATACATCGGCATTAGCAAAGACTACAATGTGTTCGAATTGAACAAGGCGTTGGCAGCAAAAAATGTTTTGAAAGCAAACCAAATTATCACACATTTTGCGTTAAATCCGAAAGACAATCCGATTCAAAAAGTAATTCCGATTGTGTTTAGTTTTTTTCTAAAATTGTTATTGTATCAAACCAACGTACAAAAAGCTAATCCTACGGAATTAAAAACGATTGTCGGAACACCGTTTTTACAAGAGTTTGAAAGTGCCGCACGGCAATTCCCCGTTCGGAAAACGGCACAAATTATTGGCTTTCTCCGCGAATACGATGTAAAATCGAAAGGCGTAGAGAGCACGTCTTCCGTAGAAGGTGGCGATTTGCTAAAAGAATTAATATTTAAAATTTTGCACTAATCCATATACCCATGAATGTTGAAAATCCTGAAATTCTCAATCCACGCCGCGGTTGGATTGAGGTTGTCTGCGGCTCCATGTTTTCCGGTAAAACCGAAGAATTAATCCGCCGTATCAATCGTGCACGCATCGCCAAGCAAACGGTTGAAATTTTCAAACCCGCTGTAGATACTAGATACGCTGAAGAAGAAGTTGTTTCTCACGATGATAGAGCAGTCAAATCAACACCGGTCGATGCCGCAGAAAGCATCTTGCTTTTTGTTAGCGACGAAGCAAATGTGGTAGGAATTGATGAAGCTCAATTTTTCGGAAACGAATTAGTGGATGTCTGTACAACCCTTGCCAATCGTGGAAAACGAGTGATTATTGCAGGTTTGGACATGGATTATTTAGGACAGCCTTTTGGCCCGATGCCCAAACTCATGGCAATCGCCGAATACGTAACCAAAGTCCACGCAATCTGCATGCAGTGCGGAAATCCCGCGCAATTTTCCCATCGTACTGCCGACAATGACAAATTAGTTATGCTCGGCGAAACGGAAAGTTACCAACCGTTATGCCGAATATGCTACAACCAAGCAAAGGTGTAAGTTCAAATAGACGAACCTAGTCGAACTAAATTACGCAACAATCCGCGTTCCACACGTTGGATTCCCGAGTTGTCCGGCTTCCGTGATTACACATTCTTTTCCGCCATTTTCGACGAAGTAAATACCTGCACGAACCTTTGGCGCCATCGAACCTTCGGTAAAGTGTCCTTCCTCCAAATATTGCTTGGCTTCCGCAACCGTAATCACATCAAGGGCTTTCTCGTTTTCCTTTCTGAAATTGATGTACACATTCGGAACATCCGTCAAAATATAAAATTCGTCGGCTTTCATTTCAACGGCTGCCAAAGCCGATGCTAAATCCTTGTCAATTACGGCTTCCACACCTTTCAAATCATTCGCAGTTTTTACAACCGGAATACCGCCGCCACCACAAGTAATCGCAACATAGCCATTCTCTGCTAATTGTTTCACAACATCAACATTTGTGATATGAAGCGGTCTTGGCGAGGCAACAACTTTACGCCAGCCGTTGCCTTTTGGATCTTCGGCAAAAACGGCACCGGTTTCAGCACTGTATTTGTCGGCTTCTTCCTTCGTATAATAAGGTCCCACAGGTTTTGTCGGCTTTGCAAAAGCAGGATCATTTTCATCAACAACAACCTGCGTAACTAACGTAATTACGTTCTTTTTTACGTTTTCTTTGGCAAAGATTTTACGAAATGCTATTTCAATCAAATACCCGATTGAACCTTGTGTTTCAGCAACACAAAGATCTAGCGGCATGGCTTCGATACCGTACATTTTTTTCCCTGCTTCGTGCTGCAGCATCACATTACCAACCTGCGGACCATTTCCGTGACCAATCACCAAATTGTAATCACGTTTATAAAGTTCACTGAGTGATAGACACGTGTCGATCACGTTCTGCATTTGTTCTTGATAAGTTCCTTTTTGTCCGCTGCGGAGCAGGGCATTTCCGCCGAAGGCGACCATTGCGAGTTTTTTCATATAGGTATTGGGGTTTTAGGAACGTCATTGCGAGCGTAGCGAAGCAATCCATTGTCTGCTGGATTGCTTCACTGCTTTGCAGTTCGCAATGACGGTTTGATTTCATTTTTGAGTGTGTTTGGTAGAAATTTTGTTGCATCGCCGCCGTGACGCAAAACTTCACGGACGACACTTGATGAAATATGGCTGTATACAGGTTCTGTAAACATAAATAGCGTTTCAAGATTGGGCGATAAATCTTTGTTGAAAGAAGCAATGTCACGCTCAAATTCAAAGTCCGTGGCATTTCTCAAGCCTCGTAACAAGAAATTTACATTGTGTTTTTTGCAGAAATCTACCGTTAATCCTTCGTACGTTTTTACTGAAATTTTTGGTGTATCGGCAAATGTTTTTTTGATAAAATCTATGCGCTGTTCGACTGAGAATAGATTTTTTTTGCCGGCGTTATGCCCTATGGCAACGATGATTTTATCGAACAACGGCAAGGCTCGTCGCACGATATTTTCGTGTCCTTTGGTAATTGGGTCGAATGAGCCCGGGAAAACAGCAATGTTTGACATCAGTTTCTTATTTCGGAGTGCAAATATACGAAAAAAAATAGGAACACCAAGGGCATTCCTATTTTTTTTCAAAAATCAGCAACGATTACTCGCTTTTTTCTGTTTCTTCAGCCTCAATTTTGGCTTCAAGTTCGGGAGCAGGCTCTCCTGCTGCCTCAACTTTCGCTTCAACTTCGGTTTCAGCTTTAGTCATTGCGTTCTTCAAATTCGATAAAGCCTCAATATCGCCTAACGTAGATTTCTCAACGCCTTCGTTCAACTTTCTCATCACTTGTTTTTGCTCGTTTTCAGCAGCTTTTGCTTCACCATCAGCTTTTGCTCTTTCGCTGGCTTGCTCTTCTTTGAAAATGTTGGTGTGCGAAACAATGATTTTTTTGCTGTCTTTGTTGAATTCGATCACTTTGAAATCCAAAACTTCATCAGGTTTTGCGGTTCCACCTTCTTCCTTTTGAATGTGACGCATTGGTGCGAAAGCCTCAACACCGTAAGGAAGTACAACAACGGCACCTTTATCGTTTGCTGACAAAACGGTTCCTTTGTGAATAGAATCAATTGTGAACACAGTTTCGAAAACATCCCATGGATTTTCTTCCAATTGCTTGTGTCCAAGGCTCAAACGGCGATTTTCAACATCCACTTCAAGAACTACAACATCGATTTTTTCACCAACCTTTGTAAATTCCGCAGGATGCTTGATTTTTTTCGACCACGATAGATCCGAGATGTGAATTAATCCATCAACACCTTCTTCTAGCTCTACGAAAATTCCGAAATTAGTGAAATTGCGAACAGTTGCCGTATGTTTCGAATTTACAGGATATTTTTCTGCAATTGCTGCCCATGGATCCGGAATCAATTGCTTAATTCCAAGCGACATTTTACGTTCTTCGCGATCCAACGTCAAAATCACAGCCTCTACTTCTTGACCAATTTTCAAGAAATCTTGAGCGGTACGCAAATGCTGCGACCACGACATTTCAGACACGTGAATCAAACCTTCAACGCCAGGAATGACTTCGATAAATGCACCGTAATCCGCGATAACTACAACTTTTCCGTTGATTTTATCGCCAACATTCAAGTTCGTATCTAACGAGTCCCACGGATGTGGCGTAAGTTGTTTCAAACCAAGTGCAATACGTTTTTTACCTTCATCGAAATCCAAAATTACAACGTTGATTTTGTCGTCCAATTTCACGATTTCCTCAGGATGGCTGATACGCCCCCACGACAAGTCAGTGATATGAATCAAACCATCTACGCCGCCAAGATCGATGAAAACTCCATAAGAAGTGATGTTTTTAACAACGCCTTCGAGTACTTGACCTTTTTCGAGTTTAGCAATAATTTCACTTTTTTGAGCTTCGATCTCGTCTTCGATAAGGGCTTTGTGCGACACAACCACATTCTTATATTCGTGGTTAATCTTAACCACCTTGAATTCCATAGTTTTGTCCACATACATATCGTAATCGCGAATCGGTTTTACATCAATTTGCGAACCCGGCAAGAATGCCTCAAGGCCGAATACATCTACGATTAACCCGCCTTTCGTGCGGCTTTTCACGTAACCTGTGATGATTTCTTGCGTTTCGTGTGCTTGATTTACACGATCCCAAGATTTGAGAATACGTGCTTTTTTATGAGATAAAAGAAGTTGTCCGTGCGAATCTTCTTTACTTTCCACATAAACTTCTACTTTGTCGCCCGGTTTCAATTCCGGATTGTATCTAAATTCTGCAACAGGCACAATACCATCGGATTTGAAGCCGATGTTGATCACAACTTCACGGTTGTTTTTTGCCACTACAGTACCTTCGACCACTTCTTGATCGCCAATCTGACTAAGCGTTCTTTCGTAAGCTTCTTCAAGTGATTTGGTCAAGTCGGCGTTTAGGGTAACTTTTTTCTTTCCAACTGCATCCCAGTCGAAATCCACATTGCCTGTTGTTGCATCGCTTTTAACTTTCACAGCAGTTTTAGCTGGTTTTTCCTCTACCTGCTCTGCGTTTGCCGGCTCTGCTTGTTCAGTTTGCTCTACCTGCTCTGCTTGCGTTACCTGCTCTACGTTTTCGGCTTGGGCTTCGGGGTTAACATTCATTTCTTCGTTCATTTTTTTTCGTTTTTTGTAGATGAAAGCAGAGCTTTCATCGGGTTAATACTTAATTTATTTGACTCCTTTTTGCGGAAGAACACAAAAAGGAGTGCAAAGGTACGAAAAATATCTGAATAAAGCAAAAAAAATTGGTTAATTCAAAAAAATGCTGTAGCCTTGTAGTAAAAATTGTAAAAACTACTGCTTGATTTCCTTTTGATAAATCGTATCTATCGCCACAGACACAACGTTGTCCGAAGAAACGTTGCAGGCCGTCCCGAAGCTATCTTGTGCGATATACAATGCTATCAACAGACTCATCATAGCACTGTCCGGATAAATACCGACTATAGTTAGAAAAGGCAAAGCCACCATAATGGCCCCTCCCGGTGCACCGGGCGCAACCAAAGTTAAGACACTTAATGTCAGAATAATCGGCCATATCAAAGCCGCATCGGGAGGCATTCCAAACACAAACAAAATCGCCATTACACAGGCAATTACGCTAATCATGGAGCCGGGCATGTGTATAGTAGCGCAAAACGGAATCACAAAATTTCGAACTTCTTTAGAAATACCGTTACGCTCTGCAACCGCCAAATTTATCGGAATCGTTGCCGCCGAAGATTGTGTGCCAAGTGCTGTAAGATAAGCAGGTATCTGGTTTTTCATCATGGTGAAAGGGTTTCTCTTACCAATAAAACCGCTGATCATGAAAAGTATAAACAAATAGACTGTGTGCAAGGCAATAATGATCAAAATCACTTTCCACAAAACATTCAAAATTGTGAAAGCCACACCACTAACCGCTAAATTTACAAAAGTTCCTCCGATAAAAATAGGCAAAAGAGGAATAATTGCTTTTTTCAAAACAAGTCCGATAACTTGCGAAAATTCGTTAAAAAATCTATATAACACATTATTTTCTGCGCCTTCCGCACTTTCTTTGCTACGTATTGCACTAATAGACAACCCAAAAATAAAAGCAAGCACAATTGCCGGCATAACACTAAAAATAGGCGGTATTGCAACCGTGAAAAACGGTGTCAACATACCGGCTTCTATATCACCAACTAAACCGATAACTGTCGGATCCAAAAAAGTTGGAAATAAACTCAGAGATACAAAATAAGCGACAATACCGGCGATCAAAATAGAAATATAAGACATCCCCATTGTTATGCCTAAAAGTTTGCCTGCACCATGTGTTAGATTTGCAATTCCGATGGTTACAAAAGCCAGAATCATCAGCGGAATAACGAACATCAAAAAGGAGCCAAACAAGGTCGAAACTGTGATAACAGTACGATTAATAAACTCCGGTGCAAAGCTGCCAAGCAAAATTCCGACAACAATTGCGATGAGAAGTCTCGGCACTAAACCAATGTTGAATGTTTTTTTTGAGGTTGTGTTCATGTTTTTTTTTGGTGCAAAGATACGACTTTTTTCAATATACTACAAGACGATTTTTTTGAAATTTTGATATTTCAAAAAAAAGTCGTATCTTTGCATCCCAATTATATCATAAACATGGCAAAAAAGAAAGACAAAAAAGACAATTTACCGGTGGATACCGAGCAAATATTCGAGGATTCCGTAAGCAGACTTGAAGCGTGGTATTATAAAAATCAAAAACTTATTACGGCATTTATAGCGATTGTTATTCTGGCTGTTGGAGGTTATTTCGGATATAGATTTTTGTATCAAGAGCCTCGCGAAAGAGTGGCTCAAGAAGAAATGTTTATGGCTCAAAATTTTTTCGAGGCGGACTCGTTGAATTGGGCTCTAAACGGTCATGGTATGCACCTCGGATTTGTTGATATTATTAATAACTTCCGTGGAACAAGAGCTGCAAATTTATCACATTCTTACGTCGGTATAATCTATATGAGAAAAGGTCGGTTTGAAGACGCACTTCACCACTTGAAAAGATTTAGATCCAACGATTTGATTTTAACTCCAATGGTGGGAATGTTGATCGCAGATGCTTATGCAGAATTAGGTAATTACAGTGAAGCACTCAGACAATACGAACGAGCCGCATCTTCTCATGTCAATGATATGGTTACACCTATGATTTTGATGAGAGCCGCCGCACTTGCCCATATTCAAGGCGATTACCAAAGAGCGTTGAGACATTACGAGCGTGTTCGTACGGAATTTGTACGCTCGCCCGAAGCACAAGATATCGACAAGCATATCGCTTTGTTGCAAGCAAAAATCAACCAATAAGTTTTTTATGGCAACTGCACTAAAAAACCTTTCGGAATATACTTCAAGCGGGTTTGGCGATTTAAGTCAAACCCGTATTGGTATTGTGGTTTCCGAATGGAACGACGAAATTACCAATGCCCTGCTTCAAGGTGCGATGGAAACCCTTATTAAAGAAGGTGTCAAAGAAAAAAACATCGTTGTAAAAACCGTTCCGGGAAGTTTTGAGCTTACGCACGGTGCACAAAGTTTACTGGAAAAATATAGCACTTGGGGACGAAGTGGGATGGTAAAAAAAAATAGTCCTTATCCAGAATTATTGGAGTTAGACGCCGTAATCTGCTTGGGCTGTGTGATTCAAGGCGAAACCCGGCATTTTGATTTTATTTGCGATGCCGTTGCGAATGGTGTTACAAATGTAAGTATCAAATACAATAAGCCTGTTATTTTTGGTGTTTTAACCACAGATAATTTAGAGCAGGCCAAAGACCGCTCGGGCGGAAAGCACGGCAACAAGGGCGTTGAGGCTGCGATTACTGCTTTAAAAATGTTGTAAAAAGTGCAAGAGGCTGTCCCAAAAGCCAACAACAACGTCATTGCGAGGGGTAAAAGCCCGAAGCAATCTATGTTTGGATTGCTTCACTGCGTTCGCAATGACGGACTGAACAAAAAACTATGAAAAATTACCGAATAATCTTCATGGGAACACCGCAGATTGCGGTGGCAAGTCTGAAAGCCCTTTTGGATGGAGGTTTTAATGTGGTTGGCGTTGTTACGGCACCCGACAAACCTGCAGGACGCGGCAAACAACTGCATCAATCCGATGTAAAAAAGTTTGCTTTGGAACATAATTTACATGTGTTGCAACCCGAGAAGCTGAAGAGTCCGGATTTTATTGATGAATTAACAGTTTTAAAACCTGACTTGCAAGTTGTTGTCGCCTTTCGAATGCTGCCAAAAATTGTTTGGAACCTGCCGAAATTCGGAACATTTAATATGCACGCCTCCCTCCTACCCGATTATCGCGGTGCCGCACCAATCAATCATACGATTATCAACGGAGAAACAGAAAGCGGTGTTACAACATTTTTATTGAACGAAAATATTGATGAAGGCGATATTCTATATCAAGAAAAAATCTCTCTCTCTCCTGTAGAAACAGCCGGAACATTGCACGATAAACTCATGGAAATGGGTGCAAGATTAGTCGTAAGAACAGCACATGATTTGTTGAATGAAAGTGTAAAACCGCAAGCACAAATTGTTGATTCGTCAAAAAAAATACATCTTGCTCCGAAAATTTTCAAGCAAGATTGCGAAATTGATTGGAAGAAAAATGCCATAGATATTGAGCGGCTTATTCGTGGGCTTTCGCCGTATCCAACAGCATTTTCAAGGCTTTCAAACGACTTGTTGGTGAAGATATTTGATGCCGAAATCGTATCTTGTGATGATATCGGGCAACCTGCACAAATTCTCACAGATCAAAAATCATATGTCTATGTGTGCTGCGGCGACCGACAGTGGCTTTCTTTGAAGTCCGTACAACTTAGCGGTAAAAAGCGGTTGAATATCGAGGAGGTTCTAAAAGGCTTTGACTTCGGCAAGTTTCGTTTTTTTCTGACTCCAAACCCTTAAAAACAGCCCAAAAAACCATCTTTTATTAACAAAAAGCCGATTTATTAACATTTTTGCGATATTTTTTGTTTGTTTGCTTGTTTATTTGGATATAATATTGTATATTTGCACCGTGAACTAATAATTGTTAAACCTCAAAACACAATCCATTATGAACAAAGCTCAATTAATTGATGCGATGGCCGCTTCTGCCAAGATCACGAAAGTTGATGCAAAGAAAGCATTAGACGGTTTCACTACCGCTGTAACAAAAGCACTAAAAGCCGGCGATCGCGTAGCGTTGGTTGGTTTCGGTTCTTTCTCTGTTACTAAGCGTGCTGCACGCAAAGGTCGTAACCCGCAAACCGGAAAAGTAATTTCTATTGCTGCGAAAAAAGTGGTAAAATTCAAAGCCGGTGCTGAATTGTCGAAAAAAGTGAAGTAATCACATTTACTCAATTCAAAAAAATCCGACTTTAATTTAAGGTCGGTTTTTTTTTTGCCACTCGGCGATAATTTGCTCCGACATTCGAATGGAGCGCGTAAACCACTCCAATAAAATGTCAACACGCTCTTCTTCGGAAAGCTGCCAATTTACGGAAGATTGACGGATCTTTTTTGTTAGTTCATACATGGAAATTGCGGCCGAAACTGAAATGTTGTAGCTTTCCGTGAAACCATGCATGGGAATTTTCATGAAATAGTCGGCTTGTTCGATAACATCATCCGAAAGTCCTGTTTGCTCTGTGCCGAAGAATAAGGCGATTTTATTTTCAATCGGGAGTTCTTCGAGTAAAAAGCCGTTTTTGTGCGGCGTGGCTGCAGCAATTTTATAGCCTTTTTTTCGTAGATGTTCTATCGCTATTCGTGTGTTGTTCATTTCCGGGGCATTATACTGAAAAATATCAAGCCATTTGTTTGCACCCAAAGCAATGTCGGGATGTGTTTCGAATTGATACGAGTTCTCAATAACGTGCACGTCTTGTACACCCATACATTCGCACGAACGCAAGACGGCACTCGCATTTTGCGATTGAAAAATATCTTCTAAGACAACCGTTAAATGACGCGTACGAGATTGAATGACTTGCTCAAACCTCTCTGCACGACGCTCTTCTGCAAATTGACGAAGATGATTTAACAAGGCTTGTTTTTCATTCATAGCTCATAATTTTTTCCTTGAAATAGTCCCCGCGATGTTCAAAATTCTTAAACATATCATAACTTGATGCAGCAGGGGAAAGCAAACAGGTGTGGTTTTTATCTGTAACTTTGAAAGCCAAGTCAACAACTTCTTCATAATTTTTTGCATCGAAAAAATTGATCTGATCGTTTTGTAATTGCGGATTTTCCAAGATTTTACTAACCCAAAGATTGCTGATTCGTTTGCCGGCTTCACCAATAAAAATAATGTTTTTAATGGGATTTTCCATCAAAAAATCCACTAAAGGCAGATAGTCAATTCCTCGGTCGAATCCACCAAGAATGAGGGTTTGCACGTTTTCGAGCGACTTCAATGCGGCAATTGCCGCTTCGGGAATGGTTGAAATGCTGTCGTTGTAAAATGTGATCTCACGGTAAGTTCCAACACACTCCAAACGATGTGGAAGTCCTTTGAAGTCGGCAATTCCCGATCGAATAGTTTCGTCATCAACGTTGCAGATTTTGCAAACATTAATGGCTGCCATGATATTGAGTAGATTGTGACTGCCTTTTAAATAGCGAGGTTCTGTGCAATCGTAAAATTTTTCGCCGTTGAAATAAATCCAATTGCCGGCTAAATAGCAACCTTGTTTTTGAGGTTTTGAAGCACTGAATGTATAGACTTTCCGAGTAAGTTCAGCATAATTCCAGAGTTCGCTCAGCAGTTCATGATCGGCATCGAATATAAAATAATCGTCCTCGTTTTGAAAACGCGTGAGATTCCATTTGCATTGTTGGTATTCCTCATAAGAACTGTAATGGTCCAAGTGATCTTGATAGATATTCAGCAATACGGAAATATGCGGCGATGCTGCAGCACACTGCAACTGATGAGACGAAAGTTCGGCAACAATCTTGGTGTCTTCGTCTATTTTTTCGTACAAATCAAACGGCGGAATACCGATATTTCCAACCAAAATCACATTGTCGGATTGTTTTTTCAGAATATGATAAACCAATGCTGTGGTTGTGCTTTTCCCCTTCGTTCCTGTAATTCCGATCATTTGCCTGCCGAATTCTTGCAAAAACAAATCGGTTTGCGAAGTAATTCGTTCGTCGTTTAACAATTCCGGAAAGTCTTTTAACGAAACTCCGGGCGATTTAATGATGACATCGAATTCGTCCAAATTCTGCATATAGTCATCGCCAAGTTTGAAGGCCGCATTTTGATCATTGGCAAAAATCTCATCATCAGCAATATCAAGATTTTGATCGGCAATCGTCAAAAGCCTTGTCGGATTTGATTTTCGCAGGTGTTTGTAAGTAGACTTTCCTTCTCTACCAAAGCCTAAAATTAGAATTTTGGACATGTTTTTTATTGCAAAGATACAATTTTTTTTTGTATCTTTGCAAAATGAAAAACATCGCATTAATCGCAGGCGGATATTCGGGAGAAAATGTCATTTCAATCCGTAGTGCCGAAGTGGTCGAAAAAAATCTTGATCCGGCGTTGTTCAACGTTTACAAGATTGTCGTTACACCTGAAAACTGGACGCATACAACCGTCGCCGGCAAAGAAATCATCATTGACAAAAACGATTTTAGCTTGACGATTGACGGCAAACACATCACGTTTGATGCGGCATTTATCATCATACACGGCACACCCGGCGAAGATGGAAAATTGCAAGGCTATTTGGACATGCTCGGAATTCCTTACAACACATGTGATGCGGCAACCTCCGCACTCACGTTTAACAAAGGATTCTGCAACAAAGTCGTCAAAAATTTGAGCGTAGTAAATGTTGCCGATTCGCTGCATATTTTCAAAAACAAACTATATAATACTTCCGAAATAGCAGAGAAATTAGGCTTTCCGTGTTTTGTCAAGCCGAACTGCGGCGGTTCGAGTATCGGCATGTCGAAAGTAAAAACTATTGAAGAATTAAAACCCGCTATAGACCGAGCTCTTGAGGAAGACGCGCAGATTCTCATCGAGAAATTCGTGAAAGGACGCGAATTTTCATGCGGTATGTTTCGTGCAAAAGGCAAAAAAATAATTTTTCCGATAACAGAAATCATCAGTAAGAAAGATTTTTTCGATTATGAAGCAAAATATACGCCGGGCGTAACTGATGAAATAACGCCGGCACAAGTCGATGATACATACAGCAGGCTCATGCAGAATACAGCTTCCATACTTTACGACGAATTGAATTGTGCCGGAATTGTACGTTTCGATTTTATTTTGGAAGAAAGCACCAACGACTTGTATTTTCTTGAAGTGAATACCGTTCCCGGACAGTCCGAAAACAGTATCGTTCCGCAACAAGTGCGAGCCATGGGGATGACCATTCAAGACTTGTACACGCAGGTTTTGGCGGAAATCTACTAATTGCCAAATCAAAAAAAATCACCGATTTTTTTGTCAGTTCAATTTTTTTTTGTATCTTTGCACCGTCAATTGTGGAAATATCTATAAAACATAATATAAAATATATTCTTCGATACACGCTCGTCAAGCATGTTGCAAGCCGAATTAATAGACTACTCCACTCAGAAAAAACATTCAATTACATAAAGCGCAACGTTGTATAAACCGTGTTGGACCTTGTTCCGATTGCGGTTTTTTTGTTAACAACTACTCCTAATAGTCAACAACCAACAATTAAATATAGTTAGAAACCAAAAAACAAAACTTATGAGAAAACTTATTCTGGTCTTGGTGGCTCTTCTATTGGCAGGGACACAAATGCTGCAGGCACAACGAACCATCTCCGGTACGGTAACCAGTGCTGATGACCGCCTGGGAGTTCCCGGGGCGACAGTTATGGTAAGAGGCACGACTACAGGCACGAGTACCGATTTTAATGGACGGTACACACTCAATGTGCCGGCAGATGCAACCCACTTGGTGTTTGCTTTCATGGGTATGACTACCCAGGAGATTGAAATTGGAGGGCGGACCACCATTGATGTAGTGATGCAGAGCGATGCCGCAATGCTTGAAGAATTTGTAGTAGTAGCCTATGGCGTTCAACGAAGAGGAACTTTTACGGGCTCTGCAACAACGGTTGGGCAAGAACAGCTGGAAAGACGCACGGTGACCAACGTTGCAAATGTCTTGCAAGGAAATGTCGCCGGACTTCAAATGACTTCGGGCAGCGGACAGCCGGGTGATGGAGGCGAGATACTCATTCGTGGTTTCGGCTCGATCAATGCCGGCAACAACCCGTTGATCATTGTAGATGGTGCAACAATGCCTTCAGGTACCAGCTTGGCCAGCCTTAACCCCGATGATATTGCATCGATTACAGTTCTGAGAGATGCTGCTTCTGCGGCTCTCTACGGCTCACGTGCTGCAAACGGCGTCATTTTGATTACAACAAAAACCGGACGCACGGACCGCTCGAACTTCAACGTAACCTTCACACAAGGGTTTACTTCACGAGGTCTTAGAGAATACCAAACAGTAGGGCCGGAGCAATTTTATGAATTAAATTGGATAGGTCTTCGCAACAGCAGATTCAACGGCGGGGCTTGGGATGAGTCTATGCTTGAAGCACATGGTCTTTGGGCAAGCAACAACTTAATAAATCCGACTCTCCGATATAACATCACCAATGTTGCCGATAATCAGGTTGTGTTGTCGGATGGAAGATTCAATCCCAATGCACACATCCTTCCGGGTATTATTCCAAGTTTGGATTGGTTTGATCCGCTTGAGCGTTTGGGAACTCGCAGCGATTTCACAATGTCGGCA
>WQWA01000040.1 GCA_009785505.1 Bacteroidales bacterium
TAACAAACATACGGTGTCAAATGCATCGGGGTACACCTCTTCCCTTTCCGAACAGAGAAGTTAAGACCGACCGCGCCAATGGTACTGCTCCTAAAGAGTGGAAGAGTAGGTAGACGCCATCCCTAAATCCCTTACAGAAATGTGAGGGATTTTTTTTGCATTAAGGCTGAATAGTGTGCGAAATACGCAATCATTTCTACTTGTTCAGTAAATTTTTTAGACTTTATTTGGAAATTTTGAAAAAAAATGGTATCTTTGTGCATATTTATTAGTATAATTATAACCTAAAAAACTTATTCCTATGAACAAAAACAAACTAAATTTGAGGAATATTGCGAAGATGATAGCGTGCCTCGTAGTAGTAAGCAAAGTAAAACTATTAGTAGTTTTGGTAGTCTTAATAGGCTTTGGTCTCAGTGCAAATGCTCAACTAACCACAGTGCAAAACAGTGATGGCTCATGGGATGTGTTCAATAATGATGGAAAACACGTAACTTCCGGACATGCTTTTAAAACCAACGGAGATTGGTATAATGTACGAAACAGCGATGGTTCGTGGGACGTATTCAACAGCAATGGACAACATATAACTTCTGGGCGAGCAATAAAAACTTCAGGCACTTGGTATAACGTCCAAAGCAATGATAATCCAAGAATATGGAATGTTTTTAACAGTGATGGGATACACCTAACTTCCGGACGAGCAACTAGCGTAGGTACTTGGTACAATGTTCAACAAAATGGTAATAATGGAAGGTGGGATGTATTCAACAGCGAAGGAAGACACATAACTTTTGGTCGTGCACAACAGACTCTAGTAGCAGGTTTTTACAACGTGTTTAGCAGAGGTGTATCAAGAGTATTCGACAATAGAGGAAATTTTGTTACTACCGGGCGTATAGATTTTGGCGGACGTATAGTAGAGGAGGGAAGACAAATACCTAACTGGTTTCGCTAAAAAAGTAGCTTATGAACCAAAAAATATTCAAAATGCCTTTGCAAGTATCTATCCCCTCTACATTCAAAAGGCAGAAAAAAAAGGACGCACAAAGGAGGAAGTCGATGAAATCATACTTTGGCTAACGGGGTATACCGGAAAAACATTTCAACAACAACTCGAAAATAAAACCGACCTCGAAACTTTCTTTGCCGAAGCACCGCAAATCAATCCAAATGCTTCAAAAATTACAGGTGTAATTTGTGGCTATCGTGTAGAGAAAATTGAAGACAAATTAATGCAACAAATTCGCTATTTAGACAAGCTGATCGACGAATTGGCAAAAGGAAAGACAATGGAAAAGATTTTGAGAACGTAAAGATTGGCATTTTCTTGCATTTTTGACTTTTTTTTTGTATCTTTGTAAGGTAATAAAAAAATATAAATCTTAAAAACAAGAAAAAAATGAAAAGACTTACAAAAATCTTTATTCCGATTCTTGCCGTAGTTATTATGGCGTCTTGCGGAAATTCCCGTGTGTCTGAAAGAACACATGTGCTCACACAAGCAGAGCAACAAGCCTTAACTCCTGATTGTGTCATCGAAATCTTGAGAAAAGGTAATCAGCAGTTCGTAAATGGCGAGCTCACAGTAAGAAACAATCCTGCACTTATCGCTGATGGTGCTAACGGACAGTTCCCAATGGCAGTTATTTTATCGTGCCTTGACTCGCGGGTTCCTGTCGAAGACGTTTTCAACCGCTATATCGGCGATCTTTTCGTAGGTCGCGTCGCAGGTAACTTTGTAAATGTTGATCTTTTAGGAAGTATGGAATTTGCTTGCGCTGCAGCCGGTGCGAGATTGATTATGGTTCTCGGACATGATGCTTGCGGTGCGGTAGTACATGCTATCAACAGAACAGAACTTGGGAATATCACCGAAATGTTGAGCAGCCTTCAACCTGCAGTAGCAGCAACCAGAGCTACTTTCAGAGGTGAGCAGTCTACTGACAATAAAGAATTTGTTGATGCTGTTGCTATCCAAAACGTAAAAATGAACGTTCAAAGAATTCGCAACGAGTCTCCGATCTTGGCAGAAATGGAAAGAAACGGAGAGATCAGAATCATCGGTGGGTACTATCGCTTGGCAACCGGAGAAGTTGAGTTTTTCACAAACATCTAAACTTTTTTGATATACAAAAAATCCCGTCCAAATGAAATGGCGGGATTTTTTTGTAGGCTATTCTTCGTTTTTTTCATATCTTTGTAAATTACATACACGCAATCCTCATCCGAAACATGTGTCATGGGAAAATTTTCCGATGGACGGTCGTTACCGAAAGGGGTTTTATAATTTGGTAGTTAACCGGCGCTCTAATCCGGATGCTTCTTCTAGAACGTTTTACGAACTCATTATGGATGGCAACAATATTTCACTCACCGTTGATTTGGTCACGTATGAAACTATTGAGCGACATGCGTCAGGTGTAGAAATGAAATTCTCTCGGACTTTCACACCTGCGACAGAAGGAAAAGTGACTATTTATCTTTGCCCCGAATTAGTCAATCTGAATAGAAGAATTACTCTAACCGTAAACGGAAAACAGGCTTTCAGAGGGCGGTTGCAACCGGAATTGAGACACATCGTGAATAGTTGTGCGATATTTTTTGACCCTCACAGACTTTTTCCTGTGGCAATTGAGGTAGATTTGCAAGCCTTGTAAAAAAAGTAAGGCTTACATATCTATCAGAAATTATCTTATCAGTTCTACAAGCATCGTTGTTTCGCCTGTTCTGAATCTATGTTCGATAGTCTGATCTTCGAAAGAATAGCGGATTGCATAGTCGTGATTCTTTTGTAAAATCAGCGTTAAATACTGATTCCAATCGCTTCTTATGGAGGACGTTTGACCTCTTCCGGCATCTCGACCTTCTTCATCAAAAACACGGACATTTACAGCAATTCGGTTGTCTCTTTCTGCTGAACGTGTGTCTCTAAAACTAATTCTTACAGCAACGTAATCGCCCGATTTGAGTTGCTCGTCTTGCTGTTCATTCCAAAGTTCAATGTATCTTTGTGTTACATTTACGGCATGAACATCTCTACCTGCTCTATCCCAAACCAACGGAAAATGTTGCCCTGTTGGTCTGAACGATGTCGCAAAAATTGCGTGTTCCTCACTGGTTTCGTCGGCCATACCTGCACTCGCCAAAAACCAACTGTGATTTAATCCGTTATCATCAGGATAATACTCTGTAAAATACCATATGCCATCCACCCAAACTTCGCTCCAATTATGATTTCCACGTCGATCATACCAATTTGGGGTTCCTGCAATTCGCGATGGAATACCCACTGAACGAAATGCAGCAGTTAATAAAATTGATAATCCCGTGCAACTCGCCATTTGCAATTCAATTGATTCAAAAGGGCTTTGGTGTGGCTTTCTTCGTCTTACATCGAAATCAACTAACAATTCATCTCTGATGTTTAAGTTTACCGAATCAATCGCAGCAAAGATATCGGGTGCACCTTCTACAAGTCTTGAAAATCGTTCAAAGAAATTTCCTCGCCAATTATCGCGCGTTTCGTCCATTATCGTAAATGGCAGAACTTCATTAAGGAATATTTCTTTAGGTAGGTTTTGTGCCCACGGGAATTTTTCTTTCGCTTTGAAAGCGTAGGTTACATTGTCAATAAGAATTTCGGCTGTAAGCGTTGTCAAATCTTTTTCCGGCATATAAGAAATCAAAAACGCCATAGCTTCTCTTTGAAACCTTGGCACACCTTCGAGTGCTTTTATCAGTTGTTCCGAATTATCACCGGCTGTATTCAGAGCAATATCAAGCTTTGCACGGTATTCTCTGGGAACACCTCTGTACATATTATCTTTGCAAGAGATTAAAAGAGAAGTGGAAATTAAAATTGCTACTAAATAGATTTTTTTCACGTAATTAGGTTTTTTAGTTGGAGATACCGTTTTATCTAATCAAACGCGAATTTTCCGACAAAGTCTGCCGAACCATGGCGCTCAAATCTTGTGCGGCGACAACCAGCATTTGTTCGTCTGAGGGAAGTGGTATGAAAGGAGCTCGGATTCGCCTTCGGGTTTGATCTGATAATGCTCGCAAATCTCCATGTGTGTTGAACGAAACACTTTCTGCCGAAACTGTTCGACTTAGAGCAATACTTCGAACGACTCGCTGATTTTCCACATCAAAATATGTCAAACGCCCTTCTAACCGAACGCGTTTTGTTTGGGTAATTTCGGTAACGGTACATCGCAAAGTTACTTGTTTCGGAATACGAATCGCATTTCCGGCGCTGTCCAAAACCGGATTTCCCCTGTTGTCTAATTTGAACTCTGTACCTTCGGTAATAGTTCGAGTCTCTGTAAATCGGCGACTGTTCACGCTTATGGGAAAAATAAGTCTGCGTTCGAGAGCAAACGTAATTTCAAAATGGTAATGTGGGCGACGAGGTTCTGTTTCATACTGCACCCAGCGTCTGTTCAAATTTTGCGGATAGATGTTGGTCAAATGCCAAACAGCTTCCGGTGGTAAAAAGCCGGGAGTTTGATTGACTGCTTGAAACAAGACAAATATTGTTCCGAGTTCTTGTGCACGATCCCGAAGTCGGCGTACATCTCTAAAGTCCGGTCCCGAAAGCGCAATTACTCGTTCAAAATGATCAAAAGCCTGTCGTGCGGACATTCTTGTGCCAAACTCTAACTCTCGAATTCCGGTTGCATAGTGGTATTCTGTAGCCCGCTGTCTTGCATGTGCCAATTCTTCGCTGTGCGTTTCAAAAACAAAACCAATCTCACTGATGACCGAAGAGGGGAGTGCATTTATTCTTCGATTACGAGCAATCATGCGTTCGTAAATTGTTACAATATTTCCCCAAATATCCGGTTGTCCGGTTGCTTGTAATGCTAAAATTCGCTCTTTATCATTTGCATCTGCTACACGATAAGCATCTCTGAGAATATCCAAATGAAGTTGGTTTGACGGTTCTCTTTGAAGAACTGTGTTACTGCGATTAATAGCTTCATCAAAATGACCTCGGTTGAAAGATCTTGATGCACTCGCACAACCCAACAGTACAAGCACCAAAAACAGCAGTATGCCGAGATTGCGTAACGTCATGATTTTTTCAATAATTTTTCACAAAGTTAAAAAAAAAAAACGAAAATACCAATTTTTTTTTGTATCTTTGCAATGTCGGTGCGGATTACCGCAAATTTAATGAAAGCTATTTTCGGGTATGTTTAGAGCAATTTTTATATTTTTTTTGTTGATGCTGAGACTTACATCAACGGCATGTCCGGAGCCGGCTCGTGTGAATATAGATGCACTTAGCGTTGATCCGGTGACTAATTATGTTTTAATTTCTTGGACACCGTTGTTGCATAATGTACATGGATATATTATTTTTAGAGGAGACGGAGCTGGGTTCACAGATACAATTTGGAGTATGAGTCAAGACACTTTTATGTCCCAAAGACCTGCAAGCATAGATACGATATTTCGAATCGCAGCGTTTAACCTGTGTGCGGGTGGAATTGTGAATGCCTTCCCGAGCGACACTGCTATCGCCAGCAGAGTGTTTTATTGCCGGATCGAACAACTGTACTGCGAAAGAAAAATAGAAGTAGTATGGAGCAATCCTATGCAAAGTGTTCGGGATATCGCTCGTTTTGAGATTTGGGCTTCGAGAAATGACGGAGGTTTTGTACTTTCCAAAACAATCAATGACACACTGCAACGCTCGGCGGTCATTGACGTTTCCGGACATCTAACAAGATACAAAATTTTTGTTCGGGCAGTAAGTTCGGATCCAGCAATTTATGCAAATTCTATCGCCGATACGCTGACCTTGATTGCTGCTCCGGAACCGGAATATGCTTACACCAAAACAGTTACTGTAATTAACAACGAAACTGTCGAAATACGTTGTTCTGTAGATGTTTCCGTGGTTTGGGATAGCCTTTTTTTCTTTGCTGACAACTCGCTTGTGAGGGCCGTATCTCGTAGCGACTTTTTGCAGAATAACCGCTTTTTATTGCCTAGAATACCGCATGCGTTTTATCATTTTAAAGTGAGCGATACGTGTGGAATAATTGTGATTCATTCGGATAGTGCAAGACCTATTCTTTTAGTGGGTAGTTTGGATAGAACGACTGTAGACTTAGAGTTTTCGGAGTATTATGGTTGGTCTGGAAGTATTATTCGTTACGATCTTTTTGAAATTCGAGATAGCGACACTACTCTTCGAGAGTCCGGGCTTTCGCCAAATCAACTTTATTCGATTGCTTTTTCGGATTTGGATTTCGCACAAATTATGAATCTGAGTTATTTTGTCGTGGCTTACAGAATTTCGCCTACCTACGAAGTAATGGATTCTACGCGATCAAACGTTGTTGCAGTTATTTCAAGAACTGAGATTCCGGTGTATTTTCCGACAGGCTTTTTTCCAAACAGCTATATTGAAGAAAATCGAACGTTTCGTCCGTTTTTTGTTTCGCTGCCAAACGATAGAATGCAGTTCAAAATTTTCAACACATTCGGACAGGTTGTTTTTTCAACCACCGATCCGCATAACGGTTGGGACGGAACATTCAATAATACACCTGTACAACCCGGTGCTTATGTGTATCAATTTGAATTAATACGAAACAACATCACAACCAGAAGGCAGGGTGTAGTTACATTGATTCGATAAAAGTTATAGGGGCTAGGCGTACCTTACTTCATTAAAAAACTACAACGTTTTAATAATCTTCCTCCTTTTCGTATTCCTCTTCATACTCTTCTTCTTCGGGATGCAATTGCAACAAATCCTTAATATTCAAAACATCACGAACGGGAAAGGCTTGTGGGTAGAGTCTTCTCAAGTTTTCCAGAGCGGCCGCAGCTTCGAGTCGTGTACGAAAATTTCCTACATTTACTCTAAAATACGGCTCCTCAAAACTAACATAACTTCTTATCTCTGGAAACTGCTCTTCAAAAGCCTCTTGAGCTGCCAAAGCGTTGCTTCGCGAAAGATTGCCCGATTGAAAAAAAATGTTGATCCTAAAACCTTCAACCGTTACCATTCTGTTGGATTCGATATTCTTGTGGAGTAATAGATCGACACGTGGATCCTGCAGAAAAACCACAGATGACTCACTGCTTAAACCGAGTAAGGGTAGAAAGAACAAAAAAAACGGCAGTATCCTACGCATAAAACAACGAAATTTTTCACAAAGATACGACTTTTTTTGGAATTATCAACTTTTTTTTGTACTTTTGTGCAACTTTATGAATGAAAATTTAGATCCGACAGACTCCCGATTTTCCGGTGTGGAAAAAGAGGTGGAACGTGCTTTGCGACCGCTGAGTTTCTCTGATTTTAGAGGTCAAATGCAGATTTTAGACAATCTGCAAGTGTTTGTATTGGCTGCTAAACAGAGAGGCGAAGCTCTAGATCATGTTTTGCTTCACGGGCCTCCGGGATTAGGGAAAACAACTTTGTCGCACATTATCACAAACGAACTTGAAGTTGGGATCAAAACTACATCCGGTCCTGTTTTGGACAAACCCGGCGAATTGGCAGGTTTGCTCACTAGCTTGGAGCCAAATGATGTACTTTTTATCGATGAAATTCACAGATTAAGCCCGATTGTAGAGGAATATCTGTATTCGGCGATGGAAGATTACAAAATTGATATTTTGATTGAATCGGGTCCGAATGCCAGAAGTGTGCAGATTTCGCTCAACCCGTTTACGCTGATCGGAGCGACAACACGTTCGGGACTGCTTACGGCACCGTTGCGTTCGAGATTCGGGATCAATGCAAGATTGGAATATTACGATGCAAAAACATTGATGCAGATTATCAAGCGTTCCGCAAAATTATTGAACGTTTCGATCGATGACTCGGCAGCAAACGAAATCGCTCGAAGAAGCCGAGGAACACCGAGAATCGCTAATTTGCTCCTCCGTCGTGTACGTGATTTTGCACAAATTCGAGGAACGGGAAACATAGATGTTGATATTTCACAAATCGCGCTTTCCGCATTAAATGTAGACAAAAACGGCTTAGACGAAATGGACAATCGCATTTTGACAACGATTATCGACAAATTCAAAGGCGGTCCGGTTGGATTGACTACAATTGCTACAGCCGTCAGCGAAGAAGCCGGAACTATCGAAGAAGTTTATGAACCGTTTCTGATTCAAGAAGGTTATCTCATGCGCACGCCCCGCGGTCGTGAAGTAACACAAAAAGCGTACGAACATTTGGGAAAAATCAAGCAGATTACAAAACAAGATGCATTGTTTTAGTTATGAAAGCACTCGCTTTTATTTTCGTTTTAGCCTTGTCGTTTACTGTTTTTGCACAGCAAAACACTTGGCCTTCTGCTCTCGGTAATGTTTCTTTTGCTACAGACAGCACTTGGACAATTTCGGGAAACGGAATTTTTCAGATTTGGTCTGATGCGGTGCAAACGGACTATTGTAGTAGTAAATGGGATTTTAGAGGTGCTATTCAAGATACAGTTTCTTTCAATGGTGCTGATTCACTAATTTTTCAGGCGATTTTCAGAGGTCGCAATTTATATGTTTTGCACCTTGTAGATTGTCGTAGAAATCCTTGGTCTCATGGAGATTTTTTTTCTTGGCGAGCAGTTCACGACTTGAGACAAGAACTTTGTCCTCTGCCTTGGCGAGTTCCAACACTCCAAGATTTTAAAGATTTACACTTTGCTATGGGAGGAATAGGAGATTTCATAAATGATACAATTTTGGTTAGTAAATATCTTAACTATTGGGGGGGAGATTTTGGTGGAGATTCTGAGACTACAACCGCTTGCATTCCTTGGGGACATTATTGGTCAAAATCGAATAATACGGCAACAACAGGACTTTATTTTGGTTTCTCTGCACGTAGCACGATAATCATAGGAGGTTGGACAGATAAAGGCTGGGGAAAATCCCTTCGTTGCGTTCGAGATAATTAACACTTTTTGTAATGAATCTCGAACAAACTGCAAATATAAAAAAACAAGCCTTAAATCTCGGCTTCTTTGCATGTGGAATTGCAAAAGCAGAGGAATTGCAAGATGAAAAGATATATTTCGAAGGCTATATTGAGCGTGGCGATTTTGGCGAAATGGAATATCTTTCTCGCAATCCGGAAAAACGTCTGAATCCCGCACTAATTCTTGAAAATGCAAAATCTGTGATTGTAGTTTTATGGGACTATTCTCACTACAAAACCGTCATTGCGAGCGAAGCGAAGCAATCCAGGTTTCGACAAGCTCAGCCACCGCTGGATTGCTTCGGGCTTTGCCCTCGCAATGACGAGCGGGGGCAGGGAAAAATCGCCAAATACGCTTGTGGAGAGGATTATCACGATGTAATAAAACCCAAACTTATCCTATTGGAAGACGAAATTCGCAAGCTTTTTCCGAAAAGCAACACGCGTTCATTTGTTGATGCATCGCCGATTTTGGAAAAAGCGTGGGCAGTCAAAGCAGGCTTGGGATTTCGAGGAAAAAATACGTTATTGATTAATCCTGAGATTGGCTCATATAGCAACATAGGCGTGATTTTGGTGGATGAGGAACTTACCTATGATAGGCCGCTCGAAATCACATGTGGCGAATGTTTACTCTGCTTGGAAAATTGTCCGACGGGTGCATTGGAAAATCCCTATCAACTGAATGCAAGAAAATGTATCTCGTATCACAACAAAGGGAAAAAACGCTCTACAACTGTTGATTTCCACGGTTGGGCGTATGGTTGTGATGATTGCCAGATTTGTTGTCCATACAATCAAAAATCAAAAGTCAAAAATCAAAAATGAAAATTATTTTCATAGACAAAAACAACCAATTCCGCTTAATCCCCGATTCCGCACTATTGTTGAGGCATCGTCCGTTTTTTCTGCCCGATTACGTAGAAACTTTGCATGCAAAAACAGCATTAGTTGTAAAAGTTAACCGCTTGGGCAAATATATTCAAGAAAAATTTGCACATACCTATTATGATGAAATTGGCTTCGCTGTCAATTTTTACGACAAAAACTGTTTGGATTTTTTGATTGAAAAAGGTTTGCCGTGGGAACGTGCGATGTGTTTGGATGGAAGTTTTGCGTTGTCAGGGTTTATGAAAATTTCGGAATTAACGGAATTTTGCGTTACAGTAGAGACGCAATGCATTGCGTCTCTACCAATCGAACAAACCATTCAGCAGATTCCCAAAATAATTTCTGAATTGTCAACATATATGACCTTGAAAATAGGGGATTACATCGCCATTGAACTGGGAGAAGTAAATTCCGCACCTTTTGCAATCAACGATACTTTGCGTTTGTCGCTAAACGAAAAAGAAGTTGTTCGAGTTATCGTAAAATAAAATCCCGTCAATTCAGAAAAAAATCGTACCTTTGCAAGATAATTTTTGAATAAAATGAAATTAACCGCAAAAACAATGAAAGGGTTAGAACCCGTTTTGGCTAAAGAATTAGCCGATTTGGGTGCTACCAATATCGAAATAGGAACTCGTGCCGTGATGTTCGAGGGTGATCAGAAAGTAATGTATCGCGCTAATTATGAATGTCGAACGGCTTTGGCTATTCTAAAACCTTTGGTAGATTTTCAAATCAAAACACAGGAAGATTTGTACAACAAAGTCGTGAATATGGCTTGGGAAAAACAATTTTGTGTGGATACAAAAATGATGGTAGAATCATTCTGTATGGATTCTGTTTTTACACACACAAAATATGTTTCGCAACGTGTGAAAGATGCTATTTGCGACCATTTCAGACGATTGTTTCACAAGCGTCCGTACGTGGATTTGGAAACTCCCGATGTGAGAATTGACGTGTATTTGTATAAAAATCGTTGTGTAATTTCGTTGAACAGTTCGGGAGATTCGTTGTATCGCCGTAATTATCGAATTCAAGCCAATCAAGCACCCATGAATGAAGTTTTGGCGGCCGGTTTGATTGCATTGAGCGAGTGGGATATGAAAACAGATTTTTACGATCCGATGTGTGGTTCGGGAACTTTGCTGATAGAAGCGGCAATGAAAGCATGCAATATGCCGGCACAATTTTATCGGAAAAAATTCGCCTTTCAACATTGGAATGATTTTGATACGATGCTTTGGAGGCAGGTTCAGGAGCAGGCTGTAGAAAATATAGGCGACCCGGAATGTGAAATTTTCGGCTCGGATATTTGCGAAGAAAATTTGTATATCGCCGAACAAAACATCAAGCAATCGCGTTTACACAAAGATATTAGCTTGAGTTTAGGCGATTTTTTGAAGTTAGACCCTCCGGCAGAAAAAGGTATGATTGTCACAAATCCGCCGTATGGCGTACGTTTGGAAGTGGAGGATTTAATTGAAATGTACAAAAACGTCGGCGACAAGCTCAAAAAAGACTACAAAAACTGGACGGCCTGGTTTATCAGTTCGGATGTGGATGCCATGAAAAATTTTGGTTTGCATCCATCGAAAAAAATTGAACTTTACAACGGAGCGTTACTCTGCAAGTTTCAGAAGTTTGAGCTGTACGAAGGTTCTCGAAAAAAATCGAAAGCCTAACGAAGATTACACAATTTTTCCGTCCCGCATTAGAATCTTTCGATCGGATAAATTCGCCAAGTGTTCGTTGTGCGTGACGATTACGATGGTTTGTCCGAATTCGTTTCGCAATTTTAGAAACAAATGATGCAATTGCTCTGCATTATTCGAATCCAAATTTCCGGAAGGTTCATCAGCAAGCAAAACTTCCGGATTATTGATTAGTGCACGTGCAACTGCCACACGCTGTTGCTCGCCTCCTGAAAGTTCGTGAGGTTTGTGATGAGTACGTTCTGCAAGTCCGAAAAAATCAAGCCATTTCATTGCATCCGAATGGGCTTCCGAATTTGCTTTTTTTCCAATTAAAGCCGGCAGCATAACGTTTTCAACCGCAGAAAATTCAGGGAGTAAATGATGAAATTGAAACACAAATCCCAGTTTTTGATTTCGGAAATTCGACAATTTTTTATTTGACAAAACAAAAGGGTCTTCTCCGCAAATCCTTATTTGACCTTGCGTTGGTGTGTCGAGTGTTCCGGCGATTTGCAACAGTGTTGTTTTTCCGGCTCCCGATGGTCCCACAATTGAAACGACTTCTCCTTGCGAAATTTGTAAATCCACATCGGACAGTACTGTCAATTCCCCGAATTTTTTGGTTAAATGTTTAATTTCAATCATAAAAGGCTGATTTTTTTGTGCAAAGATACAATTTTTTTTCAAATTTCATTTTTTTTCGTATCTTTGTGGTTGTATATAACTGCAAACAAAAAACAAACCTAATGCAAAAAAAATCTACTTTATTCATCGCGGGATTCTTATCCCTTCTGCTATTCTGCACAAATTTTCTTGTTGCACAAGTTGACAAAACTGCAGAGAAAATCTTAGTTTTGGCTGCCGAAGAAAATCAAACCATGCAGCACGTGCATGTTTTGGCTAATCGAATTGGCGGGCGCTTCAGTGGGTCAGATGCACTTGAAACTGCCGAAAGATGGACTGCTCAAATGTTTGAAGAATGGGGGTTGGAAGTTGAACTTATCCCTGTTCAAACAATTCCTGTGGGTTTTAATCGAGGACCTTGGTTCGGAAGAATGCTGTGCCATCAAGATGGCATGACGCTGCATTTTGCAACGCCGACATTTACCTCCGGAACCAGAGGTGTTCAAAGAGGACATGTTTTGATGGAGCCGCAATCTCAGCAAGAATTTGATCGGATAAAAGGTGCTCTCAATGGTGCTTGGGTACTCATTGGCGGAACAAATACCGGCCTTGCCGTTGATCGCTCGCCTGAGGCCGATAGTCTTCGAAATGCTCTTATCCAAAGAAATAACGAAATTGCTCAGCGAAATGCCGAAAATGCGCGATGGAATCGGCAAAATCCAAACCGCCCACAGCGCACAATGGAAGAATTGGAAACTATGCCTGCTTTGTTTTACAGACAAATGGTGCAAGCCGGAATACTCGGAACTATACAGTCGGCACCGGTTCCGCTGAGGGCAACATTCGATCGAACTTTTCGAGATATGTCATTTCCTGATAATCTACCAACCGTTCCGGACATCAAATTGAACGAGCATCAATTTCGTATCATCGAACAAAAAGTGAAAGAAAGGCAGTTTTTTCTGTTAGAATTCGATATTCGCAATCATTTTAGAATGGGGCCTGTTACGCAGCACAATGTTATTGCAGCTATCAGAGGCAGTATGTATCCCGAAGAATTTGTGATGCATGGCGGACATTTGGACTCTTACTGTATTGCTACGGGAAGTGTAGATAACGCTGTCGGAGTTTCTCAAACTATGGAGATAGCACGCTTGATTTCCAAAGCCATGCAGGCAACCGGCGAAAGACCTAAGCGGACTATCCTGTTTGCTTTGTGGACTGCAGAAGAGGGAGGTATTTTAGGTTCAGAACATTGGGTGCATTCAAATAGAGACAAATGGCCTTATATCGTCAACTATTTCAATCGCGATTTCATGCCGACAGCGGCTACCGGCATGGCAGTTCCCAGGTCGTGGGTTGAAGATATAGAACGGATAGCAGCTCCATTGAACAGAGGTAATCCCGAATTCCCTTTCAGGGTTGTGGAGACAAATCCAATACCTCGTCCGACAGTAGTAAGAGGTTCGGATCATATTCATTTTAGAATAAACGGCATCCCCGCAATTACCCTTATAACTGAAGATTCGAGAGGATACAATATTTCTTATGATGAAGTTTGGCACACCGAACGCGACACGTTTAATGAGAGTCATGCCGATTACAACGACCATACGTCTGTTGCGAGCGCAATTATAGTTTGGGGAATGGCTAATTTGGAGCGAAGGCTTCCTGCGGCAGATGTCTATTTAGACTAAAATTGTTGATAAATACCCGAAAAAAACACAAAAAAACACGCAAAAATTTGTTCAATAAAAAAAAAAAACGTATCTTTGTTCTCAAATTTTTAACGAAACCCTACACTTATGAGTTTTAAAATTGTAGTATTAGCTAAACAAGTGCCCGACACGCGAAATGCTGGCAAGGACACTATGAAAGAGGATGGCACAGTCAATCGTGCTGCACTTCCCACCATTTTTAATCCTGAAGATTTGAATGCGTTGGAGATGGCGATTAAAGCCAAAGAAAGCATTGAAGGCGCAGAACTTTATGTTTTGACGATGGGTCCTCCTCGTGCCGCCGAAATTATTCGCGAATCATTGTATCGTGGAGCTGACGGCGGTTATTTGATTACGGACATGAAATTTGCCGGAGCAGATACTTTGGCAACGTCATACACCATTGCCAAAGCCATCGAGAAATTGGGCGGGGTGAAGTTGATTTTTGCAGGCCGCCAAGCGATTGA
>WQWA01000041.1 GCA_009785505.1 Bacteroidales bacterium
CAAAAAGTAAGCCGTCAAAACGCCGGTAAAAAACAGAACCACAAACGAAACCGCACCTTTAAGCGCAGGCTTTCGTTCGTGAGGATATAATGCCGGCAAAACAAAATACCAAAACTCTATCATTAAATATGGAAATCCGATGATCAATCCGATATAAAACGAAATGCTGATATGCGTCAAAAACTGTGCCGTCAGATTGATGTTGATAATACTAATTTCATCTATACTCGGACAAATCCCCGGCATAGAAAGCCATGCGGCCAAACGACAAAAAAACTCGTAGGTTATAAAATCCGCACGACAAGGTGCTAAAACAATACGATCAAAAACAAAATCCCCGAAAAGGAACGCAACGATGGCAACGCCAAATACGACACACAAACAGCGTACTAAAACCCACCGAAAAACTTCGAGATGCGACCAAAAATTTGAGCCGGAATCAGACATTAGTCTTTGTCTTTAGACTCTGTTCCGTCGGGAGCGTCATCCGATAATTCGTCTTCAATTCCCTTAACTGCTTTTTTGTATTCCTTTATACCTTTACCCAATCCCTTCATTAAATCCGGGATTCTTTTTGCACCAAAAAGAAGCAGTACAATCAAAAGAATGATAATAATTTGTGCCAAACTGGGCATCATGGCGAACTGAATGTATGGATCTGTGTGCATTTTTTTAGCGTTTTAAATAGTTAGCTTTTGCAAAGATACAAAAAAAATTGAAACAAAACAAAAAAGTGTAGGGGTGGATTTAAACCACCCCTACGGTACGAAACAATAAACACAATATCTCGACCAATTAAAAGACCAGCGTGGCTCCAAACGAAAACGCATTCAATTCCGGACCACGGTTATTTAAGAACATTTCGGTTAGGCTGTATGATGCAAAAAGTCCTAAATTTCCGTGTGTTACACGTAATTCCGTATCTAAGCGAAAACCGTTCATATAAAAACTATCTCTATTTCTACGCGCATCACGAGTCCATCTGCTATTTCCCTCAACTCGATAAACCTGTTTGGTACTTGCTCCCAATCTCACATTAGCAACAACACCCGCCGAAGCCGTAAAACGCCTATTCTGATTTTGATACTGTACAAAAAGAGGAACTCTTAACCACGATGAGCGCAAATTACTTTTTCTAAAATTTCTCACCTCGTCACCATCATAAGGACTTATGGCAAACACCATTCTGCCATCTTCATTTCTATCTGTCGATGGAATCATATTATGATCCAGAAATCTGTAGATATTCCAACCTATACCTAAGCCTGTGCCCATGCCGAAATTACTTTGCCCAAAACGAAATAATCCACGATCAAATATATTCCAATTTATGACCCACGACTGGTTTACACGAATCTGCATGTTTTCGTAGCCCTCGGGCAATGTGTTTTGGAAAAAATCTTGACCGAAACCGCCAAACCCGAAATCAAGGCCGGCATAACGAGGTCTGAATCGTCTGTTTGTTAGAGATGGAACAGCTCTTTTCAACGAGTTTTGAATATTAATATCGTCAATAAAATCGTGAAGCCAGCCCTCTGAAGAACGTTGCTGAGCTGCAGAGGGTTGCAAATTTGCTGGCCTTTGTTGAGTTGCAACGTTTTGTCGTCTGTCAGGCCATACTCGAGCGGTAGTTGAAATTGACAACAAATTTTCCACATCGGGGTTAAAGTGTATTACACTTGTCCCTCTGGCTGTTCCTGTCGCAGTTTTTGTATTTATATTTGCTCTTGCGGCTCCTGACAAATGGATATCTGTGTCCGGTGTTTCTAATTGTTCAGCGTTAATGAAGGAAGCACTCTCGCCGATAATTCTATGCCTATTGGATATTGTTCCCGACAAATTCAGTTGGGCTGCTCCGGATAGATTTGATGCCACATTCTCGTACGCTAAAGCTAATCTCGTTTGACTTGCTCCGGACAGTCTAAGTCTTAACCTACTGCCGGTTATTTCGTTTTCCGACGAAACTCTTGCAGTTCCGGAAACGGCCAAAGTATCCAGCGATTTGAAAATAATGATAATCGGTTCTCTTTGGCTCGCACCTGGTCCGTGGATTCTCAAAGTGCCGTTGTTTACCGTGAATAGAGTGTCACTTAAATTTTCGGGGACTATAATTTCGTTACGATCTGCTTGAATCAATTGTACTTGAAAAGTCTGACCAACTCTAATTTCTGTGAATTCTCCTAAATCTAAAGCTCGAGTTTGTGCGATTGAAACGCTTGCAAACAAAATGAACATTGCTGTGGTAAAAAATAATTTTTTCATGATAATAGTTTTTTCTGTTTTGATAGTATGACGAACAATCCTTGCAAAAAGTTACAAATGTTTGAAAAAAAATTAATTACCTCCGTGCAAAAAATTGTGGAAATTCCTGTTCTTCCAAAAGCAACTCTACTTCTGTTCGTCTTTCGAAAAATCGTCTGGCAATATTGTGAATAACGTTTTTCGCTGGAGCTATCACAAAATCGTTGAGTGCCAATTCTAATCTTTCGGCAGTTAGGAATTGTTGGTGTTGAAAAGACTCTGTTTCGAATTGCTCAAAGAATATCGGCTCTGATCTTTCTATTATGGCTTTTTTGCTTGAAATGGGGATACTTATTGGGGTTATCATTGCAATGGCGAGGTGTTCGCGGGTTATGGTGACGTCTTGTTCGCTATCAGGTTTAGGGTGGCGGGATGCGGGCGTTTCGACAAGCTCAACGACCGCACTCTGGTGGTTGACGGACGCTGAGGCTCTCGAAGCGTCGAAGTGCACTTCGTACTTGCTTTCATTCTCAATTTTCAATTCTACATTCTCAATTTCTATCGGCTCAATCTGCAAAACTGCAATCTGTGGAAATTCTGCCTCTGCTGTTTCAAAAACCCAACGCCCAACAAGCAGTGCAAACACAAAACAAGCAACCATTGCATACCACGTCCACTGTGTCGTTCGGCGTTTGCCAAGTTTAAGAAGTTTTTGTTTGTGTGGATAAGAAATCTGTTCTTTCGAAAGTTTGGGTTGCGTATTTTCCCACGCTTCAAATTCTTGATTTGGCAAAGTGACGATTAACAATTCCTCTTTTTGATTGAAAACAATATCGTCGCTTGGTGACAAAACTACGTCTGAAAAACCGCTGATTTGCTCGGCGATTTCCGGATTTTGTTGCAAAAACAAATCCACTTCCGCACGCTCAACATCGTTCAGCGTTCCGTCGAAATAATCAATCAAAATTGACTCGTAATTATCGTGGTTTATTTTCATATCAAATTTTCAATTCGCACCAAATGTTTTTTCAAAAATGTTCTCGCTCTAAAAATATATACTTTAACTTGTGATTCGCTCAATCCGGTAATTTCTGCGATTTCTTCATAACTGTATCCTTCGTAATCTCTCAGCATCAACACCGACTTTTGGTCGGCAGGCAGATGCTCCATTGCTTTGTTCAGAACTTCGTGAACATCATTGTATGTTGTGTGTTCATATCTATTTTCTGTAGGTTGTGCTGTTACAAACCGTTGGTGAATCTGCGTTTTCCGAATGTCGTCAATCATGGTGTGATGTGCCGATGTAAACAAATAAGATTTTGCTTTTTCAAAACTAATCGTCTCTACCTTTTCCCACATTTTCAGGAATGCATCCTGCACCACATCCGATGCCCTGTCTTCGCACTTAATGTTCTTAAGTACGAATCTATACACGCCGTCGGAAAACTCCTTCACGCAGTCGTTATATTCGCTTACAGTCACTCAAATTACCGTTTTTTTATTACTATGACGAATAGGTCTGTCAAAAAGTTACAATGTTCGTACCGAAGCACCAAGAAATTTTAATATTCTTCGTTGAGCATCGCTATTAAGCCTTATTGAACTTCCAGTGGAGGCTCTTCCGGTTGCTTTTTGTGCATGGATTCTCGCACTCGCGCCACTTGAAAGGTTGATGCGAGATTCTCCTGTTTTAAATTTTTCGGCAACAAGTCCCGCGCCACTGGAAGCAGTGATCGTATGTTCTCCGGCTCTTCCTGTCAGAATTAAATTTGCACCGCTATTTAATACAGAAGTGATTTCGTCGGCATTTATATCAAGTTCTGCTCTGCTTCCACTGGAAAGTCTTAAGTCAAACCCACCTGCATTTATTGTTTGTTCGGATTTAGCAAATGCACCGCTCGACACCTTCAACGAGTTCAGGGATTTGAAATAAACTCTGATGTCCGGTTGTCTGTTATTTGCCACCACTGTGCGATTGTTTCCCCATCGACGGGAGGGAAGGGCGATGGTTAGAGTACCTCGATTTACAGAAACCACATCCTCTGCCTCCATACCTTGTGGAAGTTCCAAGCTTTCGGGAATCACAACTTCACATCTATCCGAGGGAATCAGAATAATGTGGAAACCATCTGCAACTCTGACTCTATCGAAATCAGCAGTAGCGATACGGTCTTGGGCGGTTAAACTGAGCGTCAAGCCGAACATGGCGAGAATTGCAAATAAACGTTTCATAGTTTTAAGTTTTTTATGGTTTTATTGCTATGACGAAGTGAGATAGCAAAAAGTTACAGGTTTCGTAAAAAAAATTACAAGTTTCGTACCGAAGCACTACCACTCGTAGATATGTTTCGTTGAGCATCGGCGTTAAGTCTTATCCGCCCTGACCCCGATGCACTTCCTGTTACCTCTCTTGCTTGAAGTGTTATTCGGCCTGACCCTGAAAGACTAACACGCACACGTTCTGCCGAAACACTTGCACTTCCCGACCCTGAAACACTGACATGGGAGCTTTTTGTTTCAAGTACATTTTCAGCGTCAACTCTCCCACTTCCGGAAACATTGATATTATGTTCGTTTGCTTTTCCCGTTAGAGTTAATCTACCACTTCCACTCAATCTGGAAGTGATAGTGCCCGCCACAATATTGAGGTTTGCTCTACCAGAACCTGAAAGGTTTAACTCAAACGTGTTTACACTGATTGTTCCTTCGGATGTAGCAGATGAAGCACCCGCCAGACTTAACGAATTTATAGATTTGAAATAGACCCTAATATCCGGCTGTCTTTTGTTTATTCTGATATTGTTTCTCCTTCGGTTAGACTCCGGAATGGCGATGGTTAGAGCACCTCGCCTCACAGAAATCACATCTTTTGCCTCTACACCTTGCGGAAGTTGCAAATTTTCGGGTACAATAACTTCATTTCTGTCCGACGGAATCAGGATGATGTTAAAGGCGTGACTAACACTGACTCTATCAAAATCAGCAGTAGCGATGATAGTGTTTTGAGCGGTTAAGCCGAGGGTTAAACCGAACATGATGAGAATTGAGGATAAACGTTTCATAATTTTAAGTTTTTTATGGTTTTACTACTATGACGAAGTGACCTGCAAAAAAGTTACAGACACTCACAAATCATTAGACGTAAATATATGCAAATTTGGTTGCAAAAGTGCATTTTTTTACAATCTCCGTGAAACTCGCTCGACCATTTCCGTCTTCCACGAAGCAAAATCGCCTGCCAAAATACGATTACGTGCCTCACCAACCAACCACAAATAAAACGCCAAATTATGTAAACTCCCAATCATCGGGCCCAACATCTCTCCTGAATGAAACAAGTGTCGCAAGTAGGCTTTGCTGTACATCGTATCTACAAAACTTGCTCCGTCTTCTTCGATTGGTGAAAAATCGGTTTTCCATTTCTCGTTTCGCATGTTCATGATACCGTTTTTGGTAAACAGCATGCCGTTTCGTCCGTTTCGAGTAGGCATGACGCAATCGAACATATCAACTCCCAACGCAATACATTCTAAAATATTTGCCGGAGTTCCTACGCCCATAAGATATCTCGGTTTTTCTTTGGGTAGAATTCCGCAAACCAACTCGGTCATCTCATACATCATTTCGGCAGGTTCGCCCACCGACAAACCGCCGATTGCATTTCCATCACAGTCGCAACTTGCGATTTTCTCTGCGGAAGCGATACGCAAATCTTTGTAAACACTGCCTTGAACAATCGGAAACAAACTTTGCGAATAGCCGTATTTTGGATCGGTTTGTGAGAATTGAGCGATACATCTGTCCAGCCAACGGTGTGTCATTTCCATTGATTTTTTGGCATAATTGTAATCGCAAGGATAAGGCGTACATTCATCAAAAGCCATGATGATATCCGCGCCAATCGTGCGTTGGATGTCCATCACACGTTCCGGAGTGAACAGATGTCGAGAGCCGTCAATATGCGAACTGAAAATCACACCCTCTTCCGTAATTTTTCGAGTGCCTTCCAACGAAAAAACTTGATAACCGCCGCTATCCGTCAAAATCGGCTTTGTCCAACCGCTGAACTTGTGCAATCCGCCCGCTTTTTCCAAAACATCTAATCCTGGACGCAGGTACAAATGGTATGTATTTCCCAAAATAATTTGAGCCTTCACATCATCTGTGATATGTTGTAAATGAACACCTTTTACAGTTCCGACAGTTCCTACGGGCATAAAAATCGGTGTCAAAATTTCGCCATGATCGGTCGTGATTTTTCCGGCACGAGCAGAAGTTTGGCTATCAGCGTGTAAAATTTGATAAGTCATCGCAATAAACAATTCAATGTTGATAAAATAATCGCCAAAGATACGAAAAATAATTGGAAAAACGGTAATTTTGTAGCCGTATAACTGTGTCTTCATGGAAATAAATAACATAACAGTATTTGCAACAACTAAAGCCAACGAGGATTATGAGTTGGTTCGGGCCGCTCTGCATCATGGTGACAGACGTGCCTACACGCAACTCATGGATCGTTATAAGGAAAGTTTATACTTCAAACTCATCAAAATGACGGGCTGTGAAACCGATGCGGATGATATGACGATTGAAGCGTTTGGCAAGGCTTTCAACAAATTGCACACCTACTCGCCGGAATACGCATTCAGCACGTGGTTGTTTCGAATAGCCACGAATAATTGCATCGACTTTATGCGTAAAAAACGCATAAAACCTATGCCTTTGGAGCGTCTGTCTATCAATGATGAGCGTATGAGTTTTGAAATGCGAGTTGCGGATTTGGCTATTGATCCGGAAACCTTGATTATTAAAGAGCAAAAAAATGAAAATTTACGTGCGATTGTCGATAGACTCAAACCGCACTACCGCGTTCTTATCGAGTTGCGTTATTACAAAGAGTATTCTTACGAGGAAATTGCCGAAAAACTAGATTTACCGATAGGTACAGTGAAAGCAAAACTGTTTCGGGCCAAAGAATTTTTGTACAATATTTTGAAAAATTCGAAGGAGCTGGTTTAGGGCGATAGTAAAAAAAACAAAAAATGTTTGGTTATTTCATTTTTTTTTCGTAACTTTGCACCCCCAAATTTGGGTAATTAAGGTAAAAAACGAAAGAAAAAATAACGAAATCAAGCATTAAATGCCAACAATTCAACAATTAGTTCGCAAAGGTCGCAAAAAACTTACCGACAAAAGTAAGTCGCCTGCATTGGATTCTTGCCCGCAAAGACGCGGAGTTTGTGTACGTGTGTACACCACAACACCTAAAAAACCTAACTCTGCAATGCGTAAAGTCGCACGTGTTAAGTTGACTAACCAGAAGGAGGTGAACGCCTACATTCCGGGTGAAGGACACAACTTGCAAGAACACTCTATCGTCATGATTCGCGGAGGTCGTGTAAAAGACCTTCCGGGTGTTCGTTACCACATCATTCGTGGTGCATTGGATACATCAGGCGTAGAAGGAAGAAACCAACGCAGATCCAAATACGGAACCAAACGCCCAAAAGCAAAAAAATAAAACATGGATAGGGTAGGGTAATGTAGGGATGACCCTCGTGGTCGTCCAAGAAGACAAAGCCTGATTATGGCACTGCCACCCAAAAAATCCATGAGTAAATAAAATTCAGCATGCACACCATAATATAATGTGCCTCTGCAAAAACAAATTTATTGAAGAAAAATGAGAAAATCAAAACCAAAAAAACGGATTATTTTGCCGGATCCAAAATTCGGTGATCCACAAGTAACAAAGTTCATCAACAATATCATGTTGAAAGGAAAGAAAAATTTGGCACATGAAATTTTTTATAACGCCATTGATATTGTTGCTGAAAGAACCAAAGAAGACGGTCTCGAAGTGTGGAAAAAAGCACTTGCAAACGTAACGCCTTCGGTAGAAGTAAAAAGCCGTCGTATCGGTGGTGCAAACTTCCAAATTCCTACGGAAATCCGTCCCGAACGTAAACAATCCATCGGTATGAAGCACTTGATCGGCTATGCGCGCAAACGCAACGAAAAATCAATGTCTTTAAAATTAGCAGGGGAAATAGTGGCAGCTTATAAAGAAGAAGGTGCCGCATTCAAGAAAAAAGAAGACACACATCGTATGGCAGAGGCAAACAAGGCGTTTGCACACTTCAGATAATACACAATTATATAGAATGTGAAAGACACGAGTCGTTCGCATTCTATTTTTTATACAACAATGGCAGATTTAAAATATACAAGAAACATCGGTATCATGGCACACATCGACGCAGGAAAAACAACCACGTCGGAGCGTATCTTGTTTTATACCGGTAAAAGTCACAAACTCGGCGAAACACACGATGGCTCCGCAACGATGGATTGGATGGCACAAGAGCAAGAGCGTGGAATCACAATTACGTCCGCAGCAACGACTGTTTTTTGGGAGTATGCCGGAAATGAATATAAAGTTAACTTGATTGATACACCGGGGCACGTAGATTTTACGGTAGAAGTAGAACGTTCGTTGCGTGTTCTTGACGGAGCAGTGGCATTGTTTTGTGCTGTGGGCGGCGTTCAGCCACAATCCGAAACGGTTTGGCGTCAAGCAAATAAATACCAAGTACCTCGCATCGCATTCATCAATAAAATGGATCGTGTAGGTGCAGATTTTTTCAACGTAGTTGGACAAATCAAGGAAAAATTAGGTGCAACCCCGCTTCCTTTGCAAATTCCAATCGGACAAGAAGAATCGTTTAAGGGTGTTGTAGATTTGGTTTCGAACAAAGCATTCGTTTGGACCGATGACAAAGGAACTGCAATGGAAGAAGTGCCGATTCCTGAGGACTTAAAAGATGTTGTAGAAGAATATCGCACAGCACTGTTTGAAGGTGCTGCAGAAGAAGAAGATGCGTTGATGGAGAAATTCTTCGAAGATCCGGATTCTATCACCGAAGAGGAAGTTATCCGCATGGTCCGCAAAGCAACTATCGAAATGCGGATTACTCCGGTGATGTGCGGTTCTGCGTTCAAAAATAAAGGCGTTCAGCGTTTGTTGGATGGTGTGATGGATTTCTTACCGAGTCCGTTAGATGTTGAAGCTGTAAAAGGTATCAATCCGAAAACAGACAAAGAAGAAATTCGCAGACCGGATGCAAAAGAGCCGTTTTCTGCATTGGCATTCAAGATTGCAACAGACCCGTTTGTTGGGCGTATTGCATTTTTCCGCGTGTATTCAGGTCGCTTGGATTCCGGTTCGTATGTGTTGAACGCATCAACAGGAAAAAAAGAACGCATTTCGCGAATCATGCAGATGCACTCGAATAAGCAAAATCCAATCGAATTTATCGAAGCTGGAGATATTGGCGCAGCCGTGGGTTTTAAAGAAATCAAAACCGGAAATACACTCTGCGACGAAGCCCATCCGATTATTCTCGAATCTATGAGTTTCCCTGATCCGGTAATCTCAATTTCCGTAGAACCTTTGACACAAGCCGACATCGAAAAAATGACGATGGCTTTAATCAAATTGGCTGAAGAAGACCCGACATTTACTGTTAAAACCGACGAAAATTCAGGACAAACGATCATCAGCGGTATGGGCGAGTTGCATTTGGACGTACTTTTGGATAGAATGAAGCGTGAATTCAAAGTTGAATGTAACCAAGGTCGTCCGCAAGTGGCGTACAAAGAAGCAATCACATCATCGGTTCAACATCGCGAAGTTTACAAAAAACAAACCGGTGGTCGTGGTAAATTTGCAGATATTATATTTGAAATTTCTCCAAACGAAGAAGGTGTAAAAGGCCTCACTTTCGTGAACGAAGTTAAAGGCGGAAACATTCCGAAAGAATATATTCCGGCAATCGAAAAAGGTTTTAAATCTTGTTTGGACAACGGTGTATTGGCAGGCTATCCGCTCGAAGGCTTCAAAGTTCGAATTATTGATGGAAGTTTTCATGCGGTCGATTCTGATGCATTATCGTTCGAACTTTGTGCAAGAATTGGTTTCAAAGAAGCTGCGCGGAAAGCAAACTCCATACTCCTCGAACCTATCATGAGCGTTGAAGTGGAAACACCTGATGCGAATGTGGGTGATGTAACCGGTGATTTGAACCGTCGTCGCGGAGTTTTGGAAGGTGTTGACGCCAAATTCGGCGGACAATCCGTAAAAGCAAAAGTGCCGTTGGCAGAAATGTTCGGATACGTAACATCCTTGCGTACGATCACTTCCGGACGTGCAAGTTCCACAATGGAATACGCCTACCACGCCGAAGCACCCAAAAATATAGCAGACGAAGTAATTAAAAACGCAACAAAATGATAAAGTGAAAAGTGAAAAGTGAAAAAGTTAATCCTACTTTCACACTTGTAACTTTCAAACTAAAAAAAACGATATGAGCCAAAGAATCAGAATCAAACTCAAATCCTACGATTTCAACTTAGTAGACAAATCTGCGGAGAAAATCGTAAAAACCGTAAAATCAACGGGAGCAGTAATCAGTGGTCCAATCCCATTGCCTACAGACAAGAAAATTTTCACTGTAAACCGTTCAACATTCGTTAACAAAAAAGCGCGCGAACAGTTCGAAATGTCAGCCTACAAACGTTTGATTGACATTTACAGCAGTAGCGCCAAAACCATCGACGCTCTGATGAAGCTTGAATTACCGAGTGGTGTAGAAGTAGAAATCAAAGTGTAATAAGAGGTGGCTTCGAGAGCCTCAGCCACCGAAATACACGGTCGTTGAGCCTGTCGAAACGCCCGTGTGCCGAATAAATAAAAAATTAAGAATCAAAAATAAACAAAAATGTCCGGATTAATTGGAAAAAAAATCGGAATGACTAGCATCTGGGATGCCTCCGGCAAGAATGTGCCGTGCACTGTAATACAGGCTGGTCCTTGTGTTGTAACACAAGTAAAAACAAAAGA
>WQWA01000042.1 GCA_009785505.1 Bacteroidales bacterium
TAACAAACATACGGTGTCAAATGCATCGGGGTACACCTCTTCCCTTTCCGAACAGAGAAGTTAAGACCGACCGCGCCAATGGTACTGCTCCTAAAGAGTGGAAGAGTAGGTAGACGCCATCCCAGAATCCTCGCTTAATAAAGCGGGGATTTTTTTTATCCGAAATTTTGTTAATCGAAGAAAATGTTGTATCTTTGTCAGTGTTTAAGAACTCGGCACAACCTAATAATAAAAGAAATCATACATATGGAAAAAGCAAACTGGTTAATCATTTCAGGAAAAGCTGAATTGAAAGAAAGTACGATAAAATATATTCCTCTTATTCAAAAAAATAAACTTGGAATAGATGAAAATACTCCATCATTTGTGTCAAGCAATATTGAATTTGAAGCTGGTGAAATATCATTTAAAGTTATATTAAAAGACAAATTTGGATTATGTCAGGTAATTCTTGGCACTGACACTGGCTCAGATTTGAATGTTGGAATAAACACAAGTGGCAAGCTATTTGGTATAACAAAATTTGACCGACAATCAAATAAATGGGAAATAGTTAGTGGGAGTGCCAGTGCTGAAAATCTTGAAATCGGGAAAGAGTATAATATAAGAATCTCTGTTAACGGCTCAATTGTTAAATTATTTGTAGACGAAATTCAAGTAGCATATTGTATTCACGAAATCAGACAAACTCAACTTCAAATTGTATTTAGTAGTGTTGGAGAAATTATTGTTAAAGATTTTAGAGTTAAAAAAATTAAGCCCAAAGCCTTTGTTGTGATGCAGTTTACTGAAGAATACAATGAGTTATACAATGAAGTCATCAAGCCAGTCTGTGAGGATTATGGAATTGAATGTGAAAGAGCTGACGATTATCATACTACCAATATGATAATTGAAGATATTGTTGCATCAATTATTTCGGCATCAGTTGTGATTGCCGAGATAACCCCTGATAATCCGAACGTATTTTATGAAGTTGGCTATTCACATGCGATTAATAAGCCAACTATTTTACTGTGTGAGAAGAAAAAGACAAAGTTACCATTTGATCTATCTAGCTTCAGAACATTGTTCTACGATAACACTATTGCAGGAAAAACACAAGTAGAAAAAAAACTAAGAAAATATTTACAGACAATATTCAAAAAATAATTTTGTGGTCTGAAATTGCAAAAAAAATCTACATCAAAACTATATGCACAATGAACTACAACGCATCTTTTCGGGAGAGAGCCAAGTTAGGTATGGCGAAAATATCCAAGCAGTCATCAGTTACCTTAGAGCAGGCAAGGAATCAAGCACGTTGGATAAGTCAGACAAGCACTTCAAAAGTGAAGAAACAGAGAGGTTAAAAAACTATATCGAAATTCACAAACTTTGGCGAACTGACATAGATCTAAACAACTATGTTTCGGAGGGTGCAGAGCAAAAAGTATATTTGAAAGGCAGTAGGTCGGTTGTAAAACTGAACGATGCTATTTATTATCTTTCTTGGGTGGATTATTTTGTGAGTTTATTATTGAATAATTATTTCTTCCCCGATACAGCCTATAATTTATTGGGATTTTTTGAAAACGAAGATGTTGTTTATGCCGTTGTTGAACAGCCTTTCGTAAAGGCAGACGAGCCGACAAATCTAGGTTTTGTTGAACAATTTTTAAATTCAAACGGGTTTCAAAAAATTCGTAATAACGACTACTTTAATCCCGAACTTGGCATAATCCTCGAAGATTTGCACGACGAAAATGTTCTAACCTACAAAGGAGTTTTGTATTTTATTGATACGGTATTTTATTTGAAATAATCGAAAAATGAAAAACACAACAAAACCATACACTGAAGTCAAGAAAAAACTCGGAAAAGCAAGCGATGCTTGGGAAAAATTAACCGGACATATACGTTTCTATTACGAAATGGACGAATTGTGGGAAGAAGGCAGTCCAACACACAAACATCACAGCAATTTGAGATTTCGCCGTGGTGGGAAAACGCTGATTACGCTTTGCATTCGTGAAGGATATTTTATTTCCGCCATAGTGTTGGGAAAGGATGAAAGAGATAAGTTTGAGCAATGGCGTAAAGAATTTGACAAGGAAATGCTTAAAGAGTACGATGATGCACATGTTTATCACGATGGCAAATGGCTTGGTTTTGACATTAAAAAAGATACATCGTTGATTGATGATATCATCCGCTTGCTTGAAATTAAACGCAAACCAAACCGCAAAATCATGCCAAAAAATTTAGAAGATTGTGGTCGTTTGGATATAGGTTTGTCGCACCAAGAAATCACAAACATTATTGTTCAAGATTAATAAATCTGCAAAAGAAATCACAGTGCAAAAAATAATCACCACCGAAAAAATCCCCATCAAAATGTGCCTCGACAACATCGAAGAAGATGCATTGAAACAAGCCAAAAATCTCGCTAATCTACCGTTTGCGTTTAGTCATATTTGTTTAATGCCGGATACGCATGTGGGTTATGGAATGCCTATTGGTGGCGTGTTAGCGACGAATAATGTCATAATTCCAAACGCTGTCGGCGTGGATATCGGTTGCGGGATGTGTGCTGTAGAAACGAATGTTAGAGTTGATGATTTAAGTCGTGAAACATTGACAAAAATCATGGACGGCATTCGTGAACTTGTTCCGCTCGGTTTCAAGCATCAAAAAGAACGACAAGACGAATCGCTGATGCCGCAAGGTTTTCAGATAGATGAAATGGCTGTTGTAAAACGCCAATATCTTGCGGCATTGAAACAACTTGGCACGCTTGGAGGAGGAAATCATTTTATCGAATTGCAACGTTCCGACGACGGTTTTTTGTGGATTATGGTGCATTCCGGAAGTCGAAATTTTGGTTTGCAAGTGGCAGAGTATTACAACAATAAAGCGAAAAAACTCAATCAAACCTATAATTCATCGGTTGATCCCAAAGCCGATTTGGCATTTCTGCCTTTTGAAACGGACGACGCACACATCTACTACAAAGAAATGCAGTATTGCACCCAATTTGCCTTTGCAAATCGCAAATTGATGATGGAGCGTATTCAGCATGTTGTTTCATCTGTGTTAAGTGCCGTAATTTTCGAACCGATTATCAACATCGCTCACAATTATGCTGCGTGGGAAGAACATTTTGACACTAAAATTATCGTTCATCGTAAAGGTGCAACATCTGCAAAATTGAGCGAAATCGGGATTATTCCGGGTTCACAAGGAACAAAATCATACATTGTTGAAGGGCTCGGAAATCCCGAAAGTTTTATGAGTTGTTCGCACGGAGCAGGTCGTGTGATGGGCAGAAAAGCCGCTATTCGCAACCTTGATTTAGACGAAGAAAAACGGAAATTGGACGAACTCGGAATCATTCATTCTATTCGAAATAAATCGGACTTAGAAGAAGCCTCATCGTGCTACAAAGACATTTCGCAAGTGATGGCATTGCAAAGTGATTTGGTTAAAATAAAGACAGAACTTAGCCCTTTGGCAGTGATTAAGGGATAAAATTATTTTCGCTCCAAAAGCACAACATTTTCCACATGGTGCGTTTGCGGAAACATGTCTACAGCTTGGACTTTCGTGATGGTGTAAAATTCTTTCATCAACGCTAGATCCCTCGCTTGGGTGGCGGAATTGCAACTGATGTATAGAATTTTTTCGGGATTTATGTTGAGGATTTGCTTCACAACTTTTTCGTGCATACCGGCACGTGGCGGATCGGTAATAATCACGTCGGGTTTTCCGTGCGTTTTTACGAAATCGTCGTTCAAAACATGCACCATATCACCGGCAAAAAAATCGCAGTTGTCAATGTTGTTGATTTTTGCATTGACTTTTGCGTCCTCAATTGCAGATTCTACATATTCGATACCGACAACTTTTTTCACGGATTTTGCCACGTATTGAGCAATTGTTCCCGCTCCGGTGTATAAATCGTAAACTATTTCGTTGCCTTGAAAATTTGCAAAATCCGCACCAATTCTGTACAAATTCGAGGCTTGAACGGAATTGGTTTGATAAAATGATTTGGGCCCAATTCGAAACTTCAACGGCAGTTGCTCGATTTGATATGCCGGCATTTCCTCAGTAATAAAAGACTCTCCGTGAAACAACCGAACATCCAAATCAAAAATCGTATCGTTCAATTTTTCGTTTACAACATACATCAGCGAGGTGATTTCCGGAAATTCCTGTTGAATCGCAGACAACATTGGATTTATCAAAGCCTCATCACTGTGAGCAAATACGACAATAACCATTAAATCGCCTACCGTCGTATTTCGAATGATTAAATTCCGCAAAAAACCTTCGTGAGACTTCACATCGTAAAACGAGAGATTGTTTTTTACCGCATATTTTTTTACAAACAAGCGAATCGTATTCGACGGCTCATCCTGCAAATAGCAAACATTTATATCCAAAACTTTGTCGAACATACCCGGAATGTGAAAGCCAAGGGCATTGTTATTTGGGCTCGCTTCGACAGGCTCAGCGGACATTGAGCTTGTCGAAATGTCCTTGCTAATCATTTCCTCTACCGTTCGCCAACGTCGATTTGAAAACGTATATTCGAGCTTGTTTCGATAAAGATACTCGCTTTCCGACCTCAAAATCGGCATAATTTCGGGTAATTCCAAATGTCCGATACGTTGCAAGTGATCAACAGTGGTTTGCTGTTTGTGTGCCAACTGAATTTCATAAGGCAAATGCTGCCATTTGCAACCACCGCAAACGCCAAAGTGTTCGCATCTCGGCTCTCTCCGAATTTCACCAAGTTTGTGATACTTGATAACTTTTGCCTCTAAAAATTGCTTGCGTTTTTTGGTAATTTGCAGATCCACCACATCGCCCGGTGCTGCAAACGGAACAAAACAAATTTTTTCGCCAACATGTGTAATGGCTTTTCCTTCGGCAGCAAGTTTCTCGATTTTCACTTCGAGTTGTATCGGATATTTTTTCCTCATTCAAATTTTTGCTTCAACTGATCGTTGAGAATATTGACAAAATTCTGAAGCGGGTTTTTTGCCATCATAGCAATCATCATACTCATTTCTGCATGAAGACGAATCGTGGAACGACACATGTTTTCGCTCAATTTTTCAAGTTCGCAAATCAATTCGAATGGAAATGGTGACGGTGGTTCGGATTCAATCACCAATCGGTCTTCACTTTTCTCTTTTATTCGCATTGCCAACGTTGCCATATTTTGGATGGTAAAGGAGCAACTATCTTCCGTTGATTGCCAATTTGTAACTTGCGGAGGCAATAATGTTGAGAAGTTGTCGAAATTCGACAAAAAATCAAGGACATTTTTTGCTGAAGTTTGGATTTCTACCGGGTTGCTGTTAATTTTTGTCATGATGTTTGCTTTTTGTTGGGCGACCGCACTTCGACAAGCTAAGCGACCAGTCGCCCTTACTTACATTCTTTCGTTAGACCATTTCACAGGGTCGGCACTCCATTCGTTGAGTGAAATTAAATCGTTTTCGCTAATATATCCGCCTTCTACGGCTTGTTTGAGCAAAATCGGATAAGTGGTTAGGGTGTCCAATTTGACATTCGCTTTTTCGAAATTTTCGAGAGCAGTTTTCAACGTGTACGTGAAAATTGCAACCATACCCAACACTTCGCAGTTCACTTCTCGCAAGGAATCCACAGCCAAAAGACTGCTTTTTCCGGTTGACACCAAATCTTCGATTACAACCACTTTTTGTCCCGCTTCGACATGTCCTTCGATGCGATTGCTCATGCCGTGTTTTTTTTCTTCAGCACGAATATACACAAACGGTTTTTCCAAAATTTGTGCGGCCAATGCACCTTGTGCAATGCCGCCGGTAGCAACGCCTGCGATAACATCCACATCAGCATATTTTTCACGAATAATTTTTACAAATTTATCGCGGATATGCGTTCGAACTTCGGGATACGAAAGCGTCACACGATTGTCGCAATAAATCGGCGATTTTCGTCCCGAAGCCCAAATGAACGGATTTTGATTATTGAGCTTAACAGCCTTTATTTGAAGTAGATATTCGGCTACTTGATCCATATGTTTTTATCTGTGTTTTGGATTTGCAATTATATCTTTGCATCAACCATTTTCATGATTTCAGCTTCTAAAGCAATCGCTTTCGCCTGAATTTCATTGCCTTTGGCGATGAGGTCGTTTACAAACGCTTTATCAGTATAATCTCCACAATTGATTTTCACATTATAAAACGCACCGATTACCGCAGATCTTGCACACAACGCACCTACTCCGGCGTCCGTTACTGATGCGGGATTTCCTGTCTCGACCATTGCTTTGCAAAGTTCAAAAACTTTCATTGTGACTTCCATCGTGCGAAACGGAATCTCAATCGCATATTTTGTGGCGTCCTGAATCGCTTGTGTTCGTGCGGCTTTTTCAGCATCGGTATTTTTCGGCAAACCGAAGGCATCCATGATTTTGTTGAATGAATTTGTATCTTCATCAACTAAAAATAACAATTCATCTTTCAGTGCCTGTCCTTTTTCTGCCCAATTTGAAAATTCTTCCCAACGCTCGTCCCAACCTGCTTTGTGAGAGGAAAGATTTGCAACCATCGTACCTAACGAAGCACCCAAAGCACCAAGATATGCAGATATTGAGCCTCCGCCCGGAGCCGGAGATTCCGAAGCAGTCTCATCAGCAAAACCTTTGCAAGTCATGTCGATTAATTTTTTGGATTTATCTTCGGCATCCAACAGATATTCGATGATGCGTTCTTGCGGATTGTAAGGTTTCAAATCATCCAAACCCATTGATTTCACAGCAATCTTGATCAGCTCATCTTCCGAAACTCCAACCGAACGGTTTTGTTTTTTCAAAAAATACTTTCCGGCTTCAACCATACATTTCTTTGGAACTAAACCTACGATTTCCGAACCTGTTACACGGATTCCACGTGCTTCGGCTTTTTTGCTAACTTCATCAAACGCAATGTGAACAGGCGTTACAGAGATATTTGTGATATTCATCGAAACCTGTGCAATGCCGTATTCGTCGATAAACCAACCAATGGCTTTCGTTGCCGGCAACGTGCCCGGAATATTTATCGGATTACCTTTTTCGTCCAAAAGAGGTTTGCCGTTTGGTTTTCCGCCTTCTCTTGCAGGACGGCCTTTTTCACGAACATCGAATGCAATTGCATTGGCACGACGCGTCGAAGTTGTATTCAAATTGTAGTTAATCGCTACCAAAAAATCGCGTGCTGAAATTGCCGTAGCACCTGTTTTTGCAACGTGCTCGTCAAATTTCGCAGGACCATAATCCGGTTTCCAGTCCGGATCGGATAGTTTTTTGTTCAGACCTTCATATTCGCCGGCACGACAATTTGCCAAATTGCGGCGTTTTTCTTCTTTTGCTGCATTTTCGTAACAATACACAGGAATTTTCAACTCCTCTCCTACCCTTTTGGCAAGCTTGTGTGCGTATTCCGCTGTTTCCTCCATTGAGATATTTGACACGGGAACAAACGGGCACACATCTGTTGCACCAAAACGCGGATGTTCGCCTTTGTGATTACGCATGTCAATCACTTCGCTCGCTTTTTTGATGGCTTGAAAAGCGGCTTCAACCACTTCGTCTGGAGTTCCTACAAACGTTACAACTGTGCGGTTTGTAGCATAGCCCGGATCCACATCCAAAAGTTTAACACCTTCGATTTTTTCGATTTCATTTGTGATTTGCTTCATCACATCCATGTTGCGACCCTCGCTGAAATTGGGAACACACTCGATTAGCTTTTTCATATTTTTTTAGTTTAGTTGCGAAATAAAGTGCAAAGATACAAAAAAAATTGAATCTTTGGCATAACGAATGCTTTTTTTGCAACTTAAACTCTATACAACGCCTGCGTAGGACAAACCCCGCACAACGATTCATCAACATTATTTATACTTTCTTCGGGCAATACAACCTGCATTTCGAAACCTCGGCCCTTGAATGTGAATCCATCGTTACTGTTATGAACACACAAACCACAGCGGATACATTTTGTTACATCAAACCAAAAATTATTTTTGATGTGTTGAGGCGACGTATCTTTTATTGCCGAATAGCGCGGGTATTTATTCCATTTTGCACGATATTCGGTTGCATATTTTCGCAATCTGCATTTATCTCTATCGCACGGCGGACGGCACACTACGATATGGTCGCTTAACAATAATTCCAGCGATTGCTTTCGAAAGTTTTTTACTTCTTCGCTTTCCGTGTCAATATTCATTCCCTCTTCGACCAGCGTTGTACATGATGGAATAATCTGATTGGTTCTACAGTTTTTCACCACACAAACCATGCACGACGATTGATGTTTGTAACCCGGAGCATAACATAAAGCAGGTATTTCAATGCCGTTTCGATGTGCGACTTCGATAATCTTTTCGCCTTCTTTGACTTCAACCTCTTTTTGATTTAGTTTAATTTTCATATCTACATTTTATTTTTTTCACCTTTCACAAAGCGATCTTTCCCTCGAAAATCTTTATCGACTTTCACACTTAAAAATTCGTTGTTTTTCAACAATTCCGCAACTTCTCGACCGAATTTTTCATTGATTTCAAGATATAATTTACCGTTTGGATTCAGATGTTTTTTTGCAAAATCAACAATTTTCGAATAAAAAACCAACGGATTTTTATCATCAACAAACAATGCTTGATGTGGCTCGTAATTCAGTACATTTTTTTTTATCTGCGATTTCTCGGAATGTAGTACGTATGGCGGATTACTGACGATTATATCAAACCACTGTTCGGTTTCATACGTAAAAATATCGGCAACAAAAAAATCAACATTCAGCAAATTATTTTCGGCATTTTTTTTGGCAATATCAACAATTATTTTTGAATTATCAAAACCTTGAACGAGAGTATGCGGAAGTTGATTTTTCAACGCCAATGCGATGCAACCGCTACCGGTGCAAATGTCTAAAATTTTGCCTGAAAATTTTTTATTTTCATTCATGATTTTTTGTGCCAATTCCTCAGTTTCCGGGCGTGGAATCAGTACGTCCCCCGTGAGATGTAACGATAAATCTAAAAAATCGCAAATTTCCAAGATATATTGAATCGGCTTTTCTTTTTTCAAGTCTTTTACGGCATGACTGAATTTCAACATTTTGCTTTCAGTGATGCGATAATCTAAATTTCCAACAACTTCAACCTTGGGGATACCTAGAAAATGCTCGCAACACAAATAAAAATAATACCGAATTTCTTCCGATGAGTAGAGCGTTTTAAGCTCATCATCAAAAAAATTACGAACGGATCTTAGAGCATTGGTTTTTATTCGCATTTTACAAAGTTACGAAAAAATTTTGTATCTTTGCGTAAAAAAATACCAATGACCAAATTTGCGGTTCGAAAAAACGCACAAGGCAAACTTGAAATTTTAGACCGTATTCGCAAAAAATACGTGCTGTGTACAGACGAAGAAAAAGTTCGGCAAATGACGATTTTGTACTTGACGGAAACGTTGAACGTGCCGATGTTTTCAATTGCTGTGGAAACAGAAATTAAAGTCAATAATTTGTCGAAACGAACGGATGTGGTTGTGTTCAACTCAAAGATGAAGCCCGTGTTGATTGTGGAATGCAAAGCACCTTCGGTAAAAATTTCACAAGATGTTTTCGACCAAATTGCACGTTACAATCTGACGTTGCAAGTGAATTATTTGATGGTTACAAACGGCGTTGAGCAGTATTTTTGTCATTTGGATTTTGAAAAACAAAGCTATCAATTTATTCCCGAATTGCCCGATTGGTCGGCATTCTGAAAAGTTTTGAAAAAAATGAGCACAACAGTTTTGAACAACGAATTTGAAAAAATCAGACCGTACAACAACGATGAAATCCCTGAAGCGATGCAACGTATTGCCGATGCTCACGAGGTTGGAAATATCGTATCGTTTTTGTTTCCGGAAATGAAGTTAACCGAAGTGCGAGATTTGATTAGAAGTATTGAAACAACTGAAGAATTTCAAAAACTCCTTGCCATTAAATCCTTTCAAAAAATTGTGAAACAAACCACAAAAGGTGTCACGGTCGAAGGTTTTGAAAATATCGACACCGCAAAAAGCCATATTTTTGTGATGAACCATCGGGATATTGTGTTGGATTCGTCTTTGTTTCAAATTGCGTTGATGGATCATGGTTTCAAAACGACCGAGATTTGTATTGGCGATAATTTGATGCCGACACAGTTTTTTGTTGATATTTGGCGTTCGAATAAAATGGTTAAAGTGATTCGTGGTGCGAATATCCGCGAGACACTGCAAAATTCACAAATCTTTTCGAGGTATCTGCGAAATACGATTCTCGACAAGCGCGAGTCCGTGTGGATTGCCCAACGCAACGGTCGTACCAAAGACGGTATAGATGTTACCGACCCCGCACTAATCAAGATGTTTGCAATGAGTGCAACAACCGACATTTTAACTTCGATCGCCGAATTGAATATCATTCCTGTGTCAATTTCCTACCAAATCGAACCTTGCGATTGGATGAAAACGCGTGAACTGTTTTTGTCGAAAGATGCTCCGTACCAAAAGGCTCTAAACGAAGATTTTCAAAGCATCATAACAGGTATTATGCAAAGAAAAGGAAAGGTGCATATCACGATTGGAAAAGCAATAAATCCGA
>WQWA01000043.1 GCA_009785505.1 Bacteroidales bacterium
CTTCCTTACCAAGGAAGTGCTCTACCCCTGAGCTACAGCAGCGAGAGCGGAAGACCGGGCTCGAACCGGCCACCTATAGCTTGGAAGGCTATCGCTCTACCAAATGAGCTACTTCCGCTTGTTCTTGGGAATGTGGGGATGGATGGATTCGAACCACCGAAGGCGTCGCCAACTGAGTTACAGTCAGTCCCATTTGTCCACTCTGGTACATCCCCGACAGGTTTTCTCGCAAAGAACTAATCCTCTTTTTGAGTGTATCGTTGAGAGCCGATGGAGGGATTCGAACCCCCGACCAGCTGATTACAAATCAGCTGCTCTGGCCAACTGAGCTACATCGGCATTGGCTTTTCCTCAAAAAAGGACTGCAAAGTTACGACTTTTTTTTGAATTTACCAAATTTTGGTTGATTTTTTTTTCCTTACATAAAAAACAACAACATGATGTTGAGCGCAACGATAAATCCGAGTGCTATCAACAACAAGCGTGTAAATGATTTTCTGTTGCCTGAAAACGCAATGCCAAAGAATACTTTCGACACGTTACTACTGATAATTGCAGTAAATGTTGCTAACCCGATTGCAGTATTCGACACATCGTATCCGCCTTCAAATAAAGTCAGCAAAAACGGCGTAATATCTGTTACTCCGACTACGATTGAAAGTATGCTCAAACCTTGCGTTCCGAAATATTCAATCGTATATTTGGTAACAAATGTGAATATCACAAAAAGCACGGCAAAAAGTAAAGCAACTCTGAATTCCAACGGGTTTTCTTCTATTTTTGTGTCTGTTTCTTGAGCAACAGCAACTTCATGTTTACCTCGTTTGTAGAAGTACAAAAATGTGGCTATTGCAATACAAACAGCGGTCATAATTAGGAAAAAAACCGCCAATTTTGCAAACAGCTCTTGATTAAAAATTGAAACCAAAATCAGCACACGTAAATACATTGTGCTAATTGCTGCTATTGCGGCTACTGCATATTCTTGAACTTGGCCTTCCGGCGCTGTTTTGCATTTTTTGGCTAAAATAATAACGGTTGCCGTACTGCTGTAGATCCCGCCCAATATGCCCGAAAGGATAATGCCCGATTTCGGAAACACAAATTTATGCAACAAGTATGACACATACGAAATGGTTGTAATTACTACGGTTGCCAACCAGATCCTGTAAGGTGTCAGCGAAACTCCTTCGATAATCGGTGTATCGGGAAGCATGGGTAAAACAATACCAATAATCAAAATAAACTTTGCTAAGTTCGTAAACTCATCGTTGTTGAATTTTTTGGCAAAGCTTATAAACGTTTCTTTCATTTCGGTAATCAGCAAAATCGTTACTACGACCAAAAGTGTGAGCCACATAGGTTGTGTGCTCACTAACGGCGCGAGACTATACGTTAAAAAAGCCGTAACAATTGTTGTGATGCCGTAACGTTTGAAATGATACAACTTAAAACCGTAGTTCACACATAGCAAAATACCAAGTAACAAACCTCCTCCAACATATAGTCTCATGCTGTAAGGCTCTAAGATGTACAGAATAAATCCTAAAATCCCGATCAATGTAAACGTTCGATCTGATCCGAAGAACTTTGTACTGCCAACTTGTAGATGGATTTTCCTTTGCGACAACCCTATGAGTAGCGAAAAAACCGTTACTAAAAAGAAGTCGATGAGGTTTTGGGGAATGGTGTCGATGTAGTCTTGCATGTTCATTATCTTTTATAGTATGAGGCAAGGTGATATGCGCGGTCTGCACAGCGCTCCAAGTCGTTGATAATACCCAAAAACGCTACGCCGCCACGCGGATCTGATTTTTCTGTTTTCGATCGCTTTACGTGGTTTTCCAAATACACTTGAACCATATCGTCAATTTTATCCTCCAACTCATAAATTTGCAGGATAAGTTCTTGCGAGTGCGTGCTAAAAACTTCTAACGTCAGCGTAACAATTTCCACTACAGCATCGCCAAGGGTGCTGATTTCCTCCATCGCTGCGGGCGGTAATCGGAGATTGCCTTCGTTCGTTCGTGTATTGTATTGCACAAAGTTTTTAGCATTGTTCGCTATTCGCTCGAAGTCAGCCGCAACATACAACAACGTGCTGAGTTTTTTCATATCAGCGGCAGACTTCACATCTTGCAATTCCATCAGCATGGAGGTTATTTGCCGCTGTAAATAATTTATTGAGGAGTTCACTTCCACCACCGTGTTGATGGTTTTGCTGTCTCCTGTAGAGAATGCCTCCAAGGAGCGTTTTAGGTTTTCCAGTGTTAATTCACCCATGTTGTTTAATTCGGCGGTAGCCTGCTCAATGGCCTCGCTTGGAGATTTAGGGGCTTCGGTTTTGATAAACAAAAGTTCTTTAGAATCCACGTCTCTGTTTCGTTTGGGCATAATGACGTACATCAGGGATGCCAAATATCCGACAAACGGCAAAAATGTAAACGTAAGCACTACCTTGAAAAACGTGTAAAACCAAGCGAGTTGAAGTGCCTCGTTAGTCCAAGTATTCTCAAACCATCTCAAAATGCCCGGAAAAACAGAAATCAGCGTACCGAAAACAAGGCATCCGATCGAAATATAAATCAAATTGGCCAAGGCTGCTCTCTTGCTTTCACGCCGTCCGGCAAGAGAGGCAATCAAGGCCGTAATGGTTGTTCCTGCACTAATACCAAGTACCAAAAATGCAGCAACGGTAAAACTAATATCAACATCTCCCTTCAAAAGAAGTGTGATTAAAATACCGGTAGCAGCCGTAGAACTTTGGATTATCGCAGTGAAGATAAATCCGGCAAGCACTGCGAGAAAAGGATTCTCAAAAGCCGAAAGAATGGACTGAAATCTATAGGTACCGGCAAGTTCTCTCAACGGCTCGCCCATAACGGAAAGTCCGAAAAATAAAATTCCAATTCCGAGCAAGATAAAGCCGACATCTTTGGTCGTCTGCTTCCGAAAAAATAAATAAGCTATCAATCCAAAGAAAATGAGAAGTGGTGCAACGGTAGTAATTCCGGGAAAAGCAAAAAGATGTGCTGTGAGCGTAGTCCCGATATGAGCACCTAAAATAAGGCTGATTGCCTGAGCTAAAGACATCAATCCTGCATTGATAAATCCGACAGCCATAACCGACGTAGCGGTGGAACTTTGAATCAAAATAGTTACCAATGCACCAATACCAACGGCAGCAAAGCGATTAGCTGTAGCCTTTTCTATGTAGATACGCATTCGGTTTCCAGCCATCAATTCCAGACCGTCCATCATCATTTTCATACCATATAGAAACAGCCCTAGTCCGCCAAAAATCAAAAAGATATTGACATTTGCAAACGTAGCGGTTGCTGTTTCACAACCATTGACAGCTACATCAATCATATTTTTTTTCTCCTTATATATTTGGGCAAGGCATACCTCGTCCCTACATTCTCAATTAATAAAATACGCCATACGGCAAATATCCCAACCATCTCATCACGGTTTCACCCCAAAGGAACATAACGGCCCACGCAATCACCATCATCGTGAAGCCGAATTTGAAGGTGTCGCCCCAATTGTAATGATTTGTATTGTAGAGGAGTACGGCAGGTTTACTGTTGAACGGCAGAACATACACGTGCTCGATAAGCAACGCCACAGGCACCGACAAGCTCATAATAGGAAATCCAAACTGCTGCTCTACACCTATCGCAATCGGAACGAATATCAGACATCGCATCGTTTTCGATTGAAAAATTATCGCACTAAACAACATCGCTCCTGTGAGTATCGTAAATATGACCCAAAATGGTGTATTGTCATAAACGCCAAGTGCTGTAAATACCACACCTACAACAGTTCCTGCAAGCCCTGTGGTATCTAATCCTGCACCAACTACATAGGCGCCTGCTGAAAACAACATCAAATGCCAAGGAATATCAACATCATTCCATTTTACAACACCAATGCCTCCCGGCATCAATGCAACCACTGCTCCCATAAAGGCTACAACTGTTGCACTAATGTCGTGAAGACCGATAAGTCCTGTTTCACCACCGCCTGTAAACCACATAAATAAAACACCCATAAGAATTGTGACGGCTTTATACTCCTCACGCTTGACCTTACCGAGTTTGGCTAATTCGTCTCTCAACACTTGCATACCGCCTTCGATTTGAGGCATTTGTTCCTCCTTGCTCATCCGGAACATGATTTTTGTTCCAACGACCCAACCGATAATCAGCAATAAGAGTGCCATCGGAAATGCCACCGCAAACCATTGCGACCACCCAAACAAACCGCCCGCTCCGATAATCATTGCAGCCGCCAACATGTTTGCTCCCGATCCGGTCATAAAACCTTGTGCGGAAACGTTGATTTGAAATAAATTTTGTAAAACGATATTTCGTCCGAAATTATTGCGGTTTTCTCCGCCGGTTGCACCGTAAATCGCAGCAATTACCATAAAAAGCGGTAACAGAATTGCAGCCTTTGCAGTGGTTGCAGAGATAAATAACGAAAGAACAACATTAATGACCAAAAAACTAAAAAAGACCCCTTGAGCATTTTTTCCGAAACGCAGAACAAACCAGAGTGCAAAGCGTTTTGCAGCCTGCGTTTTTACGAGTGTGCTTGCCAGAACAAACGAAAGGATGTTTAGCCACATAATCGGATGTCCGAGTTGTGCATACGCCTCTCGTTCGGAAAGAACACCGGTTAGAATAACCGCCAAAATCACGAGTAACGATGTGAGATATGAGGGTATGGATTCCGTAATCCACAACACAATTGCTGCCGCAAATATCGCCAACATTGCGTAATTAAGTCTTGAAAACTCGCTCATACCTACAGCCTCGAAACGATTTGCTGCGGCTCTGGCCGATTCCGTGAAACTTGATATATCGAATGTATCTAAAAATGGAATACTCGCAAACCAATATATCCAGACAAACACAAACGCGGCGATAGGTATGCCGAGTCGTGACATCCATTGTTCAAAACCCGTTTTTTGGCGTGTTGCCAACGTCTGGATTTTGTAGTTGTTCATATCGAGAGGGTCGAAGTTCTTGTCGTTAATCATAGTGTAATTTGGTTGTTTTGTGTTTTTTGTCCGTCATTGCGAGCCGTAGGCGAAGCAATCCATATGATGTTGGATTGCTTCGGTCGTTCCTCCCTCGCAATGACGACAACCTGCTACCATTTGGTATACGGATGCTTCATCAACATTGAGTTATAATATTTCACATCTCCGGTTACTTCTTCGCCAAGCCATTCGGGCTTTTCAAAGGTTTCGTCTTCGCTTTGCAATTCGATTTCGGCAACAACCAAACCTTGATTTTCGCCGTAAAATTCATCAACTTCATAAATGTGATTTCCTTTTTTGACTTGATAGCGGGTTTTGTCAATTACGCCGGGTTCAGCTATTTTCATCAATTCCACAACTTCGTTTGCCGGAATTTCTTTTTCCCATTCAAAGCGAGTTGTTCCGCTATCGCTGCCGATACCTTTAATTGTGATAAATCCCTTGTCACCTTTCACACGAATACGCACCGTGCGTTCCGGAACTGACGATAAATAGCCTTGTGTGATGCGGGTTTGTTTAAAAACTTCTGCTTTGAAAGCATCAGATTTTACGAGGAATTTTCTTTCTATTTCTTGTGGCATAGTTTTAATGGTTAGTGGTTAGTAGTTAATTTTGGGGGATATCATTAACCATTTTTAGTTTGCTAATGGCTTGTCAGTCATTCCAATTACACGTTTGATTGCTTGAAGATAGTTGATATTCTCTACGCCTTCAAGTTGGCAATCGGTAATAGTTTTTTTGATATCTTCGAGTTCGGTGGATTCGCTGTTGATTGTGGTAACGCGAGCACCGTTGATAAGTACGTAACCTACTTCGCAAATGGTGTTGTTGACCATAAATCCGAAACGCTGTTTGTGCACTTTTACAGCTGCCAAATCCGGGTTGGCCTTGATCATTGCCATAAATTCGTCGTAGGTGTAAGTCGCTTTGTCTAATTTGGGCATTTCCACTTGAAATGCGGGAAACACTTCGTTTTCCAAAACTTCTTTTGCGATTGGAAATTCACCTTTCATCAATGGATTCCATTGTTCCAACCCATCAACGGTTTGTACGTAGGTTTTGATGTCCATTTTTCCGTCACGGATTTTGGTATTGTTGATGTCATTCGTACGACTGATGATATACACTTCATCGCTTTGGCGTTCCCACACTTTTTCGGGAACCGGTACAGAAAGTCGCGACATGCGCTTCCATGCGTTATCAAAGTTTTGTCCGAACGAACGGAATTCGAAACGCGGTTTGGAGATTTCTCCGATTTTTAATTCTGACATATCGTTTATTTTTGAAAAGAGGGGACAGAAAACTACCCTGCCCCCTTTTTTGAAGTGTTATTGTTTTACAACGCTAAACCTATAAAAACAATGTTATTTATGGATGTATTTCCGCCAGCAATCTCTAAATCTCTTAAAGGATCATCAGTAGTATTTCTATTGACTAAACTTCCTATCCATACCTTAATCTGCACTTCTGCTTGGTTGTTCACAGCTTCAGGTAGTGGGGTTTGAGCAAAAGTCGGCCCCATGCTGCCATCATCTCCTTGTACGGAAACTATTCCCTGACCGGGAAATTCAGTCCATGCTCCGGTTGTGCCAATTCGGTAAGCCAACCTGAAGTCAGCAGGACCGCGATTACTTGAGGCTTGATAAGCAGAAAATGTGATATCTTCATAACCTATAGTGCTTAGCGTGATAACCCAGCCTGCCGAAGTTTCAGCATTTATGATACCTGGTTCCGCTTGGGTACCCGGAAACCATCCGGCGGCATTGTTTGCAATATTAATCGCTGCTCTAGAAGCGTTTCCTGCAGATGTCCCGGGATTTCCTTGCACATTGTTGGCATAAAAGAACTCAAGATTTGTTCCAGCTATAAGAGTTCCCGAAGTAGCCGGCCAATCAGGTCTTCTGCTGTCCACATCAGGCTCCCTCTCATAATTCCATGCTGCAAGAACAACTGTAGCTAACCATGTAACTGTTCTTTCTGCTGACACAATGGTTTCACCATTGGCTTTGGTTACCACAACACGCCAAGTTACAACGGTACCTTGGTCTTGTTCGGAGATTGTTCCGGTGTAAGTCAAGGTAGAAAAGCCGTTACCGGCCACCGAAGCACCAGGGGTCATTGTAATGGGGGCTCCAGCAACACCACCTCTATTCCATTCAATAACTACCGTAGAGATAGGATCGTGTGCAAGTTCTAATACCGTTGCTGTGATAGCAACACTTTGAGCATCATCAGAAGGGGTTATTACGGTCGCAGATGCCTCAACACCTTCCAACGATGTAGTAGCTACGATTTCATTTTCCAAGCAGCTTGTGAACAAGAATGCCATTGCTGCGAGGGCTAAAAATAATTTTTTCATGATATTATGTTTTTTTTGATTTATGATTGATGGATTATGGTTTAGAACCACATTTCAAATCGCATTTGAAGTGCATTAAAGCGAACACCAGGATCTTCAACAACAGCAAGTGGATTTGCTGTGAAATTTCCGTTTCTGTCTCGACCTACGGCAACATGTCTATTCGTCCAAGAACTCACGTGTGATCCACCGTTAGCCCATACATCTGTTTGCGTAATTTGATAGTTCAACGTGAATCTCATGTTATCGTTTATCCAATAAGATAGGCCAAACGTGAAATTATGTGCCGCACCGCCGGCTTGTCCCCAACGAGTGTCTCTACCGGAACCGTTTGCCGCCAACATGTGTATTGGTCTATCGTTGTGGTTGTTGTTCAAATCCAAGAAATCATATCGGAACAAAATCTCTACATCACCCCAGCTTCTTCCGCGAATAGGCTGTGTAAACTCACTTTGACGAATGTCGTAACGTTGTCTTCCACCAAATAACAATTTACCGGCTTGAACATGAAAGCCCCAAAACCTTTTGTTTTGTGCGTAAAGGTCTGTTAACTCTTGAACGCTAAGACCCGACTCTACAGCATGAGCAGCCGTAAATGTTGGGAAGTTCCAAAGATTTCTGTCCATAATCATATCATGCCAAATAAGTTCGCTACTAAATCTCCAGCCATTCCAAAAACCTGCAAGTTCGACACCTTGGAAAAGATTACCTCTTACGCCTTCTATCCAGCGTGTATCTAAATACGACGTGCGATTGATGTGTGTTGAGTTTCTGGAATTGACGCGCATAGCATACCAGCTTCTCTGATTATCAGCCCAAACCGGTCCTTCAGCATCAATCCATCTACCGCTACGGTGTTGGATGTTGTAGCCAAAATGCAAACCTTGATCAGGATTGGTTGCCCACGGCATCAAAACCACTTTTCCTGTAAAATTAGGACCCGGCCCTCTAACTCCTCTGTTCTGGTTCACTACTACACTTTCGCGTAGCTCCAAATCATCTATTTCTTGTAGGGTAACACCTCCGGAAACACGTAGCCAAGGCGACATGTTCATATCGTGCCATTTGGTTTGAAATCCCAAACGACGTGTAAAATTAAACGCTGTGATAGGCATCGAACGCTCCATAAACGTTACAAAACGAGACGAGGTTGTATACTCCATCGAAAAATCTTCTTTGAAATTACCCAATCTGAACTGCCAAGCCGGCAAAATCCTTGGGTTAAACTGAATATAGGCATCTTGCAAGCCAAAAGTCCCGTTTGCCATATTGAAGTCAATTTCGCCATACCACTGGTCTGTGATTTGAGCCTTTACGGCAAAACGTACGCGACGCAACGAAAGTCCGCCGGGCATGTGGGGAGCTGCGTCGGGGTGGGTAAATTGACCAACACCATTAATAACCTGTCCATCCGGAAGTGCAATCGTACCATTTCTTTGGTTGTGAAAGTTTGCGAAGTCAACTTGAACGCGACCATCGAACCAAAACCTGTAGCCTCTTTCTCTGTTTTCAAACCACGTAATTCCGTTTCGTAGTGTAACTTCGATAGGTAACGTTTCAACCAACTGACCGTACTGATTCATTTCAACGCGTGGTCCCGTGCCTGCCTCTGTAGTCTGTGCATAAGCAAATCCGAAGAATGCTAAGCATAGTCCTAATGTAATAAGTGTTTTTTTCATGTTATTTTGTTTTTTAGTTGTATTTTGCCTGCAAAAATAGTACTTTTTTTTGAAATACGCAAGCTTTTGTTAATTTTTCATTAATTTAATGTTGATTTTTAGTGCAAAACGCAGTAAGGGCAGGTTTCAAACCTGCCCTTACACGTTTGTGTTTTGTCAACGACTAAACAACTCCAAGGTCGATCATTGAATCGGCAACTTTAATGAAACCCGCAATATTTGCACCTTTCACGTAGTTCACGTAGCCATCGCCTTCTTTACCGTATTTTACGCAGTTTTCGTGAATATCTTTCATGATTTGCTGCAATTTTGCATCAACTTCTTCGGCAGTCCAGCCCAAGTGCATGGCGTTTTGCGTCATTTCAAGACCAGAAACGCTTACTCCACCGGCATTAGCCGCCTTACCCGGCGCATAAAGCACTTTGGCTTTTTGCAATTCGTGAATAGCATCGGCAGTACAGCCCATGTTCGAAAGTTCGCCAACACAGATACAGCCGTTTGCGATAAGTTGTTTCGCATCTTCAAGGTTCAATTCATTTTGAATTGCACAGGGTAAAGCGATATCAACTTTTTGCTCCCATGGTTTTTTACCTGCAACGAATTTTGCAGATTTGTATTTGTCTGCAAACGGAGCAACAACATTGTTGCGCGTTGCCAACAATTCAGTCATGTAGTTGATTTTTTCGCCTGCAATACCTTCTTCATCGTAAATATAGCCGTCAGGACCTGAAATACAAACTACTTTCGCACCGAGTTCGGTTGCTTTCAAAGCCGCACCCCAAGCCACATTTCCGAAACCTGAAACGGAAACGGTTTTACCTTTGATGTCTTTTCCGGCTTGCTTCAACATGCTGTCGACAAAGTAAACACCGCCGTATCCTGTTGCTTCCGGACGAAGGATAGAACCTCCCCAGTTGCGGCCTTTTCCTGTAAAAGAAGCTGTATTTTCAATCATTAATTTTTTGAACATACCGTACATGAAACCCACTTCACGAGCACCAACTCCGATATCTCCGGCAGGAACATCGGTATCTATACCCAGATAACGATAAAGTTCGGTCATCAAGCTTTGGCAAAAACGCATCATTTCTTGCTCCGATTTGCCTTGCGGATCAAAATCGGAACCACCTTTTCCACCGCCCATCGGCAATGTAGTCAAACTGTTTTTGAACGTTTGCTCGAACGCCAAAAATTTCAATGAATCCGCCGTAACAGACGGGTGAAAACGCATACCGCCTTTGTACGGTCCAATCGCATTGTTGTACTGCACACGCCAAGCACGATTTGTTTGCACTTCGCCTTTGTCGTCAACCCAATCCACGCGGAATTGAATAACGCGA
>WQWA01000044.1 GCA_009785505.1 Bacteroidales bacterium
AAGATGAAGGCTAAAAAAGAACCGCAATGTTCCAGTTTAGTTTCAGCTTCAATCCACGAAAGCTTTTAACTGTTGCGGTTGCAGGTCTTCTGACTTACCGTTCGTTTGGACACCTTCCCATGAGATTTTTCACAGTGGTTTTCGCCAAACGTTTGTTTTCACGGCTTACAGCAGCGGGACTGTTCAGGACTTTCACCTGATTCCTTCGCACAATACTTTGTGCTACAAACGCGGTGCAAAGTTACGACATTTTTTTGACACTACCAAAAAAAAATGTAAAAAAAATCGAAATTTCAGCAAGTTTATTAACAATTTTACGAGTTATCAACATTTTAACAATTTTTAAGGATTTTTTTATACGAAAAACTGTTTTTTTGCGTTTATATAGATGTAAACACGATAAATCGAAAACTATGGAAGCAACAAGTTCAAAAAAACATCATCGTCGCAGTATCCGTCTAAAAGGGTATGATTATTCGCAGGCAGGATTATATTTTGTGACCATTTGTGTACATAACGGGCAACAGTTGTTTGGGAAGATTGAGAATGGGAAAATGATTTTGTCTGCAACCGGTGAAATTGCCAACACGTTGTGGTATCAAATAAGAAACCATATCCACAATGTTCGATTGCATGAATTTGTGGTGATGCCAAATCATGTGCATGGAATTATTGAAATTACAAAATCTGTCGCAAATGCACGTGTAGGGGCAACGCATGCGTTGCCCCTACAGCATGGCATGGATAATCGTAGGGGCGGGGCATGCCCCGCCCCTACATTGGGGACAATAGTAGGATCGTACAAATCCGCCGTTTCAAAACATATTCGGAGATCTGGTTTTACGGAGTTTGCATGGCAACGCAATTATTTTGAGCACATCATTCGAAATGACCATTCATACGAATACATTGCCAACTACATTATCAATAATCCCACAACATGGGAAAAAGACAAATTCAACTTTTCGACATACTAGCCTTTCAGATTCTGCTTATGAAACAACTCCAATCGCTCTTTCAATATCGGTAATTGTTCGGATTTGACAAGCGACACACAGGCTCGAATACCCTGACAATCACTACCTGTGGTATCAAGTGATATCGCAGAAATACCGTAATTCAACAATTCTTTTAAAAGTTCGTCACCTCTGTAACCCGGATAATTGACCGTGAAAAAGAATCCATCGGCAATCGGGTCTTCGCCGTCTTTGTCATACACAATGAAAAAACCGTTGTCGGTAAAATATTTTTTCATGATTTCGGCTCTTCTACCATATTCTTTAACACTTTCAACGAAATTAAAAACATCGTCGTTAACGGCTTTTAGCATAGTTGCAAAACCATACTGTGCAGAATGTGAAGTACCCGCAGTCAGCGCATAAAGTGCTCCGAGTACAAAGGCCCTACCGAGGTTGTCGGTTTGAAAATAACGTAACAAATCCGGTGCTTTTGTGTTCCAAATTTTTTCTGAAAAAACAACAAGCGCCATGCGTTCTCCGGCATAACTAAACACTTTCGAAGACGAAATAAACAGAATAAAATTGTCTGTATATCTCGCTACAGTCGGCTGATACGGCGAAACTCCGGGCTTGCTATAATCTTTTCTAAAATCCATTCCGAAATACGCCAAATCTTCAATCACAACTACATTATATTTGTTTGCAACTTCTCCGATAATCTGCAACTCCTCATCTGTAAGGCAAAACCACGCAGGATTATTCGGATTGGAGTAAAGTATAGACGAAATTTTTCCATCCGATAGCATTTCTTCCAGTTTTGCACGCAGTTTTTCACCACGATAATTGTAAATATCGAATGTGCGATAGGTTTGACCAAGCATGGTGCACTGTGCTTTTTGCACGGGAAAACCCGGATCAATAAACAGCGTACCCTCTTTATCTTTGTACATACGATTTACCGTAAGAACGGCTGCTATTCCGGCTTGCATAGAGCCCGCCGTGGGGATGCAACATTCGGGTACAACATTTATATCCAAAAAGTTTTTCACAAAACGCGCGGCCTCTTTTTTGAGTTCCGGTATTCCGTCCATAGGTGGATATTGGCTGCTTACACCTCTTTTTATTGCCTCAATATGAGCATTAACGCCGATTTCCGGAGTAGGCAATCCGGGAATACCGATTTCCATACGGATAAATTTAACATCAGTTCTTTGTTCAATTTCGTTAATGATTTTACTAACTTCGCGAATACTCGCTTGTCCAATGTTTTTAATGCCATTTAGGGACAACACTTCTTCGGCTACATTTTGGGGTACGGGGGTTGATTTCATGTTGTTTTAATTTTTTGCAAATATACACAAAAAAACGTATCTTTGCAAATCAAAATCATAAAATTATGACACAAAATCAGAAACATGGCAATATCATCGCAATTATCGTAATGATTTTCCTTTTCGGGATGATTGCATTTGTTACAAATTTAGCTTCACCGATGGGCGATATTCTCAAACATCAATTCGGAATTGCCAATTGGATGGGAACTTTGGGCGTTTTCGCAATTTTCATTGCGTACGCTGTGATGGGTTATCCTGCCGGAAGTTTGCTTCAAAAATACGGCTACAAAAAAACTGCACTTTTGGCGATTGCCGTTGGTTTTATAGGCGTGGGGATTCAAACAATTTCGGGTGTTTTCGGCAGTTTTGGGATTTATTTGTTGGGAGCTTTTATCGCAGGTCTCTCCGTGTGTTTGCTCAACACGGTTATTAATCCGATGTTGGTTAAATTGGGCGGTGGCGGAAATAAAAGTAATCGTCTGATACAAATCGGCGGCACATTTAGCTCGATTTCAGGCACATCAGTTATTCTTTTAACCGGTCTTTTGATTCCATCAATTGCACAAGCACAAATCAGCGATGTGTTTCCATTGATGTTTGCGGCTTTGACGATTTTTGCCATCGCATTTGTTGTGATTTCTCTAACAGCCATTCCTGAAAACGAGAAGCAGCCGGGATTACAAGAAACGGGGATTCCCACCTCCAAAGGAATGACACCAAAAGGGCCGTTGTCATATCGTCATTTTGTTTTGGGAGCTATCGGCGTATTTGTTTATGTAGGTATTGAGGTTGGCATTCCGAACGTGTTGAACAAATGGCTTCAAAATCCACAGTTGAATGTTTTGGGTGCTGTGAATGCGGAGGCTATTGCAGCGTCTATTGCAGCGACGTATTGGTTTTTGATGCTTATCGGACGTTTTATCGGCGTGGCGGTTGGAGGCAAAGTTTCCGCAAAAGCGATGTTGGTTTTTACATCTTGTTTGGGTTTGATATTGACTTTGTCGGCGATATTTGCACCAAGTTCCATGATGGTAAGTATGCCGGTGTTTAAGAATGACGCTTACGCTTTATTCGGCTTGGCAAATGTGCCAATCAGTGCGGCTTTGCTGGTTTGTTTGGGCTTGTGTACATCCGTGATGTGGGGTGGGATTTTTACGCTTGCCGTGGATGGCTTGGGCAAACACACCGAAAAAGCGTCCGGATTTTTTATGGTCATGGTTTGTGGAGGCGGAATTCTGCCTTTATTGCAAAACGGGATTGTTGATATAGCGGGCGGAGTAGGTCATCTCATCAGTTATTGGGTGGTTGTTGCCGGATTGCTTTACTTGTTGTACTATGCACTGGTTGGTAGCAAGAATGTGAATTTGGATAGGGTTTGAGAAGTCAAAATTTATTCGTATCTTTGTACAATCTTTTCAAAAAACACAAAAAATTGTGAAAACAATCCCTGAAATAGAACAACAAATCGTTGAGGAATTTTCGAAATTCGATGAATGGTTAGATCGCTACAACTATCTGATAGAACTTGGCAGAGAGTGTCCCGCTATCAGCGAAAGCGAAAAAGTTGAAACAAATTTAATCAAAGGTTGTCAGTCGCGCGTGTGGCTCAGTACGGAGTTTGTAGACGGAAAAATAATTTTTAAAGCCGACAGCGATGCTGTGATTACAAAAGGAATTGCGAGTTTGCTGATTCGTACTCTTTCAAACCAAACGCCCGATGATATTTTGAATGCAGATCTTACATTTTTAGACACCATCGGACTTCGCACGCATCTCTCTCCAACACGTTCAAACGGACTTACATCCATGATCAAACAAATGAAATTGTACGCTATGGCGTATAAAATGAAACAATGAAGATTCTACTGATAGTTCCGGGGGCAGGTGATACGTTTTATTGTGGAAATTGTTTTCGCGATAATCTCTACGCTCAAGCTTTACAAAATGCCGGACATGAAGTTTCTATCATGCCTCTGTATCTCCCGCTGACCGGAGAATCGTGGAAGTCAAGTACGCCGTTGTTTTTTCCCGCAACATCCTATTATGTTGCACAAAAATTTTTCAAAAAAGGGAAAATGCCGAATTTTTTAAGAAAATTTCTGGACTCCCCTACCGTTTTACGTTTGGCCTCGCATTTTTCCGGAACAACTTCCGCCAAAGGCATGGAAAACATGACGCTTTCCATGATTAAAGGCGATGATAAAAATTTTGCCGGACAAGTTGAAAAAATCATTCACTGGATTGAAAATCACGAGCGTCCGGATATTATTCATCTTTCCACTTCGATGTTGATCGGCATTGCGAAAGCGATAAAAAATCGTATCAATATCCCTATCGTTTGCTCGTTGCAAGACGAAGAGGTTTGGCTGGACAGTCTTGAAGAAAGATATGCTCGCGAAGCATGGAAATCCATCGGAAAAAACGTGAAGTTTGTTAATAAATTTGTTGCGTCAAGTGAATTTTACAAATCTATCTCTTTTGAGAAAATTCCGGAAATAAAGGAGATTGAAGTTGTGTATCCGGGTGTGGAATTTTCCAAATATCACTCGGCGGATTATCCGAAAAATCCAACAATTGGCTTTTATTATCGAATGAATCATGAAAACGGATTGGATATTTTGGCAGAGGCCTTTGTAAATTTGAAAAAGAAAAATTTAATTCCAAACCTGAAATTGAAAATCGGCGGCGGATATACCCGTGAAAACAAAAAATTTCTCAATCATATTCACACAATTTTAGAACCGTATAAAAATGATGTGATTTGGTCGGAATATTCTTTGAGTGAGCATACCACGTTTTACAAAGAAATCTCTTTGATTTGTGCGCCTTTGCGGTTCGATGAAGCTTTTGGATTATATTTGAGCGAAGCTTTTGCTGCCGGAAGACCTGCTGTTGTTCCGAATACAGGCTCTTTCAGCGAGGTTGTCGGAGATGCAGGTATTTTGTACTCGCCAAACGACAGCGAAAATTTAGCGAAAGCTTTGCAAAAAATCCTGACAAATTCTGTGATTTACGAGACTTGTAAAGAACATACCACGCGGTTGTCTCACGAAAAATACTGCGATAAAATTGCGGCGGAAAAATTACAAAGAATTTATTCCGATTTATTGCTGTAACTTCTATTCGTGCTTCATATTGTGGTAAACATTCGTGACGTCTTCGTCTTCTTCGAATTTAGCGAGTGCTTTTTCGATTTCGGCACGCTGTTCGGGCGTGACTTCTTTCATATCTAACGGAATACGATCAAATCCTCCCGAAATCAGCTCGAAATTGTTGTCTTCCACGTATTTTTGAATATTTCCGTAAGCATCGAACGGTCCGTAAATAATGATTTCGCCTTCGTCGGCTTTGAAAATATCTTCAACACCGAAATCGATCAACTCAAGTTCTAAATCTTCCAAGTTTACGCCGTTATCTTTCACTTTGAATACACATTTATGCTCAAACACGAAATCCAAACTTCCCGTTGTTCCTAACGATCCGTTGTATTTATTGAAATAACTACGAATATTTGCAACGGTTCGCATACTATTGTCGGTAGCGGTCTCTACTACAATGGCAATGCCGTGAGGGAGGTAACCTTCGTAGACAATTTCTTTGATATCGGCTTTGTCTTTCTCAACCGCACGCTTAATCGCACGCTCGATATTATCTTTCGGCATGTTCTCCGATTTTGCTTCTTGAATCAAGGCTCGCAGATGCGGATTATTTTCAGGATCTATGCCTCCATTCTTCGCAGCAATTGTGATATGTCTACCAATTCGTGTAAACACACGCGCCATGTTTCCCCAACGCTTGAATTTCGCAGCTTTGCGGTATTCGAATGCTCTTCCCATTTTTTCATTTATTTATTTTGAGGGCACAAAGATACAAAAAAAATCAAAAAAACTACCCAAAAAAAAATCTCCATTATATTTTTTTTTCGTACCTTTGCAGTTCAGAAATATTTTTTTTATGGAAACAGCAAAATGTTTAATCATTGGTTCGGGACCTGCCGGCTACACTGCCGCTATCTACGCGTCTCGAGCAGACCTCTCGCCCATTTTGTATCAAGGTATTCAACCGGGCGGGCAATTGACTATTACGACTGAAGTCGAAAATTTTCCGGGCTATCCCAATGGTATTACAGGCCCTGAATTGATGGAAGACCTGCGAAAACAAGCCGAGCGTTTTGGTGCTGATATCCGCACGGGAATTGTGTCGGCAGTAGATTTGTCAAAACGTCCGTTTTTGGTAACCGTTGATGAAAAGCATCAACTTTTGGCGGAAACCATTATCATCTCGACCGGGGCTTCTGCGAATTGGCTCGGATTGGAAAGCGAGAAAAAGTTTCAAGGCATGGGCGTTTCCGCATGTGCAACTTGCGACGGGTTTTTCTACAGAAATCAAGATGTTTGCGTAATTGGCGGCGGAGATACAGCGACTGAAGAAGCTTCGTATCTAGCAAATTTATGCAACAAGGTGTATTTGATTGTTCGTCGTGATGAACTTCGCGCGTCAAAAGCCATGCAGAAGCGTGTTTTGGACAATCCGAAAATCGAAGTTGTTTGGAAACACCAAGCCAAAGAAATTTTGGGCGACGATAGCGGTGTTACCGGTATTTTGCTTTATCATTCCGACACCAAAGAGGAGAAAAAACTTGATGTTACAGGTGTTTTCGTGGCTATCGGACACACACCGAACACCGATTTGTTCAAAAATCAATTAGAACTTCACCCCGAAGGCTATATCAAAACTGTTCCGGGCAGTACAAAAACAAGTGTTCCGGGCGTTTTTGCCGCCGGAGATGTTCAGGATTTGCATTACAGACAAGGCATTACAGCAGCAGGCACGGGTTGTATGGCTGCCATTGAAGCCGAGCGATTTTTGCAGGAATAGTTATTAGTGGTTAGTGGTTAATGATCAATAGATTATTCGCCAATCGCAATGATTAACCATTAACCACTAATCATTAACCATTGAAAAATTCATTTGCATATTTCAAAAAAAAATCGTATCTTTGCACTCCAAAATTAAATTTTGGAAAGATGGTTCCGTAGCTCAGCTGGATAGAGCAACAGCCTTCTAAGCTGTGGGTCACTGGTTCGAATCCAGTCGGAATCACAACGTGAAAACGAAAACGCCTGATAATTAATACAATTTATCGGGCGTTCGTTTTATCTTCTCAACATTTTTCAAATAGTTTCGAGAGGAATTAGATGTGTTTTTATTGATTTTTCGAGTATTTCAGGCATAGAAAATAATTGATCCCGCTCTTTTTCTCGCCACCTTTGGCTTTTTTACGAGCAGCTTCCACATACCCCAATCGTTTGTACAACTCAACGGCATTGGTATTTGTATCTACAACTTCCAAAAAATAGGTGTCGTATTCCGGCAAAGCGTGAACATGATTAAGAAGTGCCGTAGCAACACCTCTACCTCTAAATTTAGGGTTTGTACCAACCATCTCTACACCTGCTGTTTTTTCGGTTGTTTTCAACGATGGATATTTTTTCAAAGTTGATTTAAGATAATGCCCAAACATAAAGCCGACGATAAAACCTTTTACTACTCCGAAATGTTTCATAAAGATTCGCTTGCGAGGTTTTATGAAAACTCCATTTTGGGGAATATAAGCAATCATCCCTGCAATTTCGCCGTCAATTACAGCAAGGCGGACGTGTTCAAGAACAAACATGTGAGTACTCGCCACAATCATTTTTTTACGGTCTTCATCGTTCTTTAGAAGCAGTGCTAAATCTTTACTGAACGCATCAACAAACAACTCGCTGACTTTCTCACGAATGCTGTCGTCAAATTCTGTTGCTTTTTTTATTTCCATAGTTATTTTGGAATTATTCATATTTCTCTTTGCAAAGGTGTGGAACTATTTTGGTTTATAGTGTAGCATGCTCTTCCGTGAAAGTGTACGCATTGCGTACACAATTTTGAATTAGTCAATTTCATTCAAACCTTCCTCTATTTCTTCAATGCTTGGTAGGCTTAACTTGTAGTTTTCGGGAAGTAGATTAGAAAGCCCATATTCAGAAATTCCGGTTGGTTGATTGATCCCTTCAAGTGCATATTGACCCATTGGAGTATTTTTCCAGAATAACCATTTGTTCATAGTAATTGATTTTTGATTATAGACGCTACAAAGATACTGAAAATTTACAATTAGAGAGAAAAATATTGATTTTAAACCAACTCTTTCGCAAACGATGCCACCGTTAGCCGATGAACACCCAAAATCCGAGCAATAGCCGATTTTGAAACTTTTTTTTCTAATAGGGTTTTGATTTCTGCTTCTTTTCCGGTTAGTTTTTTTACTTTGGACTTACTGCCCTTCGGACGACCAAGTATTACGCCCTCTGCACGTTTGCGTGCGAGGGCTTCTTTGGTACGTTGCGAAATGAGGTTGCGTTCGATTTCGGCTGAAAGACCGAATGCAAAAGCAAGAACTTTGGAATTGATGTCGCTACCCAAACGGTAGTTATCTTTGATTGTCCAAACTTGAATGTCACGATTCATACACTCGTTGAGAATGCCCATAATCATTAACAAATTTCTTCCCAGACGTGATAATTCCGAACAAATCAGAACGTCGTCTTTTTTCATTTTTTTCAGAAGTTTGCCGAGTTTTCGGTCTTGAATGTTTTTCGAACCTGAGATTGTTTCTTCAATCCATTTGTCTACCACCATAACGTTTTTCTCACAAAAACTGTTGATCTCGAAACGTTGATTTTCTACTGTTTGTCTGTCGGTGCTTACCCGAATGTAGCCGTAAGTCATAATTTTATTGTTTTGTTAAATTGTACAAATTAATGCAAAGATAGCATAAATTAATGCAAAGATAGTATAAATTAAACTAAGCAATTATTATATACAGATGTCCAGCGTTTTTATTAGACAAAATGCCGTCGCTTGCAATTTTGGAACAGAAAGCTGGGTGGTACTTTCGCCAATTGAACAACAGAT
>WQWA01000045.1 GCA_009785505.1 Bacteroidales bacterium
ATTTCCATAAAATAATTCGAGCCAACGGCAACATTCAAAGTCATTTTCTCAGCGATCGTATTTACATCCAAACCTGCTTCTGTGAGCAAGATCAGGTATTCGTTCGCCCAGTTCAAGGCGTAGCCCAATTCTTGAACGGCAGTAGCACCGGCGTTATGCAATAAATCTGCATTGACGGACAACAAGCGAAAATTCGGCAGTTCTTTCGCAAATTTATTGAAAAGTTCTACGGTTGTTTGAACACATTTTTCTTGTGAATCACAACTGCAACCGCCATTTTTTAGCATATCACCTAAAAAATCGAAATCAATCGAACCTTTTACATCTTTTGCTGAAATCTTATTGGCGTTGAGGTAATTTACGAAAAAAGTTAGTGTTTCCGCAGAATTATCGGACTTCAAAAAATGGACGCCAACCTTTGTAACATTGATATCTTTCAGCAAAATTTCAAAATCTTTCTCCGATTTTACAAATTTCACGATCAAGCCGACACTTTGAGCACCGCGTTTGACGGCATCTACAGCCATTGCATTGATTTTCGAAAGTTCTTTTTGGCAAATGTCTTGACGGATTTCCCAATCGTTGTTTTTGTCGGAATTGCCACGAACAAATGGAAATTCGGCCGGATTGGCTTGCAAATATGTCAAATTTTTCAAATCCTCTTCACGGTAATAAGGCTTTACTTTGAAGCCTTCGGGGGTTTTCCAAACTAACTTTTTTTCGTAGTCGGCACCTTTGAGGTCTTTGATGATTGTGTCTTCCCACTGTTGTGTGGTTACGGGAGGAAATTCTGCGAATAATTTTTGGTTACTCATATTTTTGTAATGTTTAATTCAAATTTTGGGTACAAAGATACGAAAAAAAAACGAAATGCCAAAGTGTTTTGAAAAATCGTCACAAATCAACCTCAATAATATAGACAAACCGTCTCAACGTTCGCACTTGTTCCTCTAACGATAATTCGGACACGGCATTGATTACTGGCAATCTTGGTGGCGAATTCATAGACCGTATAAGATTCATTAAAAACGATGTTCTTACGGCATAACCCACATTTTGAGCCCCAAGGTGTTTAGCAGTAACAATTCCGACAACATCTCCTCTGCTATCAAACATCGGCGAGCCACTGTTGCCCGGTTGGATTGGTGCTGTGATTTGATAAGAAGTTGGATCATCCTGAAAACCCGAACGAGAACTGACGATGCCATTTGTTATGCTTACATCGTCGCCCATTGTTGATCTCAACGGGTAACCCAAAACAAATATAGAACTACCGATATTCATTTCTTGTGCTGATATTGTGTAGGGAATTCTGCCAAGCGATGTAAAATTTGGGTCGTCAATTCTGATAATGGCTAAATCGTTGTTTCTGTCTCGTGCAACGACTCGTGCGGTGTATGCTCTTGAAAAATTGCCATTAATGCCTTTAACTCGAATGTTTCTTGCACCCTCTATAACGTGATAATTGGTAGCGATGTGTCCGTCTGATGAGAGGGCGAAACCGGTGCCGGATGATGCTTGGTGTTGCTCTTGGTGTCTTCTAAAATCTTCTACACTTGGCAAGAGCTTGAGTAATTGAAAATCTTGAAATGTACGCCAGTTAGTAGCACGCACAACACGACCACGCTGATTCACAGATTCTGTCCTGTATTGCAGTTCAACACCAAATTCTAATAAACCATTCCCTGTAAGAACTGCAGTTCCCCTGCTGGTAGCAGGTCGTATTGTGCCATCATTAATACCAATGTCACGGAGAAAGGAGCGAGAATAATATTCAAAAAGGTATGCACCTATAATGGCAGTATTTTGAAACGTTAATGGCGGTATTGCACGAGTATGCCCGATAATAGAAGATCGGAATTGATTTCCATATCTATATATAGCAATTCTGACATGATTTGGAATATTTCTTATTGGTCCAATATCCCATCCAGTGCCATCTTGTCGCCAAAAATCATGTCGGGTAGTCATTGATAAATTCCAAATACCTTCTATCGGGTCTAAATCTTGAATTCTATCAAGAAAGAATGCCTCCCATCCTGATTGCGTTGAGGGATATCTTTGCGGTGTTACCCATTGCGGTGAAGGAAGCCTTGATTCTCGTCGGATATTTTGCATATCAACAAATCCGTTTCTTCCACGAAATTCTATTCTGTAAAAATCGCCTCGTTCGCCAGTGATTCTCACAGATGTTCCTGCAGGAATTGTAAATAATCGTGTATCAATATATTCTATACAGAACATGTCCGCCTGTCTCGTAGTTACACCTGCATATTGCTGTGCTGTTACTACAAAAACAAAAGACAGAAAAAAGGCTAAAAGAATTGTTTTTTTCATAATGTTGGTTTTTGTTTATCGAAAAATAGCGATGATTATAGAAATAATACTTATAACTAAAGCCGTAGGTGCTATCCAAAGCCCCATTCGCAGTTTCTTAATAGATAGGCGTTTTTCTTCTTTGGATAGACGGCTGTGCTCATCTTCATAAAGTCTAAAAGAAGGATTTTCGTTTGTGTACATATTTTTGGAAGTTTGAGTTCAATACCTTTGCAATAAAAAAGCGGACAAACATTATCCGCAATTGAGGTGTTCGACGACCCGTAGTTCGAGATAAAATAAGCCCGCATTCCGCGAGCATTACTCATACTTGAACTACTGAATATATCGAACTTTCAATTGCAAGACTTAGCAACGCTATATGTTATAATTCGCTTTCCGTTATTTCATAAATTTTGTTTTTATTCGTTGGCACAAAGATAGTAATTTTTTTTGAGATTAGCAACTTTTTTGTTGCACCCCTGCAGGGTGCGGAGGTGGTGTGTAGGGGTTGAAAATTTTCGATCCCTACATTTCCAAACACACAAAAATTATCAACAAAACAGCGAGTTATCAACAATTTTTATACGAAAATCGACTTTTTTGCGTTATATAGGGTAGAAGCCTAAAAAAAAACGCAAAGATTATGAAAATGAAAAAAGAAAAATCAACAAGCCAACTTGAAATTTACCAAGGCAACGGAAAAAACATAGAAGTTGTTTTAAAAGATGAAAATGTTTGGCTTACTCAAAATCAAATGTCTGAACTTTTTGAGCGTGACCGAAGTGTCATAACGAAACACATTACAAACATTTTCAAGGAAAAAGAATTAGACGAAAAAAGCAATGTGCATTTTTTGCACATTGCAAATTCCGACAAACCGATAAAAACATATAGTTTGGACGTGATTATTTCTGTGGGCTATCGTGTCAAATCAAAAAGAGGTACACAATTCAGAATCTGGGCTACACAACTTTTGAAGTCATATTTGATAGAGGGGTATGTTGTAAACGAAAAAATACTGAAAGAACGAAATACAGAATTAATTCATCAGTTGCAAGCCATTTCGTTGCTAATTATTAATGATATTCCTGTGACAAAAAAAATGGCTATAGATGCAATAACACAACAAAGTGCAAAATGATTTTTCACTTTTGGTAGGTTTAGCTTGCCATTTTTGCGCTACATAGCACAAAAGGTTCCTTATGTATCGACCCCAAATTACACTCATCAACGCATAACCCGCACTTGACACATTTTTCAATATCAATCGTATGGACTTCGTAAGGCGTGTAGGGAATAGCATCTACGGGGCAGGTTTTAGCGCATTTAGTACAACCGTTGCAAGTTTCGTCAATGGCGTAAATAATCATGTCTTTGCAGACGCCGGTTTTGCAAATGCCGTTGATATGTTCTTCGTATTCTTCGCGAAAATATTTTAAGGTTGTTAAAACCGGATTGGGCGCTGTTCCGCCTAATGCGCAAAGCGAGGATTTTTTTACACTCAACGCTAATTCTTCCAATTTTTCAATGTCGCCGGGCTCGCCTTTTCCGGTGGTGATTTTTTCCAAAATATCCAACATTCGTCGAACACCAACTCGGCAAAATGTACATTTTCCGCACGATTCCTCGCAGGTAAACGTTAGAAAATATTTTGCAACATCCACCATACAATCGGTTTCGCTCAACACGACCAAACCGCCCGATCCCATCATCGCACCCATCTGTGAAAACGCATCGAAATCCACTTGCACATCGCACAAATGTGCAGGAATACAGCCTCCCGAAGGACCTCCAATTTGAACAGCTTTGAGTTTAGACGAAACACCATTCATTTCTGCAACGCCTCCACCGATATTTTCAACAATTTGATTTATGGTAATGCCCATCGGCACTTCGATCAATCCGCCATGACGGATTTTTCCTGCCAAAGCAAACACTTTTGTACCTTTGCTATCTTTTGTCCCGATTTTTGCGTAATGCTCTGCGCCGTGATTGATGATGTAAGGAATTTGGCTGAATGTTTCTACATTATTGACCAAAGTCGGACAGCCGTTCAATCCTTCAACAGCAGGGTAGGGCGGTCGTTGCTTGGGAAATCCGCGTTTGCCCTCGATAGAGGCAATCAGTCCGGTTTCCTCACCACAAACAAATGCACCTGCACCTTCAAAAATTGAAATGCCGAAAGAAAAATCGCTTCCCAAAATGTTTTTGCCAAGCAAATTTCTTTCGTAGCAAAGTTCAAGAGCCATGCGTATCCGCTCAACAGCCAACGGATATTCGGCACGAATATAGAAAATCGCTTCAGAAGCACCAACGGCATAACCGGCAATGATCATGCCTTCAATCACACGAAACGGATAAGATTCGAGGATCATTCTGTCCATAAATGCACCCGGATCACCTTCGTCGCCATTGCAAATCACGTATTTTTGCTGTGCTTGATTGCTGAGCGGAGTCGAAGCAACGATTTCCCATTTTTTTCCGGATGGAAAACCACCGCCACCGCGTCCGCGGATACCTGATTTCAAAATGGTGTCAATGATTGTTTGTTGTTGTAGAGACGCACGGCCGTGCGTCTCTACGGCTGTGCCAATCGTTTTTTTCAGTGCCTGAAATCCATTTTGCGCAATGTATTCATCAAGATTCAACGGTGCCAAAAAACCACAACCTTCGGTCGAAATATGTTTTTGATAGGACAAAAAATTATCAATCATGCCGATGCGTTCGTGTTCGGGTTGCCAAACCACATTGTCCCATGTGCTGTCGGTGTGAAACGTGTCGATATTGTTGAGCAACTTATTTTTCCAACGCTTGAAATAACTTTCCGGTTCGAAGTGATGATGCAAAATTTCTTTGATTTCCGAAGGTTTTACATTGGGATAACGCTCAACAGAGCCATCGGGCAACACCACATCAATCAACGGAACTTTACTGCAAACACCCACACAACCAACTTCTTTGATATCAACATCAACCCCCAGTTCTCGCTCTGCTTTTTTCAATTCCTCTAAAATGCCGGACGAGCCACTTGCTTGACAACATGAACCCATACCCAATCGGATTTCACCTGCGATTTTACGTTGTTCACGGGCAAGGCGTTCCTCGCCCTCACGGTCAACCTCAATTAAAAAATCCGCGATAACTTCATTTACTTTTCCGGGAAGTACGTGGCCATAAATTTTTTCATCGATTTGAACTACGGGAGCCAACGAACAACAACCTAAACAGGCGATTTTTTCAATTGAAAAAAGTTCGTCTTCGGTTGTGATTTTATCATCAGCTATTTGCAATTCACGGCGAAAAGCATCAATGACATTCCCTGCGCCTTTTACGTGGCAAGCTGTTCCGGTACACACTTTAATGAGGTGCTTTCCATAAGGAATATGCCGAAATTGCGAATAAAACGTGGCAACGCTGATGAGTTGTGCACGGTCAATTTCGGTTTTTTCATAAATGCGCTCAATAGCCTCATATGGTAAATAGCCAAATTCATTTTGCAACGCTTGAAGCAAAGGGATGATGATATTTCGGGTTGTGCCGATTCGCTCAATAACAGCATCGGTTTGGGCGATGAAATCAATATTAGTATTTTTGCTGTCGCAACTACAAGACATTTTTAACTAGGATTTTATTAAGATTTTTAAGATTGACAAGATTTTGATTGGTAGGATTTTTAGTCGTTGCTTCCTAGGAAATTGATTGGGTGCAGAGGAAGCATATTTTTATCTTCATCTGAAAGTTTGTTGTAAAATTCTTGCCAAAGAGCAATAAAATTATCAACATCTAATAGTCTAATATGTCTGTGGCTTTCTCTCGCAGAGCGTTCTGCTTCAGAAGTAAAAACTCCTGACGTTACAAACAAACCGATATCTCCGTCTTTGTTAAGAAGTCCAGTCAAACTACGAATATCGTCAACAGGAACAGAGGTGTCCGGTCTGTGCTTTACTTGCACTTTTAATCTTGGCGTTGTTGCACCAAGCGGATCGTTGTAAGCAATTATATCTAAACCACCGTCTTTGCCTTTTGGCGACACAAATGGCGTGTGATAATTCATAGCTCTCAACAATGCAGCAACCATATCTTGGAATTCATAAGGATTTTTACTTCGTATAAAATCTTTAATGCCGGAAATGGCCTCTCCCATTAACAAATCAAGGTTTGTTTTTTGAATTTGAGTTTTATCTTCCACAAATTCTATTGATTCGTTTTTTGCTTTCTTTCCTTTTCTTGGGTGATAAACTTCTGCCCAAGCTTTGTACAATTCATCAATTTTTTCAAGCAGTTTTATATGACCAAGTATAATTGCCTTTTCTCCTTCTTCTGTCAGGTACCAAACCCCCTTGTTTCTCCTCAAAAAACCGGCTCTAATTCCACCATTAACGTAAAATCTTAATATTGTTTCCCAACGAACTGCCCCCGATTTTTCGTATGTTTCTTTTTCCCAATCGGAAAGATCTATAGTTTCCCGAATTTTATCCATAACCTGCTTACCGGAAAGATGCCCGCCTGTTTCCTTCAATATTTTGAACGCAGCAAACACTGTTTTAGCAGCTGACTGTTTTGATGGTGCCAATTTTTCTAATTCCTTGTCCATTGCTATTTGGTTTTAAGTCAATCTTGATAATCTTGTCAATCTTATTAAAATCGTGGTTAAGACATTTTTTCCGCAAAGATACAAAAAAAAATCGTATTTTTGCAAAAGATTACTGAATTTATGGTGAAAGAGGATCAAGATAGAATAACCCGAGAAATAATCGGTTGTGCCATGGAAGTGCACAGTATTATAGGAAATGGATTTCAAGAAGTCGTTTATCAACGAGCATTATCTGTCGAAATGAAGTTACGAAACATTATCCATTGCCGTGAGTTTGAAATGCCATTATCTTACAAGGGTATTGACGTGGGGAAAAGGCGAGTTGATTTTTTGGTTGCAAATGAAATATCTGTTGAAATAAAAGCCGTTATTAATTTAGAGGACGTACATTTCGCACAAGCCATAAATTATCTAGAAGCCTACAATTTGCAAACCGGATTACTAATCAATTTTGGTGCCAAAAGCCTACAATTCAAAAGACTATTCAACAAAAAATACAAACCCTAACCTAAATCTTGATAATCTTGACAAAATCTTAATAAAATCTTAGTTCCAAACCATGCTACAATTATCCGAAATAACCAAAAAATTCCCCGACGGCGAAAACTCGTTCAACCATGTGCTTCGCGGTGTAAATATGAATATCGAAAAAGGCGATTTCGTCGCGATTAAAGGTGCTTCGGGCTCGGGAAAAACCACTTTGCTTTCGATTTTGGGAACACTACTTCAACCTGACAGCGGAAGTTATTTGCTCGACAACCAAGAAATCAACACATCCGGCGTAGATTATTCCGCCATTCGCAACCAAAAACTCGGATTTGTTTTTCAAGATCATCGCTTGCTTCCTCAACTTACTGCACTGGAGAATATTTTATTGCCAACTCTTGCTTTTCAAAGCAAAGCTGACGATTCGCAAATTGATTATGCGAAACAATTAATGGAATTGACGGATATTACATCGGTGGCAAATCAATATCCCGACACGCTTTCCGGTGGAGAGGCTAGTCGAACAGCCGTGTGTCGTGCACTAATCATGAAACCACTCCTCGTTTTGGCAGACGAGCCAACCGGACAATTAGACGCTGAAAATGCTCGAAATGTCGCACTATTGCTGAAAAAAATAAACCGGGAACTCGGAACAACCATCGTCATGGTAACGCATTCCGACGAAATCGCCGATGTTTCAAATCGAACGCTGACGATAAAAGATGGAGTCTTGGTTTAATACGTCATTGCGAGCTATAGGCGAAGCAATCTAATATTGTTGTGGGTTGCTTCAGTCGTTCCTCCCTCGCAATGACATGTTGCAATACACTCTTACGGATTCCGGAAATTCTTTGAAAACACCGGATTTGCATAAATACTAAAAAATATCTTACACAATTCCGGATAGAATTTCAAACCGATTTGCGCAATCTTTTCGTTCATGCGGATAACAAATTGCTCTTTCGCTTCTTCGGTGTAATGCGAAGCATATTTGTCGGTGTGATTGAGCAAATCATAAGCGATATAATTGGTGTCGAATAATTTGTAGTTGTTCACAATTTCATCATCGATCAGCCTCGCAATGCCCTTAAAAATCTTATGGTTGGGCAAGTCTTTACAAGTGTCTAATCTCGGATTTATTGCTTTTCCAATCGTGATATGCACCTTTCCTTTTCTTTGCATAATACCTGTTATGATGCTTTGAAAATCTTCGTTTAGAGCCTTTTGGTACGGAGCATCTTTCGACAAAAACA
>WQWA01000046.1 GCA_009785505.1 Bacteroidales bacterium
GCAAGCCGACACGATTTTTGTGATAAACAGCGGAAAACTTGTGGAGCAAGGCACACACAGCGAATTATTAAAAGCCAAAGGACAGTATGCCGATTATTGGCAAGCACAGACCCAAGTATTCAACTAAGATAATTATATGCAACGCCATACCACGCCCCAAAGGGGCAAAATACATCAGCACAGGGCAACGCCCTGTGTAATAAAACGCCGCCATCTCCCCACAAGCCCCGAAGGGGCGCAATCAATGGATGCCGCCCCGTTGGGGCTCAATGGAAGGGGGGACGACCATACACGGGGCGGTGCCCCGTGCTAGTGATAAATAAGGCTTTCAGCCTTATAGACGTAAAATTATATGTAATACCCAAAAATAAAAACTAAAAAACCAAAAACCATGAGCAAACTGGAACACCTAAGAAATTTAGTTACATTAGAAAAACTCATTCGTCAAAAGTGTACCGGCACACCGGACGAATTAGCTCGACGCCTTTCAGTCAGTCGAGGTACAGTGTATAACATTATTGATGAGTTGAATTCTCACGGTGTAGAAATCAAATTTTGTCGCAGCAGCAATTCGTTTCATTATAATGGAGACACGATTATTGACGTTAGTTTCAGAATAAGATCGGTTGATGGGATAACCGAGATGAGTCAAGAAGATATGAAAAACACATCAGGCGGATGTAAAATATTTTCATCTTTTTTGCTTCCGTACAATTTTTTTGACGGAAGAATATTATCTTTGTAGTCGGAAATATTTCCGACAATAGAAACTAAAAACCTCGCGATGTATAGGTAATCGTACAAAATCATGCAAACAAATTTTGATTTAAACGCCTATGGCGTACAAGAAATGAACCATCAAGAAATGATGGAAACTAACGGTGGAGTCGCTCCCGCTGTAGTTGCCATTATTAAGGTGGGTAAGTGGGCTTTAAGAATTGGAGGAGCTTTGAGTTCTGCAGCTGCCCTTGTACATTGTGCACAAGGCTGTAGTAGTGGTTTTGAAAAAGAATTTAACCAAGAATAAGTAATTTAATCATACAAAATTTAAGTCATGAATACATTTGATTTAAGCGCTTATGGCGTACAGAAGATGAGCCATCAAGAAATGATGGAAACTAATGGCGGATGTCCCTGCTGTTTCGTTTATAACTTTGGCGTAGGTGTTGGTACTACTTTGGGTAGAGCTGCACGAAGAATTATAGATGCTGCACGAACAGTAGCAGCCCATGTAACTGATTCAATAAGCAATAATTCCATTTTTTCATAGCGGATTCCACTGCTAACAAAAATGATGAAGCCTTATTGATATTGATCAGCAAAAAGGCGTTATCCATGCCATTTGTGTGGATAATGCCTTTTTTATGCAAAACTTTGCATAAAAAAGAAAATATTTGTATCTTTGCATTGAAAATTAATCATAAAATCAACAATTATGAAATGTGTAAAAAAAATAGACAAAACAATAATTAAAGAGTTCGCCCTTCCGGCTTTAGTTGGTGTTATTTTGGGGGTATTAGCTATAATATTTGACATTACCTTTATTCTCTACGAGCCATACAGTACAATTATTAGGGTTCTGCAGATAATTGTGGTAACATCATTTGTGTGTTATCTCGTTAAAAAATTTGTATATACCCCCATTAAAAATAAAAGAAACAAACAAAGTATTTCCGCCAATGAAGCAAAGTAAATAAAAACGAATGAAGGAATAAATTAAATAAGCACAAGAAAATGGAAACACAAGAACAAATTAACGCTCAAGAAATCCCTAAGCCAAAAGCTGAACCTGTTTTACTTCGAGAAAGAGTAGGCTCTATCGACGCCATACGTGGCTTTGCTTTACTGGGAATTTTAATCGTAAATATGATTGCTTTTAGTGGTCCACCGGGTATTTATTTCAGTTTAGTAAGCACAAGCGGTACGTGGACAAATTTTTGGGACATTGCCGCTTCAAATTTTATCAGTTTCTTTGTTCAAGGAAAATTCTACACCATATTCGCCTTTCTTTTTGGCTTGGGTTTTGCTATTTTCTATGAAAGAGCCAAAGAAAAAACCGGAAAACCGATACGCCTTTTTTACAAAAGATTGTTGATTTTATTGTTGATTGGCTTAATTCATGCGTTCTTTGTTTGGTCCGGTGATGTGCTCGTTTATTATGCAGTACTTGGATTTTTGCTGCCTTTATTTTTCAATCGAAAACCCAAAACACTTCTCAGATGGGCAGGTGCAATTTTCTTTTCAATTGTGATACTCTCACTTTTGGGCATTATGGCTTTGGGCATTGATAAAAATATGTTAGCTAGTGCTGTGAACGAACATCAAATTTTTTTGGCAGATATAAAAATGCGAATTGCAAATTCGGTTCAGGCCTACGGAAGTGGAACGTTTGCTGAAATTCAGGCTCAACGAGTTTCCGAAACACTTTTTATGTTTCAACACGGATTCGCGACTGCAATTTTTGTTATATTTCCGCTGTTTTTGTTGGGACTTTATGCCGGTAAAAAAGGTTTTTTTCAAAACGTTGCGGAAAATATATCCACAATAAAGAAAATGCAAATTTGGGGGCTTGTTGTTGGCTTAGTGCTCAGCACCATCAAATTTATGGTTGTCGATTTGGCGATAACCGACCCATACTCTTTCTATGCCGTAATTCATTTAGTGTCAAGCATCTTTGGCGATTTAGGGCTTGCTGTTTTCTTTATGGCGACAATCATACGTTTGTATCAAAACAAAAATTGGATGCAAAGGCTTGTACCATTGGCATATACAGGGCGAATGGCATTGAGTAATTATTTGTTTCAATCCATCATTTGCACGTTTATTTTTTACAATTTCGGTTTGGGACTTTTCGGACAAGTCGGTCCTGCTATTGGCTTGGCTTTGGCAATTGTGATTTTTACAGGACAAGTTTATGTTAGTAAATTTTGGTTGCAACGCTATCAATACGGCCCGGTGGAATGGCTTTGGAAAAGTTTGACGTATGGGAAATTGTTCAGAATGAAACTACCGAATAATGCGTAAGTAAAAAAACACTACTGCAAATCCGCTAGCGCGGACGTCCCCGTTCGGTTGAGGCTGTAAAGAAAGATTAGGGATGTTCGGCGTAGGCTGTGCCTGCGTCGAACCTATGAAAGCAGGCTGTGCCTGCAAAAAAACAATGAAAACAAAATGAAGAAATATGATATAAACGAACAAAGAAATGCAGATAAAATCTGCAATGATAGTCCGACGGAGGTGCAACCTCCGCCGAACCTCTGCGTGGCACCCTCTGCCCAACGGGGTATCAGATTAAGTCTTCGTTATTACATAAAAACAGATGCAAAAGCTCATTGACAAACTTGCTTCTTACAACACTTTTATTTTTATAGTGATTATATTGGGGATAGATTTTCTTTTTCTTGCTTTTCATTTTTTTGTAATAGTACCTTGGTATGAAAATTTGTTTGGAATAATAACAGGACCAGTAGACTTTTTAGATAGTGTGCCGTTCTATGTGGGGCTTATTGTGGTTGCACTGATAGTTCCTTTGACAGAAACTCTCGTGAATCAATTTTTGGTGATCTATTTATTGCTGCGATTTACACGTTTCCCTTTGTGGATTGTTATTTGCATTTCTGCATTGATTTTTGGTGTCCTTCATATCTATAGCGTTTTCTACGTCTTTTGCGCTTTTGTCGGAGGGTTTATTTACGCCATTGCTTTTGTGGCTTGCAAACAAAAGAAGGGGTATTTTTATGCTATTTGGGTAGTAGCATTGATACATGGTTTGTATAATGGAATTATTGTCCTGTTACGATGGTATTTCTCCACAGGTGCCAGTTTGTAGTTGATATCACAACGTTTATGCGACAAAACCCCCGTTGAGTGGCGATAGAATCGCCGCTCAATTATCAAGATATAACTAATTTTTTAGTTGTAACAATTTTTATCCGAAAAATATACGACTTTCTTTGTTTCGAAAAAACCTTCTTCGAAAAAGCTCGAAATGTCGAAAATGTTGATTTGATGCTCAAATCCGGAAAGTTCGTCGTTTAAATCACCGCCTTTCAAATATAAAATTCCGTTTGGAAGTGAGTTGTGATTTTCTTTAGAGATGTTTTTCTTCACCCAACTCAAAAACTCTGGAAAGGCTGTAACGGCACGACTTACGACAAAGTCATATTTTCCTTTCAAGGTTTCGGCACGGGCTTGCTCGGCTCTTACATTCGTCAATCCGATTGCGCCGGAAATTTCGGAAACAACTTTGATTTTTTTTGCAATCGAATCCACCAAATGAAATTCACAATTGGGAAACATAATCGCTAACGGAATACCGGGAAATCCGCCACCGGTGCCGACATCCAGAATTTTTGTTCCGGGATTGAATTGAATAACTTTGGCAATTGCTAACGAATGTAAAATGTGTTTTTCTACGATATTTTCAATATCTTTTCGAGAAATCACATTGATTTTTTCGTTCCAATCGGCATACAAAGCGGGCAATAGTTCAAATTGCCGAAGTTGTTTTTCGGTTAAATCCGGAAAATATTTTTGAATTATTGCAGCCATTTTAGTCGTGAATCATAGAAAGTTGAACAGGTTTGACTAGTTTGAATGTTTTTCGATGATGCGGGGTAATGCCGTATTTTTGAATGGCGTCGTAATGTTTTTTTGTGGGATAGCCTTGATTGGTCAGCCAGCCGTAGTTTGGAAATTTGTTGTGAATTTGCGACATATATTGATCACGATACGTTTTTGCAAGTACAGATGCGGCGGCAATTGAAAGGTACTTGCCGTCGCCTTTAACAACGGTTTGATGCGGAATTTTTTTGTAGGATTTGAAACGATTTCCGTCGATCAATAGAAATTCCGGTTTGATTTTCAGTTGTTCGATGGCGCGGTGCATCGCCAAAATAGAAGCATTCAAGATATTTATTTGGTCGATTTCCTCTTGACCTACAGAAGCCACAGCCCACGCCAACGCATCTGTTTCAATTGTTTCTCGCAAGGCATCTCGTTGAGTTTTGTTGAGTTGTTTGGAATCGTTCAAACGTTTGTTTTGATAATTCTTCGGAAGAATAACGGCCGCCGCAAAAACAGGTCCTGCCAAACAGCCTCGACCGGCTTCGTCACAGCCTGCTTCAAGCAAATCGGCATTGTAATAAGGCAGCAGCATTAATCTTGTTAGCGAATAAAATTTGTTCGAGCACGTTGTTCTTGTTCGGGTAGTTTTATGCCGGCTTTTTTTCCCGCATCAATAGACTTCAGCAACCAAGCCATGTTTTTTCCCAAAGTTCGCATGATCTGCATACCTTCCAAATCTTTTCTCACTTCATCAGGATTGTTTCCAAAAGCCATATTCCAATATTGTGTCGAAATTATCGGCATTTGGTTAATCAAAAAATATTTGTTTAATTGATCCAAAGTTGCAGTAGTTCCGGCACGACGTGCAACGACAACGCAAGCCGCAGGCTTATGTGTAAAATATTTGCTTTGCGAATAAAACAATCTATCCATAAATGAAATCATCGAACCGTTTCCGGAGGCATAATATACCGGAGAGCCGAAAATAAAACCATCGGCAGTTTTGGCTTTTTCAGCAACGTCATTAACCAAATCGTCGAAAATACATGTTTCGGATTCGCTATCGCATCCCAAACATGCCGTACATCCTTGCATTGCGCCGGTTCCGATATGAACAACTTCGGTTTCGATACCTTCTTGATTCAACATTTTCTCAACTTCGCTCAAAGCGGTAAATGTTGTCCCGAATTGTTTTGGGCTTCCGTTGATTAATAGTACCTTCATAACAATGTTAGTTTTTTGCAAAAGGGCGGGTGTGAAACCCGCCCTTACAAATTATTTTTTCTTTGAGAATCGCATGATTGTGTCGTATGCAATCGGCGAGGAAATGAACCATGTCGAAAGCGTTCCGATAATTACACCGAACATTAATGCAAACGTAAATCCGCGGATAACTTCGCCTCCAAAGATGAAAATTGCAAGCAGCACCAAAATCGTTGACACCGAGGTGTTGAACGTTCTGGAAAGTGTGCTGTTAAATGCTCTATTCATTTGTTCATTAAGCGGTTGTTTCGGATACAAGGTAATGTTTTCGCGAATACGGTCGAAAATAACAATCGTATCGTTGAGCGCATAACCGATTACGGTCAAAATCGCGGCGATAAAGGCTTGGTTGATTTCCATTGAAAACGGCATAATCGTGTAGAAGAGGGAGAAAACACCCAATGCGATTATAGCATTATAAAGTAGTGCCGCCGTTGCACCCAAACCGAACTGCCATCTTCTGAATCGAATAGCGATATAGATAAAGTTGATTAAAAGAGCCAAAACAATCGCCCACACAGCGGCACGCATGATGTCGGCAGCCATGGTAGGTCCAACCATTTCGGAACTCATTAACCCGACCATTTTTCCGGGATGATCCGAGCGGAATTCATCCTCCGTTATCGGATCGGTGAAAAACGGCTCTGTTCCCAAGAAAACTTTATTCGCAACCAAAGAATCAACTTCTACACCACTTTCTTGTATCATGAAATTGGTGGTAATTCTCACTTGGTTGTTTGGTCCAAAAGTTCTTACCTCCGGAGCTTCTCCAAAGTAGTTTTCGAGATGCGTGCGGATTTCTTGTGTGTTTACATTTTGATCAAAACGAACAACGAACGAACGTCCACCTTGGAAGTCGATACCCAAGTTCAAACCGCGCGTAGAAAGCGAAACGAGTGAAATCACCAAAAGTGCACCTGCGATGTAGTAGGAGTATTTTCTTAGTCCCAAAATATTGAAATTCGTATTTTGTAAGAAATTTCTCACGACACCGTTATCGAACGTAACGTCCTTGTTTCTGTCGAGCATCCACGTGATAACCAAACGAGTTATCAAGATTGCTGTGAACAACGATGTACAGATACCGATAATTAAGATTGTAGCAAAACCTTGAATCGGACCCATTCCGAACGTATAAAGTACGATTGCAGTAAGCAACGTTGTGATATTCGCATCAAAAATCGCAGAATACGATGCTTTGTAACCGTCTGCTATGGCGAGCCTCACGCCTTTTCCGGCTCGAAGTTCCTCTTTAATACGTTCGTAAATAATCACGTTTGCATCAATCGCCATCGCAAGTGTAAGGACTATACCCGCAATTCCCGGAAGGGTGAGTACTGCTCCGAGAGAAGCCAAAACTCCGAAAAGGAAAAATACATTTGTAATTAACGCAACGTTTGCCACGATACCGGCTTTGTTGTAGAAGAACAACATATAAAGCAGAACGATGATAAATGCTACGATAAACGAAATAAAACCGGCACGCACGGCTTGTGCTCCGAGCGATGGACCAACCACCGTGTCTTGCACGATTCGTGCAGGAGCAGGAAGTCTACCTGCTTGCAAGATGTTTGCTAAATCTTGTCCTTCCGCAACGGTAAAATTACCGTGAATACTTGAGCGTCCTCCGGTAATTTCTTGATTTACGTTAGGCCAAGATTGTGCTAAATCATCCAAAACGATGGCAATAGCACGCCCTACATTTGCTCCGGTCAAGTTTCTCCAAGTTCTTGCACCTTCGCTGTTCATTGCCATGGAAATTTCTACGCGTCCGAATTGGTCAAAATCCTGACGAGCGTCCGTAACCACCTCACCTGTAAGAGGAGCACGTCCATCGCGAGTGTTTATTCTCAAAGCAATGAGTGGAAACAAGTCAGTACCTGCTTCAACAGGATGAGCTGCCCAAACAAATTTGATATTGCGAGGAAATCTGCCAGTGGCTCTTTCCAAAAGCGCATCTACGGTAGGGATGTCTCTTCTCAAAGCGTAACCAACAATTGGCGAGTTTCCATCATGTTGGTTTGGCTGTAATACCGCAAACAGTGGATTTTGTGCACGCCATTCGTCAAAAGTTAAGTTTGGATCGTTTAAACCATCTTCTCCGAAAAGGCTTGCAAGATCGTCTGTATCTTCAGTTGGAGTTGTAGCTACTGTTTCGGCGGAAGTTCCGATAAGTTCTCCGATTTCTGCATCTCTAACATAAAGTGTTGCCAAAAAATCATTAGCATCCACCAAATGGTGTACGATTTCTGCAAATTGGAAAGTTTCCCAAAATTCGAGTTGTGCAGTTCCTTGCAAAAGTCGGCGTACACGGTCCGGTTCTTTGACACCTGGAAGTTCGATCAAAATACGCTCTGTACGAGCAAGTTTTTGAATATTCGGCTGTGCCACACCAAAACGGTCGATACGCTGACGCAAAATTTGGAATGTACGCTCGAAAGCACTGGTTGTTTCGGCACGAATGGCACGAATCACTTGATCGTTGGTCGAATTTGCGTTGATATCCCGCATTTCCCAACTGAAAATTGCGGCCATACTTGCATTAGGGTCAATTTCATGCCACGCTTCGGCAAACATACTCACAAAGTCAGTGTTTGGAGTAACTCGATGTTTTTCAATAGCGAGATTGAGTGCCGCTTGGAATGTGGGATCTTCGCTATGTCCGGCGAGTGCTCTTACTACATCAACAACGGAAACTTCCATCATCACGTTCATACCGCCTCTAAGGTCGAGACCGAGATTGATTTCGCGTTCTTTGACCTCTCTGAATGTGTATTGACGAATTCCGATGTTGAACACAACTTGATTTGCCATA
>WQWA01000047.1 GCA_009785505.1 Bacteroidales bacterium
AAAAATCTCGAATCTTGGCAATTTTTAAGTATGGCGGACGAAAATCATAGCCCCATTGCGAAACACAGTGTGCTTCATCAATTGCCAAAAGACTAATCTTCATCAGCGGAAGATTTGCCAGAAAAGCTTGTGTTTCCAAGCGTTCGGGAGACACATATAAAAACTTCAACTGACCGGTAATGGCTTTATTCATCACCAATTCCGTTTCGAATTTATTCATGTCGGAAATGATGGTTGCTGCCGGAATACCGCGTTTTTCAAGGTTGTCAACTTGATCTTTCATCAAAGCGATAAGCGGCGAAATGACCAAACATAAGCCATCTAAAGCCAAGCCCGGCACTTGAAAGCAAATGGACTTTCCGCCTCCGGTGGGCAACAAAGCCAGCGTATCATTTCCTTCGAGAACCGACAAAATAATTTCTTCCTGCATCTCGCGAAAACGCGGATGTCCCCAGTGTTTTTGCAGTATGTCGCAGATTTCTTGCTTCACGTTAAGACCTACTTTATCAATGCAAAGGTACGAAAAAAAATGGAAAGAACAAATAAAAAAATCGCCCCAAATGAGGCGATTTTTTATCTTTTTGCCATCAGCAAACTATTAGCAAACATCGTCAATCCTCGTAAATGTTGCTCATTTTGGAAGTCGATGTTATTTTCGTTCATAAATCTTTCGAGTTGAGACCTGACATCGCGGTAAAGACGAAGAAAATTTCGTCTTGTGGCTAAAACTGCTCCGCGGTCTCTCATTAAAAAATATTCGGTTATGGCCAAATAATCAATGGGTCGAGCTGCAAGCTGAGTAGGAGCTGAGCTAAGTCCTACCATACTGTTGAAATCAAATTGAGTTACCACATCAACAGCAGCTGTTGTTGTTGGAGTCCCGAAAGCGCCCTTTTGCCTTTCTTCTCTAACCAAATGTTTTTTCCTCAGTAATGTAACCGGTCCGTTCTGAATCACAACAGCAAAACCTTGCCGTCCAACAGGCACAAAAGTATCAGTTCCGATGGTAATATGTGAGATATTGGGGTCTCGAACCAAGGTCAAAACGGCATTATTATTTTGATGATCCAAAAATTGCATTTCTTGCGTAACGAGGTTGTAGTTGAGTTCTGCACTTCCGGTTTCTCCATCCAAAAAATGTACAAATCCGACTTTAAATTCATCATTAAAAAACGGGCTTTCCGCAGAAAAACGGATTTGTGCTTGTGCTCCCCAACAAAGGACCAAACAAAACACTAAAATGATTAAACGTTTCATGATTTTACGATTTAAAAGGTTTTACATTTAACTTCGTTGAACTCGCAGGCTCGGTTGAAAAAACCGCCTCAACCTAAGAAAGGAGGCGGTTTTTCTTTACATAGTTTTTTACCAAGGCAAACCCTGAGGATTTTGCAAAACAGCGGCATTGACTCTTATTTCTCTTTCAGGAATGAGCCATACCCAATGTCTGCTTTGCGGATTGGTTATGTACCATCCATCAGTACCAGAACCACCTTGCCAATTAAAACTTCTTGGATGTCCGCTCGTTCTTCTATCTAAGAAATCAGCAACAGGAGTAGTGCTACCCACAGGAATACTGCCTATACGACGTTTTAGGTCGAAAAAGCGATGTCCTTCGCCCCAGAATTCAAGACGGCGCTGCATAATCACTTCCGCTAAAAGTTCATAGCGATCCATAGCATCAAGGGTAGCTGCAAACGCTCCACCATCGTCGATACGTGCATTGATAACTTCTTGCGTCAACGTTCTTGCTCTTGCAATATCAAGATTGCCCATTAGTAAAGCTTCTGCTTCGTTAAGCCTCATTTCGGCACCTCTCATGTAAACCAAATCATAAGCACTATTAAAGGTACCCCAATCAAACTTGTTGTAAGAAAGATCACGACCGGCAAAATGACTCATCAAACTACCGATACGCACATCGTTGGCTGAATCGGTGTGGTGAACCAAATTTCGGTTGATGGAGTTAGAGAATCCCCAAGAAGCCGTTCGGAATCCGGGTCCGTTTGTCAAACAAACCGGAGCACTACCCCAACTTTGCGATTCGTCTTGCGGCACAAACGATGCCCACATCCACTCGGCATTTCTTGTAAAAAATCCGTTGCCAAACTCTGCTCTGCTCATCAAAGGAACGCCTGTACCTGCTAAGTTAGCAAAGTGTGCTGCTTGCGCCCAATTGTGCATATCCAAATACACACGCGACAATAAGCCTTGCATAACTCGTGTACTGATAAATGTAATGTTGTGAGCAGGACGGGCAGCAACATCTGCTACACCAGGCTCTCCCATTAAACGTACAGCCTCGAGCAAGTCTCTCTCAATTTGCTGATAACTTTCTCTCACTGTAGAGCGAGGAATACCGTCAAAAGGAGGTGTAGGGAGTGCCGTAGTCAAAACAATGCCCAATGCATCCGGCGAGTGATTGTAGGCAGGAGCATACATTCTTACCAACGTGTGGAAATAGTATGCTCTGTAAGCCAATGCTTGTGCTCTCAACCAGTTGCGTTCTGCTTCTGTGGTATTTTGCACATCATCAACCAGATCTAAAAGGGTGTTCATAGAAAGAATCCAGTAATAGTATCTATTCCATGGTATAGCCGTCATAGCAGATGTCTCCATTTCAGTGTGTAAGCTCGAAAGTAAAGCCCAATTACCTTGCTGACTTGTACCACCTTGATTAAACTTATCGTCCCCCAAATATTCCAAGAACTTTATGAGAACGTATTCGCCGGCCATGAGTGCCTGTGCCGTAGTATGCATGTCATCAAACTGAAAACGAGCTCTATTAAGACCCACAATTAATGATCTTGCATCGTTGAAAGATGCTGTTAAGTTTACTACGGTTGTGCCATCAGTCGGTGCAGTCTCCAAGAAATCTTGGCTGCAACTTGTTGTCTTAAGCATTAGTGCCACAGACAAACCTATTAATATCAATAATTTTTTCATAATTGTATTTTTTTGTTAGGTTAATAATTATTAAAGTTGGCCTTGAATACCAAACGTCATAGTTTTGGTTGGGAAAAATGTGTAAGATGTAGTTCCCATAAACGTTGCTTGCGGGTTCATACCTCTACGTGCTGTTGCTAGCCAGAAATTGTCCAACGACATGAAAACACGAAGGTTTTGAATTCTTGCTCTCTGAACGATGTTTTCAGGTAGTGTATAACCCAATGTTACGTTTCTCAAGTTGAAGAACGAGCGACTGATAATATCACGATTCGATGTTTGCCAATTTGCAGTTGTAAAAGCAGGGTTCATTGAAGGAATGTGGTGACTTCCTACTACTGCTCCCATATCAGGCGTCCAAGAGTTAAGCATGTCTCGGTGCAAATTACGTGCATTTGTACTAATTCCTTCGTGCATTAATCCTTGGTGATTGGCATCAATCATCCAGCCACCAATGCTGTAAGCAGTGATTACAGACAAGTCAAAACCTCTCCATGACACGGTTGTGTTGATACCACCATGTACAATAGGAACACCAGTTTTGCCTTGTGCATAGATATTTGCTTGACCATGGATGTGTGTTGGCGTTCCATCTCTGTCTAATCCTATAGCACCTCTTGTTTGGTTTGCCGTTACCCAAAGAACTCTTCCGAATTCGTCGATACCATACTGTTCGCGAACCCAAAGTTCGTGTACCGAATGACCTTCCATAATACGGAAGTTACCATTTATAATACCCAAAGAATCTTCCGGAGCTAATTTGGTAATTCTATCCGACCAATGTGTTGCATTAAATCCAACCGACCATCTCCAATCACCACTATGGATGATGTCGTAATTCATTTGGAATTCTACACCACTTGAGCGCATTTCTCCAATGTTTTGCCACATAGTACCCAATCCCGCAGAAGACCATGGCATCGGTCTTTGGAATAACATATCTTGGTTTGTTCTGATATAGTATTCAAAACTACCACTCAAACGTCTGAACATACGGAAGTCGAAACCTACGTTGAACATGTTTTGGCTTTCCCATACCAAATGACGATTTTCCATTGTGAACGGAAAAAATCCGGTTACTCCGTCATTATTACGAGCATTAAAACGTCCCATCCAAGGGAACCAGTTTTGAGCTCCAGCGGTCATTGTTCCATCGTTTCCTTGCTGTCCGAAAGATGCTCTTAGCCTCAAAACATCTAAAAAGGCAACTTGATTCAAGAAATTTTCGCGGGAAATAGTCCAGCCAGCACCAATCGACCAGAAGGTACCCCAGCGATTGTCGGCATGGAAACGTGACGATGCATCGCGACGTACAGATGCCGAACCGAAGAACCTACCGTCATAATCATAATTCACACTTGCCAAAAAACCTTCTGTGCGGTAAGTGTTTGTAAAAGATGATAAGGTAGCAACTGTTGCACCTAAAGCCAAATCATTGGTTGGAAATGGAAAATGGGTGCGTTGTCCGGTAAAGGAATTAAATTCCCACTGGTGTGCATCGTGACCAATCATAGCCGTTAGGTTATGTAGTCTGTTGATTGTCGTTGTGTAGGTCAACAACTGCGTAAAATTCATAGACTGGGTCTTCAATTGGCTACGCGTCAAACGACCTTGAACACCTCGACCGTCACCATACTGCATATTCTGCCAAGTGTATCCGTAGTTGTTGCGAACGTCGAAAGACGCTTGCGTACGGAACGTTAAGCCTTCGATAATGTTGAATTCCGCAGCAAAACGAGCATTCAAGCCTTCCACATTAGAAATCATTCTGTCCAATGGTAACACTGCCACCAAATTATGTCCGGTAGCAAACGGACGAGTTGTTCCTTGTCTGCCCGGGTCAAATTGAGGGTAAATATCGTTATTACCGAAATCCCATATTGGGTTTCCACCGCCGTCAAACATTTGTTGTCCGGTTTCTAAATTGTGCAAATAGAATGGAAAGATTACCGGCATGTTACGAATAAAGCCAAACGGATTAGCAATTGCTCCTCCTCCGTCTCTTTGGTCGTTCATCTGCGTTTGATGCGTTCCTGCCAAACCCAACTCTAATCTAACCCATGGTCTGACTTGGCTTTCTGTATTCAAACGAGCGGTTAAACGTGTAAATCCTGTGTTTGGAACGATGCCTTCCTCGTCCAAGTATGACAACGATGCAAAAAGACTGCTGTTGGCATCGCCTTGAGAAAACGAAAGTTGGTACTCCTGACGAACGGCTGGTCTAACCAAGCGATCTTGCCAATCGGCGTTCCATCTCTTGCTGCCGTCCCCAACGTTTACTAGTCCTGTAGCAGGGTCTATTAATTGCGTGTTAGGCACATTGAATATATTATAGTGTCCTAACCATCCTAAGACGCTATTATCTTGCATAAATTGCGCACTGAAGTTATCCCATGCCCATTGCGTACCGGCAGCTATCTGTCTTGCTTCCGCTTCTGTTATACCCATTCCACCTACTTCTGTCGGAGTCGTGAGGCGGTTTAGTTGTGCTCTAAATATCGCTCTGTAGTACTCTTCAGCGTTCATAACATCGTACTCCGGAATACCGCGAGATACAACACCGCGTGTAGCACTAAAGTTGATTCTTGGAGCGCCATGTCCTCTGCGTGTTGTAACAAGGATAACACCGTTTGCACCACGAGCACCGTAAAGAGCAGCAGCAACAGCATCTCTCAATACAACGATAGACTCAATGTCGTTAGGGTTGATCTGCTCGATACCGCCTGAGAAAGGCACACCGTCCACAACCCAAAGAGGAGCGTTAGATGCATTTACCGAACCAACACCGCGAAGACGAACGTCTACACCAGATCCCGGCTGACCACTTGTACCCGAAATTTGCAATCCGGGGACAACGCCTTCAAGAGCTCTGGTTACGTTAGATGTTTGACTTCTGTCAATAATGTCGCTTCCAATCACATCAACGGCACCTGTAAAAGCCTCTCTTCTAATCGCACCGAAACCGGTGATTACAACACCTTCCAGTCCGATTGCTGAACTGGTCATGGTCACATCAACTGTAGTTCTTCCGCCAATTTCAACTTCTTGAGTTTCCATACCCATGAAGCTAAACACTAAATGTGTTGCGTCAGTCGGAACATTGATCGAGAATCTACCGTTAATGTCGGTGGTGGTTCCCATCGTTGTTCCTCCTACAACAACCTGTGCCCCGGGGACGCCTAAATTGTCGTCAGCACTGATTACCGTACCGGTAATAGTACGTTGTGCCGATAGCATTTGTGCCCCTGCAAATAGCAGAGCCACCAATAGTAACATCGTTTTTTTCATCTTGTTTTAATTTTGGTTA
>WQWA01000048.1 GCA_009785505.1 Bacteroidales bacterium
GTTTTTTTACCATCATGAAAAAAACACGTATAAATAAATCCGATACTCTGATGCAATAAGAGTCATCAAAAGTCAAATCCCGCGACGGGCGTTTCGGCTCCGCTCAACGACCATCGCAAAAAAAAAACAAAAAAAAATGATTACAGATCCCATTGCAGATTTCCTAACACGAGTTAGAAACGCAATCATGGCCAAACACCAAATGGTGGAAGTGCCAGGCTCCAAGATGAAACGTGCGATCACGAAAATCTTGTTTGAGAAAGGATACATCTTGAACTACAAGTTCGAAGGTGAAGGTCCGACAGCAACCATTAAAATCGCTTTGAAATACCATCCGGTAACCAAAGTGTCGGCAATCAGACAGATTGAACGTATCAGTAAGCCCGGTTTGCGTAAGTACGCATCTGCCGAAAACCTTCCTCGCGTTTTGAACGGCTTGGGAATCGCTATCATATCAACCTCTCGCGGGTTGATGACGGATAAGGAAGCCCGTACGCAAAATGTAGGTGGTGAAGTAATTTGTTATGTAAGCTAATTAGAAGGAGGAAGAGTTATGTCAAGAATAGGAAAAGCACCCATTAGCATCCCAAGCGGCGTTGAAATCAAAGTCGCTCCGAATAATGAAATCACGGTAAAAGGACCAAAAGGCGAATTGAAATTGGCTATGGATCCGGATATCAAATTAGAAATTGAAGGTACAACTGCAACTGTTGTTCGTCCGACCGACCAAAAACGCCACCGCTCGCTTCACGGCTTGTATCGTGCGTTAGTTTACAATATGGTTAAAGGAACTTCGGAAGGATTTTCAACCACATTGGAAATTGTTGGTGTTGGATACAAAGCCAGCGTTGAGGGACAAATCGTAGAATTGTCGTTAGGCTATTCTCACGGTTTATTTATTGAAATGCCGAAAGAAGTACAAGCAACAGCAACAGCAGAAAAAGGTAAGAATCCAACGCTCACGTTGACCTCTCACGACAAAGAGTTGTTAGGATTGGTTGTGGCAAAAGTTCGTTCGTTCCGCAAGCCTGAGCCATACAAAGGAAAAGGTATCAAATTCCAAGGCGAAGTATTGCGTAGAAAAGCCGGTAAATCAGCATCAAGTAAATAATAAAGGGATGTATGGCAAAATCCATACGTCGATAAAAAAATATCAAATAAAATGTCAATCAAAAAACAATACAGAAGACAACGCATCAAAATGCGTCTTCGCAAGAAAATCCAAGGTACGGAGGCAACTCCTCGCTTGTCGGTTTTCCGTAGCAACAGAGACATCTACGCTCAAATCATCAATGATTTGGACGGAAAAACTTTGGTTGCTGCCTCATCTCGCGACAAAGATTTCTCTGCGAAAGGAACAAAAACCGAGCTTGCTAAAGAGGTGGGCAAAGCGATCGCCGCTAAAGCATTGGCAGCGGGTATCACCACAGTAGTTTTTGACCGAAGCGGCTATTTGTATCACGGACGAGTAAAAGCCTTAGCAGAAGCAGCTCGCGAAGGCGGACTTAAATTTTAATCTAATCAGACTATGACAGACGCAAACGTAAAAAGAGTAAAATCCAGCGAGATCGAGTTCAAAGACAAACTCGTGGCTGTGAATCGTGTTACAAAAGTAACCAAAGGAGGTCGTGCATTTAGTTTCTCGGCAATTGTTGTTGTAGGAAACGAAAATGGCGTAGTCGGCTATGGTTTAGGTAAAGCTAAAGAAGTTCAAGCCGCTGTGGCGAAAGGTGTTAGCGACGCAAAGAAAAATTTGATCAAAGTGCCAATTTTGAAAGGAACAGTTCCTCACGAACAAGTTGGAAAGTACAGCGGAGCACAAGTATTTTTGAAGCCTGCTTCTCATGGTACGGGCGTAATCGCCGGTGGTGCGATGCGTGCGGTTTTGGAAAGCGTTGGTGTAAAAGACGTTTTGGCGAAATCCAAAGGTTCTTCGAATCCTCACTCAGTAGTGAAAGCAACAATTAACGCTTTAATGCAACTTCGCGATGCGCATACAGTTGCAGAACTTCGCGGTATTGGAATGAATCGAGTATTTAACGGTTAATCAAAGAATAATGAAAAAGGTAAAAGTAACCCTTGTAAAAAGCAGAATCGGTCGCCCCGAACGCCAAAAACGCACACTAGAAGCGTTGGGCTTGGGACGTATCAGCAGTAGCAACGAACATACACTCACACCGCAAATCGAAGGTATGATTGCAAAAGTCGCTCATTTAGTAAAAGTAGAAGAAATTTAATACCATGGAATTATCAAACTTAACACCCGCAAAAGGGTCGATAAAAAAGAATTACCGAGTTGGACGCGGCTACGGATCGGGTAATGGAAAAACTGCCGGTCGTGGTCATAAAGGCGCTCAATCGCGTTCAGGATACAGCCGTAAAGCCGGTTTTGAAGGAGGGCAGATGCCTCTTTACAGACGTATTCCGAAAGGTGGATTCAAAAATATCAATCGTGTAGAATACGACGCAATCAACTTGGATGCTCTCCAAAAATTGATCGAAACGAAAAACATCACAGAAATCAACATAGAGGTATTGGCAGCGAACGGACTGGTTTCTAAAAAAGCGTTGGTCAAAGTTTTGGGACGCGGAAAAATCAATGTACCAGCAACAGTTTCGGCAAATGCATTTTCCGAAACCGCCAAGAAAGCCATTGAAGCCGCAGGAGGTACAGTAACTGTAATATAATCGTAAAGACGCACGGCCGTGCGTCTCAACAAAAAAAGATATGAAAAGATTTTTTGAAACCCTACGAAACATCAGCAAAATAGAGGAACTGAAAAAACGGATTCTCTATACACTTGGAATCATCGTGATTTACCGAATTGGTACTTTCATTGTTCTTCCGGGTGTAGATCCTGCGTATTTGGGAGCCCTTCAACAACAAACTGCAGACGGAATTTTGGGTTTGTTGAACATGTTCTCGGGAGGTGCATTTTCGCAGGCATCTATTTTTGCTTTGGGTATAATGCCCTACATTTCTGCATCTATCGTGATGCAGTTGATGGGAATGATGGTGCCGTACTTCCAAAAAATGCAGCGAGAAGGCGAAAGCGGTCGTCGGAAAATGAACCAATACACCCGTCTTCTTACGATTGGTATTACAGTTCCTCAAGCGTATGCCTATTTGACGAATCTTAGAAATATGGTTCCTGCAGATGGAATTACACCGTTTGATGGTGCAGCACCGGGATTGTTTTTCTGGATTTCCTCGATAGTTATTCTTACAGCCGGAACGCTGTTTGTGATGTGGCTTGGTGAAAGAATTACAGAAAAAGGTATCGGAAATGGTATTTCGATGATAATCATGATTGGTATCATTGCACAGTTGCCGTTTGCGTTGTTTGCCGAATTTATTTCTCGTATGGAGGAAACAGGCGGTGGCGGATTAGTAGTCTTTGCAATTCAGCTTTTGGTCTTGCTTGCGGTGATTTTACTCTGTATTCTTTTGGTACAAGGTACACGCCGTATTCCGGTTCAGTACGCAAAACGTATCGTTGGAAATAAGCAATATGGCGGTGTTCGTCAGTATCTTCCGATGAAAGTAAACTCTGCGGGAGTAATGCCGATCATCTTTGCACAAGCGATTATGTTTATTCCAATCACACTTGCAGGATTTGCAGGTGGAGACGGGTCTGGTGGATTTGTGCGCGCATTGACGGATTTTAGCGGATTTTGGTACAACTTAATGTTTGGACTCATTATCATCATGTTCACGTATTTTTATACGGCTGTAACGATGAATCCGCAACAAATTTCAGACGATTTGAAGAAAAACGGCGGATTTATTCCGGGCGTAAAACCCGGTCGTCAGACCGCGGAATTTATTGATGGTGTGATTTCCAGAATCGTGTTGCCGGGTTCGATATTCCTCGCATTTGTGGCTGTTTTGCCTGCAATTATCATGCAATTTGGCGTAACTACGCAATTTGCACAGTTCTACGGCGGAACATCGCTGCTGATTATGGTAGGTGTGGTTTTGGACACGCTGCAACAAATCGAAAGCCATTTATTGATGCGTCATTACGACGGTTTGACTAAATCCGGACGTATCAAAGGACGAATGGGATAACCCATGTTGAGATTATTCAATATGATCAATCAATATAACGACACTGAAGTCGAAAAAATCAGGGAGAGTTCATTACTTGTTAGTAAAACCTTGGCGGAAATTGCCAAGCACGTCAAACCCGGTGTAAAAACCATAGAGTTGGATAAGCTCGCAGAACAATTTATTCGCGATCACGGTGCAACGCCCGAATTTAAAGGGTATCGTGAATATCCAAAATCGCTGTGTATCGCAGTAAATGATGAAGTCATTCACGGCATCCCGGGCGACCTCGAGTTGAAAGACGGCGATATTGTCTCAATAGATTGTGGAGTTCGGAAAAACGGATTTGTTGGAGATTCAGCGTATACGTTCCCGGTTGGAAATGTGAGCGAGGAAGCCAAACGTTTGATGAAAATAACGAAAGAGTGCTTGGAGTTGGGAATTGCAGAAGCCTTTGCAGGAAATAGAGTAGGGGATATCGGTTTTGCGATTCAGCAACATGCGGAGAAGAACGGTTACAGTGTAGTTCGCGAGTTTTGCGGACACGGCATAGGAAAAAAACTTCACGAAAAACCCGATGTGATGAATTTCGGACGACGCGGACACGGCAAACAACTCAAAAATGGAACGGTTATCGCAATCGAACCCATGATTAACCAAGGTCTAAACAATGTCACGCTTGATAATGACAATTGGACAGTTCGGACAGCAGACGGAAAACTTTCGGCACATTACGAACACACAGTTGTTGTACGACAAGGCAAAGCGGAGATACTATCTTCATTTGACGAAATAGAAAAAGTGTTGATGAGTACGAAAGAGTGAAAGTAAACTCCATTCCGCCCGTAGGGCGACAATATAAATAACGTAGTGCGAAGCACTATGGAAAAAAAACAAAAAAAACAATATATGGCAAAACAACAATCCATACAACAAGACGGAACAGTTCTCGAATCTCTCGGGAATGCGATGTTTCGTGTGGAGTTGGAAAATGGGCATACCATCATTGCTCATATCTCAGGAAAAATGCGTATGCATTACATCAAAATTGTGCCCGGAGATAAAGTGCAGTTGGAAATGTCGCCGTATGATTTGACAAAAGGACGAATAGTATTTAGACACAAATAGCAAGCAAAGACGCACGGCCGTGTGTCTCAACAAAAAAATAAACGATATGAAAGTAAGACCATCCGTAAAAAAACGCTCTGCCGACTGCAAAATCGTTCGCAGAAAAGGCGTAGTTTTTGTGATTAACAAGAAAAATCCAAAATTCAAACAACGTCAAGGCTAAAATTACAAATTTTTAAACACAAAATAAGAACAAATGGCACGTATTTCAGGTATTGACTTACCAAAAAACAAGAGAGGTGAAATTGGTCTGACGTACATTTATGGTATCGGCAGAAGCACCGCTCAAAAGATTTTA
>WQWA01000049.1 GCA_009785505.1 Bacteroidales bacterium
AACCAAACTCTTTCATCAGAGCAGGTGTAACCTCTTTGCGGTATTTTTCAGCTAATCTTGGTGTGTAACTCATTACTTAATAACCTCCCCTGATTTTTTAGAGTAGCGAACTAATTTTCCATTATCGTCGGTTTTGCGACCGATACGCGAAGCAACAGCGTTGTGAACCACCATAAGGTTGGAAATATGCACAGATGCTTCTTGTTTCATAATGCCGCCTTTTGGATTTTTGGCATTAGGTTTGGTGTGTTTCGAAACCATGTTGATGCCTTCTACAATCGCACGTTCTTTCTTAACTTGAACCGAAAGGATTTTCCCTTCTTTTCCGCGATCGTTACCGGTCAAAACCTTCACCATGTCTCCTTTTTTAATATGCAGTTTCATATTGTAAGTTTTCGGTTTTAGAGCACCTCAGGTGCAAGTGAAACAATTTTCATGAATTGCTTTTCGCGCAATTCGCGAGCTACCGGTCCGAAAATACGTGTTCCACGCATTTCTTCGGATGCCGAAAGCAATACTACGGCGTTGTCGTCGAAACGAATATAAGAACCGTCGGCACGACGTACTTCTTTTTTTGTTCTCACAACTACCGCTTTGGTTACCGTTCCTTTTTTTATGTTTCCGGAAGGAACAGCATCTTTAACTGTAACTACGATTTTGTCACCTACGCTCGCATAACGGCGTCTTGTTCCTCCGAGAACTCGGATACAAAGCACGTTTTTCGCACCGCTGTTATCGGCAACAGACAATCTTGATTCTGTTTGTATCATAACTATTTAACTCTTTCGATAATTTCAACTAATCTCCAGCACTTGTTTTTGCTCAAAGGTCTGGTTTCCATAATTTTTACGGTGTCTCCGATGTTGCACTCGTTTTTTTCGTCGTGTGCCATAAATTTCGTGGTTTTTTTCACGAATTTTCCGTACATCGGGTGTTTCACTTTTCGTTCAACAACTACCGTGATTGACTTGTCCATCTTGTTGCTTGAGACAAGACCAATTCGTTCTTTTCTTAAATTTCTTTCCATTTTATAGGTCGATTTTTTACGCTTGTTGTTCCGCAAGTTCGCGTTTTTTCAATTCAGTTAACAATCGTGCGACGGTTTTTCTGTTTTCGCCGATTTTTCTTGGATTATCCAAAGGAGAGATAGCATGATTCATCTTCAATCTGGTGAGGCCTTTTCTTTCCTCTTCCAAACGCTCCTTGATTTCCGGGGTTGATAATTCTCTTACAACTTCTGCTTTCATTGTTTTGTTTTTTTATCGTTATTCTGCTACGTAATCGCGTCTTACGATGAATTTTGTTAGGATTGGTAGTTTTTGTGCACCCAAACGCATGGCTTCTTTTGCGATTTCCAACGGAACGCCTTCTGCCTCGAACAGAATACGTCCGGGGGTTACACGTGCTACAAAGTATTCCGGTGCTCCTTTACCTTTACCCATACGTACTTCGTTAGGTTTTTTGGTAATTGGTTTATCCGGGAAGATGCGAATCCACATTTGTCCTTCACGTTTCATATAACGCGTAATAGCTTGACGAGCGGCTTCGATTTGACGTCCTGTAATCAACGCCGAATCCAAAGCTTTTAAGGCAAAAGACCCGAAAGCGATCTCTGCACCACGCTTGGTGTTGCCTTTCATCACGCCTTTGAATTGCTTTCTGAATTTGTTTTTTTTCGGTTGTAACATTGTCTTATGTTATTTTGCTTTTTTCTATTTTCGTTATCTGGTCAAAGGTTAAGGTCAAGGGTTAAAGGTTTTTGTTCTCACCTTTTACCTTTCGCCCTTTGCCTTTTACCTATTTATCTACCGGTTTTCTTCTACCACGACCACCGCCATCTCCTCTGCCGCCACCTCTGCGTTCGCCACCACCTGTCGCAGGCTTGTCTGCGCTGATTCCACTGAATGCCGGAACTATTTCGCGTTTTCCGTAAACGATACCTTTGCAAATCCACACTTTGATACCCAAACGACCGTAAGTTGTGTGAGCTTCCGCTAAAGCGTAATCAATATCTGCACGCAATGTGTGCAAAGGTGTACGACCTTCTTTGAAGTGCTCGGTACGTGCCATTTCAGCACCGCCCAAACGACCTGAAATTTGTACTTTAATACCTTCCGCACCCATACGCATGGCTGATGAAATCGCAGTTTTAATCGCTTTTCTGTATGATACGCGACCTTCCAACTGACGAGCCACTGAAGCTGCAGTAAGCAAAGCATCTAATTCCGGACGTTTCACTTCGGAAATATTGATTTGGATCTCTTTTTGAGTGATTTTCTTCAATTCCTCTTTTAGTTTGTCCACTTCCGAGCCGGCTTTACCAATAATCATACCCGGACGAGCCGCGTGAATTGTAACGGTTACAAGCTTTAGTGTACGTTCAATATTGACTTTTGCGATACCCGCTTTTGTCAAACGAGCATTAACGTACTTACGAATTTTGTCGTCCTCAACCAATTTGCTTTCGAAGCGTTTTCCGCCAAACCAATTGGAGTCCCATCCGCGGATGATACCTACTCTATTACCTATCGGGTTTGTTTTAGTTCCCATGAATTATTGATTTTCTGTTTCTGTTGATTCTACTTCTGTTGCTTGTTCCGCTACCGCTTTAAGTTGTTCTGCACGACTTCCCAAAATGAGTGTGATGTGATTCGAACGTTTGCGGATACGATGTCCGCGACCTTGTGGAGCCGGACGAAGACGTTTAAGCATACGACCTCCGTCGACAAAGAGTTCTTTGATGTAAAGTTGTGCATCTTCCATGCGAGAACCTTCGTTTTTGTTTTGCCAATTGGCAATCGCCGAGCGTAACAATTTAGCCATTTTCGGAGCCGCCTCACGTTGGCTGAATTGCAGGATATTCAAAGCTTTTTCTACGTCTAAGCCACGAATTAAATCTGCGGTTAAGCGCGTTTTTCGGGGTGAAGTCGGGTTGTCCACCAACTTAGCAACATATGTTGTTTTTTTGGCTTCTTTGCGAGCTTCTGCGCTATTGCGTTTTCTTGATCCCATAGTTTTTTATCATTTGTTGAGACGCACGGCCGTGCGTCTTTACACATTATTTATTATCGTTTACCTTTATCTTTGTTGCCGGCGTGTCCACGGAAAATGCGGGTTGGTGCAAATTCTCCTAATTTGTGTCCTACCATATTTTCTGTAACGAAAACCGGAATGAATTTATTTCCATTGTGAACTGCGATGGTTTGTCCAACGAAGTCAGGAGAAATCATCGAAGCGCGTGACCATGTTTTGATGGTTACTTTCTTTTTGCTTCCCTGTGCCGCAAGAACTTTTTTCTCAAGGCTATGATGGATATACGGTCCTTTTTTTAATGATCGACTCATAACTTATTATTTTTTACGTCTTTCGATGATGAATTTATTGGATTGATTTTTCTTGCTACGGGTTTTATAACCTTTAGCCGGCATACCGTTGCGTGAGCGTGGGTGTCCTCCGGTTGCACGACCTTCACCACCACCCATTGGGTGATCAACAGGGTTCATAGCTACACCACGAACTCTCGGGCGACGACCTAACCAACGTGAGCGGCCGGCTTTTCCGGAAACTTCCAATTGGTGGTCAATATTCGATGTAACACCTACTACCGCTTTACAAGCCTGCAACATTTTACGCATTTCACCGGAAGGCAATTTGATAATTGCATACTTATCTTCACGGCTCATCAATTGTGCGTTAGTTCCTGCACTACGAGCGATTTTCGCTCCTTGTCCCGGACGCATTTCGATGCTGTGAATGATTGTTCCTAAAGGAATTTCACTCATGAACAACGCATTTCCTACATCAGGTGAAGCACCTTTTCCACTCATCAATTGCTGTCCTACTTTCAAACCGTTTGGTGCGATAATGTAGCGTTTTTCTCCATCGGCATAAACCAACAAAGCAATACGTGCAGTACGGTTCGGATCGTATTCAATAGTTTTTACTGTTGCCGGGATACCGTCTTTATCACGTTTGAAATCAATAATGCGGTAACGTTGTTTGTGACCTCCACCTACGTAGCGGATTGTCATCTTACCTCTATTGTTTCTTCCTCCCGATTTTCTGGCGGGTGCCAATAAGCTCTTTTCCGGTGTTGAAGTTGTAATCTCTTCAAACGTGCTTGCCAACTTTGTGCGTTGACCCGGAGTTGTTGGTCTGAATTTTTTTAGTGCCATTTCGTTTAAATGCTGCTATAAAAGTCTATATTTTCTCCTTCTGCCAAAGTGACGATTGCCTTTTTGAAAGCGTTCGTGCGACCTTTGATAAATCCTGCCTTTGTGTAGCGAGATTTGGTTTTACCGGCATAGCTGATCGTGTTTACATCAACTATTTTAACATTGTAAAAATCTTCGATTGCTTTCTTGATTTCTACTTTGTTTGCCTTTTTGTCAACGATAAATCCGACGCGGTTCAACTTCTCGGTCAGAGAAGTCATTTTCTCGGTGATTATCGGTTTTAAGATTATGCTCATTTTGAACTGTTTTTTGCGTCGTTGTAACTATTTAATTTTCAGCGTAAAAATCATTTAGGGCGTCAATTGCTTCCTCCATAAACAACAGATTATTGGCGTTCATAATATCATAAGTATTTAAATCACTTACATTTACAACTTTAATCTGTGGCAAATTTCGGGTGGACAAAGATACGAAAATATTTTGATTTTTCAAAATCAAAAGTGATTTTTTTTCAAAAATATTTAAATTTGTCATAACTTCCACCATTCTTTTGGTTTTTGGAGCTTCGAATGTGAAGTTTTCAACAACCATAAGACCGTCTTTTTGTGCTTTATAGGTCAAGGCTGATTTTCTTGCCAGACGTTTCAGTTTTTTATTCAACTTAAAACGGTAATCGCGAGGTTTTGGCCCAAAGATTCGTCCACCACCACGAAATAGTGGAGACTTGATACTTCCAACACGTGCTGAACCACCGCCTTTTTGTTTGCGAAGTTTGCGTGTGGAACCCGTGATTTCCCATTTTTCTTTGGCTTTATGCGTACCTTGACGTTGGTTTGCCAAATATTGTTTCACATCCAAATAAATGGCGTGGTCGTTAGGCTCAATACCAACAATTTCATCGCTGAGAGCAACCTGTTTTCCGGTTTCTTTTCCCTCAATGTTTAATACTTTTAACTCCATCTTTCTAATTTTAAATATGAACCTTTTGGACCGGGAACAGAGCCTTTTACGAGAATAAGATTTTTCTCCGGT
>WQWA01000050.1 GCA_009785505.1 Bacteroidales bacterium
AGAAAAAAAGCATTGAAATTGACCAAAGGTCAGTTTGGCCGCAGAAAAAATGTTTGGACAGTAGCTAAAAACTCGTTAGAGAAAGGCTTATTGTACGCTTATCGCGACCGTAAAGTAAAAAAACGCAGTTTCCGCAATCTTTGGATTGTACGTATTAACGCAGGATGCCGTCAATTTGGATTATCATATTCCAAATTTATGGGCGCACTTCACGCCAAAAACATTCAACTAAACCGTAAGGTTTTGGCTGATTTGGCGATGAATCATCCTCAAGCGTTCAAGGCTATCGTTGATAGCGTAAAGTAATAAACTGTCATTGCGGGCTTGACCCGCAATCTCCCTCATCAAGGGGATTCCCGCTTTCGCGGGAATGACGATCAGAAACCCAAAAAAAAGCAAATTACTATGAAACCAGAACTCATGCAATATGTGGATTCTTTAGTTGAACGTAATGATCTTCCTGCTTTCAAAGCCGGCGATACAGTTACAGTTCATTATAAAATCAAAGAAGGTAATAAGGAACGTATTCAGCAATATCAAGGTGTTGTTTTACAACGTGCAGGCAGCGGAACTACCGCAACATTTACCGTTCGTAAAATGTCAGGAAACGTTGGTGTTGAGCGTATCTTTCCGGATTGTTCGCCGTTTATTGACAAAATCGAAGTGAATAAACGTGGTGTCGTTCGCAGAGCGAGAATTTTCTATCTACGTAAACTTACCGGTAAGAAAGCCAGAATTAAAGAGCGCCGTATGCGTTAACAATAAAAAGATCCCGCTGAAAAGTGGGATTTTTTTTGTATCTTTGCAGAATGAAACAGTACCCAATCGTCGAATATTTCTACTCCCTTCAAGGTGAGGGAGCAAACGCCGGAAAACCTGCATATTTTTTAAGATTGAGCGGTTGCAGTGTGCAATGCGCTTTTTGCGACTCGAAGAATTCTTGGGATCGTGAAAACGCAGAAGAACTGTCATCTGAAGAAATTACAGAAATAGTAAGGGGTTGTCTCAACTTCGCTCGAGATGACTGTGCGAAGAATGTTGTAATTACAGGTGGCGAGCCACTTTTACACGATTTAAACGAACTTTGCAAAACAATTCGCACGCATATTCCAAATGTGAATTTATGGCTCGAAACATCAGGAGCAGCAAAGTTTAGCGGAGATTTTGATTGGATTTGCTTGTCGCCAAAGAAAAAGTGTTTTCCATTTGCGGAAAATTATGCAAAGGCAAATGAACTGAAAATAGTTATTGAAAATTCGGACGATTTTGAGTTTGCCGAAATGCAGGCACAACAGGTTAATCCGAATTGTAAATTGTTTTTGCAGGCTGAATGGTCGGAAGAAAAAAATATCACAAAATCCATCATTGATTACATTCTGAAAAATCCCAAATGGCGATTATCCTTACAGCTTCACAAGGTTTTGAACATTCAATAATTTTTCGTATCTTTGCGCTGTTATGATAGTTACAATCTTGATTATAATTGCTATATTTGCCAGGCTCCATGAAAAATGGCTGAAAAAACGTAAAAAACGAAAATCACAAAAAGCGAAAACTATGAAAGAAGTTGTTGCAGGTATTGATATTGGCGGTACCAATACAGTGTTTGGTTTGACTGATCGTGAAGGCGTAATTCTTGCTTCGGACAGTTTGAAAACTGCAAAATACGATGACGGAGAGATTTTTATTCAAGACCTTGCGAGGATCATTTCCAACGCTTTAACCGACGAGATGAAATTAGTCGGAGTCGGCATCGGTTGCCCTAATGCCAATCATTACGAGGGAACTATGGAAAATGCTCCGAATTTGAAAATGAAAGGTATTGTCCCATTCGTCAAACGTTTTGAAGAGGTCTTTTCTGTTCCTACTATTCTAACAAACGATGCAAATGCAGCCGCAGTCGGCGAAATGATTTTTGGTGGCGCAAAAGGCTTGAAGAATTTTTTCATGGTAACGCTTGGAACGGGTGTTGGTAGCGGATTTGTCGCAAATGGAGAATTAGTTTACGGGCACGATAGTTTTGCCGGAGAATTAGGGCATACCATAGTTTTGCCGGAAGGCAGAATGTGTGGTTGCGGACGAAGAGGTTGTTTGGAAACTTATACTTCTGCCTCCGGAATTGCAAAAACATTTATTGAATTGACCGAAAAGCACACAGGGCAAAAACTTGAGAGTACCGGTAGTTACGAAATAATGCTCGAAGCCGAAAAAGGAAATCCGATTGCTATCGAAACGTTCGATTTTACGGCAAAAATTTTAGGGTTAGCCTTAGCAAATACGGCTTGTATCACGAGCCCGTCGCACGTGTTTTTGTTTGGTGGCCCCGTGAAAGCAGGACATTTTTTACTTGATCCCCTGAAAAAATATATGGAGGAGTATATGCTTTTTGTTTACAAAAACAAGATCGAATTGCAAGTTTCTGAATTACTTGATAAAAATGCAGCAATTTTGGGAGCGGCGGCATTAGCTTGGCAGAAAGTTGAGGTGAATGGTTAGTTATTAACAGTCTTTTGATTAAATTTTTTCCATTTCAATTTGGTTTGGAACGAAATTTGCTGTATCTTTGTGTAAAAAAATGCATATAATAAACTTTCGATACTATGACAGAACAAATTGACATCAAGGAGTTAAACGAAAAAATCCAGCAGGAATCCGCATTTGTGGATATCCTTACAATGGAGTTGAAAAAGACCATTGTCGGGCAAAAACACATGATTGAGCGCTTGCTCATAGGTTTGTTGGCAAACGGACATATCTTGTTGGAAGGTGTTCCCGGGCTGGCGAAAACATTAGCAATTAAGTCGCTTGCAGAATCGATTGATGCTAAATTTTCTCGCATTCAATTTACACCGGATTTGCTGCCTGCCGACCTTCTGGGAACCATGATTTACAGCCAAAAAGAGGAACAATTCGTCACAAAAAAGGGACCTCTTTTTGCCAATTTTATTTTGGCAGACGAGATCAACCGTGCACCTGCAAAAGTGCAATCTGCCTTACTCGAAGCCATGCAGGAACGCCAAGTTACCATTGGCGAAACCACGTACAAATTAGACGATCCGTTTTTGGTTTTGGCAACACAAAATCCGATTGAGCAAGAAGGAACCTATCCCCTACCCGAAGCACAAGTGGATCGTTTTATGCTGAAACTCGTCATTGGTTATCCGCAAAAAGAAGAGGAAAAACTAATCATTCGTCAAAACATTTTGAATGAATATCCAAAAGTTTCGCAAATTTTGAAACCAACCGATATTATTAAGGCTCGCACACTCACACGTGAAGTTTACTTAGACGAAAAAATCGAAAATTACATCACCGATATCGTGTTTGCAACACGTTTTCCGAGCCAATATAAGCTGGAAAAATTCAAAGATTTGATTTCGTTCGGAGGCTCGCCACGTGCAAGTATCAACTTGGCTTTGGCATCGAAAGCATATGCATTTATCAAGCGTAGAGGATACGTAATTCCGGAAGATGTTCGGGCAATTTGTCACGATGTGCTACGGCACAGAATTGGTCTAACTTACGAAGCGGAAGCGGAGAATATCACGACAGAGGACATTATTAATGAGATTTTGAATACTGTGGAAGTTCCGTAGGCAGGTGCAAGGTACGAGGTGTGAGAGCAGTGTTGATTAGGC